>NZ_JAQFWP010000027.1 GCF_027706745.1 Nocardiopsis suaedae | reverse complement strand
ACCGAAGTAGCCGCGGGGGGCGGTGGGGGGTTGGGTGGGGCCGGTTTCCGGGGGTTGTGGGGGGCGGCTCGGGGATTTCCTCATGAAACCACACAAGGCAATGAAGATATTACTCTCAGTTATGCAATGATGTCCCCGTGCCAACCGCGTTCATCGCGCCCTCCGGGCGCGCTCCGAATCTGACCGCAGGGGTCCAGGCCGAGGAGGACGCCCCGGCCCAGAGCGCCCCGGTGCTGCTGGTCGCCTCCAGCGGCGGCCACCTCGCCCAGCTCATGGCCCTGCGCCCGTGGTGGTCGGGCCGGGAGCGGACCTGGGTCACCTTCCGCACCCCCGACGCCGAGTCGCTGCTGCACGGCGAGGAGGTGCACTGGGCCCACCACCCCACCACCCGCAACGTGCCCAACCTGCTGCGCAACACGGCGCTGGCGGTGCGCGTGCTGGCCGCCCGGCGCCCGGCCGCGGTGGTCTCCACCGGCGCCGGGGTCGCCCTGCCGTTCTTCGTCCTGGCCCGGCTGCTGCGGGTGCCCACCGTCTACATCGAGGTCTACGACCGCATCGAGACCCCGACCCTGACGGCCCGCCTGTGCCGCCCGTTCACCCGGCTCTTCCTCGCCCAGTGGGAGGAGCAGCGCTCGTTCATGCCCACCGCCATCACCGTAGGACCGCTGCTGTGAACCACGCGCCCCGTACCCCGGCCCCCGGCCCCGCCGACTCCCCGCTGGTCCTCGTCACGGCGGGCACCGACCACCACCCGTTCGGCCGCCTGGTGGAGTGGGCCGACGCCTACGCCCGCGAACGCCCCGAGGTCCGGGTCCTGGTGCAGCACGGCCGCTCCCCCGCCCCCGCGGACGCCGAGGGCGAGCCCTTCCTGCCGCCCGACCGCCTGGAGGAGCTGATGCGCTCGGCCGCCGCCGTGGTCACCCACGGCGGTCCCGGGTCCATCACCGCCGCCCGCCGCGCCGGGCACCTGCCGCTGGCCGCCGCCCGCGACCCCGAGCTCGGCGAGCACGTGGACGACCACCAGCTCCGCTTCGTCGCCCGCCTGGACGCCTCCGGGCTGGTGCGCGCCTGCGCCACCGCCCAGCAGCTCTCCGCCGCCTTGGACAAGGCCGTCGCCCACCCCGGCGAGTTCCGCATCGGCGCGCCCGGGAGCGGCGACGACGGGGACGGCGCCGAGGCGGCCGCCCGCCGCGCCGGGGAGCTCATCGACCTGCTCGCGCCCCCGCCGCGCCCCGACCACCCGCTGCCCGCGCTGGAGAAGGCGCCGAGCACCTGGCCGACCGTGTGCGCCGTGGTCCCCACCCGCGACCGCCCCGACCTGCTGCGCCGCACCCTGCGCTCGATCGCCGAGCAGGACTACCCCGGGGTGCTGCGCACCGTCGTCGTCTTCGACAACGACGACCCCGACACCTCCCTGGCCTCCGATGACCCGCGGCGCCCGGTGGAGGTCGTTCCCAACGACCACAGCCCCGGCCTGGCCGGCGCCCGCAACACCGGCATCATGGCCGCGCGCGGCGAGTACGTGGCCTTCTGCGACGACGACGACACCTGGTTCCCCGGAAAGCTCCGCTCCCAGGTGGAGGTGCTGCTGACCGACCCCGGGACGGAGATGGTCTGCTGCGGCATCCGGGTCGTCTACGACCGGACCGAGGCCGAGCGGATGCTGGACCGCACCGCCGTCACCTTCTCCGACCTGCTCGGCTCGCGGCTCACCGAGCTGCACCCCTCCACGTTCCTCATCCGGCGCGAGGCGCTGCTGGAGGGCGAGGGCCCCGTCAGCGAGGAGCTGCCCGGCAGCTACGCCGAGGACTACGAGCTGCTGCTGCGCATGGCCCGCCGCGCGCCCATCCGGAACATCCCGGCGCCGGGCGTCCGGGTGCTCTGGCACCGGCGCTCGCACTTCGCCGGGCGGTGGCAGACCATCGCGACCGCGCTGCGCTGGCTGCTCGACCGCTACCCCGAGTTCCGCCTGGTGCCCGGCGGTTACGCGCGTGTGGCCGGGCAGATCGCCTTCGCGGAGGCGGCCGCCGGACGCCGCCGCGCCGCCCTGCGGTGGGTCGGCCGCACCTTCCGGGCGCGGCCCCTGGAGCCCCGGACCCCGCTGGCGCTGGCGGTCGCCTGCGGCCTGCCCGCACCGTGGGTGCTCCGCACCCTGCACCGGCACGGCAAGGGCCTGTAAGGGCCGGTAGAGGAGGCGCCGGGGCCTCGGACGCCGTCTGGGCCCTGAGAGCGCCTGCGGGGGCCGCGAGGTCACTCGCCCCGGCGCGGCCGCCCGTGGACCTCCTCCTGGACCTTGCGCAGGTGCTCCTTGGTCTCCAGCGCCCGGTCCACGATCTCCTGGACCCGTTCGGGCACCGCCACGTACGGGTGCCTCCCCGCCAGGCCGTACCCCCACTGCGCGTAGGCGTCCTGGCCGACCCGGAAGTCGCAGGTGGGCGCGGTCTTCCCGTCCCACATCTTCACGGCCTTCACCCGCTCGTAGCGCTTGAGCACCTGAGGGATGTCGGCGTACCACTTGGCCGTCGCCATCGGGTCGCCCGGGATCGGCACCGTCCCCATCTCCCCGATCATCACCGGCTTGTCCGGGTCGATGCCGTGCTTGGGCCCCTCCTCCTGCACCCACTCGTAGGCCGGGCGCAGCGCCTCTTCGAACGAGACCACCTCGTCCCAGTGCGGCATCAGCTCGCACCCGGTCATGTTGTAGGCCTCCCAGCTGATCCAGTCCACGTACTCGTTGCCGGGCCACAACCGGGGCAGGCGGGAGAGGTTGTCGGGCCAGCCGGTCACGTTCCACACCCAGACGGCGTTGTCCGCGCCGTTCTCGCGGTACACGTCGACGATGTGCCGCCACGCCATCACGAACTCCTCCGGCGTGCCCCGCCGGTTGTACCGCTTGTTCGCGTCGGCCTCGTGGTCGAAGGTCACGAAGACGGGGTGCTCCAGTTCGGCGATGCGCTCCGCCTGGGCGGTCAGCGACCGGTCGAAGCGCCCGACCAGGATGTCCTTGTAGTCCTGCACCGGGTGGCCCCGCATGTTGAACCGCTTCGCCTCGATGTTGGCGTGGATGATCCGCCCGTCTTCGGCGTACTCCAGCTCGGTGTCGGTGGGGATCTCGGTCTGGTCGATGCCGTTCCAGGTGTAGACGATGTCGAGCTTGCGATCGGCCGCCCGCTCAAGCGGCTCCGGATCGCCCTGCCACGGGCTCGCCCCCCACCACACGCCGCACGAGGGCTCCAGGATCTCGCTGACGTCGCAACGGGGGTCGCCTCCGGGCGGCTCCGGGGTGGTGCCCGGGGACGGCACGGGCTCGGGCTGCCCCCCGGGCGACGGGCTCGGCGACGGCGCGACCGGCGGGGTCTGCGGCGACGGTGACGGGACCGGGGAGGGGGATGGCGAGGGGGACGGGGACAGGGACGGGCTCGGAGAAGGGGACGGGCTGGGCGAGGCGCTCGGCGACGCACTGGGCGACGGGCTGGGCGAGGCGCTGGGCGACGGGCTCGGCGACACACTGGGCGACGGGCTGGGCGAGGCGCTCGGCGACGGCGTCGGCTGCTGCGGGATCACCAGCCCTCCCGGCCCCTCCGGCGACGGGCTCGGCGACGGCGTCGGCTGCCGCGGGATCACCAGGCCCCCCGGCCCGTCCGAGGCCGGGGCCGCCGGCTCCGGCGGCTCCGACTCCAGGACCCCGAGCCCCTCCAGGCCCGCCAGCCCCTCCTTCTCCTCGCACGCCGCCGTCGCCACGAGAAGGGCCGCCAGCGCCGCACCGACCTGCACCGCCCTGCCCCTCGGCGGTCCGCCCCCGTGCGCTCCCCCGCGCCCGCGCTCCCGCTCCACGATCGGCCCCCTCCCGGGTCGTCCTGGAACCCCCCTTGGGACACCATGGGATATTCACAATACGCAATCGATTCACTACTAAAGGTGACCGAATCGGGCGTGTCGCCTTCAGTACCCGAATCTCCACCGAACCGGGAGCGTCAGCGCGGACACCGCCACGCGCGACGGGGCCGCCAGCTGCGAGCGCCACGTCACGTCCGCCCGAACCCGTACCGGCCCCGCCGTCAGCCGCATCGGATTGCCCGACACCGTGTGCGCCGGGGACAGCTCCGCCGACCCGTCCGCCTCCAGGGGCAGCCCGTCGGCCGCGCACCCCGCGAACTCGGCGATGCCGCGCAGCTCCCCCAGCGGGTCGGCGGCGAAGTCCTCATAGCGGACCCGGAGGGTGGGCAGCCCGCCGCGCTCCAGCGCCGCCAGCACGCCGTTCTGCGCCACCCACTGCACGGCCGCGCGGGTGGGCGAGTAGCGCGCCATGAACTGCTCGGGGCTGGTGGGCCGGGCGTCGGGCCGGGGCACCCGCTTGCCCCAGGCGTGCGCGACCGCGCGGGGGTCGCGCACGATGTGCAGCAGCCGCATCCGCGCCCCGTAGCGCAGCCGCAGGCACGCGGCGAGCGAGGCGTGCTTGCTGGAGTCGACCACGGTGCGGCACCCGCTCACCCGGGCCACCGCGGCGTAGAGCCGGTCGTAGAAGTCGGTGTAGCGGGCGGCGCGCGCCGCCAGGTCCGGCGGGGGGTCGTCGGCGAGCAGCCCCGGAACGAACCGGGTCCGGTCCACGGCCGCCTTGAGCTCCAGGACCTGGGCCGGGTCGACCCGGCCCCACCCGCCGAAGGCCTCCCGGCCCACCTCCGCCCAGAACGGGCAGCGGGTGAACGGCGCGCCGCAGCCGCACACCTCGTCGTCGACGAGGCTGCGCCGCCACATGTGCACGACCTCGCCCATGGAGCACACCCCCGGCAGCTCCCCCAGGAGCCGCTCGATGAGCGTGGATCCGGACCGGCCGATCCCCCCGACGAACACCAGACGAAATCCGCTCACAGGACGCAACACTAGTACGCCCTGTGACGGATTGCTTGCTTTCCGTGGTTATCGCTGGTCCCGGAGTGTACCCCCGGGGCCGGATCAGTCGGCGTCGAGCACCATGCCCGCGGCGACGGTGGTGTTGGTGCCCTCGTCCACCAGGATGAACCCGCCGGTGGTGCGGTTGCGCTTGTACTCGTCGACGAACAGGGGCTGGGCCGACTTCAGCGCCACCCGCCCGATCTCGTTGAGCGCCAGCTCCGCGGGGTGCTCATCGCGGCTGAGCGTGTTCACGTCCAGCCGGTACAGCAGGTCCTTCACCATCACCTTGGTGGTCCGCGTCGTGTGCTTGAGCAGCAGCTTGGACCGCGGGGTGAGGGTGCGCGACTCCGCCATCCAGCAGACCATCGCCTGCAGGTCGCGCGCCTCGCGCGGGCGGTTGTTGGGGCGGCAGATCATGTCGCCCCGGGAGATGTCGATGTCGTCCTCCAGCAGCACCGTCACCGACTGCGGGCTGAACGCCTCGTCCAGGTCGCCGTCGGCCGTGACGATCCGCGCCACCCGCGAGGAGATGCCGGAGGGCAGGTGCACGACCTCGTCGCCCCTGCGCAGCACGCCCCCGGCCATCTGGCCGGCGTAGCCGCGGTAGTCGTGCAGGTCGGGGTCGTCGGCCTTGTGCGGGCGCACCACGTACTGCACGGGGAACCGCGCGTCGATGAGGTTGCGGTCCGAGGCGATGTGCACGTTCTCCAGGTGGTGCAGCAGCGAGGTGCCCTCGTACCAGGCCATCTCCATGGACCGCTCCACCACGTTGTCGCCGTGCAGCGCGGAGATGGGGATGAACGCCAGGTCGGTGACGTCCAGCTTGGCGGCGAAGTCGGTGAACTCGGCGCGGATCTCCTCGAACCGCTCCTGGGAGTAGTCCACCAGGTCCATCTTGTTGACCGCCACCACCAGGTGCGGCACCTGCAGCAGGGTGGCCAGGAAGGCGTGCCGGCGGCTCTGCTCCTGCAGCCCCTTGCGGGCGTCGACCAGGATCACCGCCAGGTCGGCCGTCGAGGCGCCGGTGACCATGTTCCGGGTGTACTGGATGTGCCCGGGGGTGTCGGCGATGATGAAGGTGCGCCGCGGGGTGGCGAAGTACCGGTAGGCGACGTCGATGGTGATGCCCTGCTCGCGCTCGGCCCGCAGGCCGTCGGTGAGCAGCGCGAGGTTGGTCTGCTCCTCGCCGCGGCTGCGGCTGGTGCGCTCGACCGAGTCGAGCTGGTCCTCGAAGATGGACTTGGAGTCGTAGAGCAGGCGGCCGATGAGGGTGCTCTTGCCGTCGTCGACGGAACCGGCCGTGGCGAACCGCAGGATGTCGTTGGTCATGGTGCGCGCGTTCCTCGGGAAGGGATCGGTGCGGGTAGGGCCGGTCAGAAGTAGCCTTCGCGCTTGCGGTCCTCCATGGCCGCCTCGCTGGCGCGGTCGTCGGCGCGGGTCTGGCCGCGCTCGGTGATCCGCGTCGCGGCGATCTCGGCGATGATCTCGTCGATCTCGGTCGCGGTGGAGCGGACCGCACCGGTGCAGGTCATGTCGCCGACTGTGCGGTAGCGGACGGTCGCCTCGAAGACCTCTTCGTCCTCGTCGCGGTTGATGAAGGGGCCGTCGGCGAGCAGGATGCCGTCGCGCTCGAACACCGGGCGCCGGTGCGCGTGGTAGATGGAGGGCAGCTCCAGCCCCTCGCGCCGGATGTAGTCCCACACGTCCAGCTCGGTCCAGTTGGAGATGGGGAACACCCGGATGTGCTCACCGCGGTCGATCCGGGTGTTGAACAGGTTCCACAGCTCGGGTCGCTGGGCCTTGGGGTCCCACTGGCCGAACTCGTCGCGGAAGGAGAAGACGCGCTCCTTGGCGCGGGCCTTCTCCTCGTCCCGCCGGGCCCCGCCGAAGGCGGCGTCGAACCCGTGCTCCTCGATGGCCTCCAGCAGGGCGGCGGTCTGCAGCCGGTTGCGGCTGGCCCACCGGCCGGTGGGCTCGACCACCTTGCCCTGGTCGATCTGCTCCTGGACGGAGGCGACCACCAGTTCCATCCCGGCCTCGGCCAGGCGGCGGTCGCGGAACTCCATCACCTCGGGGAAGTTGTGCCCGGTGTCCACGTGCATCACGGGGAAGGGCACGCGGCCGGGGAAGAAGGCCTTCTCGGCCAGGCGGAGCAGCACGAGGGAGTCCTTGCCGCCGGAGAAGAGCAGCACCGGCCGCTCGAACTCGGCGGCCACCTCGCGCATGATGAAGACGGCCTCGGCCTCGAGGTGGTCCAGTTGGGAGAGCCGGTACCGTCCGAGCTCCGCTGCCGTGCCCATGTAATGCGCCTCGCTCCCGTGAAGTCCGACGGCGGGCCGCGGCCCGCCCGCCTACCCGGCGGCCTGGGGGCCCGCCCCGTCCAGATCCGCCACGTCGCGGATGCTCCCCAACAACATACCCGACAATTCCGGTCGACATACAAGGATATCGGGCAGCGACGGGTCGAGCGCGTTGTACTCCAGGTCCGAGCCGTCGATCCGGGAGGCGTGCAGCCCCGCGGCGCGGGCCACCGCGACCGGCGCCGCGCTGTCCCACTCGAACTGGCCCCCGGCGTGCACGTACAGGTCCGCGATGCCCAGCAGCACCGCGCAGATCTTGGCCCCGGCCGAGCCCATCGGCACGATCTCCGCGCCCAGCGCGGTGGCCATCTTCTGGACGAACTCCGGCGGCCGGGTGCGGCTGGCGGTGATCCGGAGCCGCTGCCCGCTGGGCCGCTCCTCGGGCAGCCACGGCGGGTCGGCGGAGGAGAGTGTGGACCCCTGCGCGGGCAGCGCCACCGCCCCCGCGGCCAGCCGCCCGTTCTCCCACAGGGCCACGTGCACGGCCCAGTCGGTCCGCCCCGCCTCGGCGAACTCGCGGGTCCCGTCCAGCGGGTCGATGATCCACACCCGGCGGGCGCTCAGCCGGGCCGGGTCGTCCACCCCCTCCTCGGACAGCACCGCGTCGCTGGGGCGCAGCCGCCCCAGCGCGGAGAAGAGGAACTCGTGCGACGTGCGGTCCCCGAGGGTGCGCAGGACGTCGGGCTCCTCGAACCCGTGCCGGGCCCGCAGCCGCAAGAGCTGCTGCCCCGCCTCGCCCGCCAGGTCACGCGCGACTTCATGATCGTTTCGGATGCTGCTCACCGGCCTCAGTACGCTCCCGCCCCGCGGATCACCGCTGACCACGTCTTCCAGAGAATCTGCACGTCCAGGGTCAGCGACCAGTTTTCCACGTAACGCAGGTCCAAGCGGACCGATTCCTCCCAGGAGAGGTCGGAACGCCCGCTCACCTGCCACAGACCGGTCATCCCCGGCTTCACCACCAACCGCCTGCGCACGTCGCGCCCGTAGCGCGCGACCTCCTCGGGCAGCGGCGGCCGCGGGCCCACCAGCGACATCTCGCCGCGCACCACGTTGACGAGCTGGGGGAGCTCGTCCAGCGAGTACCGGCGCAGCCAGGCCCCGACCGACGTCACGCGAGGGTCCGCGCGCATCTTGAACAGCACACCGTCGTGCTCGTTGGCGCCGAGCAGACCGCTCTTCATCTCCTCGGCCGCCGGAACCATGGTACGGAACTTCACCAGGGGGAAGTGGGCCCCGTCCTTGCCCACCCGGGTCTGCCGGAAGAACACCGGCCCGCCGTCGGCGGCCTTCACCGCCGCCGCCAGCACCGCGAACACCGGCGCCAGCAGCAGCAGCGCCGCGCCCGCGGCCGCCCGGTCGAACAGGCCCTTGACCACCCGGCGCGCCCCCTCCAGCTCCGGGTGCTCCACGTGCAGCAGCGGCAGGCCCGCCACCGCCCGGATGGTGGTGCGCGGCCCGGCCACCTCCATCAGCGCCGGGGCCACGGTCAGGTCGGTGCCGCACTTCTCCAGCCGCCAGGCCAGCCGCCGCAGCTCCACCCCGTCCATCTCCGGGCAGGCCAGCACCGCCACCGTCTCGGCGCCCGCCCGCGCGGCGGCCTCGGCCGCGTCGGAGAAGCCGCCCAGCACCGGGACCCCGTCGACCGCGGCCGCGCCGCGGCCCTCGCCCCCGCCGGGCAGGCAGGCCCCCACCACGCGCATGCCGTGGTAGGGCTCGCCGCGCAGCTGGCGGATGAGGCCGGCGACGGCCTCGCGGTGGCCCACCACGACCGCCCCGCCCATGCACCGCCCGGATCGGCGCAGCCGGTGCAGCCGCTTGCGCCAGCCGTACCGCAGCACCAGGCTCGCCAGCACCGTGGCCGGAAGCGCCACCAGCACGAACCCGCGGGCCAGCACGGGCAGGGCGGCGAACCCGGCGATGGCGGCGGCCGCGGTCAGCACCACCCCGGCGCCCAGCACCCGGCGGAACTCCTCGGTGCCCACCCCCAGGAAGCGGCGGGCGTAGCCCCCGCCCAGCCCGACCACCGCGACCCACAGCAACGGCAGCGCCAGGGACAGTCCGGCGTGCGCCGCGGCCGACGGCTCCTCCACCCGCCCCTGGAAGTGCAGCTGGTGGGTGACCGCCCCGGACATCCCGGCCGCCGCGGCGTCCAGCGCCACCAGGCCGCGCGTGTACCCCCGCACCCACGCGGCCGGGGCGCGCACGTCCCGGCGCTCACCGGCCCCGTCCCGCACGCCGACGACCACCGCCATGGCTCCTCCCCTCGAACCAGGCGCGCCGCCGACCGCGGCCCGGCGGAACCGGCCCGTGCAGTGCGGGGAATCGGCAGGCGCGAAAACTCGCTCCGATGGCCCCACAGTAGCCAAGAGTGATCGCTCAGTCGCGTGACGTGACCTAATCGGGTTAAGAAAAAACCCGGCCGTCGGCCGGGCCCCTTCTCGGCCGCCCCGCGGGCGGCGGCGGTCCTCAGGCGTGGAAGGCGTTCTGCGCCCGCTCCAGGCCCTCGGTGACCAGCGACTCCACCGCGTCGGCGGCGCGCGCCAGCTCCAGCGGGAGGTCCTTGCGCTCGGCGGAGGAGAAGTCCTTGAGCACGTAGGCGGCCGGGTCCATGCGGCCCGGCGGGCGCCCCACGCCCACGCGCACGCGCAGGTAGTCCGGCCCGGACAGGGCGGAGGAGATCGAGCGCAGGCCGTTGTGGCCGCCCGCGCCCCCGCCCCGCTTGAGCTTGAGCGCCCCGAAGGCGATGTCCATGTCGTCGTGGACGACCACGACCCGCTCCTCCGGGACCTTGTAGAACCGGCACAGCCCGGCGACCGGGCCGCCCGAGAGGTTCATGTAGCTGCGCGGCTTGGCCAGCACCGCCGCCGCGCCTGCGAGGCGGCCCTCGGCGACGTCGGCGTGGGCCTTGTGCGCCTTCCAGCGGTGGCCGCCGCGCTCGGCGAGCTCGTCCACCACCATGAACCCCACGTTGTGCCGGTTCCCGGCGTACTTGGGACCGGGGTTGCCCAGCCCCACCACCAGCCAGCGCTCGGTCTCGGCCACGCCCCGTCCCCCGTCGTCGCCCGTCTCGGCCCCGGACACACCCGATGCGCGGCCCCCGAGCAGACGCTCAAGGAGACCGCGCACCGGACCCGTGCCCATCAGTGGTGGAGGGCCGACTACTCGGCGGACTCGGACGCGGCGGACTCGCCCTCGCCCTCGGACCCGCCCTCCTCGGGCTCCTCGCCCTCGGCGGCCTGGTCCGCGGAGACCGAGGCGACCCAGGCCTCGGGGTCGGTGACCAGCTCCACGCCGGCGGGCAGCCTCAGGTCGCCCGCGACGACGTGCGCACCGTCCTCCATGCCCTCGACCGAGTGCTCCACGCCCTCGGGGATGTGGGTGGCCTCGGCGGCGACCTCGACGGTCACCAGCTCCTGGTAGACCGAGGCGCCGGAGGCGACGTCACCGGTCAGGTTGACCGCGATCTCGACGTTGACCTTCTCGCCCTTCTTCACCACGAGCAGGTCGACGTGCTCAAGGAAGCCCTTGATCGGGTCGCGCTGCACGCTCTTGGGCAGGACCAGGTTCTCCTTGCCCTCGACGCCGTCGACGCGCAGCAGCACGTTCGGGGTCTTCAGGGCGAGCATCAGGTCGTGGCCCGGAAGGGTGATGTGGCGGGGGTCGGTGCCGTGGCCGTAGAGGACGGCCGGCACCTTACCCGCGCGGCGGGCGCGGCGTGCGGCGCCCTTGCCGAATTCCGTGCGCGGCTCGGCAGCGATGCGTACCTCGGACACGACAAAACTCCTCGGAGGTTCGTCCCCGCAGGACGCGGGGAACACGACTTCTCTGAAACGACTCCCGCGGGACACGGGAGAACTGCACGGGATCGGTCCCGCAGGCAGGCGGAGACGCCGAAGCGCGCCGCGCCCGGGCACGGCGACCACGCGGCAATCGGCCCGGTGGCCGCAGTGGAACCCCGCGGACACGGGGACACTCGGTCCAGTCTAATGCCTTGCCCGACGTCTTCCGTACACATCGGTGTCCGGGGGAGGACCTGGGGCCCTCCCCCGGACGCGGCGACGGACCGGTCAGCCGTCGAAGAGGCTGGTGACCGACCCGTCGCTGAACACCTCGTTGATGGCCCGGGCCAGGAGGGGCGCGATGGACAGCTGGGTCAGCTTGTCGAAGTCGCGCTCCTTGGGCACCGGCAGCGAGTTGGTGATGACCACCTCGGAGATGCGCGAGTTCTGCAGCCGCTCGGCGGCCGGACCGCTGAGCACGCCGTGCGTGGCGGCGGCGATGACGTTGCTGGCGCCCTGCTCGTAGAGGGCGTCGGCGGCCTTCACGATGGTGCCGGCCGTGTCGATCATGTCGTCGACCAGGATGCAGGTGCGGCCCTGGACCTCGCCGACGACCTCGTGCACCTTGACCTCGTTGGCGACCTCGGGGTCGCGCCGCTTGTGGATGATGGCCAGCGGCAGCCCCAGGCGGTCGGCCCACCGGTCGGCGGTGCGCACCCGCCCGGCGTCCGGCGAGACCACCGTGGCCTCGGACCCGTCCACCCGGCTCTTGATGTAGTCGGCCAGCAGCGGCAGCGCGAACAGGTGGTCCACCGGTCCGTTGAAGAAGCCCTGGATCTGGTCGGTGTGCAGGTCGACCGCCATGAGCCGGTTGGCGCCCGCGGTGGCGAACAGGTCGGTCATCAGCCGGGCGGTGATCGGCTCGCGGCCCAGGTGCTTCTTGTCCTGCCGGGCGTACCCCAGGAACGGCGTGATCACCGTGATGCGCTTGGCCGAGGCCCGCTTGAGCGCGTCCACCATGATGAGCTGCTCCATGATGGACTCGTTGATCGGGTCGGAGTGGCACTGGAGCACGAAAGCGTCGCTCCCGCGCGCCGACTCCAGGTAGCGGACGTACATCTCGCCGTTGGCGAAGTCCTGGAACCTGGTCGGAACCACCTGGATGCCGAGCTGCTCGGCCACCTGCTCGGCGAGCTCCGGGTGCGTGCGCCCGGAGAAGAGCATCAGCTTCTTCTGACCCGCGGCCTTAATGCCGGTCACTTCTCAGATCCCCCACAGACACATGTCATTCGCCTTTGCCGGCGTGTTCGTCGCGGATCTCGGCGTCCCGGAGCGCGCGCTCTGCGGCCTCGGCCGCGGCGGTGCCCGGGCGCTTCCGCTGCACCCACCCCTCGATGTTGCGCTGGCCTCCGGCGGAGACCGCCAGCGCACCGGGCGGGACATCATCGCGGACCACCGTCCCGGCGCCCGAGTAGGCGCCCGGCCCCACGTTCACCGGGGCGACGAACATGTTGTCGCTCCCGGTCCGCGCGTGGTCGCCGACGGTGGTCCGGTGCTTGTCGACGCCGTCGTAGTTCACGAACACCGACGAGGCGCCGATGTTGACGCCCTCGCCGATGTCGGCGTCGCCGACGTAGGTCAGATGCGGGACCTTGGACCGGGGGCCGACGGTCGAGTTCTTCACCTCGACGAACGTTCCGGCCTTGGCGCCGTCGCACAGCACCGCCCCGGGCCGCAGGTAGACGTAGGGGCCGACGGAGGCGCCGGGGCCGAC
Organism: Nocardiopsis suaedae; assembly: GCF_027706745.1. Taxonomy (GTDB): domain Bacteria; phylum Actinomycetota; class Actinomycetes; order Streptosporangiales; family Streptosporangiaceae; genus Nocardiopsis_A; species Nocardiopsis_A suaedae. Next base: position 68,184 of record NZ_JAQFWP010000027.1, on the reverse strand, counting down.
CTCGGCCCCCTCGGCGAAGGCCTCGCGGACCCGCGCCTCGTCGCCGACCCGGGTGTCGGTGAGCGTGGTGTTGGGGCCGACCAGGGCGCCCTCGCCGACGCGGGTGCCGCCGCGCAGCCGCACCTGGGGTTCGAGCACCGTGTCGCGGCCCACCTCGACCTGGACGTCGACCCAGGTGGTGGCGGGGTCGACGACGGTGACCCCGGCGCGCATGTGCGCCTCCAGCAGCCGCCCGTTGAGCAGGCGGCGCGCCTCGGCGAGCTGCACGCGGTCGTTGACGCCCTGGATCTCCACCCAGTCGGCGGCCACGGCGGCGTCGACCCGGTGGCCGTCGCCGCGCAGGATCGCCACGGCGTCGGTGATGTACTCCTCGCCCTTGGCGTTGTCGGTGGACAGGCGGTGGACCACCTCGGCCAGCAGGTCGCCGTCGAAGGCGTACATGCCGGAGTTGATCTCGTCGACGGCGCGCTGCCCGTCGGTCGCGTCGGCGTGCTCGACGATCTCGGTGAAGACCCCGTCGGCGTCGCGCACCACGCGGCCGTATCCGGCCGGGTCGGGGACCTTCGCGGAGAGCACGGTGACCGCGTTGCCCGCCGACTCGTGCGCCTCGACCAGGCCCGCCAGGGTGGAGCCGCGCAGCAGCGGGGTGTCGCCGTAGGCGAGCACCACGGTGCCGGAGAGCCGGGCGCCCTGCGCCTTGAGCTCGTCGACCGCCACCCGCACCGCGTGGCCGGTGCCGTTCTGCTCGGCCTGCACGGCGGTGGCCACCTCCGGCGCGGCCTCGGCCAGGTAGGCGCCGACGCGCTCGCGGGCGTGGCCGATGACGGCGACGGTGCGCTCGGGTTCCAGCTCCCCGGCGGCGGCGAGCACGTGGCCCAGCATCGCCCGCCCGCAGATCTCGTGCAGGACCTTGGGAAGCCTGGACTTCATTCGGGTGCCCTCGCCCGCCGCGAGGACGATGACGGCAGCCGGACGGCTCACGCTCACGGGCGGAGACTCCTCATGTCGCTGGCGGTATCGGATGCGTCGTCGCGCCGGCGCCGCCGTGCGGGTGTCCCCGCGCGGCCGACGCGACCGGTCGGCGAGGCTGAACATCGCCCTGCGCGCACGCTGGCGGGAGCGGGATCAGGGGCCGACAGGGGAAGGATACATGCGGCGGTCGGGGGCGTCGGGGCGCACCCCGGGGCGGACCTGCGCATGGGCCCGGGGGCGGCGGGGGCGCGGGCCGACTGTGAGATCGGTCATCGAGGGCTCCCGGGCCAGGACTCGAACCTGGACAAACGGCACCAAAAACCGCAGTGCTGCCATTACACCACCCGGGATGGACTGCGGCGCGGCCCGCGCACGCCTCCACCGCACACGATAGCCGCTCCCCGACATCCGGTCATCCCGAAGACCCTCCGCCCCTTGCGCGCCGCCCCCGCGGACGCGGGGCGCCGTGCCGCCCTTGCGCAACCTACGCCCTCGTAGGTTACGGTTACGTAGGTATAAGTTGTCGACGCGATCGCCGGGCGGTCGGGCGGCGCGGGCGGAGGCGTCTCCGCACGCACGCCCCGCACGGCCGTCACGAGAACGCAGGTGGAGCAGCACATGACCGCAGTAGTCGCCGAGAGCGCGCCCAAACGGACGCCCGAGCCGGAACTCGACCCCGAGGGGGCCAGCAAGGCCCAGCGGTTCACCGTCTTCGTGTTCGTCCTGGTCCCGCTCCTGGCCCTGGTCGCCGCGGTCCCCTTCGCCTGGGGCTGGGGCCTGACCCCGCTCGACGTGGGCATCGGCGCCGCCTTCTACCTGGTGTCGGGCCTCGGCATCACCGTCGGCTTCCACCGGCACTTCACGCACGGCTCCTTCAAGGCCAACCGCCCGCTGCGCATCGCGCTCGCCGTGGCCGGGAGCCTGGCCATCGAGGGCAGCGTCATCAAGTGGGTGGCCGACCACCGCCGCCACCACAAGTACGCCGACGCCGAGGGCGACCCGCACTCGCCGTGGCGCTTCGGCGACGACTGGCGCTCGGTCGCCAAGGGGCTGTTCTACGCGCACATGGCGTGGATGTTCTTGAGCGAGGAGAAGACCTCGCCTAAGCGGTTCACCCCGGACCTGCTCAAGGACAAGGACATCGTCCGCGTCGACAAGCTTTTCGTGCCGCTGGTGCTGTTCTCCCTCCTGACCCCGGCCCTCATCGGCGGCCTGGTGACCATGTCGTGGTGGGGCGCCTTCACCGCGTTCTTCTGGGCCGGACTGGTCCGGGTTGCGCTGCTGCACCACGTGACGTGGTCGATCAACTCCATCTGCCACACCATCGGCGAGGAGAACTTCGAGGTCCGGGACCGCTCCCGGAACGTGTGGTGGCTGGCCGTCCCCTCCTTCGGGGAGTCCTGGCACAACCTGCACCACGCCGACCCCACCTGCGCCCGCCACGGGGTGCTCAAGGGGCAGGTCGACATCTCCGCCCGGGTCATCTGGGCTTTCGAGAAGCTGGGCTGGGCCACCAAGGTCCGCTGGCCCAACGCCGAACGCCTCGCGGCCAAGCGCGTGAGCGTCTAGAGTCGGGGACCATCATGGAAGCCGTGGGCGAGAAGAAGGCCCGGTCCCGCAGGAAGCGGATGACCGGCAAGGAACGGCGGGAACAGCTCCTGGACATCGGCCGGGAGCTGTTCGCCGAGCGCGGCTTCGACGGCACCTCCGTGGAGGAGGTGGCGGCCCGCGCCGGGGTCTCCAAGCCCGTGGTGTACGAGCACTTCGGCGGCAAGGAGGGCATCTACGCCGTCGTCGTGGACCGCGAGATGCGCACGCTGCTGGGGATGGTCGGCGACTCGCTCACCGCCGACCACGCCCGCGGCAAGATCGAGAACGCCGCGCTGGCGCTGCTGCGCTACGTCGAGGAGAACAGCCAGGGGTTCCGTATCCTGGCCCGCGACTCGCACGCCGCCTCGGGCACCGGCAGTTTCGCCAGCCTGATCAGCGACATCGCCACCCAGGTCGAGCACATCCTGGCCGAAGAGTTCAAACAGCGCGGGTACGACCCCAAGCTGGCGCCGATGTACGCCCAGTCGCTGGTGGGCATGGTGGCGCTGACCGGCCAGTGGTGGCTGGAGGTGCGCAAGCCCAAGCGCGAGGTGGTCGCCGCGCACCTGGTCAACCTGGCCTGGAACGGGCTGTCGGCGCTGGAGCCCAAGCCGTCGCTGGAGTCCGTCGACCGGAAGCGGACGGAGCGGTAGCGCCGGACGGCTGTCGCTCCGCCGCCGTGTCGGGCACACTATCTTGATATCAAGAGATAGGGTGTGCTCATGCGTGATGAGGTCGACGGGCTGGTCGAGGCGTGGCGCGCGGAGCGCCCGGACCTCGACGTGGCGCCGCTGCAGGTGCTCAGCCGCGTCTCGCGGCTCGCGCGCCACCTGGACCGGGCCCGGCGCACGGTGTTCACCGACCACGGCCTGGAGCCGTGGGAGTTCGACGTGCTCGCCGAGCTGCGCCGCTCCGGCGCCCCCTACGAGCTGAGCCCGGGGCGGCTGCTCCGCGCCACCCTGGTCACCTCGGGCACCATGACCAACCGCATCGACCGGCTGGCCGCGGCCGGGCTGGTGCGGCGGCGCCCCGACCCCGCCGACAAGCGCGGGGTGCTGGTCCGGCTCACCGACGAGGGGCGCGAGCGCGTGGACGCCGCCCTGGAGGCCCTGCTGGGCTACGAGGAGTCGATCCTGGAGCCGATGCCCTCGGGCGAGCGCACGGCGCTGGCCGCCCTGCTGCGCTCGCTGCTGTCGCCGCTGGACGAGTGAGGGCCCCGCTCGGCGCCCCCTCGACGAACGCCCCCGTTTCGGACACTCTTGTTACTCGGCGGTATCCGTCCCCTCACCGGGATGCCGCCGGGGCGCGCAGACAACGTGTCCGATTCGAGCGGAGATCTACGTGCACATCAAGCGCAGCGCCGCCCTCGCCGCGGCGGTCCTCCTGGCGGCGGCCGCCTGCTCCTCGGAGGAGCCCGGCGGGGCGTCTCAGGAGCGGTACTACCTGTCCCTGGGGGACTCGCTGGCCGTGGGCGTGCAGCCCGACGGCGAGGGCGGGTTCGAGGAGACCACCGACGGCTACACCGACGCGCTGTACCGCACGCTGAAGGACGACCGGCCGTCGCTGCGCCACGAGCGGATGGGGTGCGGCGGCGAGGACACCACCACCTTCAAGGACGGCGGGCTGGAGCCCTGCGGGGAGCGCTACACCGAGGGGACGCAGCTCGCCCAGGCCGAGCGCTTCCTGGAAGAGCACCGGGGACAGGTCGACCTGGTGACGGTCGACATCGGCGGCAACAACTTCACCGGGTGCGTCGACCTCGGAGGCGACGGGGACGACGGGGACGACGGTGAGAGCGGGGACGGCGGGACGCCGGACGTGGAGCTCGACCGGGACTGCGTCGAGGACGGTCTGGACCGCCTGGAGGAGGAGGTCCCCGAGATCACCTCCCGCCTGCGCGCGGCCGCCGGTCCGGATGTGCAGGTCATCGGCATGACGTACTACAACCCCTTCCTCGCGGCGCTGCTGCTGGAGGACTCGGGTGACTCAGGAGACGGCGGCGGCGAGAGCGGGGACGGCGGCGATGGCGACGGCGACGAGGACCCGTCCGCCGAGGACGAGATGGTGGACTACGCCACCGGCGTGCTGGTGGAGATGAACGACATCCTGCGCTCCTCCTACAGCGACGCCGGTATGCAGGTGGCCGACGTGGAGGAGGCCTTCGAGTCGGAGAACTTCGAGGTCCCCGAGGACGGCGACTCCGACATGCCGACCAACGTGCAGTACATCTGCGACTACACGTGGATGTGCAACACCGAGGACGGACCTGACATCCACACCAACCAGGCCGGAGCCCAGTACATAGCGCAGACCTTCGAGCGGCTGGTCGAGGCCGGCTGACCGCGCCCCCGCCTCAGGGACACCCGGGTGCCCCGCCCCGAGGGGCGGGGCACCGGGGCCCTACTCTCCGATGCGCTCGGCCTCGGCGAGCCAGCGCTCCTCCAGTTCCTCCTTCTCGGCCTGGAGGGTCTTCAGCTCGGCGTCGAGGTCGGCCAGGCGCGTATAGTCGTCGGCCGCCTCGGCCATGAGGGAGTGCAGCTCCTCTTCGCGCTTGCCGATGCGGTCCATACGGCGCTCCAGGCGCTGCATCTCCTTCTGCGCGGCGCGGCGCTCGGCGGCCGAGACCGCGGGGGCCGCGTTCTGGGCCTCCTCGCCGCCGCCCGAGGAGTCGCCGCCCGCGGAGGCGGCGACCCCCGGCACCGCGTCCCGCCCCTCCTGGCGCGCGCGCCGGGAGAGGTACTCGTCCACGCCCCCGGGGAGGAACGCCAGCGTCCGGTCGCCCATCAGCGCCAGGGTGCGGTCGGTGACGCGCTCCAGGAAGTAGCGGTCGTGGCTGACCACCACGAGCGAGCCCGGCCAGCCGTCGAGCAGGTCCTCCAGCTCATTCAGGGTCTCGATGTCGAGGTCGTTGGTGGGCTCGTCCAGCAGCACCACGTTCGGCTCGTCCATGAGCAGCCGGAGGAGCTGCAGGCGGCGGCGCTCGCCGCCGGACAGGTCGCCGATGGGCGTCCACTGCCGGTCGCCCCGGAAGCCGAACCGCTCCAGCATCTGCCCGGCGGAGTACTCGCGCTTGCCGATCGTCACGAACTGGCGCACCTCGTTGACGGCCTCCAAGGGGCGCGTCCGCGGGTCCAGCTCGGCGAGGTTCTGCGACAGGTGGGCGAGCTTGACGGTGCGGCCCCGGCGCACCCTGCCGCCGTCCGCCTCGCGCTCGGCGGCCAACAGGCGCAGCAGGCTGGTCTTCCCGGCGCCGTTCACCCCCACCAGGCCGACCCGGTCGCCGGGCCCCAGCTGCCAGGTGAGGTCCTCCAGCAGGGGGGTGTCCCCGGCCTTCAGGTCCACGTGCTCAAGGTCGATGACGGTCTTGCCCAAGCGCGCGCTGGCGAAGCTGACCAGCTCGACGGTGTCGCGCAGCGGCGGAACGTCGGCGATGAGCGCGTTGGCGGCGTCCACCCGGAACTTGGGCTTGGACGAGCGGGCCTGGGGGCCGCGCCGCAGCCACGCCAGCTCCTTGCGCATCAGGTTCTGCCGCCGCTCCTCGGCCGCGGCGGCCAGCCGCTCCCGCTCGGCCTTGGCCAGCACGTAGGCGGCGTAGCCGCCCTCGTAGCGCTCGACACGGCCGTCGACCACCTCCCAGGTGCGGTTGGTGACCGCGTCCAGGAACCACCGGTCGTGAGTGACGACCACCAGCGCCTCCTTGCGGGCGTTGAGGTGGTCGGCCAGCCAGGCGATGCCCTCGATGTCGAGGTGGTTGGTGGGCTCGTCCAGCACGATGAGGTCGTGCTCGCCGGTGAGCAGGCGGGCGAGGGCGGCGCGGCGGCGCTCGCCCCCGGAGAGGGTGTCCATCCCGGCGCCCAGGTCCCAGCCGCCGAGCAGGCCGCGCAGCACGTCGCGGACGCGCGGGTCGCCGGCCCACTCGTGCTCGGCGCGGTCGCCCAGGACATAGGCGCCGACGGTGGTGTCGGGGAAACTGTCGCGCTGGTGCAGGAAGCCCACGCGCAGGCCGCGGTTGTGGATCACCCGGCCGGAGTCGGGCTCGGTGGCCTGGGCGAGGACGGAGACCAGGGTCGACTTGCCGCCGCCGTTGCGGCCGACGACGCCGATCCGGTCGCCCTCGTCGATACCGAGCGAGACGCCGTCGAGCAGGACGAGCGGGCCGTACGCGAGCGAGACTTCCTGAAGATTGACGAGGTTCATCGTCTTCCCATTCTGTGGGCTGTCCCCCACTGGAATGACACGCCTCGGGCACCGGGCCGTCCTCGACGGGCCCGGTGCCCGCCCCGTCGCGCGCGCCATAGGGGTGCTCAGACCAGGAAGAAGTCGCGCGCCGAGCGCGCGATGCCCTCGGTGTCCAGGCCGTGGGCGCGGTCGTGCTCCTCCGGGGTGCCGTACTTGCGCAGCTCGGCCTCGCGGGAGACACCGAGCGCGCGCTGGCGGTGGCGCCGGTCCTCCAGGGCGACGGCGACCTCGTGCGCCGAGGTCCCGGCCAGGTAGGGCTCGACCGTCAGGACGTCGGCGCCGCCGACGGAGGCGACCAGGCGGTTCAGCCCGGCGCGGTCGAAGGGGCGCGGGGTCGCGGTGTAGGCCACCGTGACGTCCAGGCCCTCGGTCGCGGCGAGCACCCGGTCCAGCATCGGACCGACGGCGACCACCACCCCGGCCGCGCGGGGCGATCCGGTGCGCACCGGGACCAGGCCGGAGCCGACCGGGCGCGGGGCGGCGTTGCCGAACTCGCTGAGGCGGACGTAGACCCGGTCGTCGCCGGGGAGCGCGGCGCGGACCAGGCGGTCGGCCTCGTCGGCGTGGCCGGGCACGTGCACGGTCCAGCCGGGCAGCGTGTCCAGCAGGGCGACGTCGCCGGGGGCCATGTGGGTGCGCCCGGCGCCGGCGTAGTCGTAGGAGGCGCCGATCCCGGCCAGCACGGCCCCCGCCCCCTGGTGGCCCAGGTCGAGCTTGACCTGCTCGAAGGGGCGCTCCACGAGGAACGAGGAGAAGGTGTGCACGACCGGGCGCTGGCCGGACAGGGCCAGGCCCCCGGCGACGCCGATCTGGAGCTGCTCGCGGATGCCGACGTTGACGACCCGGCCGGGGTGGCGGGCCGCGGCGGCGGCGAAGCGGTCGGTGGAGATGTCGGCGAGGACCACGGTCAGGCGCGGGTCGGCGGCCATGGACTCGGTGACGGCGCGGGCGAAGGCGTCGCGCATCGGCTGCGGGGTGACGGCGGGGGCCGGGCGGGTCTCGGTGGCGGTCGCGGTCACGGGGATCACTCCTTGGGCTGGACGCGGGCGATCACGGCGTGGGGGGTGCGGGGGTCGCGGACCGAGAAGGCGTCGGCCAGCGCGTCGTGGTCGCGCCCCCACACGGTCTGCGCGGACCACCCCTCCCGCTCGAAGCGGGCGGCGATGCCGCCGGGCCAGCCGTGGGTGGCCGAGCGGTTGTCGATCACCACGGCGGTGACCGCCCCCAGGCCCAGCCGCGCGGCGGCGGCGATGGCCTCGTGGTTGCTGCCCTCGTCGAGTTCGGCGTCGCCGACCAGCACCACCACGCGGGGTTCGGTGCGGCCCTGGGCGCGCAGGCCGAGGGCGGTGCCGACGGCCAGGCCCAGGCCGTGGCCCAGCGAGCCGCTGCCGATCTCGGCGCCGGGGACCAGCACCCGGTCGGGGTGGTGGCCCAGCGGGGAGTCGAACCGGGTCCAGGAGCGCAGGTCGGCGACGCTCAGGAAGCCCTTGGCGGCGAGCACGGCGTAGTAGGCGGCGGGGCCGTGGCCCTTGGAGAGCAGGAAGCGGTCGCGGTCGGGGTGGTCGGCGGTCTCCGGCGAGACCCGCAGGACGCGGTCGTAGAGGACCCAGAGCACGTCCAGCGTGGACTCGGCGGCCGCGCGGTGCTTTTCGTCACCGGTCATGAGGCCGACCAGCGCGGGGAGGTCGGCGTACCGGCTGAGTGCCGTCGTCGTCATGGCGCTAGTCTGTAAGCTCGAGTTAACTTGAGGTCAACCGTCCGCGGACGCCGCCGTCGCGGAGAGGGGATGTGACATGGCCCACTTGCCGGTCAGGCTCACCATCGGCCAGGTGTCGGAACGCAGCGGGATCGCCCGCACGACGCTCCGCTTCTACGAGGAACGGGGGCTCATCCACTCGGAGAGGACCTCGGGCAACCAGCGCCGGTACCACCGGAACACGCTGCGGCGCCTGGCGTTCATCTCCACGGCCCAGCGGGTCGGGCTGTCGCTCGGGCAGATCCAGGAGGCGCTCACCACGCTCCCCGACAACCGCACGCCCACGGTGAGCGACTGGGCGCGCCTGTCCGAGGAGTGGCGGAACGAGCTGGAGGCGCGCATCGACGCGCTGCAGCGCCTCAGGGACCGCCTGACCTCCTGCATCGGGTGCGGGTGCCTGTCGCTGAAGGACTGCCACCTGAACAACCACGACGACGTCCTGGCGTCCCAGGGGCCCGGGGCCCCGGGGCTGAAGCCCGCACGCGAGGGCGGGCTCTAGGGCGTGTTTCTCGGATCATTTTCGGCTCGCGACCACCAGGACGACGCTCGCTGCGCCGGGACGCTCGAGCAGCCAACCAGGATGAACTTCGCGCCCCGTCTTGCGAGCGCCGCCCGGGACGGCCGCTCGCTGATCGAAAAGCCTCCGAGAAACACGCCCTAGGGGGTCGAGGGCGTGACGGCCCGCGCCCCGGGAACGTCGCCGTAGGCGGTGAGGGCGCGCTCGCACGCCCCGGACTTCTCCAGGGCCTCGGCGATCCCGGCGGCACCGTCCGCGTCGGGCGCCAGGAACGCGCAGGTGGGGCCCGAGCCGGAGACGATGCCCGCCAGGGCGCCCGCCTCGCGGCCCGCCTCCAGGGTCCGGGCGAGGTCGGGGCGCAGGGACAGCGCCGCGGGCTCCAGATCGTTGCGCAGGGCCGCCGCGAGCGCCGAGGGGTCACCGGAGCCCAGGGCCGCCGTCAGCGCCGCGTCTCCGTGCGGCTGAGGCGCGTCCGGGCGGAGGCGGTCGTACTCGCCGAACACCGCGGGGGTGGACAGGCCGCGCTCGGACAGGGCGAACACCCAGTGGAAGCGGCCCCGCGCCGGGACCGGCTCCAGGACCTCGCCCCGGCCGGTGCCGACCGCGGTGCCGCCCAGCAGGGGGAAGGGGACGTCGCTGCCGAGTTCGGCGGCCAGCGCCCGCAGGGTCGCCTCGTCCAGGCCCGCGCCGAACAGCGCGTCGCAGGCCAGCAGGGCGGCGGCCGCGTCGGCACTGCCCCCGGCCATTCCCCCGGCGACCGGGATCGCCTTGTCGATGCGGATGCGCACCCGCGCCCGCTCCTCGGGCAGTCCCGCTTCGCGGGCCACCAGGCGGGCGGCGCGGGCGGCCAGGTTGCTCCCGTCGCGGGGGACCTCCGCCAAGTGCGCGTCCAGCCCTCCGGCCGCCGCGCGCACGTCGATCACCGCTTCACCGGCCCCTGCCCGGCCCGAGTCGGCCCCGCGGACGGTAACCTCGTCGCACAGTGAGACAGCGTGGAATACGTTCACGAGATCGTGGTATCCATCCTCGCGCACCGGCCCCACCGCCAGTAGCAGGTTGACCTTCGCGGGCGCCCGTACGGTCACGGCGGTAACAGTGGTCATGAGCCCTAGATCATAGAGGAACCCCCTGCCAGTGAGCCCGGACGCCGAAGCGAGGCCGCGCACGCCCCGCATGCGCCCTGGACACGGGGGCGGCTCCTCACCGATCCCTTCCGCACCGGTCACCCGGAGTGTTCCGCTCTGGGCCGCTTTGGCCTGCGCGGGTGGGTATAGGGCCGCGATCCCCGCTACCTTGGGGCCAGACGGAGTGTGGACACCGTCGGGGAGGGTCGCTTGCCGTCGGATGGGCTCCCAAAGGACCTTGAACCGCTGGCCGCCGGAGATCCGGCGACCATCGGTCCCTACGTGCTGGCCGGACGGCTGGGCAGCGGGGGGATGGGCACGGTCTACCTGGGCCGCGCCCCTGAGAAGGGTGCCCAGGTCGCGATCAAGGTGATCCGCCCGGAGCTGGCCTTCGACGAGGCCACCCGGGCCCGGTTCCACGACGAGATGGAGAACGCCCGCCGGGTCGCCTCCTTCTGCACGGCCAAGGTGCTGGACCACGGCACCTTCGAGAACCGGCCGTACATGGTCACCGAGTACATCTCCGGGACCGCGCTGGCCGAGCACATCTCCCAGCACGGGTCGCTGGACTCCAGCACGCTGCACGGCTTCGCCCTCGGGGTGGCCGCGGCGCTGGCCGCCATCCACAGGGCGGGGCTGGTCCACCGCGACCTCAAGCCGGCCAACGTGCTGCTGTCGCTGTCCGGCCCCCGGGTGATCGACTTCGGCATCGCGCGGGCCATCAACACCTCCACCAACCACACCCAGACGGGCATCGTCATGGGCAGCCCGGGGTGGATGGCGCCCGAGCAGCTGCTCGAGGAGAAGGTGACCACCGCCGCCGACATCTTCGCCTGGGGGTGCCTGGTCGCGTTCGCGGGCAACGGCACGCACCCGTTCGGCAACGGCGACGCGATGACGCTCGGAAAGCGGGTGCTCTTCGCCGAGCCGCAGATCGGCGACCTCGACAGCCCGCTGGACCGCCTGGTGGCCCGCGCGCTGGCCAAGGAGCCCGAGCGCCGCCCCAAGGCGCAGGACCTCCTGCTGGAGCTGGCCGGGGGCGAGGACACCGGCGGCGACAGCGCCAACGACCCCAACGACATGGTGAGCCACGCGCTGCACCAGTCGTGGCGGCCCAACCTGCCGCCTATGCCGCCGCCCGGGCCGCCCATGCCCCCGCACCCGGGCCCCAACCCGAACATGACCAACATGGTCCCCCACGGCCCGCCGCAGGGCCCGCCGCCGGGGCCGTACCCGCCGCCGGGCGGTCCCGCGCACGGGCCGCACGGGGCTCCGCCCAACGGCCCCCAGGGCCCACCGCCTCCTCCGCCGGGGCCGCACACCAGCCAGCCGATGCAGCGCCCGGCCGGGGTGGCCCAGCAGGCACCCGCCGGGCAGACCGGCCAGTTCGGCCAGCACGGCGGGCCGATGCCCCCGCAGGGGCCGCCCGGGCCGCAGCAGACGGGGCCGATCCCGCTGCCCCCGCAGGAGCAGCAGGCGCAGCCGTACGTGCCCCCGGCCCCGCCCCCGCCGCACCGCCCGCTGCAGCCCGCCAAGCGCAGGATGAAGTGGGTCGCGATCACCGCCGCGGTGGCGGTGCTCCTGGTGGTGCTGCTGGTGGCGGTGCTGACCCTGCTCAGCGGATCCGGACTGCCGGTGCCGTGGGGCGGCCGGGACGACGCCGACGCGGCCGCGGACGGCGGCCAGGAGCAGAACGGCGGCGAAGGCGCGCAGAAGGAGCCGGGAAGCGGAGACGGAGCGGACGGCGCCGACGACACCGGCGCGCGGGCCCCGGACCCGGGCGACCCCGGGGTGGCCGACGACGGCCTGTCGGCGTTCACGGCGCAGGGCTACCGCTGTTCCGACCGGGTCGACGGGCGGCACCTGCGGGTGGAGAACGGCACCTACTGCGTGTTCGAGCTGGAGCTGTTCAACGGCGGCGACGAGCCGGTGCGGCTCGACCACCGGCGCCAGCGCCTGAGCGCACCGGGACTGGGCGACGTGGTGGCCGAACGCCCGTCGGACCTGGAGGCGGAGGCCCCGCTGTGGGACCCGGTGGCCCCGGGCGAGAGCGCCCGCGGCGAGCTGGTGTTCACCGTCCCCGACGCGGAGCGGGTGCGCGACGGCGTCCTGATGCTGACCAGCAACGACCGCGGCGGCGAAGCGGAACTCCCCATCGAGGAGTTCACCGAGTCCGACTGAGGCCCAGACGCCGACGGCCGCGCCCCAGTGGCCGGGCGCCGGGGCCCACCATGCCCGATCCCCCTCCGGCGGACCGGCAGGTACCCCTCTGACGGATCCCGGTCGGGCGCCGGGCCGCAGGGGCGCGAGGAAGAGAGCGGCGACCATGCGCACGCCTGACGAGCGACAGCGCTGCCGCACGGGGCGCCGACCCCCCGTCGTCGTAGTCCCTCTTCGTCTCGCTTCCGCACCAGGAGACCTGGCAGACGGCGGACCGCCGGAAGACGCGCGGACCCGGTCCGTCGCCCCGCGCGCAGGAGGCCGAGGCCCTGTCGGGGCGGGGTGGGCCCGCCCGGCCACGCGACCCACGCGACGCGCGGTGGGGATGCCACCGCAACCACACCCCCATGACTCCGCTACCCGGCCAGGGCCGCGCGAAGGGACACCTGCTCAGCCGTCGCCCCCTGCGCGGTGACCACACACTCGTGGCGGGCGGCGGCGGGCGGCGGCGATGCGTCCGGGACCGGCTCCCGAGACCTCCGCCGGTCTGTTCAGACCTCCTTGGGCGGGGCGTGCTCGGCGATCCTGGCGAACTCCTCGATTCCCAAGGCCTCGCCCCGCGCCGTCGGGTCGACACCCGCCGCCCGCAGTGCCTCCTCCGCGCGCGCGGGCGAACCCGCCCACGACGACAGGGCCGCCCGCAGGGTCTTGCGGCGCTGGGCGAACGCCGCGTCGATCACGGCGAAGACCTCCCGCCGGTCCACGTCCGCCACCGGCGCGTCCCTGCGCTCCAGCGACACCAGCCCCGAGTCCACGTTCGGCGCGGGCCAGAACACGTTCCGCCCCACCGCCCCCGCCCGGCGCACGTCGGCGTACCAGGCCGCCTTCGCCGACGGCACCCCGTAGGTCCGGCCGCCCGGCGCGGCCGCCAGGCGGTCGGCGACCTCGGCCTGGACCATCACCAGGCCGCGGCGCAGCGACGGCAGCAGCTCCAGCAGGTGCAGGACCACCGGGACCGCCACGTTGTAGGGCAGGTTCGCCACCAGCGCCGTCGGCTCGGGGCCGGGCACCTCGGTGATCCGCATCGCGTCGGCGGCGACCACCCGCAGCCGGCCGGCCAGGTCCGGCGCGTGCTCGGCGACGGTCCCCGGCAGCGCGTCGGCCAGCACCGGGTCGACCTCCACCGCGGTCACCCCGGCCACGTGCGGCAGCAGGGCCAGCGTGAGCGACCCCAGTCCGGGACCCACCTCCAGCACGGTGTCCCCGGCCCCGACCCCGGACACCCGGACGATGCGGCGCACGGTCCCGCCGTCGATCACGAAGTTCTGCCCGAGGGTCTTGGTGGGCCGCACGCCGAACCGGTCGGCGAGCCGCCGCACGTCGGCGGGGGTGAGCAGGCGGGCGCCGTCGGCGCTCTGGGAGCTTTCGGAGTCGGTCACCCGGACATTTTGCCAGGCGGCGGGGGCGACCGGGGTCGGACGAGCGGGGTACGGGGCCCGCTCGTGGGCCAGGCCGCCCGGCCGCCTCCGGACCGGAACCCCCTCCGCGCCGCCGCGCACGCCCTCAGTCGAACAGGTGGCGGCCGCATTCCGGCCACTGGCTCCGCCAGTTCCCGCCGACCATCTCGTACAGCTTCTGCGCCCGCATCGTCTGCTCGCTCGCCGACGCCTCCGCCGGGGAGCCCGTCCCCCCGGCCGACCGCCAGGTGGACGGCGAGAACTGGTACAGCCCGTAGTACCCGCCCGCCGCGTTCACCGCCGACGGGTCGCCGCCCGACTCGCACTGCGCCAGCGCCGACCAGTTCAGGCCGCCCGCCGACCCCGCCTGCCCGGGCTCGGCCGTGCCCACCTCCACGACCCCGTCGACGGGCTCCTCGACGACCTGCTCTTCCAGCACCCGCTCGGCCTCCTCGCCCTCCTCGAGGACCGGGAGCACGGTCACCTCCTTCACCCCGTCCTCCGCCTCGCGGACCGTGCGCTCCTCCCCCTTCTCCAGCTCGTCGGTCTCGCGCTCCTCCGTCTCGGCCTCGATGGCGACCTCCTCGGTCTCCGGCTCCCCCAGAGCCTCCACCACCCGGATCACCGCCCCCTCCTCGGCGGGCCGGTCCACCTCCGGTTCGACGATGTCGTGGGCGCCGACGTCGATCCCGTTCTCCGCCAGCACGTCCCCGACCACGGCCTCCGTGGTGGCGACCTCCGTGCGGACGCGGTCGCGCAGGATGACCATCCCGCGCGCCCTCTCCCCGGTGACCTCCAGCCCCTCCTCCGGGATGGGCGCCGACCGCTCCTCGGACAGCTCCAGCGGCTCTGCCGACAGCCCGATCTGGTCCAGGGCCTCGCCCACCGTCAGGGCCGTCACCCGGTGCGCCTCCGGCTCCTCCCCGTCGATGGCCACGGTCAGCTCCCTGGCCGAACGCACCACGACGGCCCCTCCTCGGCCGACCTCCTCGCCGAGCCCCGGCGCCACCGCGTCGTTCTCCTTCAGGCGCACCCCGGCGGCGTCCAGGACCTCCCCGACGGTGGCGGCGTAGGTGTGCACCACGCGTTCCCGGCCGTCGACGTCCAGCAGGACCTGCTTGTCCATCGCGTAGGCGGTCCCGCCTCCCGCCAGCAGCAGCGCCGCGGCCCCCGCCCCGATCGCGACGGCCCAGCGGGGCGGCAGGACGCGGGCGGGGCGCGGCGTCGGCGCGCGGTGGGCCCGCCTCCGGCCGCCCCGACCCCGCCGGCCCGGCCGCGAAGGTGGTTTGCGCACGATTCCTCCGATCCTTTCGAAGACGCGTGAAACGAGAGCAGGCACGAGGAACGGACACGAAGGGCGGACAGGGGAATCCACGCGAAGAGGAAAGGGATCCCCGGGCGCGCCGACCGCAAGGGCGTCCGACCTCGGGTTCCGCGGGCGCATCCGCCACACGGACATTATCACCGCGCCCTTTTTCGCCACGGACATCGACCGAAATTCAGTGCGCGCCGAATCCCTTTTTCGGCGAGCGCCCGCCTCCGCACCGCCCGCCCGCGCGGCGCCCCTCCGGGTCCGGGCGTGACCCGCCTCCAGCGGACCGGCACAATAGGGAAACCGAACGAGGTTCGAATCCGAGCGGAGGTCGATCGATGGGACCCCTCAAGGGTGTGCGGGTGCTGGAGTTCGCGGGCATCGGCCCCGGCCCCCTGGCCGCCATGCTCCTGGCGGACCTGGGCGCCAGCGTGATCCGGCTGGACCGCCCGCAGGCGGCGCAGGCCGCGGCGGCCGGGGTCCCCGGCCACCTCGACAACGGCCGCCCGGTCATCGGCGCCGACCTGAAGGCCGAGGAGGGCCTACAGACCGCCCGCACCCTGATCGCCTCGGCCGACGTGCTGCTGGAGGGGTTCCGCCCCGGCGTGATGGAGCGGCGCGGTCTGGGCCCCGACGCGTGCGCCGGGATCAACCCGCGCCTGGTCTACGCCCGCATGACCGGCTGGGGCCAGGACGGCCCGCTCGCGCACGTCGCCGGGCACGACATGAACTACATCTCCCTCAACGGCGCCCTGCACAGCATCGGCCGCAAGGGCGGGGCCCCGGTCCCCCCGCTCAACCTGGTCGGCGACTTCGGCGGCGGCACCATGCTCGTGGTCACCGGAATCCTCGCCGCGCTGGTGGAGCGCTCGGCCTCCGGGCGCGGGCAGACGGTCGACGCCGCCATGGTCGACGGCAGCGCCTTCCTCATGTCGATGATCTACGAGCAGCGCGAACGCGGCGGGTGGACCGATGAGCGCGGCGACAACTTCCTCGACACCGGCGCCCCCTGGTACGACGTGTACACCTGCGCCGACGGGCGGCACGTGTCGGTGGCCTGCATCGAGCCGCAGTTCTACGCGGCCTTCCTGCAGGGCGTCGGGCTCGCCGACGCCGACCTGCCCGACCAGTGGGACAAGGAGCGCTGGCCGGAGCTGCGCGAGCGGTTCGCCGCCGTGCTGGCCACCCGCACCCGCGACGAGTGGGCGGAGGTCTTCGGCACCGAGGACGCCTGCGTCCAGCCGGTCCTGTCGATGGCCGAGGCCGCCGACCACCCGCACATCGCCGCACGCGGCTCGGTGGTCCGCAAGAACGGCACGACCTTCCCGGGCCCCGCACCGCGCTTCGACCGCACCCCGGGCCGTGCGACCCGCGACCCCGGGTTCCCCGCCCCCACGGCCGAGGAGGCCCTCAAGGAGTGGGGCGTGGAGCTGCCGTAGGGGACCGCGGCGTCAGTCCTCCAGCTTGAACGCCCTGCGGCCGTTGTCTGCGATCTGCGCCGCCAGCGCGTCCTCGTCCTCGCCGCGCGCTTCGGCCAGCCCCCGCAGCGTGTACGGGACGAGGTAGGGCGCGTTCGGCCGCCCCCGGTACGGCTTCGGTGTCAGGAACGGAGCGTCCGTCTCCACCAGCAGCAGCTCCGGCGGGGCGACCGCCGCGGCCTCCCGCAAGTGGTGCGCGGTCGCGAACGTCACGTTCCCCGCAAAGCTCATGAAGTAGCCCTTGTCCGCGCACACTTTGGCCATCTCGGCGTCGCCTGAGTAGCAGTGGAACACCACCGCCTCCGGAGCGCCCTCCTCCTCCAGGATGCGCAGCACGTCCTCGTGGGCGTCCCGGTCGTGGATCATGAGCGCCTTGCCGTGACGCTTGGCCACGTCGATGTGCCGGCGGAAGGAGTCCTGCTGGGCCGCCTTCCCCTCTTCGCCGGTGCGGAAGTAGTCCAGGCCCGTCTCCCCCACGGCCCGCACCCTGGGCCGCGCGGCCAGCCGGTCGATCTCGGCGACCGCCTCCGCCAGCGCGCGCTCGCCGCCGGCCTCCCGGCGCTTGCCCGCCCAGTCGGTCTCGTCGACCTCGACGCCCGGGGCACCGTCGCCGTGCACGATGCGCGGCGCCTCGTTGGGGTGCAGCGCCACCGCCGCGTAGACCGAGGGATTGCGCGCGGCCAGCTCGGCCGCCCACCGGGAGGACTCCAGGTCGACCCCGACCTGCATCAGCGGAGTCACCCCGACCGCCTCGGCGGCGGCGATGATCGCCTCCGGCTCGGGCTCCTGCATGTCCATGTGGGTATGGCTGTCGGCGACCGCCACGCGCAGCGGCTCGGGGGCCGGGGGAGGCGTCTGCGCGTTGCGGTTCCGCACGGCCTCTCCACTGCGCTTGCCCATGGGTTCTGCTCCTCGCTCACTGCTCGAACGGCGTGCGCTGCGCACACGCGCGGCGGACCGTCGGGTACAACGGTCCGCCGCCTTCGGTATTCCCGCCGAGGGCTACCCGGCCCCGGCCTCCAGGCGCGCCAGCTCCTCGTCCACCACGCTCTGGTCCAGCTTGGCGAAGAGCGGCTCCGGCTTGGACAGCGGGGTCCCCGGCACGATCGGCCGGGACTCCCAGACCGCCCGGTCGTCGGCGTAGTCACCGGTGATCACCGGGTACTCCGAGGCGTCCTCCTCGCCGCCGACCCTGTCGTGCCCGGTGTCCACGCGCGGCATGCCCGACCACTGCCCGGTGCCGCCCAGCATCGCGTGCACCTTGTTGGACGACTCCGGTAGGAACGGTGTCATCAGCGACTTCGCGTCGTCGACGAGCTGCAGCGCCACGTGCAGCACGGTCTTCATCCGCTCCGGGTCGGTCTTCTTCAGCGCCCAGGGGGCCTGGTCGGAGATGTACTTGTTGGCCTCGGCGACGGTGCGCATGGCCTCCTGGAGCCCGGCCTTGAAACGGTTGGCGTCCAGGTGCTCGGCGACCGCCGCGAACGAGGCCCGCGAGGCCTCCAGCACCCGCCGGTCCTCGTCGGTGAACTCCCCCGGCTCCGGGATCGCGCCGAAGTTCTTGGCCGCCATGTTCAGCGAGCGGTTGACCAGGTTCCCCCAGGCGGCCACCAGCTCGTCGTTGTTCCGGCGGACGAACTCCGACCAGGTGAAGTCGGTGTCCTGGGTCTCGGGCCCGGCCGCGATGATGTAGTACCGCAGCGCGTCGGCCGAGTAGCGCTCCAGGAAGTCGCGGACGTAGATGACCACCCGCCGCGACGAGGAGAACTTGCGCCCCTCCATGGTGAGGAACTCGCTGGAGACCACCTCGGTGGGCAGGTTCATCCGCCCCAGCGCGCCCGGCTCGCCGCCGCGGTCGCCCCCGCCGTTGTAGCCGAGCAGCATCGCCGGCCAGATCTCGGCGTGGAAGACGATGTTGTCCTTGCCCATGAAGTAGTAGGACTCGGCGTCCTCGGCCTGCCAGTAGCGGCGCCAGGCCTCCGGGTCGCCGGTGCGGCGGGCCCACTCGATCGCCGCCGACAGGTACCCGATGACCGCGTCGAACCACACGTACAGCCGCTTGTTGGCCTGGTCGCTCCAGCCCTCCAGCGGGATCGGCACGCCCCAGTCCAGGTCCCGGCTGATCGCCCGCGGCTGCAGGTCGTCCAGCAGGTTCAGGGAGAACTTCAGCACGTTGGGGCGCCACTGCCCGGACTTGGAGCGCATCCACTCGCCCAGCACCTCGGCGAAGGCCGGGAGGTCCAGCATGAAGTGCTCGGTGTCGACGAACTCGGGGGTCTCGCCGTTGATCCGCGAGCGCGGCCCGATCAGGTCGACCGGGTCGAGCTGGTTGCCGCAGTTGTCGCACTGGTCGCCGCGCGCGCCGTCGTAGCCGCAGATCGGGCAGGTGCCCTCGATGTAGCGGTCGGGCAGGGTGCGCCCGGTCGACGGGGACACCGCGCCCTTGGTGGTGCGGGCGAAGATATAGCCGTTCTCGTACAGGCCCCGGAACAGCTCCTGCACCACGGCGTAGTGGTTGCCGGTCGTGGTGCGGGTGAACAGGTCGTAGGACAGGCCCAGGGCGACCAGGTCCTCGACGATGATCCTGTTGTAGCGGTCGGCCAGCTCGCGCGCGCTCACGCCCTCCTGGTCGGCCAGCACCTGGATCGGGGTGCCGTGCTCGTCGGTGCCGCTGACCATGAGCACGTCGTGGCCGCGCATTCGCTGGAAGCGCGCGAAGACGTCCGAGGGGACCCCGAACCCGGATACGTGCCCAATGTGGCGCGGCCCGTTGGTGTACGGCCACGCCACCGCGGTCAGGATGTGGCGTTTCGACGACATGCCTCCAAGACTAAAGCCCGCAGCCCCCGGCTTCGCCTCGTTTTCCCCTCTCGCCCCGCGTCGGCGCGGGCCGTCGCCGGATTCCGGGGAGCGACACCTGTCCGGGGCGTCGGTAGGGTGGTCGCGATCGCAGTCCGAAGGTGGTGGTCCGGGTGCTCTCACGCGCGCTGGCCGCCCTGCTGTGCGCGGCGCTGCTGCTGGCCGGGGCCCCCGCCGCGGCCGAGGCCGCCTCGCCGATCGGCCCCGGGGCGCCCGCGGTGCTGCTGCCCCGCGACGGGGTGGAGGTCGCGGCCCCCGGAGGGACCCACCGCCGCGGCGACCGGGTGTGGGCCGAGGACGGCCACCGGTCCGCCGCCGCCCTGCCCCCCGGCAAGGGGGACCACCGCACGCTGCGCGACCTCCCCGAGGTCTACGCGCACACCGCGCCGAGCCTGCCCGCCCCTCCGGGGCCCACGGGCACGGTGCCGCCCCCGCGCGACCAGACCGACCGCGGCGCCGCCGAAGTGTCGGCGCTTCCCCTGGGCCGCGCTCCGCCTCCCTCCGGCACGGCCCCCGTCCGTACCGCGGCCTGACCGCGGGCGGCGGGACCGCCGTGCGACCGGGCCGCGCCGCGCGGCCCGGCGACGACAGGAAGTCCGGAAAGCAGGCACCTGAGAGGGAGTGCATTGTCCACACAAGCGGGAGCGGGATCGCGCTGGTTGCGCGGGATCATCTCCCTGATCATCGTGCTCGGCGCGTTCGGCGCCGCATGGTTCATCCCGCCGAAGCTGGGGCTCGACCTCAGCGGCGGCACCCAGATCGTGCTGCAGACCCAGGACGGCGAGGACGGCACCGAGGCCAACGGCGAGAACACCGACAAGGTGATCGAGGTGCTGCGCCAGCGCATCGACCGCCTCGGCGTCAGCGAGGCCACGATGTCGCGGTCCGGCGACGACCGGATCATCGTCGAGCTTCCCGGGGTGCAGGACCCGACCGAGGCCGCCGAGATCATCGGGCAGACCGCCCAGCTGACCGTGCACCCCGTGCTCGGTGTCGACGCCTCCCAGGGCGGCGGCATGGGCATGGGCCTGCCCGGTGCGGGCGGGGGCGGCGGCGCCCCGGCCCCGGGCGGCGGGGGCGACAGCGCCCGCGCGCCGCAGGACAGCCCCGACGAGGGCTCCGGTGACGGCGGCGGCGAAGGCGAAGGAGGCGGCTCCGGCGAGGGCTCCGGCGGCGAGGGGTCCGAGGAGGACTTCTCCCAGTTCGACCAGGGCCAGCAGGGCCAGGGCGGCCAGCAGCCGCCGCAGGACATGTCCGCCCCCGACCCCGACAAGGTCGAGGAGACCCTGCCCGACGACCAGGGCCAGATGCTGCAGCTCGGCAAGGCCGTCATCCAGGGTGACCAGATCTCCAGCGCCGAGGCGGTGCTCGACCAGACCACGCAGACGCAGTGGCAGGTCAACGTCAACTTCTCCGGCGCGGGCAAGGACGAGTGGAAGAAGATCACCGGTGAGGCCGCCTGCAACCCGCAGGGCTCGCCGCAGCGGCGCATCGCCATCGTCCTGGACGACCAGATCATCTCCGCCCCCGAGGTGACCACGGACACCGCCTGCGACGTGGGCCAGACCGGCGGCCGCACCACCATCACCAGCTCCACCTTCGACTCGGAGTCCGCCGAGGAGCTGGCGGTGCTGATCGAGGGCGGCTCGCTGCCGCTGCCGGTCACCGAGATCCAGCGCCAGACCGTCGGCCCGACGCTGGGCGCCGACGCCATCAAGGCGAGCTTCATCGCCGGCGCCGTGGGCATCGCGCTGACCGCGCTCTACATCACCGTGGCCTACCGCCTGGTGGGCTTCCTCGCCTCGCTGGCGCTGGCCTGCTACACGCTCATCGCCTACGCGGCGCTGGTGGCGCTGGGGGCCACCCTCACCCTGCCGGGCCTGGCCGGGTTCGTACTCGCGATCGGCATGGCGATCGACGCCAACGTGCTGATCTTCGAACGGGCCCGGGAGGAGTACCAGCAGCAGAAGAAGGTCTACGAGGCCAACAAGTCCGCCGGCATGGCCGACGCGACCGACGCCGAGACCAAGCAGGCCGAGGCCGGGGTGCTCTCCCGGCGGCGGCGCCGGGCCATCCCGCCCAACCTGCAGAAGTCGTTCGTGCAGGGCACGCAAAAGGCGTGGAGCGCGGTGCTGGACACCAACATCACCACGCTCATCGCCGCCGCCCTGCTGTTCTTCCTGGCCTCGGGCACGGTGCAGGGCTTCGGCGTCACCCTCGGCCTGGGCACCGTCGCCTCGATGGTCTCGGCGCTGGTCATCGCCCGCGTGCTGGTCGAGTGGGCGGTGCGCCGCAAGGTGATCCGCAACCACCCGGCCTTCAGCGGCCTGGGCAAGATCAGCCGGGTGCGCCAGTGGCTGATCGACCGCGGCCCGGACCTGATGAAGCGGGGCCGGCTGTGGCTGGGCATCGCCGGGCTGATCGTCGCGGTGTCGGTCGCCGGCATGGTGGTGCGCCCGCCCAACTTCGGCGTGGAGTTCACCGGCGGCCGGGTCATGGACTTCACCACCGAGCAGTCGATCAGCGCCACCGAGGCGCGCCAGATCGTCGCGGAGGAGGGCGGCCAGCCCAGCGCGGTGGTGCAGGAGTCCGGCGACGGCGACGTCTCCGTCCGCACCGGGCCGATCGACGACGCCGAGGCCGAGCAGGTCGAGGACGCCCTGGCGGACGCCGCGGGCGGCGCCGAGAAGATCAGCGACGAGAAGATCGGGCCCAGCCTCGGCGATGAGCTGCGGAACAAGGCGCTGCTGGCGCTGATGGCCGCGCTGGTGCTGCAGATGATCTATCTGGCCTGGCGGTTCCGGTGGTCGTTCGGTGTGGCGGCCATGCTGTCCCTGGCGTTCACCCTGATGGTGGTCATCGGCCTGTTCATCTGGCTGGGCAAGCCCATCGACGGGGTGTTCCTCGCCGCCGTGCTGAGCGTCATCGGGTTCTCGGTCAACGACACGGTCGTGGTGTTCGACCGGATACGCGACGAATGGGCGCGGGACAGCGAGTCCCGGTTCACGCGCATCGCCAACACGGCGATCCTGAACACCATCCCGCGGACGGTGAACACCACCATCGGCGGTGTGTTCATCCTGGCGACGCTGGCCCTGTTCGGCGGCTCCACGCTGCGGGACTTCTCCATCGCGATGCTCGTCGGCCTGGTGACCGGCGTCTTCTCGACGGTGTTCGTGGCCTCGCCGCTGGCCGACTGGCTGCAGCGCTTCGACAAGACCCCGCCGCCGCACGTGGTCAAGGAGAAGAAGGCCAAGCAGCGCAAGGACCAGCGCGTCGCCCGTGAGAAGAGCGACGGGGCCGTGGTCTAGCCCTCCAACGGCCGGAAGGGGGCGCCCGTCGGGCGCCCCCTTCCGCTTGTTCTCGGGCATGTCCGAAGCTCGGCGGCTCCCCGTTGATCTCGGGGAAGAACGACGCTAAAACCGCGCGGGTAGCGTCGAATTCCCCGAGATCAACGCCACCGGTGTCAGATCCCGTGCACCGCCGCGTACACCTCGCGCTTGGGGACGCCCAGCTCACGGGCGGCCTCCTGGATGGCCTGCTTGCGCGGCACCCCGCGGGCCTCCAGCTCGGCGACGGCCGCGACGTAGTCGTCCGGGCCGAGGGACTCCCGCCGCTGCGGCGCCCCTTCGACGACGATGCTGATCTCGCCCTTGACCTCGCCCTTGGCCCACTCGGCCAGGTCCACCAGGCCGCCGCGGCGGACCTCCTCGTAGGTCTTGGTCAGCTCCCGGCAGACCGCGGCCCGCCGGTCGCCGCCGAACGCGTGCGCCATCGCCACCAGCGTCGGCGCCAGGCGGTGCGGGCTCTCGAAGAACACCATGGTGCGGCGCTCGGCGGCCAGGCCGTCGAAGTAGCGGTCCTGCCCCTTGCGGGGCGGGAAGCCCTCGAAGCAGAAGCGGTCGGTCGGCAGGCCGGACAGCACCAGCGCGGTGGTCACGGCCGAGGGGCCGGGGATCGCCGTCACCCGGACGCCCGCCTCGGCGCAGGCCGCCACGAGGCGGTACCCCGGGTCCGACACGCCGGGCATCCCGGCGTCGGTCACCAGCAGCACGTCCCGCCCCGCCCGCAGCTCCTCCAGGAGCTCCTCGGCGCGCCGGGCCTCGTTGGCGTCGTAGTAGGACACGATGCGCGCCCCGGCCTCGCCGCCCGGGCGGATTCCCATCCGCTCGGTGAACCGCCGCAGCCGCCGGGTGTCCTCGGCGGCGATCAGCGAGGCCCCCTCGATGGCGGCGAGCAGCCGCGGCTGGGCGTCCTCCCCGTTGCCGATGGGGATCCCGGCCAGCGTCAGCACGCCGGCCCCTTGCGCAGGTGCGGCGCCCTGCGCCACAGCAGGCCCGTCGGTCACTTATCGCCCCCGGTGTTAGACGCTACGGTTGGCACTGCCCGGTTGGCACTGCCCGACGGCCGCCGGTCCGGCACGGCCACCCGTCCCCGACCCGACTATAAGAGCCGCGATGACCACGACCGCACCGCCCGACGCGGCGGACCCCGCTCCCTCCACCGCGCACGCGCCCGCGCGGCCGCAGCCCCCGATGCCCCGGCCCTCGTGGCCCGGGTGGGCCGCGGCGGCCGCGCTGGCCCTCTTCGCGGGGGTGCTGCGCTTCATCCGCCTCGGGCAGCCGCCCGAGATCTACTTCGACGAGACCTACTACGCCAAGGACGCCTTCTCCCTCTGGCGCTACGGCTACGAGCACAACACCCTGGACAACGCCGACGACCTCCTCGCCCAGGGTGTACCCGACATCTGGGCGGGGGGACCGGACTTCGTGGTCCACCCGCCGGTCGGCAAGTGGATGATCGCCCTCGGCGACCAGCTGTGGGGCCTGCTGCCGTTCGGCACGTCCATGACCCCCGAGGGCTGGCGGGTGGCCTCGGCGCTCATCGGCGCGCTGACGGTCCTGGTCATGGTGCGCGTCGCGCTGCGCATGACGCGCTCGTGGCTGCTGGCCGCGGCCGCCGGGCTGCTGCTGGCCCTGGACGGGCTGCACTTCACCATGAGCCGCCTGGCGATGGTGGACGTGTTCGTGACCTTCTGGGTGCTGGCCGCCTTCGCCTGCCTCCTCGCCGACCGGGACCGGATGCGGGACCGGCTGGCCGCCTCCCCCGCGGCGGCGTGGCTGGGCGTGCGCTGGTGGCGTCTGGCCGCCGGGCTGTGCCTGGGGCTGGCCGTGGGCACCAAGTGGAACGCGCTGTTCTTCATGGCGGCGTTCGGCCTGCTCACCGTCGCCTGGGACTACGGTGCGCGGCGCAGCGCGGGGCAGAGCCGCGGCGGCGGCCTGCGGGACCTGCGCATCCGGTGGCTGCTCTTCGACGCGATCCCGGCGTTCGCGCAGACCGTGGTCGTGGGGGCGGTGGTCTACGTGGCCTCCTGGGCCGGCTGGTTCGCCTCGTCCGGCGCCTACGACCGGCAGTGGGGCGCCGAGAACGCGGGCGCGGGCGTCTCCCGCCTCCCCGACTGGCTGGAGGCCCCGGTCAACGCGCTGCGGGGGCTGATCCACTACCACGCGCAGATGATGGAGTTCCACAGCGGGCTGTCCGAGCCGCACGACTACGCGTCGCAGCCCTGGGAGTGGCTCATCATGCGGGTCCCGGTGGCGTTCTTCTACGACGGGGACTCCGGCGGCTGCGGAACCGACAAGTGCTCCACCGCCATTCTGAGCATCGGCACCCCGGCGCTGTGGTGGATCGGGCTGGTCGCGCTGGCGGTCATGCTCGGCTGGTGGCTGACCTACCGGGACTGGCGCGCGGGGGCGGTGCTGCTGTCCGTGGCCGCCGGCTGGCTGCCCTGGTTCGCCTACCCCGAGCGCACCATGTTCGTGTTCTACGCCCTTCCGTTCCTGCCGTTCATCGTGCTGGCCATCGTGCTGATGCTGGGGTTGGCCATGGGCGACGGAGAGAAAGGCGCCGCCTATCTGCCCGCCCGGCGGGCGTTGGGCGGGGTGCTGTTCGGCGTGGTGCTGCTGCTGGTGATCGCGAACTTCGCATTCCTGTACCCGGTGCTCAGCGCCGAGACGATCCCCTACGACCAGTGGGCGCAGCGGATGTGGTTCGACACCTGGATCTTCGGCAGCGGCGGCTCCGGCTGAGCGCCCCGCGGCGGCCGTGCACGGCGCCCCCGCCGCCCCGGTCCGGGGCGGCGGGGGCGCCGCCGTGTGAACGGCGGGAGACCGCGCGACAGGAGAGAAATCAACGTCCGGCGAACGGCGAAAATTCCATTTCGCGCCTCGGGATTTTCACACGGAAAGGTCTCGGCAACCCGGGGGGCGACTGGTAGTGTCTGGTCCCGGTTGCGGTTGCGGTTTCCACGGTAGCTTAGGCGCCTCGCGGAACTTCGCGCGGGCGCCGGTCGTTTGGGCAGGAGACTCCCCGGGGGCGGGCGCCCAGCAACCCGGGACCAGCAGGGTGCGGTCCCGAAAGTAGTCCCCAAAGGGAGAGCAAATGGCTCAGGGCACCGTGAAGTGGTTCAACTCTGAGAAGGGTTTCGGGTTCATCGCCGTCGAGGGCGGCGGCCCGGACGTGTTCGTGCACTACTCGGCGATCGCGGGTACCGGCTTCCGGAACCTGGAAGAGAACCAGTCGGTCGAGTTCGAGATCACCCAGGGGCCGAAGGGGCCGCAGGCCTCCAACGTGCGGTCGCTCTAAGCGCTCCCGAACGCTCCTGAACTCGGCCCTTCGCCCGGTCTCCGGGCGGAGGGCTTTCGCATGCCCGCGCCCTGCTCCCCCTGCGGCGCCGCCGATTCGCCGACCTGCGCCCGCAGCAGCGCCACCTGCTCGGTGAGCGCGTCCAGGCGGACCATCACCGCGTCGTGCTGCTCCTGCTCCAGCTCCTGGTCCTCCCGCCAGCGCTCGGCGTTGACCTCCTGCTCCAGCGCGGTCACGATCACGCCGATCACCAGGTTGAGGATGATGAAGGTGGTCGCCACCAGGTAGCAGACGAAGAACACCCAGGCCGCCGGGTGCACGGCCATCACCGCCTCGGCGACGTCCGGCCAGTCCTCGGTGGTCATCACCATGAACAGGGTGAACAGCGAGGTGCCCAGGTCGCCGAAGTAGGCGGGAGCGGTGTCGCCGAACAGCTTCTCCCCCAGCACCGCCGAGGTGTAGACGATGATCAGCAGCAGGCCGATCACCGTGCCCATCCCCGGCACCGCGCGGAAGAGCGCGCTCACGATCTGGCGCATCTGCGGGACCACGCTGATCAGGCGGAGGATGCGCAGGATCCGCAGCAGGCGCAGCACCGAGAACCCGGCCGAGGCCGGCACCAGCGCCACGCCCACCACGGCCAGGTCGAACCAGTTCCACGGGTCGCGGAAGAAGGCCCTGCCCCGGGCGTACATCTTGAGCAGCAGCTCGGCGGCGAACAGGCCGACGAAGGTCGTCTCGGCCAGCCGGAAGGCGGGGCCCCAAGCGCGCAGGAGCCCCTCGTAGGTCTCCAGCCCCAGGGTGACGGCGTTGAGGAGGATGAGAACGATCACCGTGTTGCGGAACCATCCGGCGTCCACGGTCTCCACCGCGCGTCCGCGCAGCGTCGGCTCGCCCACCTGTCCCCTCCCCCGCCCCGAAGCACCCGCGTGCGGCCTCCCCGAACGGGACCCCACCTTAACCCCCGGATGCGGGGCGGAGCAGGAGGGCGGCGGACAAGGGGGACCATAAGGACGTTTCCGGACCGGCCGTGACGGGTCGGGCGCGGTCCCGGCCCGGGGGTGCGCTGTGCCGGTCCGGTTCCGGAGCGGCTAACCTGCATGGGGTACCGGCAGGTGGGCCGGGGGGCCGACGGAAGGATGGGCATGTTCAACATCGGGATGGGGGAGTTCCTCGTTCTCGGCCTGCTCGCGGTCCTGGTCTTCGGTCCCGACCAGCTCCCCAAGGCCGCCAAGCAGGTCGGATCGGTGCTCAGGCAGCTGCGGCGGATGGCCGACAGCGCCAAGAGCGACATCCGCGACGGGCTCGGACCGGAGTTCAAGGACTTCGACGTGGAGGACCTCAACCCCAAGCGCTTCGTGCAGAAGCACTTCTGGGAGGCCGAGGACGAGGACGAGGCGGCGCAGCGCCCGGTCTCGCAGCTGAACGGACGGCGCCCGCCGTTCGACGACGAGGCGACCTGACGGCGAAACCTCCGCGCCGCGCCCCGCACCCCGGGGGGCGTCAGCCGAACAGCATGACGATGAACAGGAACAGGGCGCCGACCACCGCCGAGGCGACCAGGATCACCGGGGACCCGAAGAGCACGATCAGCAGCTCGGCCAGGAGCGTCCCGCCGAGCGCCGCCGCGGGCCACACCCACCGCGGCCCCGGCTCCCATCCGTTGCGCCGCTCGCGGGCGAAGGACACCACCGCCGCCGTCCCGATGCCGGCCCAGAACAGCAGGTGCCAGAAGGCGCGGGTGGAGGGGTCGATGTAGTCGGCCGCGCTCCCGGTGGCCATCACGAAGAACACCGTCACCGCGATGAGGCGCGCAAGGCCGCCGCCGCGGAGCTCGGGGATGCGCTTGCGGCGCGCGGGGGTGCTGCGCCGGAACGGGGTCCCGGCCACGGCCTCCTCGTCGGCGCCCGCGTCGGCCGGCTCCGGCGCCGGCCGCCACCGGGGCGCCCCCTGCTCGGGAAGGTGGTAGCCGCCCGGCAGGGTCTCGGCCTCGGGGTACTCGGTCCCGCCCGGGTACTGGGGGCGGTCGGGGCGGTCCGCACCGCCCGCGGGGTGGGGGCGATCGGTCACTGGTGCCTTCCTCGCTCACGCGGGGCGCGGGGGTCCTCGCCTGCTCCCTACCCCCGGCGGGGGCGGGGCAACCGGGCGGCGGGACGGGGGTGCGCCCGTTCGTTCGGGGCCCCGGACACGGCCGAGCCCGGCCCGCAGGTTCCGGGCCGGGCTCTCAGCGCGGGGGGCATGGCGCCCGTCACGGCCTCCGCCGGTCGGTCGTGCGCGTGCGCCGCCGCCTACCCCGCCGCCGTCCGGGTCACTCCCCTTCCGGGAAGAGCTTCTCGACGAAGTCGATGGAGACCTCACCGATGGTGTCGGTGGTCCACCAGCTCCACCCGGCCCACCAGCTCCACCCGGCGGCCCGCCAGGCGGCGCCGGCCTCCGGGGAGGCGGCCTGCTCCGCGGATGCGGGGAGCGAGGCGCCCGTGACGGCGGCTCCGGCTATGGCCGCGATCACGCAGATCCTCTTGAGCACAACGCACCTTTCACTCGTTTCGTCGTCCATCCCCGTGAATAAGATGACCTAACGGTCACAGTGCGCACAAGACCCAGATGCACATATTAATGTCGATCCAAGCCCTTTTTCTGACCATGTGGTAAAAAGTCCGCACCATCATTGGCGCCCGGTCGGGCCAGGGCGCGGGATCACCCCTCGGTCACGCCTGTGACCGGCAGGAACAGTGCTTCGCGCGGACGCGGGCCCGCCGGACGCGGAAGAATCCCCCTCGCCGTCCCGCGATCGCGCGCGGACCGCCGGTCCCCACGGCTCCGGGACTTTCGTCGACCGGTTCCGCGGCCCTGCGGACGGTGAATTCCCCTGCTTCTCGGGGTAAATTCAGCGCATGGCCCGAACGTACCGCATCGGGCGCGTTAAGGTGGGGCGGTCTCCGGGAAAGATGGCTCTTCTGGGCCCCCGGCCGCCGCGGGACGGACCCCGGAAGCGGCGAGAGCCCGGCCCCGGAGAACCGGGAACCGGGCTTCGCGTCCTGGAGACCGCCGGTCTCAGTGTGCTGCCGCTGCGAGCTTCTCGAGCCGGGGCAGCAACAGGGAGACGTGGGCCTCGCTCTCCGGCTTCATCAGGACGCTGCGCAGGATGCGCCCTCGATCCGCGTCAGCGGTCACCGGATGGCCGCGGCCGGCGAGCTCCGCTGCGCTGACGTCGTAGGTCGCGACGAAGACGGCTTCGTCGGGCGGCAGCGCCATCCCCGTTTCGAGCACGTGCGCGGACACCCGGTCGACCTCGGACAGCCGCCTGCGCCGCGGCAGGTAGGTGACGATGTCGAGTTCGGGTTCCTGGTAGAGGGCGTACTCGGCGGACTCGCCCAGCAGCGATGCCCAGCGCAGGGCCGCGCGGCGCCCGGGGCGCAGTACCGCGCCGAGCGCCTCGGGCGTGGGCGGCAGAACCTGGAAGGTCAACCACAGCGCCGCGGCCGCCGCCCCGGACCGGGAGCATTCCAGCGAGATCTCACCCAGGTGCAGCTGGTCGGAGGTGAAGTAGGTGTAGGGCGAGTCGTGCCGGTAGAACCGCATCACATCGGGGTCTTTGAAGAGCACGGCGCCGCAGCCATAGGGTTGGAGGCCGTGCTTGTGCGGGTCGACGACCACGGAGTCACAGTCGGCGATCGCGGTGAACGGCGCCGACGCCACCCCTTCGGCGGTGTCGTCCGCGATCAGGCGGAAGAAGCCGCCGTATGCGGCGTCCACATGGATGCGGGTCCCGTATCGCGAGCACAGCGCAAGCGCCTCGTGAACCGGGTCGACCGCGCCGAGTCCGGTGGTTCCGGTCGTCAGCACGACCGTGCCGATCGTCCCGGTCCGCAGCACCTCCTCGAGGGCGTCCAGGTCGATGCGGCCGCGGTCGTCGGTGGCGACGGGATGTGCGGGGACGCCGAGGAGGTGGCACATCCGCCCGTGGGTGTAGTGGGCGTCGGCGCTGAACGCGATCCCCTTGCCCGGATGCGATTCCCGCGCGACGAACAGCGCTTCGAGGTTGGCGATGGTGCCGCTGCTCGTCAGGTGCCCGAGGTGATCGTCGTAGCCGAACATGGTGGCCAGCTGGGCCACCGCCTCCCGCTCCATCCGCGCGGTCGCCGGTCCGCCGTCGAGCGCGTGGTTGTTCGGGTTGACCGTCATCGCGGCGACGTACCCGATCACGGCGGCCGGGTGCGGCGGTTTGAGCATTTGTCCCGCGTAGCGGGGGTGGAAGAACGGGTAGTTGTCCCGCAGCCGCCCCAGCAGGTCGTCGAGGGCCGCCCGGAAGGACGTCTCGTCGACCTGGAGCGAGGCGTGGGGGCGGTAGGGTCCGAACTCGGCCATCCAGCGGGACATCTCCCGCACGGCCGTCGAGAGGTACCCGCCGAGTTGTTCTGCCGCGGCCGGTCCGGTCGCCAGCGGTGCGGGGTGGGGAAGCTCGTTCATGTGATGTCCTGCGCTCCGAGGTTAGGGCTGTGTCCGGTCCTTCACCGGACCGCGGGAGGAGCGGGTCAGCAGTTTCGTGACCAGTTCCCGCAGGATCAGCCGCTCGACCGGGGTGAGCGGGTCGAACAGGTCCGCGGTGATCTGGGGCACGTGCGCTTCCAGCGCTCGCCGCAGCAGGTCCCGGCCGTGTGCGGTCGGTTCCAGCAGCACGGCCCGGCGGTCGTCGGGGTGGGGGTGCCGGATGAGCAGCCCGGCTTCTTCCATGCGGGTGATCAGCCGCGTCAGGCCGCCGGAGGTGAAGGAGAGGTCCTCGGCGAGACGGGCGCTGGTGGTGCGGCCTTCCGGATGCCGGGCGAGCCGCAGCAGGGCCTCGAACTCGGATCCGGTGAGCCCGGAAGCCTCCCGGATGAGCCGTTCGGCCCGTCCGCCGACCGCGTCCGTCAGGCGCAGGACGTCGCCGTACAGGACGACCGCCTCGTTGTCGATGAGCCCCGCATCGCCCTTCATAAACCTGACTGTACAGTAAAATATAGAAGAGATGAAGCCCATATGCGCAGTTAGAGCCCGTAGTCCACCGACAACGCGGTTCATAATCAACTGTCGCTACAGCTATATCCGAGGCGTGCGCACCTTTCCCGTCCGCACGTTCACCGCTGCGCGGCACAGGGGCCTGGCCCCGCCGGCCGAGTTCGAAGCAGACGCCTCCCAGCACGGGGAAGCCTCAGAAGATGGACACAGACGAAAGGACCACCCGCAACGCGGGTGGTCCTTGCACGCTGTCAAGCGCAACGGTCCTACTTCGCGGCCTTCATTCAGGCACGTGTCCCAGCAAGACCCTTGGGGTGGAGCTGAGGGGATTCGAACCCCTGACCCCCTCGATGCGAACGAGGTGCGCTACCGGACTGCGCTACAGCCCCTCAAGACGTTCCCCAGCCTAGCAGCTCCGCACGGGTGCTCTGAACGACTTTCCCCGGGGTGCAGGGGCCTCAGTCGCCGACGGCGCGCTGGTGGGCGTCGGCGTACTGGTCGTAGACCTCCTGGTCCCGGGGCGCGGGCATGTCGATGACCTCGGCCGTGCGGGCGGCGCGCACCGCCTCCGCCCGCCGCCGCGCCGCCGCCCGGCGGCGCCGGAGGCCCTCGGCGGCGGCGCGGCGCTCGGCGTCGGCCTTCGCCGCCTCGCGCAGCAGCGCCAGGTGCCCGGTGAGCAGCAGCACCGGCGGGGCCAGCACCCACCACGGGCCCAGCCCCATCCCGACGGCGGCCGCGGTCGCGGCCAGCAGGGTGCACAGCGCGAGCGTGCGGCGGCGGCGACGGGCGATCACCCGCGCACGGGTCTGCCGGACCCGGGGGGCGGCGGCGCGGCGGGCCGGGGCCCGGCGGCGCTCCTCCACGGGTGCGGGCTCGGGCTCCTCCCGGGGGGCCCAGGACTCGGCGGCCCCGTCGCGCGGTCCCGGGAGGTACTCGTCGTAGGAGAGGATGCGGGTGCGGTCGGGGTCGTCGTCGGCCTCCTCGGCGGGGCCGCGCTCCTCCTCGTCCTCCACGCGGTCCTCGGCGCCGCGGTCCGCCTCACGGTCGGCGTCGGGCTCGGCGCCCGGCTCGGGTTCGGCGCCGTCGCGCCGCATCAGCATGGGGACCAGGACGATCAGCCAGACGACGACAATGGCGAGGTACAGGGCAGAACTGTTCATCGCCCCTCCTCGCACCGCCGGCCACCGGACACTCCCAGACGCCCCGGCGACACCGGTCCCCGCCTACGGCCGGGATCCGGCACCACGGCCCCGCAGCCGACTGCGCGGCTCAGCGTTCCATGCGCCGTCCCCCATGCGCCGTATGTACGTGTTACCGACATCGTTGATGCGTCTACGTTCCGCACGGTACGACCGAGTGTCCGTAAATGCGCAATATTCGGACCGGAGTGTCGTGAGATTGCAGTCTTCCTCTTCCTCGGCCACCTCCTCCGCGAGGAGAAACGAAAGCGGGCGCGGCGTCCGCCGCGCCACCGGCGCCCCGCGCCGGTTCCGGAGATTATCCCGCGCCCGGCCCGCCTCCGACAGGGCTTCGGCGAGGCGGCCGGGACCGGCCCTCGACACCCCGGCTACGCGCGGCGCCGCCATGGTCGCACAGCGCGGGCACATTCGGCTCCCCGCGCATCCACGCCCGGATCGTCCGGTCCGTCCCGGTGCCGCGGCGCGGCACTCTCAGGAGCGCCCCTCGGCCGTCCTGCCGTCCTGGCGGGTGCGCCAGCGCGCGAGCAGCCCGCCCGGGACGTCCTCGACGGTCAGCGCGTAGCAGATGTGGTCGCGCCAGGCCCCGTCGATGTGCAGCTGCCGCTGCCGCACGCCCTCCTCGCGGAAGCCGAGCTTCTCGGCGACCCTGCGGCTGGCCCGGTTCTCCGGGCGGATGTTGGCCTCGATGCGGTGCAGCCCCACGGTGAAGAAGGAGTGGTCCACGGCCAGGGCGACCGCCGTCGGGGTGACCCCGCGCCCGGCGACCTCCCGGTCGATCCAGTAGCCCACCTGCGCCGACCGCGCCGATCCCCACACGATGGCGCTGACCGTCAGCTGCCCGGCGAAACGGCCCTCATAGGTGACGGCCCAGGGCATGGACAGGCCGTGGCGCGCCTCCCGGCGGATCGCCTGGAGCATGGCCACGTACGGGGTCAGGGACGAGGTCTGCAGCGGCATCTCGGGGTGGGTGGGCTCCCAGGGGCGCAGCCACTCGGCGTTGCGCACCCGCGTCTCCCGGAGGGCACGGGCGTCCCGCACGCGCAGCGGCCGCAGCCCGACAGGGCCCTCGGTGAGCGTGACGGGCCAGCCGCGTATCCGACTCAACGTCGCTCGTCCTCCCCGGCGCCTCGCGGGTCGCTGCCGTCCCGGGTGCCGCGCCGGCCGCGCCCGGGCCCAAGGTCCCCCGGGCGGTCCCGGGCGACACGTCCCAGTATTCCACTCCGGCCGCGGAGCGGGGCGGTGCGGCCGGTCCGCCGCTCACGCGCCGCCCGCGGGCCGGGGGTGGTCGCCGCCGCGCATCTGGTCGATGGCGTGGGCCAGCACGGGCGACAGCACCTCCATGCCATCGCGGACGCCGCCGCTGGAGCCGGGCAGGTTCACCACGAGCATGCGGTGGCCGTCGCCCTCGCGCTCGGCCACCCCGGCCAGCCCGCGGGAGAGGATCGCCGACGGCACGCCCTTCTCCCGTCCGGCGGCGCGCAGCGCCTCGGGGATGCCGGGGATCTCGCTGACCAGCAGCCCGCGGGTGGCCTCGGGGGTCGCGTCCCCGGGGGTCAGGCCGGTGCCGCCGGTCGTGAGGGCGGCGTCGTACCCCGCCTCCAGGGCCCGCCGGAGGGCCTCGGCGACGGGTGGGCCGTCCCGGACCACCCACGGGCCGTCGGCCTCGAACCCGGCGGCGCGCAGCGCCTCGGCCAGCACCGGGCCGGAGCGGTCCGGGTAGACCCCGGCGGCGGCGCGGTTGGAGGCGGTGACCACGACCGCGCGGTAGGGGCCGCCGCTCACCGCGGGTCCCCGGCACCGGTGTCCGCGGCCCCGTCCGGGCGGGTCCAGTGGCCGGTCTTGCCGCCGGTCTTCTCCTCCACCCGCACGTCGGTGACCACGGCCGCCGGGTCGATCGCCTTGACCATGTCGACCAGCGCGAGGGCGGCCGCCGTCACGCAGGTGAGGGCCTCCATCTCCACGCCGGTGCGGTCGGCGGTGCGGACGGTGGCGGAGATGAGCACGTCCTCGTCGCGCACCCGCAGGCCGACGTCGGCGCCGTGGATCGCGATGGGGTGGCACAGCGGCACCAGGTCGGGGGTGCGCTTGGCGGCCTGGATCCCGGCGATGCGGGCCACCGCGAGCGCGTCGCCCTTGGGCACGGTGCCGCCGCGCAGGGCCTCGACCACCGCGGCCGAGACGCGGACCCGGCCGGAGGCGGTGGCCGAGCGGGCGGAGACCTCCTTGCCGGTGACGTCCACCATGCGGGCCGCGCCCGCCGCGTCGAGGTGGGTGAACCCGGAGGAGTGGGGAGATGGTGCGGACATGGCACCGAAGGTATCCCACCCGCCCGCGGGCGCGCAGGTCCCCGCCGAGGCGCGGGGCGGCGGGCGGTCAGGGCCGGGGCAGTCGCAGCACGGCGACCTCGGTCCCTTCGGGCAGGCTCTCGGCGTCCTCGGGGACCACCGCCAGGCCGTCGGCGTCGGCCAGGGCGGAGAGCTGGTGGGAGGCCTGCCGGGACGCGGGGACCGCCCGCGGGCCGCCGTCGGCCCCGGGGTCTTCCTCCAGGCGCACGCGCAGGTAGGAGCGGCGGCCGGGCGGCGAGGAGACCGGGGCGGCCAGGCGCGCGGAGACCGTGGGCAGCGGGTCGGGCGCCACCCCCTGCATGCGGTGCAGCGCCGGGAGCAGCAGGACGTAGAAGGACACGAAGGCGCTCACCGGGTTGCCCGGCAGGGTGATGATCGGCGTGGCGTCCTCCCCCACCGTGCCGTACCCCTGCGGCTTGCCCGGCTGCATGGCGACCTGCTCGAAGCGCACCGTCCCCAGTCCGGAGAGGGCCTCCTTGACCGGGTCGTAGGCGCCCATGCTGACCCCGCCGGTGGTGACCACGATGTCGGCCTGCATCAGCACGTCGTCGATCGCG
Organism: Nocardiopsis suaedae; assembly: GCF_027706745.1. Lineage (GTDB taxonomy): Bacteria > Actinomycetota > Actinomycetes > Streptosporangiales > Streptosporangiaceae > Nocardiopsis_A > Nocardiopsis_A suaedae. The sequence goes on along the minus strand of NZ_JAQFWP010000027.1, from coordinate 32,976 downwards.
TCCAGCACGGCGGCGGGCTCGTCGCCGACGAAGGAGTGCCGGTGGCCGTCGCAGCCCGCGGCGATCGCCGCCGCGGTGAGCATGTAGCCGTTGGACTCCCAGATCTGGCCGGGCGCCAGCGGCTTGCCCGGCTCGACCAGCTCCTCGCCGGTGGACAGCACCGCCACCCGGGGCCGCGGGCGCACCGGTGCGGTGCGCCGCCCCACCGAGGCGAGCACGCCCAGCTCGGCGGCGCCCAGGCGGGCGCCGGCCCGCAGCACCGTGTCCCCCTCGCGCACGTCCCCTCCGGCGCGGCGGACCGCGTTGCCCGCGGCGGCGGGGCGGTGCACGGACACCTCGGCGCGGCCGCCGTCGGTCCACTCCACCGGCACCACGGCGTCGGCTCCGGCGGGCATCGGGGCGCCGGTCATGATGCGGGCGCAGTAGCCGCTGCGGACCGCGTGGGCGCCGGTGTCCCCGGCGGCGATGTCCCCGGCCACGGGCAGGCGCACGGGCGCCGTCCCGCTCGCGCCGGCCACGTCGGCGGCGACCACGGCGTAGCCGTCCATGGCGGAGTTGTCGAAGGGCGGCAGCGCCACGGGGGCGGTCACGTCCTCGGCGAGCACGGCCCCCTGGGCGCGCAGCAGGTCCAGCTCGATCGGGGGGAGCGGGCGCACCAGCCCGAGGATGTCGGTGATGTGCCTCTCGACGCTCTTCATCGGTCCCCTCTCGAAGCGGGTGTCACCCCGGCAGGTCGCCGGGGTCCTGCGCCGCCGCGAACTCGCGGAGCCACGGAACGAACTCCGCGGCGAGGTCGGGCCGCGCACACGCGAATTCCACCACAGTGCGAAGGTAGTCGAGCCTGTTTCCGGTGTCGTAGCGCTGCCCCCGGAACAGCACCCCGTGCACCGGGCCGCCCTGGTCGGGCCTGCGCCCGGCCAGCTCCCGCAGGGCGTCGGTGAGCTGGATCTCACCGCCGCGCCCGGGCGGGGTGTCGCGCAGCACCCCGAAGACCTCGGGGGCGCACACGTACCGGCCGATGATCGCCCAGCGGCTGGGGGCCGACTCCTGCGGCGGCTTCTCCACCAGGTCGGTCACGCGCACCACGTCGGGGTCGTCGGTGGACTCGATGGCGGCGCAGCCGTAGAGGGAGACCTGTTCGGGCTCCACCTCCATGAGGGCGACGACGCTGCCGCCGCGCTCGGCCTGCACGTCGATCATCCGCTTGAGCAGCCCCTCGCTGGCGCCGATGAGGTCGTCGCCCAGGAGGACCGCGAAGGGCTCCCCGGCCACGTGGGCGTCGGCGCACAGCACGGCGTGGCCCAGGCCGCGCGGCTCCCCCTGGCGCACGTAGTGCACCTGCGCCAGCTCGCTGGACTCGCGCACCGACCGCAGCCGCTCGGTGTCGTCCTTGGCGCGCAGCGCCTCCTCCAGCTCGTAGGCCCGGTCGAAGTGGTCCTCGATGGAGCGCTTGCTGCGCCCGGTGACCATGAGGACGTCGTTCAGCCCGGCGTCCACGGCCTCCTCGACGACGTACTGGATGGCCGGCTTGTCCACGATCGGGAGCATTTCCTTGGGGGTGGCCTTGGTCGCCGGAAGGAACCTCGTGCCGAGGCCCGCGGCCGGGACCACGGCCTTGGTCACCCGGGGCAGGGAGTGTCGCGTATCCGTCATGAGCGCACTCTAGGACACGGTCGGAGCGGGATCGGGCCGCCGCGCGCGGGCTGACCTGGGGATCCGGGAGAAACGCCCGGTCGCGCGGGGTGTGGGCGGACGGTGTTCACCGCCCCTTCTCCCCCTTCTCACGCGGCCGCTTCCTGACAGACTCGCCCCCATGGACGCTGATGCGAGGTCGGAGAAGGAGCGGCTGCGGGCGCGGCTGCTCGACGCGCGTGCGGCCCTGTCCGAGGAGCGCCGGGACCGCGCGGGGTCGGCGCTGCGGGACGCGGCGGCCGAGGTGCCCGAGCTGGCCACCGCGGGGACGGTCGCCGTGTACTACTCGGTGGACGCCGAGCCGGACACGCGCAAGCTGGTGACGATGCTGTGGAAGCGGGGTGTGTACGTGCTGCTCCCGGTCTTCCGGTCGGACCGGTCGCTGGACTGGGCGGCCTATGAGGGGCCGGACAGCGTGGCCCCCGCGCGCTTCGGGCTGCTGGAGCCGACCGGCCCCAGGTACGGGAGGGAGGCGGTCGCGCGGGCGTCGGTGGTGCTGGCGCCGGCGCTGGCGGTCGACCACGCGGGGTACCGGCTGGGGCGCGGGGCGGGATGCTACGACCGCGCGCTGTCCCTGGTCGGGCCGAACGCCCTGAAGCTCGGGGTGATTTACGACACAGAGTTCCTGGAGTCGGTGCCGGCCGAGGACCACGACCGGCCCGTGGACGGGGTTCTCACCCCGGAAGGCGGACTGCGGCGCCTGTGACCTGGCGGCGCGGGGGCGGGGCGCGGAACAGCGGGAGGCCGGGCGGCGTTGCATCCACCGGCGGCGCGGAGCCCGGCGTGTCGGCCCCCGAGGTCGCGGCACCGCTGTTCAACCGCGTACTATCTAGCAGTCGACGGGCGAGAGTGCCAGCAAGGAGGATCACGTGCCTACATACCAGTACGTCTGCACCGAGTGCGGCGAACCGCTGGAGGTCGTGCAGAAGTTCAGCGACGACTCGCTGACCACCTGCCCCTCGTGCGAAGGGCGCCTCCGCAAGGTGTACTCGGCGGTGGGCATCGTCTTCAAGGGCTCGGGGTTCTACCGCACCGACAGCGCCAAGACCTCCGACAGCTCGGCGATCACGAGCTCCTCCGGGGCGTCCGGCTCGTCGAACGGCGACGCGTCGGCCTCCTCGAACGGCTCCTCGTCGGAGAGCTCCTCGTCCGCGTCGAGCGGGTCCTCCTCCAGCGGTTCCGGCTCGTCGGGCTCGTCGGCCCCGTCCGGCACCTCCTCGTCGGGCTCGTCGAGCGGCTCGCCCGCCAAGGCCGCCTCGGCCTAGAACTTCCGCGCCGCCCACGGCTTTCCGAAGGCCGGGACCCTGTCGCAGGGTCCCGGCCTTCGCTGTACGTCCGCAGCCCCGTGTCCACAGCCCCGCGATCAGAGCCCGCCCCCGCCGCCCGGCGCCCTAGCCTTCCCCCATGACGCTTCGGCGACGGACGGCCCTCGCCCTGGCCCGCCACCGCGGCGCCGTCGGGACGCTGTGCGCCGCGGTGGCGCTCTCCGGGGCGGTCCTGCTGCTGCGCCCGGCGCCCGAGGGCGGGACCGAGGTCGTGGCCGCCGCGCGGGACCTGTCCCCGCTCGACCCGGTCGCCGCCGCCGACCTGGAGGTGCGCACCCTGCCCGCGGACGCGGTGCCCGACGGGGCGCTGCGCCCCGGCGAGGAGCCCGTGGACGGGGCGCTGACCGGCCCGGTCCGGCGCGGTGAGGTGCTCACCGACGCGCGGTTGGCCGACCCTCCCGCGGCCGGGTACGGGCCGGACACGGCGGCAGTGCCGGTGCGGGTCGCCGACGCGCAGGCGGCGGCGCCGGTCGCACCCGGCGACCGGGTGGACCTGGTGGCGGCGCCGCCCGCCCTCTCCGAGGCGCCGCCCGGGGCCGCCCCGGAGGCCGGTCCGCCCGTCGTGCTGGCGCAGGACCGGCCGGTCGTCGCCGTCCCCGATCCGCAGGACGGCGGGGCGGGCGGGGTGGGCGGCGCGGTCATCGTGGTCGCCGCGGAGCGGGGGGAGGCGGCGGCGCTGGCGGCGGCGTCCGTCCGCGGCGGGATTGCACTGACGATCCGCGTTTGACCGATGACCGGGGGTAGTGAATCCTGTTCGGCGCGGTTCCGGCGCCCCCGGCCCCCGGGCGCCGCAGGACAGGACCGCCGGTGAGAACGGGAGGGGACGACCGAGCGATGGACGGATTCAAGAGGTTCCTGCTCCAGGGCAACCTGGTGCAGCTGGCGGTCGCCGTGGTGATCGGCGCCGTCTTCTCCGAACTGATCACGGCCTTCACCGAAGGCTTCATCACCCCGCTTCTGGGGATCTTCGGAGGGGTGCCGCACTTCGGCGACCTCTACTTCGAGGTGAACGGCAGCCGCTTCCTGTACGGCGCCTTCGTGGACGCGCTGATCGGCTTCCTGCTGACGGCGGCGGTGCTGTACTTCTTCGTGGTGCTGCCGGTGTCCAAGCTGATGGACCGGCTCGCGAAGGCCGAGGAGGCGGCGACGCGGGAGTGCCCGCACTGCCGCAGCGAGATCAACCGCATGGCGGACCGGTGCCCGCAGTGCACCTCGGAGGTCGCTCCGGAGGCCTCCGAAGGCGAGCCCGCCTCGGCCTGAGGCCCGGGCGGGGCCGCTGGGCCCCGCCCCCTCTCCGGCCGGGCGGCCCACCCGGTCACTGCGCTCACTCCGCCTTGGCGGCCTCGTACTCCCAGTGCCAGGGCTCGAAGGGGTTGGAGTAGGCCCACTGCGGGTGGAACCAGCCCCACTTCCGGGAGTTGGCCTCCAGCCAGTTGAACTGGGCCGACCCCTGGTTCTGCACCCCGCCGCAGATGTCGACGGCCAGGCCCCAGCCGTGGTTGGAGGTGCCGGGGACGGCGGCGTTGCCCGGGGGCTGCTCGGCGTAGACGCGCTGCTGGTTCGGCAGGTCGCGGTAGGAGCTGGTCAGGCACATCTGGCTGCCGAACTCGTCGGCGTAGGCCTGGTTCATCTCCATGAAGTCCACGGCCGCGTCGGCGCGCAGGAACTCGCCGCCCTGCGGGAGCTCGCACAGCGCACCCTGGGGGAGCAGGCCGTTGGGGTAGTTGGAGGCCTGCGCGCCCTTGCTGGGGTCGCACTCCACTCCGGCCATGTAGGCGTCCACGTCCAGGCCGCGGTCCTTCAGCTCCTTGGTGAGCTTCTCGGTGCTCTCCTCGGACTGCTTCTTGAGGTCCTCCAGGTCGGACTTGAGCTCGACCCGGGCGAGCTGCGTCTCGGCCTGCAGGTTCTGGGCCTCGTTGGTGAGCTCGACCTGGCGGTCGCGCAGCTTGTTGGCCTCCTCGATGAGGGCGTCCTTGTCCTCGGAGAGCTTGCTGACGTAGGAGTCGACGCGCAGGTCCTGCTGGACGCTGCCGGAGGTCATCAGGCCCAGCGCCCCGGCGTCGGGCTGCTGGTAGAGGGTGCTGGCCATCTGGGAGAGCGGCTCGCGCATGTCGCCGAGCTCCAGCTCGGTCTGCTGCAGCTCGTGCAGCGTGGAGACCAGCTCCTCCTGGGCGGCGTCGAGGTCCTTCTCGCGGTCGGTGTAGTCCTCGGTGGCCTTCTCCAGGTCCTCCTTGGCCTGCTCCGCCTGTTCGGCGAGGGCGTCGAGGTCCTCGTCGGCATGGGCGGGGGCGGTGACCGGCGCGACGGCGGCCTCTCCGGCGGGCAGCAGGACGCCGCCGAGGAGCAGGACGGTGACGATCCCCTGGGCGAGCCGCACCCGCAGGGGGCGCGGAAGCGAGACCGCCGACACCGGGGCCCCGGACGCGCTGGAGGAGGGCCGCGGGCCCCGGGACGGCCTCGGAGGACGGGACGCCGATCCGCTTCTCCTGGCGCGGGGCGTCCGCCGCGTCGATGCGAGAGAGAACGGCACGTGAGTCCTCCGGCTACCTGTATCGGTCACGGTCGTGCACGGGCCGTAGGGCGGCCGCATGGCAGGGTACTGCAAAGTCCACATCCGGCCAGCAGGCCGCGGCCCCGCGCCCGGAGCCGACCGGGCCGTCCCCCCTGGCCGCCGCCGCACCCCGGGATCCGCCCCGCCCCAGCGGCGCGCACGGTGTGGCGCATGTCACGCGGGTGGAGTGACAACCCTATAGAGAGAAGAGTACTCACACCCAGAGGACGAGAGCCCCGGGGCGCCCGCCCCTGCCGGTGCGGGACACGAACGCCCCCGCTCCTCCGCTACGCTGGGGCTTGCAAGGCCTCATAGCTCAGGGGACAGAGCACGGCTCTCCTAAAGCCGGTGTCGCAGGTTCGAATCCTGCTGGGGCCGCCACGCAAACGGGCAACGATTCGCCCCCGCCCAGTGCTGACGCCTCACGAGTGCCGCCCATGACCCGTTCTGCGACCCCTGGGCAGCGGTGGCGGTCCGCGACAGGGGGTCGTGGCGACGCGGCCCGAGGTCCGTTCCGTCGCTCCTCGTCACGGTGGTCGGTCATGCTCCGGCACCACCGTCCACCGGGACGATCGCGCCGGTCACCATCGACGCACGGTCGCTCAACAGCCACGCGGCCACTTCGGCGACCTCGCGCGGCTCGGCCATCCGGCCCATCGGGGTTGCGGCGTAGTTCGCCTCGATCACCCCTGGCGTGGCCTTGTCCCAGTCGAGCATCATCTCCGTCGCGGTACCGCCCGGGGCGATGGCATTGACCCGGATCCCCTCCGGCGCCCACGTGACCGCAGCCGACTCGGTGATGCTGTTCAACCCCCGTTTCATGGCCCCGTAGGCGGGAAGCACCGGATTGGCTCGTCGGCCGCCGATGCTGGAGGTGTTCACGATCGCCCCGCCGCCGGCCCGCATCAGCGCGACCTCAGCGTTCATCGCCGTCCAGTGCGCCCGGAAGTTCACCGTGAACTGGCGCTCGATGTCGACGTCGCTCGTGCTCTCCAGCGACCCGGGCTCTTGCCCCGCGGCACCGTTGTTGAACGCTCCGTCGAGCCGTCCGTGCACCTCCCCTGCCTTCGCCACCGCCGCCCCGATGCTTGCGGAGTCGGCGAGGTCCACGGGGACCGCATCGGCGATGCCGCCGGACGCGCGGATCTCTCCGACGATGCGATCGAGAGCGCCGGTGCTGCGCGCGGCGAGCACGACGGCGGCTCCTTCAGCGGCGAAGAGCCGGGCCGCGGCCGCGCCGATGCCGCGGCTGGCGCCGGTGATGAAGACGGCCTTTCCGGCCAGTAGTCCGGCAGGGGTGCTGTTGTCGTCGTTCGTCATGACACCAAGGTCCGGCGAACGTCCGATCGGATGCAGGCACAATCTGTACCAGGATCCCCCGCCGAGTCGTGCGCATACTGGGGCCATGGACAAGCAGGGTCTAGGGGCGTTCCTCCGCGGCCGGCGGGAACGGCTGCTCCCCGAGGACGTCGGCCTCCCCTCCGGCCCCCGGCGGCGCACCCCGGGGCTGCGGCGTGAAGAGGTCGCCGTCCTCGCACACATCTCCACCGAGTACTACGTGCGTCTCGAACAAGGGCGGGCTCCGCGCCCGTCCGCCGACGTCCTCGCCGGGATCGCCGGAGCGCTCCGGCTCACCCCCGCCGAGTCCGACCACCTGCACCTGCTCGCCGGGACCGCACCGAACCGAGGCGGCGTGCACTCGCGGGAGGTCCGCGCGAGCATCCTCGCGCTTCTCGACCGTGTTCCGGGGACCGCCGGGTTCGTGATGTCCGCCGCGTTCGACGTGCTCGCCTGGAACGGCCTCGCGGCAGCGCTCCTGGAGGACTTCGCCGACCGCGCCCCGGAGGAGCGCAACCTCGCCCGGCGCGCGTTCCTGCCCGCCGCACCGGCCGACGATCCTCTGTTCGGGCTCTCCGACGCCGCCGAATTCCGGCGACAGGTCGCCATCGAACTGCGCTCGACTCTGGCCCGTTACCCCGAGGACCCGGCCATCACCGCCCTCGTCGACGACCTGCGCGCCTCCAGTGGCGAATTCGCACGGCTCTGGGATCGCAACGACGTGCAACCCGTGCCGACCCTCACCAAGACCTTTCGCCACCCGATCGTCGGCGACATCACCGTCGATTGCGACGCCCTACACCTCGCCGACCACGACCAGCACCTCGTGCTCTACACCGCGCCCGCCGGGACCCCTTCAGCCGAGAGGCTCACCTTCCTCGACGCGATCGGCGGCGAAAGCATCACGACTCGCTGAACCGACGTCCGACCGGGCACGGGACGGGAGCCCGGTCGCGAGTTCGTGTGCCGACCCCACACTCGACACGCGCCTCGGCACCACCGTCCGCAGGCCGTACCGCCCCTGGCCGAGGGGCGGCGGCCCCCGACCTTCGTTTCTGAGGAACGGTGCGGGCGTGTCGGTGCGTCGCCGTGCGCACGGCCGATTCCCGGGCGGATACGGACTCAGAGTTATCCGGGCCGACCGGTCTCCGCCCCGCCGTGCCCCCGCTCCGGCGGTGGGCCCGATCCGGGTCGGGAGCGGGGGGCGGTCGGCGCCTCAGGGGACGTGATCCGGCCCGCCCCCATTCCGGCCCCGCCGTGTCGTCCGGCTTCCGTCGTCCGAGGGCACCGGGCAGGATGCACCCCACCGACCGGTTCTCGAACACCAGTTCCATTCATCACGGGGGTGACCCATGCGCCGGACGCGCACGGACAGGGCACGATCACGGACCCGGCGGCCCGCGCCGCCCTGGGAGCTGCCCGAGTTCGCCAAGAGCAAGTACTACCCCTGGCTGGAGGAGATGGGCAGCATCCCGGTGCGGCGCGTGGCCGCCCGCCTGCCCGGCCAGGTCGCCACCGCCCTGCGGTGGGCCTGGCGCGCGAGCCCGCGCGACACGGCCACCGTCATCGGCCTCAATGTCGCCTCCGCCGTGCTGGCCGCCTCGGTGCTGGCGGCCCTGGCCGGAATCCTGAACGAGCTGTTCGCCGAGGGGCCCACCCCCGAGCGCATCCGGGCCGCCCTGCCCTCGCTTGTGCTGGCCGGTACGGCGATCACCGCCCGCGCGGCTCTGCGCACCGCCGCGATCCGGTCACAGGGGCGCCTGCGCCACCAGGTGGAGCTGCTCGCCGAGACCGAGCTGCTGGGGGCGGTCACCGCGGTACGGCTGGAGTCCTTCGACGAGTCGGACTTCTGCGACGCGGTCTACCGGGGACGCGACCGAGGGCTCCACGAGGCGGGGCGGATGATCGGGTACACCGTCGACATCCTCGCCGAGACGGTCGGGATCATCGCGGTGGCCTCGGTGGTCACCGTTCTGCACCCGGTACTGCTGCCGCTCCTGGCCGCGACCGTCCTGCCGGTCGGATGGGCCGCCGCGCGCTCGGCCCGCATGCAGTACCGGCGCATGCGCGAGCTGTCGACGACCAACCGGCTGCTCTACATCCACACCTTCACCATGACCCAGCGCGAGACCGCCGCCGAGCTGCGCGCCTACAACATGCGCACCCCGATGCTCGCCGACTACACCGCCCTGGCGCGGTACGTCCGCGACTCGCTGCTGGCCATCGTCGGCCGCCAGACCGCCGCCCGCGCCACGGGGGAGGCCGCGAGCGGAGCGGTCACCCTGGCCACCTACGCCGCGCTGGTGTGGATGCTGCTGGGCGGGTGGATGCCGCTGGCCGTGGCCGGAACCGCCTACGTGGCCCTGGGCCAGGGCAAGGCCGCCCTGGACCGCCTCGTCAACGCGGTCGCCTCCTTCTATGAGGCGAGCCTGTACTTCTCCGACTTCCTTGAGGTGCTGGACCAGGCGCGCGACCGGACGCCCACCCCCGTCGGCGGGCCCCCTCCCGGCCCCCTGGAGGAGCTCCGGCTGGACGACGTCCACTTCTCCTACCCCGGCGCCGACGCCCCGGCGCTGCGGGGGGTCTCCTTCCGCCTGCGCAAGGGCGAGGTGGTGGCGGTGGTGGGCCCCAACGGATCGGGCAAGACCACCGTGTCCACGCTGATCTCCGGCCTGTTCGCCCCGGACAGGGGCACGGTCGCCTGGAACGGGCGCGACCTCGCCGACATCGACCCCGAGCGCCTGCGCGAGCGTATCGGCGCCATGCGGCAGAACCACTCTTTGTGGCCGGCCACCGCCCGCCGCAACGTCGCCATGGCGGAGGGCGAGACGGCCGACGAGGGGCGCCTGCACCGCGCCCTGGCGCTGTCCGGCGCCGACGAGGTCGTCGGCGAGCTGCCCCGCGGCCTGGACACCGTGCTGGACCGCCGCTTCAAGGACGGCGCCGACCTGTCGGGCGGGCAGCGTCAGCGCATCGCCGCCGCCCGCGGCCTCTACCAGCGGGCGGACCTGATCATCGCCGACGAGCCCACGGCGGCGCTGGACGCCTACGCCGAGCAGCGCCTTTTCGACAGCCTCCAGCACGCCGCGCGCGGGGCGACGGTCCTGCTGATCACCCACCGCCTGGCGTCGGTGCGCATGGCCGACCGGATCGTTGTCATGGACCGCGGCCGCGTCGTCGAGCAGGGCACCCACGACGAGCTGGTGCGCAGGGGCGGGCTGTACGCGGAGCTGTATTCGATCCAGGCCGCCGCCTATGAGGTCCCGGGGGTCGAAGAGGCTTCGTGACCGGTCCGGGGACACCGCTCCCGCTTGGGGTCGGGCCCTGTCGCCTGGCGCGACAGGGCCCATGTGCTGCGCGGCTCGTCAGCCCGACGGGGCCGCGGTGACGTGGCCTGCGATGCGGAGGAGTTCGTCGGTGCCGGTCGCTCCTGGGAAGCGCGTGCTGACCTCGACGGTGAAAGGCCCCTCCTCGGGCGCGGTCTCGGTGTCGGAGAGCAGGATCAGGACCGCGCCGTCACCGGCGAGGCCGGTGCGCCCCCGCGCGTCGCGGACCGGCCGGGCCTCGGCGAACCGCTCGTCGCCCTGCGCGAGTTCATCAGGGGTGGTGCGCACGACGCCGTCCTCGTACCCCACGATCGTGAGGTCGGTGCCGTCGTCCAGGGCATAGACCCGCTTGGTCCCCTGGAGCTGGCCGGTGTCGAACCGGCGTGTGTCGTCGAGCCAGTCCGCCGTGCGGCCCGCGGGAAGCGCGCCGGGGCAGTAGTCGAGCACGGTACCCAGCAGTGGTCCGCCGATGCACCGGGCGTCGGCCTCGGCCTGGGGCGGTGCTGCGGCCGCCGCCCCCGAGGCCAGGGCGAAGGCGAGTGCGGCGAGCGCGGCGACCGTGGCCGACCGCAGGAATCGGAGTGGGGACAGGGACATGACGGCCTCCTCGCCATCGGGGTCACACGCCTCCGGTCACCAGGGCGCGGAAGGTGATGGGGCCGACGATTCCGTCGGCGTCGATGGAGTTCTCCTCCTGAAAGGCGATGACCGCGTTCTCGGTGCGGGTGCCGTAGATTCCGTCATCGGCCACCGAATACCCGTTGTGGCCGAGCAGGACCTGGACCGCCGTGACCTTGTCCCTGTCGCGGTTCCCGGGGCCGACGACACCGAAGTCCATCCGGATGTGGCTCCATGTCTCGTCGCCGATGCGGCCGTCGACGGGGATGTCCCGGTCGTCCTGGTAGGCGCGCACCGCGTCCGCCATGGGCTCGTCGAAGAAGATGTTGCCGAGCCCCTGCTCGGGCAGGTAGCCGTAGGATTGGAGGAGTTCGTTGGCGGCCTGGACGACCGCGCCGGAGTCGCCTTGGGCGAGGGCGGGCCACGGCAGCGCCTGAATCTCGGCGCGCACCTCGGGCGGGGTGCGGGGCCCATCGGCGAGCGCGGCCGGGGCGGTGGTCAGGGACGAGAGCAGAGCGCCCGCGGCGATCGCGGTCACGGCGGCGATGGAGCGGCGAGTGGGGGGCATGGTCCGCTTTCCTTTCTTCGTGGGCAACGTTCCATAGAGGAGACCCGCACGGGACACGCCCCGTTTTCACGGGCACGGGTGCGGAATTTCACGAAAACACCGGGGAGAGAATGTAAACCTTTCTGGATGGAACGGTGTCGCGCTTCGCGGAATCCGCACCGCCGACCACCCCGAAACCGGTGCTCCGCGGATTGCGGTCGGGCGGCATTGCGGTGCCGACCCGCCGCGGACACGATGGGCCCGACCACGCACACGCGCGGCTCCCCACCGCTCCCCCACCCCTCATGGAGCACTCGTGAAGCTCTACGCCGACCGCCCTGCACGATTCGCGCTGCAGGTCCTCGCCGACGCCCTGGCCGTTCTGTGGATCGCCCTCTGGATCAAGGCCGCCCTCGCCCTCCACGACACCGTCGCCGCCGCCGGTGCGTCCGGAACGATGCTCGCCGACGCGGGCGACGCCGTGGACCGCCACATGGGCGACGCGGCCGACGCCGCACGCCAGGTCCCCCTGGCAGGTGACAGCCTCGCCTCCCCGCTGACCTCCGTCGGTGAGGCCGGGGCCTCGCTGGGGGACGCGGGGCGATCGCTCCAGGAGTCCATCGCGTCGTCGGCGGTCATCCTCGGCCTGCTCACCGCCTTCCTGCCGATCGTCGTCCTGCTCGGCACCTGGCTGCCCGCGCGCTTGCGCTGGATCCGGCAGGCTTCGACGGCCCGGAGCGCCGGCGCGCTGAAGGGCCGCGCGGGTGAGCGGGTCCTGGCGCTGCGCGCTCTGGCCTCGGCACGGCCCGCGCGCCTGGCGGCGGTCCGCGACGACCCGGTGGAGGCCTGGCGCGACGACGACGAGGAGGCGGTGCGCGCCCTGGCCGCACTGGAACTCCGGCGCCTCGGCCTGCGCCCCCGGATGTCCTGAGGACCTGCGCTCCGCCGCATGCCCGCGGATCGGTAGTCTCCCGGCATGGATGAGCGAAACGGGCGGAACGACGAGAGCTCCGAGAACGACGAGGCTTCCGAGGGCACCGTCGTGAACACGGTCACTGGCGACATCGGCCCCGGCGCCGTGGTCATCCAGGCGGGCACCGTCTCCTTCTCGCAGGCGTCAGGGCACGACGACGGCGAGGAGCAGGCCGCGGAGGCGTGAGACCGGCTCAGCCGTCGAGCAGCCTCCACAGCGCCAGGGCGACCCCGGCGCGGGTCGCACCGGCCGGGCTGGTGAGGTCCATGCCCAGTTCCCCGCCGATCCGGTCGATCCGCCGGGCGACGCTGCTGTGGTGCATGTGGAGCCGTTCGGCGGTCCGGCGGACCGATCCCTCCGCGCAGTAGGCCTCCAGGGTCTCCAGGTCGGCCGGGGCGGCGGCCACGCGGCCGACCGCGGCCACGTCCGGGGCGGCCCGCGCGGCGTCGGGCGGCACCTCGGCGAGCAGAGCCAGCGCGCCCAGGTCGCGGTGGCGCACGACGGGGCGGAGCGGGGTGGTGAAGCGCAGGGCCGTGTGCGCCTGCCTCCAGGAGTCGGTGGGCCCGTCGGCGGCGCCGATGCCCGCACGCGCCCCTTCCGGGAAGCGTTCGGGGTCGATCGCGGCGGCGAGAACCACGCCCACCCCGCCCACCGACGCCGTCTTCACCTGCCGCTCCGGGCAGACCCGGGCGCCGACGCGGTCGAGCGGCAGGGACGTGCGGACGGCGGCGACCAGGACCGGAAGGCCCGGCGCGAAGCCCAGCAGGCGCAGCGCCCGCGCCCGGGCCGCCTCGTCTCCGGGGCCGATCACCAGTTCCACGAGCGCGGGGTCGGCCATCGTGGTCTGCGCGGGTCCGTGGCGTTCGAGCGCCGCCGAGACGGCGATGGCGAACCGCTCCAACAGCAGGTCGTCGAGCGCGCGCGGCGCGGCGTCCCGCTCCAGCCACACGGTCCCCGCCTCCTCCTCGTCCAGGAGGACGGGGCGGACGGTCGAGCGCGCGGGCGGCAGGGGCCCCAGCGCCTCCCGGCCGTTCGGCGCGAAGCGGACCGCACGCCCTGTGCCGTGCAGCCGGACCCCCGCCACGCACTCCGCGAGCCCCGCCGACGCGCGGGCCAGCGCGGGCAGGTCGACTCTCCGCCGCATCAGCGTGTCGTAGAACGCCACCACCCGCAGCGCCCCCGCGGCCTCGGTGTCCAACTGCGACAGCCGCACCACCAACGCGTCCATGGGGGCGATCCTACGCACGCGCCCCGCACCGGTGGCCCCGCCGTCCGTCGCAGGGTCCGGGGCGGATGCGCGACGACCGTCGGATGCCCTGGGACGGCCGCGTGCCACAGGATGACCGGCATGGATCCCGAACTCGAGCCGTACCTGTCCGTCTTCCCGCCGTCCGACCTGAGCGACCCGCCCGCCGCGCGCGATCAGCTCGCCGAGCTGATCGCCACCCTGCCCGAACCGGACACCGCCGACCTAATGGTCGAGGACCGCACCGTCCCCGCCGACCCGCCGGTACCGGTGCGGATCTACCGGCCGCACCACCCCCGGGGCGCCCTCGTCTGGCTGCACGGGGGCGGGTTCGTCATGGGCGACCTGGACACCGAGCACCCCTGGGCCGCGATGATCGCCGCCGGATCGGGCGCGACGGTCGTGTCCGTGGCCTACCGCCTGGCCCCGGAGAACCCCTTCCCCGCCGCGCACGACGACGCCTACGCGGCGCTCGTGTGGGCCTCTGAGAACGCCGACGCGCTCGGCACGGCGCCGGAGCGGATCGCCGTCGGCGGCCACAGCTCCGGCGGGGGCATCGCCGCCTCCGTGGCGCTGCGCGCCCGGGACGAGCAGGGGCCGCCGGTCCGGTTCCAGCTGCTCAACCAGGCGGGCCTCGACGACCGCCAGCTGACCGTGTCGGCGCGCACCTTCACCGACACCCCCTTCGTGACCCGGAGCAAGGTCGCCCAGATGTGGGGCCACTACCTGGGCGGGGCGGCCGCCACGCCCTACGCGGCCCCCGCGCGCGCGGCCGACCTGTCCGGGCTGCCGCCCGCCTACATCGCCGCCGCGGAGTTCTGCCCCAACCGCGACGAGGACATCGACTACGCGGCGCGCCTGCTGCAGGCGGGCGTCTCGGTCGAGCTGCACCAGTGGGCCGGGACCTTTCACGGGTCCCAGCAGATCCAGTCCGCCGAGGTGTCCCAGCTGCAGATCGCCGAGCTCTTCACGGCGCTGCGCCGCGGCCTGGCGGGGTGAGCACCGGCTCGCCGGGCGCAGCGGGCGGCAGGCCGAGGACTCCGCGGACGGCCCCCTCGGCGAGCCGGACGTCGTGCGGGGCGCGCCCGGCGAGCGCGATGGTGACGCCCTGCAGGGTGCCGAAGTAGGCCGAGGCCGTCTCTTCGGGCGGCGGCCCCGGCGGGAGGGCGCCGGACTCCCGCGCCTGCGCGATCCGCCCGCCCCACTCGGTGATGAGCGGGCGGACGTTGCGCTCCAGCGCGCGGGCGACCGGATGGTCCCGGCCGGAGAATTCGATCTGCAGCGTCATCATGACCCCGGCGATGTCGCGGCGGCAGTAGACGGCGTGCGCCCGCGCGAGGGCGCACAGCGCCTCGACGGGGTCCTGGTGCGCCGACGCGGGGCCGCCCACCTCGGCGCGCCAGGTCTCGCCGACCCACTCCACCACGGCCTGCGCGAGTTCCTCCTTGTTGGCGAACTGGTGGTACAGCGCCCCGCGGGTGTAGCCCGCCTCGCCCGCCACCCGCTCCAACGACAGGTTGGCGTAGCCGTGCGCGGACAGCCCCCGGGCCGCCGACTCCAGCAGCGCGCTCCTGGTGCGCGCGCGCCGGTCGGCCTGCGTGCGGCGGTCGCCCGACCGTGACGTTGCCACGTCACCCTCCCCACTCACATACGTACATGTCTGTATGTTACTTTCCGGGCATCGGTACCGCCACCGCGCGGACCCCCACCCGAAGGGAGCCGGACATGACGGCAGAAACCACATCGGAGGCCCCGGGCGCGGCCGGGGCGGGACCGGACGCCGAGCCGGTCGTCGCCGAGCGGCGGACCCCGCCCCCGCAGATCGCGGACCTGGTGGCGTTCACCCGCTGCGACTACGCCGACCTGTTCACCCTCACGATGGACCGGGGGACGGCGGGGACGCCCGAGGAGTGGCTGCGGGCCATGTTCGAGGAGGTGCTCGACGGCTCGGCGCAGGTCCTGTGGCGGGGCGTGCTGGGGCTGCGCCTGCGCCCCGGCCCCGCGCCGGACCGCGTGGCCGGGTGGCGGATCTCCGGCCGCGGCGACGGGTGGGTGCGGGTGGAGGCCCCCGGGTGGATGATGAGCGTCCGGATCGTCATGGCCGTCGACGGCGACCAGGCGACGTTCGCGACCTTCGTGCGCTACCGGAACGGCGCCGGGAGGGCCCTGTGGTCGCGCCTGTCGGCCGTCCACCGCGGCTCGGCGCCCGGCCTGCTCCGCAGCGGCTACGGCGTGCTGCTGCGCTGACCGCTCCCGGCCCGCGGTATGCACGGGAGGGCCGGTCTCGCCTAACCTCGACACAGATCCCCGCCACGGGCGGGTCCCCGGGTGCACAGGGGCCGGGAACGGCCCCCGGGGCCCACCGCGGCGGGCCGGTCCTCCCCACCCCACACGGCTAGACAGGTACCCCCTCATGACAGACGGTCCGTCCGCTTCCGCGGTGAACGGCGGAGGCGCCCCGCAGCCGCAGATCGACACCACGGTCCCCCACTCGGCCCGCATCTGGAACTACTGGATGGGCGGCAAGGACAACTACCCCATCGACCGCGCGGTGGGCGACCAGGTGATCGCGTCCTTCCCGGAGATCGTGGACCTGGCCCGGACCAGCCGCGACTTCCTCATCCGGGTCGTCACCCACCTCGCGGAGGAGGAGGGCGTCCGCCAGTTCCTCGACATCGGCACCGGCATGCCCACGGTCAGCAACACCCACGAGGTCGCCCAGTCCATCGCGCCGGAGTCCCGCGTGGTGTACGTGGACAACGACCCGCTGGTGCTGACGCACGCCCGCGCGCTGCTCGTCGGCTCCCCCGAAGGGGCGACCGACTACATCGACGCCGACCTGCGCGACCCCGAGTCGATCCTGCGCAAGGCCGCCGAGACCCTGGACTTCGACGAGCCGGTGGCGCTGATGCTGCTGGGCATCCTCGGGCACATCCCCTCCGAGGACATCATGCCGATCGTGAACCGCCTCCTGGACGCCCTGCCGTCCGGCAGCTTCCTGGCGATGTACGACGGCACCGACACCAGCGACGCCTACAACGCGGCCATGGAGGAGGGGAACTCCCAGGGGGGCCTCCCCTACCACCTGCGCAGCCCCGAGGAGATCGCCGCCCGCTTCGAGGGACTGGAGCTGCTGGAGCCGGGTGTGGTTCCGTGCCCGCTGTGGCGGCCGGGCCCCATCGAGGTCGGCACCCGCCGCGGCATGGACCAGTACGGCGGCGTCGCGCGCAAGCCCTGACGGCGGGGGCCGGGGGCGGAACGGCCCCGGCCCCCGCCGGGGCGGGTCAGGGGACGTCCTCCGGTGCCAGCACCACCAGGTCCTCGCGGCCCGGATCGGCAACCGCGACGAGCCGCCCGGCCTGCCGGGTGATCATCTTCTCCATCACCTGGCGGGCGTAGCGGGCGTTGCCGAAGGCCTCGCCCCGTGGGGCCGCGTCGAAGTGCGCCAGCAGCCGCTCCGCCGTGGCGTCCGGGATCGTGTACCCGCCCGCCTGGGCCATGCCCCGCACGATGGACACCAGCTCCTCGCCGCTGTAGTCGGTGAACGGCACCCGCTGGGCGAACCGGGACGCCAGTCCGGGGTTGGAGGCGAGGAACCGCTCCATCTCCGCGTCGTACCCGGCGACGATCACCGCCACCTCGTCGCGGTGGTCCTCCATCAGCTTCACCAGGGTGTCCACCGCCTCCTGCCCGAAGTCGTTCCCGCCGCCCGCCGGGGTCAGCGTGTAGGCCTCGTCGATGAACAGCACCCCGCCGCGGGCCTTCTCGAACACCTCGGCGGTGAGCTGGGCGGTGTGCCCGACGTACCGCCCCACCAGGTCGGCGCGGGCCGCCTCGACGGTCTGCCCGCCGGGCAGCACCCCCAGGGCGCTGAGCAGGCGGCCGTAGATGCGGGCCACCGTGGTCTTGCCGGTGCCGGGCGGGCCGGAGAACACCAGGTGGTGGCTGAGCGTGGGCACCGGCATGCCCAGCTCCCGCCGCCTCCGGGCGGCCACGAGCACGTTCACCAGGTCGTTGACGACCTCCTTGACTCCGGCCAGGCCGGTCAGCGCGTCCAGCTCGGCGCGCAGCCCGGCGACCTCGTCGGAGCCGCCGCCCGCCTGCCCCGCCTCCGCGCCGCCGTCCAGGTCCTCGGGCAGCAGCAGGGTGAGCTCGGCGGGGTCGGCCGGGGGGTTCTCGCCGAGCCGGTGCGCCTGCCGGTCCACCATCTGCTCGAACACCTTGCGGGCCTCGCGCCCGTTGCCGAAGGCGGGCCCCTTGTGCATCCGCTCGAAGCGGCGCAGCAGGGCCCCGCGGAGCCCCTCGTCCAGCGTGTAGCTGTGCGCGGCGCCCTGGGCCTCCACGATCGCCACCAGCTCCTCGGAGCGGTAGTTGGGGAACTCGACCGTGCGCGCGAACCGGGACGCCAGCCCCGGGTTGGAGGCGAGGAACCGCTCCATCTCCGGGCCGTACCCGGCGACGATCACCACCACGTCGTCGCGGTGGTCCTCCATCAGCTTCACCAGGGTGTCCACCGCCTCCTGCCCGAAGTCGTTCCCGCCGCCCGCCGGGGTCAGCGTGTAGGCCTCGTCGATGAACAGCACCCCGCCGCGGGCCTTCTCGAACACCTCGGTGGTCTTGATCGCGGTGGCGCCCACGTACTGGCCGACGAGGTCGGCGCGGGCCGCCTCCACGACGTGCCCGTACCGCAGCACGTCCAGGTCGGCCAGCAGGCGCCCGTACAGCCGCGCCACCGTGGTCTTGCCGGTGCCGGGCGGGCCGGAGAACACCAGGTGCCGGGCGACGGGCGGGGACGGCAGCCCCATCTCCGCCCGGTGGCGGGCCATCCGGTTCCGGTTGACCAGCGTGGTGACCTCGCGTTTGACGCCCTCCAGGCCGATGAGCGCCTCCAGCTCGGCCAGCGGCCCCGCGTCCCCGTCCCCGTCCCCGGGGTCCCCGTCGGCGTCGCCGCCCCCGGACGCCCCGGGGGCGCCCGGCGCCCCGGCGCCCTCGGGGACCACGTCCGGGCCGTACCGGTCTTCGTCCGCGTTTCCCTCGCTGACCAGCGATTCGGCGGTGACGTTCGCCCCGGCGACGGTCTGCCTCAGCCCGGCGCGGCCGTTGTCGCGCACCGAGCACCCGTCCACCAGCACGTCCTCGCCGGTGCCGACGAGCACCCCGTCGGCCCGGTTGCCGAACAGCTCACAGGAGCGCAGCACGGCGCGGCCGCCCGCCGCCACCAGCGCCCCGTTGCGGCCGTTGCCGTGCGAGCGCATGCGGGTCGCGGCCAGCTCACCCCCGGCGTGCACCGCCAGCCCGTCCCCGCCGCACCCGGCCACCTCGCCGTCGCGCAGGTCCAGCACCGCGCCCGCGGCGGCGCTCACCCCGTTCTCCCCGGCGTCGACCACCCGCAGGCCGGTGAGGGAGGGGCGCGCGTCGCCCGAGGCGTGCACCCCGGAGCGCCGCACCCCCGTCGCCTCCAGCTCCTCCAGGCGCCCGCCGCCGCCGTCGAAGCGGACGCCGTGCCCGCGCACCCGCCGCACCCGGACCCGGCGCAGGAAGGGCGAGGCGCCCGACACCACCGCCATCCCGGCGCCGTCCGCGCCGTCCACGGTGAGGCGGTCGAACTCGGCGGTGGAGTCGTCGGCGACCACCACCCCCTCGGCCGCGCCGCCGTGCACGTCCAGCCCGGTGAACGCGGTGGAGGAGCGGCCGGTGACGCGCACCGCCGCACCCCCCGCGTCGCGCACCTCGACCCCGGTGAGCAGCCCGCGCGCCTTCTCCTCGGCGAGCACGCCCTCGCGGCCGCTGCGCACCACCGCGACCCGGTCGGCGCGCGGGTCGGTGCCGCCGCGCAGCACCAGCCCGCGCCCGGCGGCGCCGTGCACCTCCACCTGCTCCAGCCGCACGGCCGAGCGGGTGGAGAGCACCACGCCGTCGTCGCGGACGTCGCGCACCCGGAGCCGCACCAGCTCCGGGGCGGCGTCCCCGTCCACCGCCACCGCCGGCTTGGCGGTCCCGGTGACCTCGCAGTCCTCCACCCGGCCCGCGCCGCCGCCGGCCGCGTACACGCCGTTGCCGCCCGCGTCGCGGATGGTGCAGCGGCGCACCCGGGGCGCCCCGCGCTCGTTGATGACCAGGCCGCTGGTGCCCACGTCCTCCACGACGCAGTCCTCGATGACGCTGGGCTGCGCGGAGGTCACCACGATGCCCGCGCCCTCCGAGCAGGTCACCCGGCAGTCGCGGAGCGCCAGGGCGCCCTCGTCGCGGGCGAGCACCGCCGCCCAGGCGGCGCCGTCCACCCGGCACTCGGCCAGCTCCACCTGCCCGGCGGCGGCGTCCACCACCGGCGCCTCGGGGTCGCGCCCGCGCAGGACGAGCCCGGTGAGCTTGACCGCCTCGGCGACGGAGGTGACCGCACTCCCCTCCGCGCAGAGGATCTCCACCGACCCGGGCTCATCGGCGGCCATGAGGGTGACCACGCGGGTCAGGACGAGCCGCTCGGTGTAGCGGCCCGGGGCCAGGGAGAGCACCGCGCCGTCGCCGACCGCGGCCACCGCCTCGCCGATCGTCCGGAACTCCGCGCCGCCCGACGGGTCGACGGTGCGCACGTGAGGGGTCATCGAACTGTCCGTTCCTTTCTGTCTTCCGCCCGGCCCGCCGCCGCGTCCGCCGCGGCGGTACGGGGGGTCATCGGCACTCGGCCTCGACCACCGACGCGGGGAGCGTCGGGTGCGGGGCGCCCTGGGGGGCGGCGCCCGCGTTGGTCAGCCGGAGGGTGAAGGCCCCGTCCACGTCCGAGAACTCGGTGACCGCCCAGTAGTTGCCGGGGTCGGGCCGCTCGATCTTGTAGACGCCGCGGTTCGGGCCCTCGGCCCGCGCGCCGTCGAAGAGCTCGACGTTGGCGGGCTCGCCGCTGCCCCACAGCGGGGAGTCGCCCGCGATGACCAGCATCTTCAGTGAGCAGGTGGCGTCGTCGAAGCCGGGGGTGAACGTCCAGGTGGCCGCGGTGTCGGTGTAGGCGTTGGAGTCGCCGCTCACCGGGACGGCGTCGTAGCCGCCCGCGCACCCCGAACCGGTGTAGTGGCCCGAGCCCGCGCGGGCCACCCCCTGGCCGTGGACCGCGTAGGACGCGCCGGGGTCGGTGCAGTCCGGACCGGCGACGGCGGAGTACTCGCGCTTCTGACCGCCGCCGTCCGCGCCCTCGTCCGCGCGCGTGCTGAGCGGGGCCGCGCCCTGGTCCTGGGCCTGGCCCGCGTCTGCGCCGCCCGCCGCCTCCGGCCCGTCGGCGGGACCGTCCCCGCCGTCGGGGGAGCCGGATCCGGAGCCGGAGCCCTCGGACTCCTCCTTGCCGGAGCCGCCGGGGCCCTCAACGTCTTGCGCGTCCTTGCCGTCCTCGGCGTCCTCCGCGCCCTGCGCGTCCTCCGCCTCCCCGGAGTCCCGTGGGCCGTCGTCCCCTCCGTCGCCGCCGGCCTCCTCGGAGCCGTCCGATCCGGACAGCGGCACCCCGTCGAGCAGGGACCCCATCCGGGTCTCGGCGTCTGGGCCGGAGCCGCCCGCACCGCCGTCGCCACCGGGGCCTCCCCCGTCGCCGCCGTCGCCGCCGGAACCGGCCTGGGGGCCGCCGTCCTGTGCGCCGTCGCCCTCCCGGTCCTCGCCGCCGACCGCGCCGGGGGCCTGCGGCAGCACGTCGGGCACGAAGCCGCCGGGGTCCTGCCCGCCGCCCGCGGCGCCGCCCGCGCCACCGCCGCCGCTCTCGCCCGGGACGACCGGTGCGCCGCCCGCCACCGGCGCCTGGGCCTGGGCGCCCGCCGTCCCGGTGGCCGGGTCGGTCCCGGCGGCCCCGGCTCCGGCCCCCTCGCTCCCGACCATCCGCAGCCCCGTCTCCGAGGCGCCGAACGGCGCGGCGACCAGGAGCAGCCCGGCGATGGCGGCCAGCGCCATGGTGGGTTTGCCGGGCCGGTGGGCGACCGCAGCCGTGCTCCTGCCGTCGGAGGCCGCGGGGGCGCCGAACCGGCCGATGGCGGCGGTCAGCCCGGACAGGGCGCCGCCGCCCGGGGGCGCGGCGGCGGCCTCGGCGGTCCGGGCCTCAGGGGCCGCCGGGGGCGGGACGGGCACCGGTTCCGCCGCCCGGGACGCGGTGGCCGGCGCCGGGTCGGCGGAACTCGCCAGGGTTCCGGGCCTCTCCGCCTTCGCGGATTCTGCTGCCATGTGGGGGTTCCTCTCTCGGTGGGGTCGGGAGTGAGGGTGAAGGGTGGGGGTGGACCGGGTCAGGGCACGCGCCGCCTCCCCCCTTCCGGGTTCAGTGCCGCTTCGAAGGCGGCCCGCAGGGTCGGCGCCTGTTCCAGGGGGCGGTCCCAGGCCGCGGCCAGGGCCCGCCCGAGCCCGTCCAACGCCGTGCGCTGGCCGGTCAGGGCGGCGTGCAGTGCGTCACGGCGCCCGACCAGGTCGCCGAGGGCCGCCACGATCTCGCGGGGAAGGACGGGCGCACCGGCCGCATCGCGCTCCCGGAGCAGGTTCAGGGCCTCCGCGGCCCGCTCGCCGTCGGCCGTCAGGGCGTCCGGCCCGCGGTCCCACCCGTGGTCCGGGGCGGCACCGACGCCCAGGTGCCGACGGAGTGCGGCGACGGCGCCGCGCACCGGGCCGTCCCAGCCTTCGGGGTCCAGCGCCGGGTCGAGCCCGAGCAGGTCCATGGCCTCGCGCGCGTGGGCGCCTTCGGCCCGGCCCTGGTCGCTCCGGGGGTCGCGGTCCAGGCCGAGGTGGCGGTCGACCGCGTCGAACAGCGCCTTCTCCTTCTCCTCCGCGGCCTCCTTGGCCTCGGCGACGGCGTCCCAGCGCTCCGCCGCCCCGTCGCCGAGCAGCCCGTACCGCTCCGCCTGGTCCCGTGTGAGCCACACCTCCACCTCGGTGGAGGCGGTGACACCGCGGGGGTGGGTGCGGGTGCGGCCGAAGGGGCCGCCGCGTCCGCCGGGGTCGTGCGCGGCCACCAGCGCGTCCATGGGCATGCGCACGAGGAAGCGGCGGCCCTCGTCCTCGGGCGCCCCGTGGTCGGTGTGCAGGACGGTGGCCTCGTCCTTGCTCGTTCCGGCGCCGACGGGCGGCGCCGCATTGCCTGACACGCTCTGGCTCCCGTAGACCGCGCTCGGGGCGAACCCGCCCCGGCCCGCCCCGTCGAGGCCGCCGACGAAGTTCAGGTCGCCGGAAACCGGAAGGCTCTGGCCCCCGTCGTGCGTCCCGGACCGCTCCTCGCGGTGCGTCGCCTGCGTGTAGCGGTCGGTCGAGGCGCCCTCGTCCACGTCGATGATGCGCCCCTCGCCGGGCCGCAGGGACGTGTACAGCCGCGCGTCCAGGCCCGGGACGGCGAAGGGGCCGTCCCCGCCGCCCAGGAGCGGGGCCCCGTCCCGGCCGTGCGCCCCGCCCCCGGCCGGGGGCTCCGCACCCTGCGACCGCGCGAAGACCGACCGGAGCACCTGCTCGCCCGCGGCGGCGCGGAGCACGCCCGCGCGGACACCGAGCCCGCCTTTCCCCCCGAGATAGGCCTCCGCGGCGCCGGGGTCCATGCGGCCCCCGTCCGGGGTCCACCCCTTGGCCAGGGCGGCGGAGAGCACGAGCGCGTCGGCGACACCGGGGCCCACGGACTCGGGCATCGGCACCTGCGGCTGCCGGTCGGCGGCGCGTCCGCCGCCGCTCCGCCAGGCGTCCCCGACCTGTTCCACGCGCTCCTGGTGGGCACCGCCGCGGTCGTACTCGCGCACGGTCCCCGGGCCAAAAGCCGCTCCCCCGTCCGCTCCCCCGTCCGGGGCCATGGCGCTGACCGGGACGATCTCCTTCACCCGCCCGGCGTCCACCCCGCGGCCGCCGTCGGTGATCGGCGCCTTGGCACCGCCCAACGCCCCTTCATGGGTGAGGGTGAACCGCAGCCGGACGGGGGTGTCCATGGACACCCCGGGCTCCTTGACCGTGCGGGCGCGGTTGTCGGTGGTGGAGTCGGCGCTCCCGTGGGTCCGGTCGACGCCCGCCTCGGCGGCCTGGAGCGGCCCTTGGGCGTTGAGCAGGTGCATCCGGGTCGGCGGCAGTGCGGGGTCCTCCCCCTCCTTCGCCCCGACGGGCAGCACGGCGCCGTCAGCCTTGGCCGTCACCCCGGCCCTGTTCCCCTTCGCCTCCGCGCGGCTCTTCTCGTCGCTGTCGGTGTCGGTCCGCGAGGAGGACATCTGCGCCTCGACCGCCCCGGCCGAGGCGCCCGGACCGCGCTCCAGCCGGATGCGCATCCAGCCGCCGTCGGTGAACCGCTGGTCCCCGGCGTCCTTGTGGCGCAGGCGGACCCGCACCGGCACCCCCTCGCTGAACAGGGCCCGCCGCCGCCCGCGGGAGGCGTTGGGCGAGAGGGCGATGCGGATGTCGTGCTCGCTCTGGTCGGTGAGGGCGAATCCGGCGTCCTCCACCCGGTTCTTGACCCCCTGGACGGCGCGGTCGACGTCCAGGCCGCTCAGGGTGAGGCCGCGCGAGGCCCCCGGCCCCGCCGCGCGGGAGGTGACCGCCTCGGGCAGCGCCCGCGCGGCCCGCAGCGGGCCGACGAGCCCTTCGGTCCCGCGCAGGAGGCCCTTCGCGGCCAGGTCGACCACGCGGTACCGGGTCTCCTCCTTGCCGCCGACGGTCCCGTCGTCGGGCCCGTCGCGGGGCCCCCGGCCCTCCGGGCCGTTCTCCCCTTCACGGCCGTCCTCACCGCCGCCGTGGTCGTCCCGGCCCCGTCCCTCCTGCGCCAGGTCCCTCGTCCAGGGCAGCGGAAGGCTCGCGACGAGGTTGGGCCGCACCCGGGCCCGGGCCGCGAAGGTGTAGGCGACGTCCCTGACCACCCCGACGGTGCTGCCGGGCAGGGAGAACTGGTCCTCCTCGGTGAAGGTCTCGGTGTGGGCCTGGGACCCCGAGCGGGTCCAGCTCCACATCGCCCCGAGCACCCCGCCCAGCCGGTTGTAGTGGGCGGCGCCGTGGTCGGGGGAGCCCCGCAGGCCGAGGGTGAGCCCCAGCCGGTCGGAGAAGGACCGGCCCGAGGAGGCCGTGCGCTCGTTCTCGGCCTTGACCGTCAGGTCCAGGCCGCCGCCGTGGAACACCTCGGAGGCCGACATCCCCCGGTCCTCCGCCGTGAGCCGCGCGTCCACGTCGGACCTGCGGGTGATCGCGTCCTCGTACTGCTGGCGCAGCGGCACGCCCCCGTTGCGCAACGCGTCGGACTCCGCCGCGAGCGACCTGGGCGAGGTCAGCACACTGACCTGGCCGTCGACCGCCGACCCGGACCACAGCGCCCTGGCGTACCCGGTCGCGCGCGAAAGCGTCCTGCGGGCGGTGTCGAGGAGTCCGCCGTCGTCGCTCCGGGCCGACCGCGGGGCGTGCGGCAGGCCGGTGAGGGCGTCCCCCTTGTCTCCGTCCCGCCGGATGTCCTGGTCCCGGCGCCCTCGGAACGCGGCGTCGTCCGCTTCGGCACGCGCCCGCGCGGTGCGCTGCCGGGCGTCCGCCTCCCCTACGCCCTCGAACCCGGCGTCGCGGACGGTGCCCCGGGTCCGCCCGGCCCGCTCATCGGCACGGTCGGCGCGCCCCTGGGCCCGGTCGCGCTCCTCCTCGCGGTCGCGTACCCGCTGCTCGGCGTCGCGGACGTCCCGCTCGGCCCGGTCCCGCGCGCGCTCGGCGTCGTCGCGCCCCTCCACCGCCTCCCGGAGGTCCTCGGCCGCCTGACCGGCCTCCTCGCGAAGGTCCTTGGCCGTCGCCTCGGCCCGGCCGAGCCGCTCTTCTGCGCCGCGCAGCCCTTCCTCCGCGCGCGCCACCGGGTCACCGCCGTCCGCGCCGGGCCCGCCTTCCTGCGCGTCCGGCGCCCGTTTCGCCCTCTGCACGCCTTCGGCCGCCGCCTCGACGTCCCGCTCGGCCCTCCCCACGGCCTCCTCTGCGCTCTGGGCCCGTCCGTCGGCGTCGTCCGCCCGGGTCCGGGCGTCGTCTACCTCCCTCTGCGCGTCGCCCAGGTCCCGGCGCGCGCCGTTCAGGCCCTCTCTGGCGTCTTCGGCCTCCCTCTCCAGGCCGCCGACCTCGTCCGCGATCCGGTCGGCCTCGGCGCGCGCGTCCCGCGCCTCCCGCTCCTGTCCGGGCAGGTCCATCAGCCCGCGCAGGCCTTCCTCCATCCGCCGCGCACGCTGGTCCGCCCGTTCCGCACCGGGGCCGCCGCCCTCGTCGCCCGCGCCGGTCTCCGCCGCCGCCTCACCGGGGACCGGGCGGCCCACCGGGGTCTCGACCAGGAGCACGGGGCCGCCGCCGTCCATGGGGACCGGCTGCGCGGCCCCGCCTGCCATCTCGACCTGGAACCCGGCGGTGTAGGACCAGCTGTCGACCGGGCCTGTATAGGAGGCTCCCCCGTGGATCGCGCCTTTGCCCGTGTCCAGGACCGACCTGTTCCACCCCGCCTCGGCCGTGTTGGTGAGCCCGCCCTCGGCGATGAACCAGGGCAGGCCCGCCGGGGTCTCGCCGTGCCGGTACTGCGCCTTGGCGCCCGCCTCACCGGTGATCTTGCGCCCGTGGTCGGTGCCGTCGGAGAGCGAGGCATGGGCGGCCAGCGCCGAGGAGAGCTTCCCCTCGGCGCGCGTCCCGCGGTGCACCCCGTCGGTGAAGTCGGCGCGCACCCGCAGGCTGAAGTGGTCGGCCCCGTCCTGGGAGCTGCGCTCGGCCATCAGCCCGATGCCGTGCAGCGCCTGCCGCAGCGGTCCCGGGCCGAGGCGGAAGAGGTTCCTTCCCCCCGACGGCCGCAGGTCGATCGCGATCCCCTCGCCCGCGAGCGCGTCCGCGTTCAGCGCCGCGCGCTCGACCTGCCGGTGGAGCCGCAGCGTGTTCTGCATCCGGGTGTCGCGCTTGCGCCACATCCGGTTCCAGGCGTTGGGCCGGTGCCCGTCTCCGTCCGGCGGCATGACCAGGTCCGGCCGCTCACGGTGCACCATCGCCTGGACGGCGCGCGCGACCTCCTGGGCGGGGGTGGTGCCGTCGTCGCCGCGGCGCAGATCTCCGTTCCCCCAGCGCAGGCCCACGGGGTGGGCCTCGCCGAATCCGTCGATCCGGGCCTTGCCGACGCCGAGCCCGCCGGGAGCGGGCCCCGTGTCCCCGCGTTCCCGTCCGCCGTTCCGTTCGGCGGTGCCGCCGTCCGTTCCCCCGGGGGCCGCCCATTCCGGGCCGGTCAGCGCCGTGGCGTCCTCGGTCGAGAGCAGGTCCAGGGTGACCATGGTGACCGTCTCCCGGCCGCCCTCGGTGGTGGTGACCGTGTACTCCCGGGTCACCCGGTACAGCGCCGAGTGGTCCTCGGCCGAGGCGCCCCGGGCGCGCTCCGCCCCGTGGTCGGTGCCCCGGCCCTGCTTGTTGGTGCGCTGATGGCCGACCTTCCCCGCGGCCCCGGCCCGGACGGTCGCCCCCGGGGCGGGGTCGGCGGTCGCCATCAGCCCGCCCTCGACCTCCACGTCGACCTTCCCGGTGCGGTTCGCGGTGGTCGCCGCCGACGCCGACGTCTTGTCGGTGTCGCTGAAGGAGGTGCCGTCCAGGACCGGCCCCACCCGCTCGTAGTGGACCGGCCCGCCCCGAAGCTCGGTGCTCTCCATCCACTCCGGCTCGGTCAGGCGGTCCCCCTCCCGGCGGCGGAAGGGCAGCGCGAGCGCCTCGCCCTGGTCGAGCCGCCCCATCGCCTCCTTGAGCTCCCCGTCGCCGAGCAGCTCCTTGAGGCGGGCGCGCTCATCGGCCTCCAGGGGCGGCCGGTCCCGGCCGTCGCCGGCCACCCGGTCGGCGACGCCTCCGGTGTCGAGCACCGCGAGCGTGCGGCCGAACCTCGGCGTGCGGGGCAGCACCGGCCCGCCGCGGTCGCCGATGGCCTCCGGCATCCACGGCTCGGGCCCCGGCGACCTGCGGCCGGGCAGCGTGACCTCGTCGACCCCGGGGACGGTGGCGGTGTCCTGGCGCAGGACGGCCCCGCCCGCCTCCCGCCCGTCCCGCAGGCTCAGGCCGATGCGGAGGTCGGCCGCGAAGCCCTCGCCGCCGTCCTTGGCGTCGACGGCCCGCTTGACCTTGCTCTCGGCGGCCGTCTGGTACTGCGTCCCGCGCTGCCGCTGCGCCACGGCCGCCTTCAGCCGCAGGTTGAGCAGGGCGAGCTTGCTCGCGACCTCGCCGATCACGGTGAAGGGGCCGGTGATGCCGAACTGCTTGCGGGACTGCTGCACGGCGGTCCCGCCCGTCTTGGCGCGGCTCTCGTACGTGGTGGTGGGGCGCACGGGCGGGTCGTCCACGGGGCGCCAGGCCCGGGAGACGTCCACGACGGCCGTGGCGCGCGCGGCGCCGTCGGCGGACACCACCGGGACCTCGACGGTGACCGGCCGCCGACCACCGCCGCCGTTCAGGCCGTGGTCGGCGAGCCTGTTGCGCAGCAGGTCGAGCCCGACCGCGGTGAACCGCCAGTCGTCGCCCAGCCACCGCCGGACCCGGTCCACCACGGCCGGGGCGGGGTCGTCGACCGTGGTCCGGGAACCGTCGTACCGGCCACCGCCGTTCCCCCCGCCGACCAGGGCGTCGAGCATCCGTGCCGTGGCGCCGTCGACGGGCCGCCGCTCCTCCGGGGCCTCAGGGGGCTCACGGTCCCGGTCGTTCCCGTCCCGGCGGTCCCGGCCCTCATCGTCCCGGCGCTCACCCTCCCGGTCCGGGCCGGTGCCGGAGGGGCCTCCGCCGGAGGGGGCAGCACCGGTGGCGTCCTCCGACCCCTCCCCCGTTTCCTCGCCGGACCGGCCGTTGAAGGAGGTCATCTCGATCCATTCGCCGCCCGTCCCGTCATCGAGGGATTCAGTCGGAACAGGCGGCCCCGGCGGCGGTTCCGGCCCCTCGAACTCACCGGACGCGCTCTCGGTCCGCGAAGGAGCCGGAGGCACCGGAGGAGGGGGCCGGCCCTCGGAGCCGCCGTCACTACGGTCGGGGTCCCCCGAAGACACCCCGGACCCGCTCTGGGTCCGGGAAGGAACCGGGGGCACAGGAGCGGAACGCCCGACCCCAGAGTCCTCAGAGTCCTCGCCACTCCGGCGGTCCGCCTCGGGCCTCGGGCCCCGTGCCGATGTCGCGGCGCCCTGGTTGTCCGGCGTGCTCCGCTGCGGCCCCTGGGCGGCCGATCCGCCGCCGATCCCCATGGGAGCCGGGGCCGGGGCCGGGACCGGCTGCGGGGAGCGGTCGGTGGCGTCGATGGTTCCGGAGGTGTCGTCCCGAGGCCCGGCTCCGGTGAACGGGGACGCCCCGCCCCCTTGCTCAAGGAGAGGTCCCGACCGCCCGGCGCCCTCTTCGTTCTCCTGACCGCCGCCGTCCGTGGGACCGCCGACGGGACCGGAGGCAGCGGGCACGCCGCCCGTGTCCGGGGACGACTGCGGCGTCTCATCGGTGTCCAGGGGCGCCTGGACGTCGTTCCGCCCGTCGACCGCGGAAGGGCCGGACGTGGAAGGGCCGGACACGGGGTCATCGTCCGACGCCCGCGCTTTGTCCGCAGAATCGTCGGGCCCAGGCGTCGGCGGGGCGTCCGCGGGCCCACCGCTCTCCCCTGGCCGGGAGGCGTCCGCGTCCTCGTCCCCCGCGTCGGGGGCCTCCTCCCCTGTCCTCCCGGTGTCGGAGACCGCGCCGTCGCCGCCGCGCCCGTCTCCTTCGCCGGTCCGCGGGCCGCCTCCCTGCGGCCCGTCGCTCCTGTCGCCTCTGTCCTCTCTGTCGGCTCCGTTCTCCGCTCCCTCTTCTCCGTGCTCCTCCCGGGGCCCGTCGGTACCGCCTTCGGAGGGCACCTCCGTCGTGTCGGGCGGAGAGGCGTCCCCCTCGGGGCGGCCGCCGTCGGGACGGATCTCCTCCTCGTCCCGGAGGTCCCCCGTCCCTTGCGGCTCTCGGGGCCACGCATCGCCGCCGGTCGTCGGGGGTGTCCCGAGGCGATCCGAGGATTCGGGGGTCTCCGAGGACGTCGCCGCCTCCCGGGGCGGCGGGACGGCGCCTGTCGCCTCCGCCCCGCCCTGTCCCGCACCACCGGGTGGGGCGATGGCCGGTCCAGGGCCGTCCGACTCGTGCGTGCCGTCGGTCCCGCGCCGTCCCGGAACCGCCCGGTCCTCTCCGCCGGACGCGCCGCTCCCCTCGCGCTCGCCCGCCGCTCCTTCCCGCGGCCCGTCCTCGGAGGCACCGCCTCCGGTCGTGTCCCTGTCCGAGGCGC
Source organism: Nocardiopsis suaedae (assembly GCF_027706745.1). Classification (GTDB taxonomy): domain Bacteria; phylum Actinomycetota; class Actinomycetes; order Streptosporangiales; family Streptosporangiaceae; genus Nocardiopsis_A; species Nocardiopsis_A suaedae. The sequence goes on along the minus strand of NZ_JAQFWP010000027.1, from coordinate 3,153 downwards.
CGTCGTCCAGGCCGTCCTCCTCCGGGTCGCCCTTCCCGGCCTCGCCGTCCTCGGAGGACACCCTGGACGCTCCGTCCGAGTCCGACGGGTCGTCGAGGGACTTGTCCCCACCCCCTGAGGTCTCCACGTGCGAGGGAGGGTCCGGCAGGTCCGGGCCGAGCCCGGCGATCTTGTCGAGCATCGCGATGCCCGCCTCGGTGAGCCCCTGCTGGACCGCGCCGGAGACCGCGCCCGAGACCGCCGACAGCCACGTCACCGAGAAGGTGTTGTCCTCGCCGAACAACAGGTTGTAGAAGCCCTCGGCCAGCATGCCCTGCCCGGCGTTGGCGATCGCCTGCGACGAGTACTGCGACAGCGCGGTCTTCCACGCGGAGCCCACCTCGGCCAGACCGTCCTCGACGGCGTCGGGCACCCCGCGGGCCAGGATCTCCCGGACCCGGGGGGACAGGCCCGGTCCGGCGTCCGCAAGGGCCTCGTCCAGCGCCTTGCCCAGGTTCGGCGAGCCCCAATTGCGCGCGAACGCCTCGGCGTACTCCCGTCCGAGCCCCTCCGCCCGGCCCCGGCCGAGCGCGTCGCCCATGCCGTCGCCGAAGGCGTTCCCCATCCGGTCCTTGAAGCGCTCCAGGTCCACCGGCCGCGACCAGCCGGGCCCCGCGTCCTTTCCGTAGGGCGCCAGAAGGTGGGCGGCTTCGTCGCCGAACAGGTCGCCGATGTCGTCGGCCATGCCTTTGCCCGGTGAACCGTTCTCCCCGGCACCCCGCTCCGGGCCGCCGATACCGCCTGTGCCGCCTGTGCCGCCCGGACCATCAGCGGCCCCGTCGCCGATGCCGTCGGCGGGGCCGTCGTTCGGCCCCTTCTCGTCCGCGGCACCCCGCCCCGGGCCGCCGACGCCGTCACCGGCGCCCTTGCCGCCCGCCTCCGGACCGTCCGGGCCGCCTGGACCTCCCCGGCCGCCCGGACCACCGGGGCCGTCGAAGAGGTCGTTCAGGTACTTGGCGATCGCGGGCCCCGAGGCGTTGCCGAGGAGCTCGTCGAACTTCTTGGCCAGAGCACTGCCCCCGAACGCCGCGCCGGTGCCGAACAGCCCGTCGAGCAGCGCCCCCTTGGCGGCGTCCTCGGTCAGCTCGTCGTCCCAGGTCTCTCGGTTGCCCTGGTCGATCTGGATGCGTTGGATGACCGCGTCCAGCGCCAGCGCGAACATCTGGCTGATCGCCATCTGCTGCACCAGCTCGGAGATCAGCCGGAACAGCACCCGGCCGATGATGGTGCGGGTGATCGCCTGGAAGAGGGGGATCTTGGCCAGCGAGGCGCCGAAGGTGAACGGGGCCATCGCGATCGCCCAGGCGATCTCCGCGGCCAGCTGGATCAGCTGGCCGATGATCATCCACTTGGCGTACTGCACCTGCGTGGCCGCGTTGTCCGCGTAGTCCCGCAGCCCGCGGGCGGCGGCCGCGCCCTCGCCCAGGTAATTGCGCTCACCGCCGACGAACTGGTTCACCGACTCGTCGAAGAAGTCGGCCGCGGTGGCGTCGAACTCCTCCCGGACCTTGTTCTTCACGCGCAGCACGAACTGCGGCAGGTCGACGTCGAGCCGGTCGGCCGTGGTGCCGTAGACCGAGGCCAGCTCCCACAGCAGGTCCTCGTCGGCGTCGGGCCACTCCGAGCCGGTCAGCACCATGAACATGGTGCGCAGTTCGTCGGGGGGCTGCATGCCCATGTGCCGCTACCGCCTCCCGGGGCCGGACGCCCCCGGGCCGGTGCCATCGGCCCCGATCAGCCCGTTCGCCGTGTCGATGCCGTGCTGCTCACTGAGCGCGAACTGGCGCGCGGTCTCGATGGTGCCCTCGGCGGTCTTGTCGAAGGCCACCGCCAAGGCGGTGAAGAACGCGTCCAGGCCGCGCCGGGCGGGCAGGTAGTTCGTCTCGAAGGAGGCGGCGATCTCGTCGCCCTCGCCCCACGGGCGGCCCAGCGCCTCGGTACGGCTGCCCAGCCAGCGCTGGATCTCGCGCACCTCGTCCCCGAGGGCGTACAGGTCACCGCCGTGCTTGGCCACCGCGTCCGGGTCGACCGCGATCCTGTCGGCCATCGCCGTTCCTCCTTCTCACCCGTGTCCGTCCGGCCCTGTCCGCCGCACTCCGCTCACGACTCCTCGGGCGCCCGGGAGCGCAGGCCCAGCTCGGCGAGGAGCCGTGCGGGGTCCCCGCCGTCCACCACCTCCGCCCGCGCCTCGGAGCTGCCGGGGGCCAGGTCGGCGAAGGCCTCGGAGACCCGGTGCTCCATCTCCTCCCGGGCACGGCCGATCACGTCCAGGACGGCCGCGGACAGCTCGGCGGGGGCCATGGTGCGGTACTTGGAGGTGTGGAACCGCAGCTCGGCGACCTCACCTCTCGCGTTCACCCTCGCGCTGACCATCCGGTCCCTGGACACGGCCTCCGCGTCGGCCGATTCCAGGCTTGCGCTTGCCTCCGACAGACTCCGCTGGGTCTGCCGAAGACGTTCGAGGTCGCGCGCCATCCGCTCCGGCAGGGACATGTCCAAGGCCGGTCGCTCCCTTCCCCGGACCGGCGCCCGGCCGGCCCAGCACGGCGGGGCCGCCGCGGTCGGCGGTGCCCCACACCTTCTCGTCCTCGGTCAGCCAGGTGCTGCGGTTGCGCTCCCGCTCGGGCCCGCCCGCACCGGCGCCTCCGCCCATCGGGGGCATCATGGGCGGCATCATCGGGCCCCCGGCGCCTCCTCCCACGGCACCGCCCGCGGCGCCACCCGCACCGGCCGCACCGGCGCCTCCTGCACCCGCGCCGGGCGCGCCGAAGCCGCCCGTTCCCGCCGCGCCGCCGCCGACGCCCGAACCGGACCCCTGCAGCCCGCCCGCGCCGCCGGAGGCCGATGCCCCCGGTCCGGGCGAGGCTCCGCCGCTCACACCGTCGGCCCCTCCGCCCGCCGAGCCGGAGCCCGACATGTCGACCGTGCCGCCTGCGGGGCGGTCCTCTGACGGCCCCGGGCTCCCGGGGCCCGAGGTCCCGTCAGAGGAGCCCCAGCCGGGCATGTCTACCGACCCACCCGGAAGCGGGCCGCCATCAGACGACGACCCCAGATCGAAGGAACCACCCGAGCCACCCGACCCGACATCAGGAACATCCACCGACCCACCCGGAA
>NZ_JAQFWP010000026.1 GCF_027706745.1 Nocardiopsis suaedae | reverse complement strand
CGGGGTTGTGAGCCACAGACCCGAGACTCAAGATCCAAGAAACACGCCCTAGGCGCCCGGCAAGGGCCCTCTACAACTGGTAGTAGGGGGCCCATCGGCCTTCGTAGAACAGCCTGCCGTTGCCGCTCACGGCGAGCGCGATGACGGCGATCGATGCCCCGAGCCCGGCCGGGTTCATGAGGATCAGGTTGAAGGGGATCGGAATGCAGGACACGACCACGAGGGTCCACATGAACACCTTGCCGGGCCTTCCGGCCCTGATACCCAGCCAGAGGTGGAAGAGGCCGACCGCCAGGATCACCGCGCCGAAGATCAGCATGACCGCTCGATCGTTCTCCATGTCCATCGACTCGGCGAAGTCGTAGGAGAAGAACACCCCGAGCCCGAGGCCGGTCAGGATGAGCCCGAACACCAGCGGGATGGCGGCCAGGACGTACATGATGATCTGGATCGCCGTGACCGCGCCGGGGCGCTTCTTCGGGGGAACGCTGTAGGCGCCATAGGGCGCGCCCTGCGGCGCGTACCCAGGGGCGTACTGGGCGCCCGGCGGGAGCCCGTACCCGGGAGGCAGGGCCGGAGCCGGGGGTGGGGCGAACCCCGGCCGCTGGTGCGGTGCGTACCCGGGCTGCGGCGTCGGCGCCTGGGATCCGTCGGGGCGGAGCGGCTCGTAGCCGCCCCCGGGCGGAGGGGGAGGCGAGGATGGGGGCTGCACCTGTCGTCCCTTCGTCAGCGGCGGTCGTGGTGGCTACGCCTGGTAGTAGGGGGCCCATCGGCCTTCGTAGAACTGCCTGCCGGTGCCGCTGACGGCGAAGCAGATGAGCATGATCTCCAGCCCGAGCGCGATCGGGTTGATGGAGATCAGGCTGAAGAACGCCCCGATCGCGTTGAGGACGACGACGGTCCACATGACCCACTTGCCGGGGTGGCCGGCCCTGAAGCCCATCCAGGTCCAGAAGGCCCCCATGGCCAGGACCACCACGCCGAAGCCGGCGACGAACGCGGGTGCCGAGCCCTCCATGTCCATCTCATCGGCGAAGTCCCCCGAGAGGAGGCTCCCGACGCCGATGCCCGTCATGGCCAGCCCGATGAGGAGGCTGAAGGCCGCGCTGATGAAGATGAACACCTGGATCGTCGTCACCGTTCCGGGGCGCTTCTTCAACGGGAGGCCGTTCGGCGCGCCATAGGCGTAACCGGCGCCGTACCCGGCACCCGGGTACTGCGCGCCGGGAGGAAGCCCGTACCCGGGCGGCGGAGGCGGGGGCTGCTGCGGCGGAGGGCCGTAGCCGGGCTGTGGGGGGCCGTACCCCGGCTGCGGCGGCGGCCCGTACCCGGGCGGGGGCGGGGGAGCCTGGGTGCCGTCGGGGCGGAGCGGCTCGTAGCCGCCGCCGGGCGGAGGTGAGGATGGGGGCTGCACCTGTCGTCCCTTCTGGAATCGCGGTGGGGGATGCAAAGGGTGGGATGGTCACGTGTGAGTGACCGGTTCGAATCTATCGGTGACCGCCGACGCCCTGGGCGCCCCACCGGCCCCGGGTCCGCAACCGGTCAGCGCCCGACGCCCGCCTCGGCTCGCTGCCACCCCCTTCGCCGTCCTCGTCTCCCTCCGCGGCCGGTCGCCGGGACTTCAGTCCCGCTTCACCAGAGGCCCATGCGCCGGTCGCGCACCGCGCCGACCATGTGCCCCATGTACGCACGCCTCCTCACGGCCGCCACGGCCATCGCATCAGCAGCGGTCCTCTCCGCCCCCGGCGCCGCCCAGGCGGCGCCCGGCCCACCCGCCTCCCACCGCCACTTCGACCTGCAGGCGCACCGCGGCGGGCTGGGGCTCGTCGTGGAGAGCACCCTGCCCGCCTTCGAGAACGCCCTGCGGATCGGTGTGAGCACGCTGGAACTGGACGTGCAGATCACCAAGGACGGTGAGGCCGTCGTCACGCACGACCGGCAGATCAGCGGGGACAAGTGCCAGGACACCGGGCCCGCGCGGCCCGGGGACCCGCAGTACCCCTACGTCGGGCGGTACATCAAGGACCTGACCCTGGAGCAGGTGCGGACCCTGGACTGCGGCTCGCAGACCCTTCCGCGGTTCCCGGAGCAGCGCGCCGCGCCGGGGGAGCCGATGCCGCTGCTGAGCGAGGTGTTCGACCTCGTCCACCGGTACAAGGCCTACAAGGTGGCCCTGAACGTCGAGACCAAGGTCGAGGCGGGCGCCCCGGAGGAGACCGCGCCCAGGGAGGAGTTCGTCCAGGTGGTCGCCTCCGAGGTGCGGTCGGCCCGGATGCTCCGGCAGGTGACGGTTCAGAGCTTCGACTGGGGCGCGCTGATGCGGATGCACGAGGTCGAGCCGCGGCTGCCGCTGGTCGCGCTCACCAACCGCGACTTCCTGGAGACCGGTGAGCCGGGGGCCTCGCCGTGGCTGGGCGGGATCGACATCGACGACTTCGGGGGCGACCCGATCGCCGCCGTCGACTCGTTCGGCGCGGACGCCTTCTCCCCGGTGCACGGGTTCCCGCAGGACGGGACGGTGGACGACCCGGACTACGAGCCCTACGTGACCGGGGAGATGGTCGACCGGGCCCACCGGCGCGGGATCGAGGTGATCCCGTGGACGGTGGACGACGAGGCCACCATGCACAAGCTGATCGACGACGGCGTGGACGGGCTGATCACCGACTACCCGGACCGGCTGCGGTCGGTCATGGCCGAGCGCGGGTTCAAACTCCCGAAGAGGTACCCCGCGCCGCGGCCGTGACCTGGGCGTCCTCCTCGGGCCGCCCCCGGGCGTCCGCCGGTGCGCCCGCTCCCCGCGCCTCCCTCCGGTCCATCCGGGCCGAGAGGGCCGCCAGGACCAGTGCTCCGGCGGGGAGCAGGGCGCCCGCCCAGTTCGGCGAGGTGTAGCCGAGCCCGAGGTCGATCACGAAGCCGCCGAGCAGGGCGCCGATGGCGTTGCCGAGGTTGAAGAAGCCGATGTTGATGGCCGAGGCCAGCGTCGGCGCGCCCGAGGCCTTGTCCATCACGCGCTTCTGCAGCGGCGGCACGGTCGCGAAGCCGAAGGCGCCGATCAGGAAGACGAACACGACCGAGGCCGCCATGCTGTGCGCGCCCCACGTGAACCCGAGGAGGGTGAGGCTCAGCGCCGTCAGGGAGGTGTACAGCAGCGGCATCAGGGCCTTGTCGGCGAAGCGGCCGCCGACCGTGTTGCCGGCCACCATCCCGACGCCGAAGGCGACCAGGACCCAGGTGACGGCGGCGGGGGCGAACCCGGCGACCTCGGTGAGCATGGGCGCGATGTAGGTGATCGACACGAAGACGCCGCCGAAGCCGAGCACCGTCATCGCCATGGCGAGCAGCACCTGGGGACTGCGCAGCGCCGCGACCTCGGGCATCAGGCGGGGGCCCACCGGCTTGGGCGTGCGCGGGACCAGGGCCAGGACCCCGGCGAGGCCGACCACGCCCAGCAGGGCGATGGCGCCGAAGGCGGCACGCCAGCCGACGGACTGGCCCAGCAGGGTGCCCGCGGGGACGCCCACCACGTTGGCCACGGTCAGGCCGGTGAACATGAACGCGATCGCGGCGGCCCGGCGGTGCGGGGCGACCAGGTCGGCGGCGACGACGGCGCCGATGCCGAAGAAGGCGCCGTGGGTGAGCGAGGCGACCACGCGGCCGGCCAGGAGCAGGCCGAAGGCGGGCGCGAGCGCGGAGATCAGGTTGCCCGCCACGAACAGAGCCATCAGTGCGGCGAGCATCGGCTTGCGGCCGATACGGGTGCCCAGGGCGGTGGTGAGGGGCGCGCCGAGGAAGACCCCGGTGGCGTAGACGGTGGCCATGTGGCCGGCGGTGGAGACGGGCACCCCGAAGTCCTCGGCGACGCCGGGGAGGAGCCCGGTGACGATGAACTCGGTGGTGCCGATTCCGAAGGCGCCGATGGCGAGCGCCCAGAGGGCGAGCGGCATGGTCGGGGTCCTTCCGGTGCGGATGCGCGGGCGGGCGGTGTGCCGTAGGGGGCACCCGACGACATTAGATGCACGCGCGGATTACTTGCAAGCGCGGACTAAATGAGTGCGCGCACCATCGGCCTGAGCCGTCAGTTGCCGACGGGGCTATCCTGGGGGGCGGTCACCGAACGCGCGGGAGGCAGGCGATGGGGAGCGAAGCCGTGGGGGCGGCCCTGAACGTCGGCGGGACGGCCCTGGCCCAGGGGTGGTGCGCGCTGTCGCTCCTGCACGGCACCATCGAGTCGCACGTGGAGAAGGCGCTCCAGGCGGGGCACGGACTGAGCGTGCGCGAGTTCTCGGTCCTCGCGACGATCAGCGAGCGCGGCGGGGCGAAGATGCGGATGAACGAAGTGTCGAACGCGGTCGTGCTGAGCCAGAGCGCGACCACGCGCCTGGTCAACCGCCTTGAGGACCGAGGGTTGCTGCAGCGGGTCATCTGCCCGGACGACCGGCGCGGCATCTACACGGCCATCACCGACGAGGGGCGGGAGCTCCTCGGGCAGGCGCGGCCGACCAATGAGGCGGCCCTGGAAGAGGTCTTGGCCGAGGCCGAGAAGAACCCTGAGCTGGCCCCGCTCGTCCAGGCCCTGCGTGCGCACCGGACCGGCCTCTGAGAGAGGATCGGCCCCCATGAGTCCGATGACCTCCGGCCCGAACCCGACGCCCCCTCAGAGACGAGTGACGCGGCTCCTCGAACCCGGGGACGCCGCCGCGCTGGCCGAGCACCTCACCGAGAGCCGCGCGTTCTTGGCGCCGTGGGACGCGCTCCGCGATGACCGCTACTTCACCCCCGAGGGGCAGCGCGCGCAGATCGAAGAGGCGCTGAAGGGGTACGGGGCGGGGACGGCGGCCCCGTTCGCGATCCTCGGGGACGACGGCTCGGCGGTCGGCAGGATCAACCTCAACGGGATCACACGCGGGGCGTTCCAGTCGGCGTCGATCGGTTACTGGGTGTCGAAGAGCCACAACGGCAGGGGACTGGCGACCAGGGCGGTGGCCGAGATGAAGGAGTACGCCTTCGGGGCACTGGACCTGCACCGCCTCCAGGCTGAGACGCTGCTGCGCAACACGCCGTCCCAGCGCGTGCTGAAGAACAACGGATTCACGCCGTACGGGGTGGCCCCGCAGTACTTGAAGATCGCAGGCGAATGGCAGGACCACGTCCTGTTCCAAGCGCTCAACCCGGAGGCGGTGTAGCGCGGCTAGCGCAGCGGCATTCGGGGGCGACGGGGCCGGTGCGTCAGAACCGCCCCGTGTAGTAGTCGCGGTGGGACCAGGTCGCGACGGCGATCGAGACGGCCAGTGCGGCTCCGACCAACTGCCCGCCGGTCGCTTCGCCCGTCCCGATGCTCAAGAAGAAGTTCAGCACGCCTGATGCGGCGGACAGGCCGTAGGTCACGACGATCGCCCACATGACCCACGGCCGACGCGTGGTGGCCTTGGCGCCGAGCACGAACTGCCACACGGCCCAGGCGGCGAGTACCACGGCGAGCATGAGGAACATCCCGGCCCAGGAGTCCCCCTGCGCCGTACTCGGGCCGCTGGACTCGAAGGAGAAGAGCAGGCCGAATGCCAGGGCACCGACCGAGGTGAGGCTGGCGAGGATGAAGATGACGACCCGTGCCGCCTTTAGCCGCCCGGGAACAGGCGGCTGGGAAGAAGCGTCGTACGGCGACCCGTAGTAGGGCGGATAGGCCCCGTTGTGCGGCGGCGCGGGGTAAGGCTGCCCAGGATGAGGCTGCTGCCCGTGCATGCCGCCCGGATACGGCTGCCCATGCGCGGCACCGGACTGATCCTGCGGGACGCCCTGTGGAGGCGCCATAGACGGCGGGGCCATCTGGGGAGGCTGCTGGCGGGGCGGCTGTTGCTGTGACCCGTGCTGCCACTGGGCACCTCCGCCGTTCGCGTCTCCACCAGGAGCGGGCGTGCCAGGGGGATGGGGATTCATGATGGTTCCTCGGTCACTCGCGTGCTTGCGGCCGACGAACGAACCTACATGCGTTGCGCCCGATACGCGCAGAACAACCATCGCCGAGCGTGACGTCCTCCAGGTCATGGACCGGGCCGGGCGCAATGGCCACAACCGGCAAGGCCGTCCGCCGCGTGATGGCACCCACGGATTCAACCGCCGCGCGAGCGCCTCTTCGCGACCACGCGGAACAACCTGACGGCCCCTCGCCCCACGCGTGATGAAGGGAGTTCGGCGAGAGCCATCAACTGCTCCTCATAGCCGCCTGCCACTCCAGCCGGACCACGCGTCGGAGGAGGGACGGACGCCGCCGGGGCAGGCGGTTCTGCTTCAGAGGGCTTGGCCTCCCGCTTCGCCTCTCTCCTCGCCTCCTTCTTCGCGTCCCGCTCCCGCTGCGCCTTCGCCTTGTCGGGCTTCGGGGCGGACTCCCGCCTCGCGCCTTTCGCGCTCCTCTTCTTCCGCTTCTCCTTCTTGCGGTCCGCCTGCTCACCATCGGCCGGGGGCGCGCTCGGCCCTTCCAGGAACGAGCGCGCGGCATCCGATCCCGCCACGACCGTGGGACGCGCAGGCGGGCGCGGCCCCGGCGGCCCTGACGGTCGCGGCGGCCCCGGCGGGTCGGGCGGTCCGGCCTGTGGGGCGGATGGCCTTTGCGGGGGCCGCTGTTGCCGGGCCGACGGCGAGGGCGGACCGGTCTGCGGAGGAGCGCCGTTGCGCGGGGGCCCTGCGGGCTGCCCGCGGCCTCCAGACGGGGGAGCGCTTTCCGGCGGCGTCGGCCGTTCCTGAGGGGGCTTCGGCCTCGACCTCCAGAGCGGCTCCGGTTCTGGCCGAGGCGCCGCCTGTGGCGGCGGGGCCTGGTGATTCTGTGCCTGGGACCGGTTCCACCCCTGTCGGGGGTCTCGCGGCGGGGGAGTGTCCGTCATCGCACGGCCCTCTTCAGTGCTTCGAGCGCGATCGTGGTCGCGGCCGCATGGGTGGACGCGGCGAGACGCCGCGGCTGCAGGCCGTCCGTATAGGCGAGGTGCCTGTCGTAGCCGATGCGCACGACCTCCGCACCGCTCTTGCGCAACACCTCCGCCGCGCCTTCGTGGTCGAAACGGGGATCTTCGTCAGGGGACTGCTCCACCAGCACCACGACGATCCTCTCCGGCAGAGACGCGTCCCCCTGGGTGGTCATCCAATCGAATCCGCGGCCGATGTCCGCGGCGCCCTCCGCCGTCGCCGGAGCGACGAGCACATGGGCGTGGGCGCTCGCCTGGGCCGCACGGTTGAAGCCGTCGAACACGTCGGCCCCGCGGTCGATCAGCGTTACCCCGAAGTAGCGGGTGATCGGCAGCAGGGTCTCCTGGAAGGCGTCGGCGTCCAGGGCCGTGGCGTCGGGGCCGCTGTGCACCGCGGGGAGCATCCACAACCGGTCCCGCACATGCGCCAGGTGCGGTGTCAGCTCCTCGAACGACGAAGCGGAGACGCGCCTGCGCGCGACCTCGCCCAGTGACGACGACGGGGTGACCCCCAGCCTCCGCGCCAGCGAGTTCGAGCCGGGCGTGATGTCGAGGGTGAGCACCCGGTCGTGCCGGTAGTGCGCGAAGACCGACGCGAGCAGCGCCGTCACCGTGGCCTCGTCCGCACCGGCGCGCGGTCGGGTGACCACGATCCGGCGTCCGGTGGTGATCGCCCGCTGCAGGGTCTCGCCCGTCGCGAGGTGGGCCGCCGCGTGGTCGGACGGCAGGAAGGGGAGCGCGAGCCCGCGGCCGATCCGGCGCAGGAACGGGTCGCCGTGGCGCCCAGGACGGGCTCCGGCCCCGCTCGGCGTCTCGGTGCGGGTGTTCACGGCGCTCCTCCGATCGGCTCCGGCCGGACTCTGTCCGGGCTGTTCGGGTCAGAAGGTCGACAACAGGCGTTCATAGGTGCCGAGCGCGCCGATCGCGACCGGGATGCACACCACCACCGCCACCGCCTCCAGGCGGCCCGCGTTGCGGCGCAGCATGGCGCGGGTGTGCTCGGCGGGGTCGGCCGCCAGCACCGCCACCGGGACGACGAGGGCGACGGCGATCAGCGCCACCCCCGGCAGCGGCGCCCAGGGCACCGCCTCGGTCAGGGCGGCGGCGAGCGCCACCGCGGCGGCCGTGCCCGCCGCCAGCAGCGGGGCCTTCTCCGTCACCAGGGGGAACATGCGGGACCGGCTGGCCAGCACGATCGCGAGCAGGGCGGAGAGCACCAGCGTCCACGGGGACGGGCCGCTCGCCAGGCCGTAGCCGGCCACCGCGGCGGCCACGCCGACGGCGGCGACGGCCACCACCATGCTGCGGTGCGTGTCGACGAGGGCGGTGCGCACGTCCTCGCGCGCGACCTCCTCGCCGCCGCTGCGGCGGTCGTCGAGCACGGTCAGACCCGAGAAGGCGAGGGCGGCCCGGAGCAGCACGCTCACCGCCACGACGCTCGCGACGGCGCCGATGGCCGACGCCTCGGCGAAGTCCAGGCCGAAGGCGAGGCAGCCGATCCACAGCGCGGACAGGGCGAGGGCGACCGCGCCGCCGACGATGCCCCCGCGCCCCAGGCCCGAGGTCAGGCCCAGGATCAGCAGGATCAGCGACGCGACGACCGCCGGGAGCGCCCACCACGCCCACTCGGGCAGGCCGTACTGGGCGACGGCGTTCCAGGCGGCGAGGGTCGTGAACACGCCGCCGCTGAGCGTCAGGGCCGTGCCGAGCGACGGCTTCGAGGCGGAGCCCAGGACGGCGCCGGAGCCCACGAGCAGGCCCGCCAGGACGGCGAGCACGGAGGTCGCCGCGACCGTCGGCAGGGACGCGCGCATGATCAGGCCCGCACCGGCGAACAGCACCACGACCGCCGCCGTCGCCGTCCAGCGGGCGGCCGCCGGGGACCAGTACGAGGGGTGGGCTTCGAGGGCGCGGCCCACCGCCTCGGGGACCTCGTGGACGATGGGCGCGGGCACCGGGTCGTCGGCGCGGATGAGGCGCAGGACCGCGCCGTCGGAGATGCCCCGCTCGGCCAGGGAGGCCCCGCCGTCCAGGAGGTCGCCGCCGACCGTGCTCAGGTGCCGGGGCAGGGCGGGACCGTCGGGGGCGTCGCCGAGCATGCGCAGGACGTCGGGCATGAGCGCGCCGATGGGCTCGTCGGCCGGCAGGACGGCGTCGACCCTGCGGCGCTCGCCCACGAGCGTCACGCGGCTCCACGTGGTCATCGCGGTCCTTCTCCACAGTTCTCGTCGGCGGTGGTCACGGCGTTGCCGCCCGGCGGTCGCGGCGCGCCGTCACGCGGGGACCTCCTCGGCCTCGACGCGCTCCAAGTAGCCGTTGCGGAGGAGCCAGCGGATGCTCGGCAGCTCGGGGGGCTCGGAGAAGCCGCCGGGGTCGATCCGGAAGCGCAGCCCGCCGCCGGGGCCGTCCTCCGAGCGGGGCGAGTGCGACGCCGAGACCTGGAAGGGGTAGGTGACACGGTAGCGGTGGTAGGTGTCGGGGGAGCCGTCGGCCCGGACGAAGTCGGGGAGCCCGCGCTCCTCGAAGGGCAGGCCGTCGGGGAACACGAGCGACCCGCTCTCGTGGCCGAACGCGTCGACGAGCTGGCCGCGCTCCAGGGTCACCTTGGTCGACTCGCCTCCGCCGGACAGGCCCTCCTCCGCGGTGGAGACGAGGGAGTCGCCGAGTTCCTGGGCCTCCTGCCGCTCCTGCGCCGAGAGCGTCCGGGGCGCGGAGTCCTGGATCACCAGCTCTTGGAACAGCCAGCGCGCGGCCTCGTCCTCGGACTGGAACTCCACGCCCGTGCGGCCCTGCTCGTACTCGACGATCCCGGCGGAGATGTAGCCCTCCTCCTCGGCGGTCAGGAGGAAGTAGGAGTCCACCTCGCCCGGGTCGGGGCGCGAGTCGCCGGGGAGCACGTACATGGCGGGCGGGATGTCGGAGGCGTCCAGCTCGGTGCGGAGCATGTCGAAGGTGACCTCGCTGCCGACCCAGTCGGCGGGGAAGGGGGCCGAACCGACGGCGGGGGGACCGGCCGCTTCGCGGGCCTGTTCCTCCTCCTGGGACTGGAGCTGGCTCTGCAGGTAGGACCAGCCGACCGAACCGGCGCACCCGACGGCGGTGAGGACCAGGCCGGTGATGAGCTTGGTGATGTGCTCGTCGAGGCGGCGCCTGCTGCGCTGGGGGCCGAAGACGACGGCCTCCCGGAGCCGTTTGCGGCGGACCGCGATGGACTCCAGGAGTTGGCTGTCGTAATCGCGCGCCACGGGGAGGGGTCCTTCTGTTCGTCGCGTCGGGCGGGGCGGAGGCGCATGCGGCGCTCACGGGGTGATGCGGGGGTGGAGACGCCGCTGCGGCCTCCCGCACCGTAGCGGAAGGCCGCGACAAGGAGCGATCCGCCCTTAAGGCTCGGTGGCCCGGGGGCCCTGGTCACCTTGGGCGGGCGGCGACTCAGATGGACTGCACGGCCGAGGATGCGCGGCCGAGCGCGGTCTGGGCGGTGCCGTCGTTCTCCTCCAGCGTCGTGCGGACGAGCCGGATGATGTCGCGGACCTCGTTGGCGGCGTTGTGCCACTTGAGCTCTTTGGCGCTGTACTCGTCGGAGACGCCGGTGGCCTCGAAGTCGGCCATGGCGCTGGAGACGTCGGTGTCGCGGTCGCCGATGATCTGCTCCAGGCGGGCCATCACGGTGTGGATGTTGCCCTGCGCCTCTTGGGAGGCGCCCATGTCGTAGCTGTTGCGTCCATTGCCGCTCATGGCGTGGTGCTCCTAGGCGAGGTCGGGATGGCGGTGGAGGGGGCGGGGCCGTCGAGTCCGCCGGTGAGGTGTCGTGTCCGTCGGCGCGGTGACCTGGTGGTCCTGGTGCCTGCTCGGACGCCTACTTGAACTTCGCGGCGTCGAAGTTGGCGGTGGACATGTTCCGGTTGGCGTCGTCGGCCATGCCCTGGGCACCCGTGCGGAAGGCGCCGTCCATGCCGCGCTGGCCTTCGTTGATGGAGCCGAGGCCGGCATTGAGGTCGGCGGTGATCTGCTCGGAGCGCGCCTTGAAGGAGTCGAAGGCGGCCTTGCCCGCACCGTTGAACTTCCCGGCCAGCGGTTCGGCGGCGGAGATCAGCTGCTGGATGAGCCCGCTCAGCTCGTCGGTCGAGGTGGAGGTACGGCTGGCCAAGGTCGTCAGGGTCTGGTCGCCGACGTCCCAACGTGACATGTGTTCGGTCGCTCCTCACGTCATCGCAGCTCATCGGGTCGATCCACACCGAGGACGAACCCACGGCCCCGAGTCGCGCACGTTTCGGGCATCCCGCATCCCGTAGGGGAGCCCTCACCTTTCGTGGTCAAGCATAGGCATAATGCGGGACGCGTGGCAGACGGGGGCACAGGCCGCATCAGGGACACAGTGGGGGCACTCGGGATGAAGTTTGAGCTGGTCGGGGAGGGCGAAGCGCACCGTGAAGCAACATCACCCGCTCCGCGGGAAGCCGACGAGCTTCCAGATGAGGAGCATCAGCCTCAACCTCCAGAGCAGCCGATTGTCTCTCGCGTTCCAGAACAGGTCCTGACCAGCATGAATGACGCCATAAGCGAGATGATGACCTCTCTCGCGCAGCTCGACGCGAGTGTGGCCCGGTACCAAGCGGGGTTGGCCGAAACCGGTCGGACGGAGCCTGCGCAGCCTCCGGCCGACTTCCGTGCGCACCGGTTCGGACGGCCGCGATCGAGGCCGGACGGCGGAGACGTCACCCCTGACACGGAGGTAACGCAATGAGCGGCTGGGACATCGATCCCGTCGGGGTCAGCACCGTCCTTGGCAAAGTCGGCGCGGTCATGGGAGACGGAAGCGGAGACGGGCTCACCGGCTCGACGAACAACGGCCTCACCTCGCTGTCCGACGCCATGAGCGCGTCCGGGAGCGGGGTCGTCAATACGGCGGTCAGCGAGCTCTTCGACCAGATCAGCAACCTGAGCCAGCAGATGACGTCGAAGACCGTCAGGGCGACCGTCGGATGCAGCGAAGCCGTACAGGCCTACATCGACGGAGACACGGAGATGGCCGAGCGGGCCCAGAGCCGTGTCGGCGGTACGACCGGCATCGAACTCTGACCGAGCCCCTCTCCCGCGCCCATCGACTGTTTACAGGGAAGGCCATGGAAGCACCCCCAACCTCCGGTACCAGCGGCTCCGGCACCACCACGATGCAGCACATGAACCTGGACCCTGGGACGCTGATCGTTCCGGAAGCGATTCCGATTCCGGGAACGGCCCCTGAGGTCTTGTCCGATGCGGCTTCCGGTACGGGCTCGGCTGGGGCGGGGATCGAGTCCGCAGGGCAGGACATCAAGAGCGTCTGGCAGGCCCTGGCGGGTGTGTACACCGCTCCGGAGTCGGATCGGCTCCTCAGGGCGGCGAATCCGATCGCGGACCTGGGGGGCGAGATCGGCGGAATGATGGCCGCCGCCGCGGGGGCCCTCCAGAAGTTCTCGGAGGAGGCGGATCGGCTCAAGGGGCAGTTGCTCGAACTGCGTGGGACGGCTCAGGAGTTCGTCGACGGTGCCGGTGATGACTGGAACGACGATAGTGACCTCGTCGACGAGAACGTCAACCTGAAGGTGCAGGCGAACCGCCTTGTGACCTCGTTCCAAGAGGCGGAGCGCGAATGCGCGAATGCGATTACGGGCTTGTTCGGGGGGACGACGTTCGTTCCCGTCGACGGCGATGCGCAGGAGAAGGACGGCGTCATCGAGTACGGCGTCACCATGGACTCCGCCTTGAACGAGGTTCCTGAGTACAGCGCCTTTGTCTATTCCGACACCTGGCAGTTCTTGGGCGGGTTGACGCGTGGTTTGTCGGAGACCGCCGGGCCCGGGATGGCGATGACCCTGGGCGCGACGTTTCTCGCTTCCACGGGTTACTACCACCCGGAGAACGGGTGGACGATGGACCACTGGGAGGCTTTGGGTAATAGGGGTGAATTCTACACGGACTTCGCCATCGAGGTCGGGACCAAAGCGGGTAACAGTTTGGGCATCGGGTTCGAAGAGGGAACCCTGTACCCGTCGCGTTGGGGCCTGGACGTCATGACCACGCATTATCGGGACCAGGCTCACGAGTTCTTTCCGTGGACGGAGTTGGACGACGATCCCGGTCATGCGGTCGGTGTTGGCCTGGGTAACACAGGCATGGCTGTGGCTGGTGCTGCTGCGGGGAGAGCGCTGTCGCTAGGAAAGGTGGCCTCCGTCGCTACGGGCGTCGGCAAGAAGATTCCGGGCGTGGATGTCGAACATATCCTGGGGACACGGCTCCAGGGGCGTGTACAGTCCCTGGTGCCCCAGCTGCGAAGTGGAACCACGCCGCCCACGTGGGGTGGTCAGACACAGTGGGAGAACGGGTCGACTTCGTCGTCCGGCAGCGGGCCGGGGAGCGGTCAGCAGCCCGGGGCGGAGAACATCTCGTCCTCGGTTAACCAGCTCGATAACAAGGTCGAAAACTCGCAGCCGAACGGGAACCAGCCGCAGAACCCCCTGCCCCAGGGGCAGGGGACTGCGGACCCGCAGCATAAGGGCACAGGTGCGGCACACAGCACTCCTGACTCTGCCGACGAACGGAGTGACCGCTCAGTCTCAGATGATCGCTCGCACATAGGTGCACCATCTCCTCAGACCTCCGTCGACAGGCCGTTCGTTGCGACGAGTGAAAGTCCCAAGAGTTCATTCAATGCTGATGATCAGGAGAGGGCGGATGTTCCGAGTGTTGAGGAACGCCAGTCGCCCGACCCTGTGTTCGGCGACCGAGAGGAGTTGGGAAGGAAGACTGATGACACCGTCAGCGTCGGAGATGTAGAGCGCTTCGAACAATATCGTCGGGAGACAGGTGACATTGTTCAGGCGATGAAGTACGAAGCGCAGGACAGTAAGGCGCAGGAGGCTGAGTCCAGCCAGGTTTTCGAGTATGACCATGAGCCATCTAAGGTCGCTGCCGATGCCCACGGAGTACAGGCTGTTGATGGAGGGAATGGTTATAATTATTCCAGTGCAGTAAATGAAGGCGGGGCAATCACGGGAAGGGGGGAACCGCCATATTCGTCCTCTGCTTCGGTATCATCGGCTGGATCTATCCCGCATTCATTCCACGAACCTGGTGATCAAGGTCCGAATCACTCTGCTTTCAGTGACGATGAGTGGGAGGATGATGGCGTCCGTCAGGCAACAGGTGAAGTGCGCCTTCTTGGCGCTCAGCCTGATGCGGAGAAGTTTGTGAGTGAGCAATGGGAATATGTGGACGAAGCTCGAACATCGGCAAGAGTGGATCAGTATGTTTCGGTTTCGTCGACTTCGGAAAGTCACCTCGCCCCGACTGCTCGGCAGGCGTTCGGGCAGATGCCATTGAAAACGAGATTGGATCCTTATACTTCATTTGAAGTACATGACAGAAGGGGGCGCTATCGAGGAACCTTTATCACCGCTGCGGAGGGGGAGATCGTTGAGGTGCATGCTCCTTCCGGAGTTAAAGGGAAACCATGGAACCCGGACTTGAAAAACCCTCTCCCCAACGTTAAATACGTCGTCGACGACACTAGGATCTATATTACTGGAGATAATGGCATTCCTGTATATACAACGGATGTGGGAGGGCTTGAGCGGATCAACAACGACCGTGGGCCTGAGCAGAGCAAGATTGGAAACGAAGGAGAAGGGGAATTTGAAGAACTGAATAGAAAAATCCTTTCCGATTTTGAAGAAGAGCATGGAAGGCGTCCTGTATCCGGTGAGGTGGAGCTCTACGAGATAGAAGAATTTGACGGGGGTCATCTTATTGCAACTGAATGGAATGGGGCTGGAGACAGAATCAACCAAGTTTCAATGCGATCGTCCCTTAATCGAATACTGGGGGGAGATGCCAATGCTTTGAATAACTATAGAAAACTCGAAATGCACTGGGAGGAGATCGTTGAAGCGGAGCCTGGTGCTAAAATCATCCCACACATCTTTTGCGAAGTGGGCGAGAAGAGCTTCACTGATCCAGCCCGAAGGGCGCGTGTACCTGATAGAATCTATGTGATGTACGAAGTAGAGATCAAGGGGGAGAAGCGGGTAGGCGGGCCCGTCTTGTACGTCAATACACCTCCGAAAGTGAAATAGGAGAAAGGGGTTGCCTGCAGTGGTCTATCGCGGACAGTTTGGCATTGGAGAAGAGAAGGAACTTGTTGAAGAGGCAGTCCGGGTTCTTGCTCGTGGTCTTCCTGAAGGATGGTCGGAGGTAAAATTTCGAGCGGACGCCCTGCATGGATACATGGAAACCTACGGCATCGTCACTATGGAAGATGGAGGCCAAAAAGAATTCAACGGTAACTTCGTAATTTTGAAAGTCCTTCATGATCTTCGCGTTGGAATGTACATGCAAGATAAGGGGACTTGGTATTCAATGAGAATCCTGCTTGATGGCAACGGAAAGTACAGCGTTAATTATAATTACAACTACGCCCCGCGGTTCAATGTGCCACCGACCAATCAGACCTACCTCGAAGACCTGAAGTACTTTCCGCGCGAAGAAGAGCAGATCCCTGGCTGGCTCAAAGAAATGCGAACTGAACGGAGTTCGTAGCCGAGGACGCCTGCAAAGTCCGCACGGGCCACGGGCCGACCAACCTCACCACGTTGCGCAGCCTGGCCGCGCTACTGCTCTCCACGCTGGGGCGTCCGACCATCCCTGATGCGATCTGGTGAGTCTCCTACGGATGCTTCACTCGCCCGCTCGATCTCATCGGGCTCGCCTGACCAGCGAAAACTAAGACGATCAACGACTTTGAATCAGCCCTGGGGGTATGCCGAAGGAGTTGGGAGGGTGATAAAGGCGAAAGGCGAAACAGAAATATTCCGGGGAAGTATACCCCTGGTTGCTAGATTGCATGATCTACGAAACGGTATGTATGAGGAAGGAAAGGGGGTATGGAATGGTAGTTGAAGTTAAGAATGATGGACGTTACTCAACTAAATATAATTATGAATTTAAGTCTAAATTTAATAATGAACCCGTCGTTGCGACATATCTGGAGGATCTCCAGCAGTACCCAAGGGATAATGATCTGATTCCGGATTGACTGCGGGAGATGTTGTAGGACTCTAGAAGTATTGATATATGAGTTAGCCCTCACCGTTTTCCGTCGCTGCTGAAGCTGGGAGCCATGAGGTGACTGGTCAGTTCTTGGAGTGAACTGAGCGCCCTCTTCGGATCGGTCTCGTTCAGGGGGTACCAGACGGCGGTACGATCCTCCGGGCCAAGCTTGATGCCTGGTACCGGAGCCGACATCGCGTGCTCTAGACCCATCTCCTCCACTGGCGCATGACCGATGGCCGTGCCGAACGGCTTCGGGGCTCCCATCCAGCGGGGTTCGTAGGTCAGGTCCGCCCGTCCTGGGAGGGTGTTCACCACCAGCGTCCTGATCAAGCGCTCCGCTGCAAGCAGCTCCACTGCCCGCATCAGGTCGTCGTGGGGGAACGGCTCACCCGGTGGCACTGCGACTGCTAGGGACAGGGTTTCGAGAAGCCCTGTCCGTGTGCGCTTCACCGTCAGCGGGCCGATGAACGGACGCTCTGCCCCATGTGGTCCCGCCACGAACAGTCGGGACGCCTTCGGCGCGCGCTTCTTGCACAGCTCGGTGACCGCTTCGCGGTCCCACGCCCTCACCGCTGGTTCGTTGGTGCTCCAGCCGGCGGGGAGGTCTCCCGTCAGGGTGGAGACGAGTGTTTCGGTCCCCCCACCGAGTACGAGGTCCTCGCTGGCCGGGTGTTCGACCGTCAGGTCAAGGAGGACGTGTGTTGCGTTGGAGTCAGAGGACTGGGCAGCATCGGTCTGGAAGCCTTCGACGGGGGTGACGGGGCCGGTCGTCTGGGAAATGGGCCTGAATCCCTTGGCCTCATCCCACTCCAGCGGCAGGCCGTTCACGCCGTCGAAGTGGCCCCGCTCCGGGTCTTCCACCACCCAACGTGCCCCTGGCCCGCTCAGCAGGGCCCACAACGGGTGCGTCAACCGGGACGTCGGCGGCGTCAGAACCTGGATCGCCTTTCGCTCCGCCCCGAACACCGCGATCGCGTCCGCGATCCACGACGTCAACGGCACCACCGGGCGCTCCATCTCGATCACCACGGCCTCCTCCGCCCTCCGGTCCACCGACGGGTGGTGCTCGGGTGCGTCGTCCTCGACCCTGGCGATCAGGTCGGCGGCGTTGAAGCTCACTGGTCGACTCCCGTCTCCTCAGAGGTCACGTCACTTCCGCTGGACATCCAGATCACCCCGCCCAGCCTCCGCGCGATTCCCTCGGCGAACGCGTCCGACAGCCACTTCGCCTCCGGCATCCTCGTCCGCGTCTCGATCCACCAGAAGGGGGAGGGAAGGCCGTCCGCGATGCCCTCTTTCAGGAGGCGGTCGGCCTCCCCGGCCACGTCCACCTGCTGTGTCGGCTCGAACGCCACCAGGGACCGGCCCTGCCGGTCCGCGATCTCGACGATCGTGCCCCCGCGCCGCGTCCGCAGCCGCAACTGCGGGTCGATATCGCTGATCGCCCCGAGGATGTCCCGGTTCTTCGGGAACTCGGGCACGAGAATGACCACGTCGTAGCTCATGGAGGACTGCTTCCTGATCGGGCACCGGACTCACTGGCCGTCGGCACGCAGTGCCGTCTGCATCAGCTGTGGGGACTTCCCCCGCCGGATCCACTTGCCCCGGCCCGGCGGCTGCGCCTCGGCGTAGATCCTCGGGAAGATCTGGCCCTCGCCCCTGTCGCCCGACATCAGCAGGGCGCTCGTGCCGATCTCCCGCATCGACTGGACGAGCGGGTCGTACATCCCCCTGGCCGCCCCCGCCACCCTGCGGGCCACCACGAAGTGCAGCCCGATGTCCCTCCCGTTCGACACGAACGGCACGAACGGCGCCAGCGGCTTCTGCCCGGCGGTGGTCAGCAGGTCGTAGTCGTCCACCAGGACGATGATCCTCGGGCCCTTAGGGCTGCTCTCCGCCTCCAGGTCGGCGTCGTCGGGGAGGCGCTCCTCCAGCTCCTTGGCGACGCCCCCGGCCAGCCCCGCACACACACGTGCGTTGCTCGCGTACCCGCCCATGTACGGCTCCGGCACCACGTTCTTGAGCGTCCGCCTCGGGTCCATCACCGCGAAGACCAGCTCCTCCGACGAGTACCGCTCCACGAGCCCCTCGGCGATGTGCCGCAGCAGGTTCGTCTTCCCGCACTCGCCGTCGCCCAGCGCCAGAAGGTTCTGGTCCTCGTTGAACAGGTCCAGCCCGACAGGGGAGAGGTGCTTCTCATCCAGGCCGATGGGGACGGTGCGGGGGAACTGCGAAGCGGAAGGCAGATCACGGGTGCGGAGGAGACGCGGCAGGACCCGCACGTCCGGAGCAACCGTGCCGCCCCACGCCCCCGCCACCTCGCGCGCCGTCTTCTCCACGGCCTCCCCGAGGTCGAAGGCGTCCATCTTCCCGTCGATGCGCGGCAGCGCCACCTGGCCGAACAGCTTGCCGTCGGTCAGCGCGCGCCCCGGAGTGTCCGCCGGGAACGTCTCCGCGAGCTTCCGGTCCACCGTGGAGTCCGACGGGTCGTTCAACCGCAGTTCGACCCGCTGCCCGAACGTCGACTGCACCGCCATCCGCACGTCGTTCCACCGCAGCATCGCCGCCACGACGTGCACGCCGTACCCGCCCCCGCGCTGCAGGAGCTCGTTCACCAGCTCGTCCAGCTCCTCGAAGTCCTTGCGGATCGTGCCGAAGCCGTCGATGACGAGCACGACGTCCGCGGCGGGCAGCTCCGGCACCTCGCCGCGCGCGTGCATGCGGCGGAACCGCTCCACCGAGTCGATCCCGCGCTCCCGGAACACCTCGGCCCGGTGCTCCAGCATCCCCCGCACCTCTTCGACGGTGCGCCGCACGCGCTCCCGGTCGAGGCGCCCGGCCACACCGCCCACGTGGGGCAGCTCCGCCAGCGCCTGGAGTCCGCCGCCGACCATGTCGAGGCAGTACACCGCGGCCTGCTGCGGCGTGTGGGTGAGGGCCAGGGACGTCACCAGTGTCCGCAACAGGTTCGTCTTGCCGGTCTGCGGCCCGCCGATGACGGCGATGTGGCCGCCCGCCGCCGTCAGGTCCAGGTTCCACACGCCCTGCCACTGCTTCGACGGGTCGTCGAGAAGGCCGATGGGCGGGTGCATCTGCTCGTGGGCGTCCGGCAGCCGCAACCCCTCGGGACCGGGCGCGGGCGCCCCTGAGAGCGCGTCCAACGGCGTCGCAGCGGGGAGCGGGGGAAGCCACACCCCGCGCACCGGCGTGCCGTGCCGGGACAGTTGCCCGACCATCACGTCGAGCAGGGACGGCCCCGTCGAGCGCTCGGGCATGGCGGGCGCGGACTCCACCGGGCCGGGGGCGTCGGCCGAAGCGGTGTTGTACGCCTCGAAGGGCTTGACCGTGGGCGCCTTGTCGTCGTCCTCCGAGGCGGAGGGCAGCGTCCCCTTGAACGGCCCCGAGACGTACCCCGCCTTGAAGCGCTGGTAGACGGTCGTGTCCACCTTCAAGTACCCGAAGCCGGGCAGCGCCGGCAGGTGGAAGGCGTCGGGGGCGTCGAGGACCGTGCGGCTCTCTTCCTCGGAGAAGGTCCGCAACCCCAGGCGGTAGGAGAGGTAGGTGTCCAGCCCCCGCAGCTTCCCTCCCTCGATGCGCTGGCTCGACAGGAGCAGGTGCACGCCGATGCTGCGGCCGATCCGCCCGATGGACAGGAACAGCTCGATGAAGTCCGGCCGCGCGGTCAGCAGCTCGCCGAACTCGTCGATGATGACGAACAGGTGCGGCAGCGGCGGCAGGTCCGGGTTCTTGGACCGCAGGAACGCGTAATCGCCGATGCCCGCCACGTTCCCCGCGTCCTTGAGCACCTGCTGGCGCCTTTGGACCTCGCCTGACAGGCTCGCGTAAGCGCGCTCGATCAGGGCGGTGTCGTCCTCCAGGTTGGTCATGATCCCGGCGACGTGCGGCAGGTCCTCGAAAGGCGCGAACGTCGCCCCGCCCTTGTAGTCCACCAGCACCATCGACAGGTCGTCCGGGGCGTGCGTGGACGCAAGCGCCAGCACGAGCGTGCGCAGCAGTTCGCTCTTGCCGGATCCGGTCGCCCCGACGCACAGCCCGTGCGGCCCCATGCCGAGCTGGGCCGCCTCCTTCAGGTCGAGCACGAGCGGCTGCCCCATGCCGTCGAAGCCGATCGGTACGCGGAGGAACGCGCGTTCGCTGCGGGACGCCCACAGCCTGGGGACGTCCATCGCCCCCGGGTCGCCGATCCCCAGCGCCCCGGTGTAGTCGACGGCCCCGGCGTCGGCCTCGGCCTCTTCGGCGGCCTCGGCCGAGAGCCGCAGCGGCGCGACCATCCGCGCCAGCCCGTTGAGCTGAGCGGGGCTGACCGGATCGACGGTTCCGGACGCGGACACCGGGGCGTCCGGCCGCAGGTCCGTGACGGTGGCCGTGTCGCCGTCGACGGTGATGCGCAGCGACACGTCCCCCGGCTCGTCCACCTGCCGCTCGACCAGGTGCAGCACGGTCGCCCCCAGCGCCGACGGAACGATCGCGTCGTCGGGCCGGGCGAGCTCGCGGGCCACCCCGCCGTGGGTGTCGTGCACGACCAGCAGCCTCCGCATGGACGCGTAGGCCTCCTTGCGGCCCATGCCCCGGCGGATCTCCCCCGCGAGGTCCGTGCGCGCGCGCAGCTCGTCGGCGAGCAGGGCCCCGAGCTCGGACGGGTCCGGTGCGATGAGCCGGGTGCCTCCGTCGGCGACGTGCGGGAGCCACTTGAGCCACGCCCAGTCGTCCGCCGCGTCGGACGGGTAGGCGGCGGCGATGACGAGGTCCTCCGGTGCGTGGAAGACCGCGGCCTGAACGCCCAGCGCGCGCACGACCCGCAGCACATCCTCGCGCTCCCCGACGATGCTGATGTTGCCCGCCCGGTCCAGGGGAACGGTCAGCGGCATGTCCGGCGCGGCCTCGAAGCGCCGGATGACCGCCGACGCCTCCGACGCCATGAACGGGTCGGTGGGGGTGAGGGCGCTCCCCCGGTCGGCGAGCTGCAGCGGCCGTGCCGGCACCTCGCCCGTCCCGAGCCGCACGCGGAGGAAGTCGCGGTCCCTGCGCCGCCGCTCCCACAGGCGGGCCGGGTCGCGCACGATGTCGTAGAGGGCCTCCGGCGGCGGCGCCAGGAGGCGGGCCTTGGTGCGGACGGAGCGCTCGGCGGCGCTGAGGTCGTCCCGCAGCTCCTCCAGGTATTCGAGGTACAGCTCGCGCTGGTTGCGCCGCTGGCGCCCGGCCTGGCCGCGGCGGGAGAAGAACATGCCCAGCGCCGCGATGAGGGCGACGACGAGGATGACGGCGCCGAAAACGATGAACGCCGGGTTCCGCATCACCATCATGATGGTGAGCGACGCCATCATCCCGACCATGGGCAGCACCGTCATGAGCGGGCTCTGCTGGGCGTTGCCGTCGGGAAGCGTCGGTGGCGCCTCGACCTCGCGCGGCTCCTCGGGAGCGGGCGGGTGCACGGTCCTGGCCGGGCGGTGCACGATGCGGGTCGTCACCGGCACTCCTCTCGAAACGGGCTCACCGCGCGCTTCTATCACGGTGTGAACATCCCTTGACGCAGCGGATCCTACGGGACGGGTCCCCCCATCTTGAGAAAGAGGAAGCCATGTCCGCTTGGGCGCTGAGGCCGGACCAGCAGCACGAGCTGCTGACGGAGATCGCATCGGAACTCGTGGCCGGGGCCCCTGGCGGGTGGGAGGCCGTCCGGCTGGTCTGCGGCGGGCTGGGGTACGCGGAAGAGGTGCGGGCCGACGCGGTGGTCGCGGGCGAGCGCGTGGAGGTGAAGGTGTCCGTGCTCGCCCAGCTGGATCTCCAGAAGCTCCGGCGCGGGATGCACCGTGACGGGCGCGGGACGTGGTTCACGCTGAAGCTCCGGGTCGTCCCGCCGGGCAGGTACGAGGCCACGTACGACTACGACTCGGCCCCGGCCCACTTCGATCCCCGGAGCGTTGAGGAACTCGCTCCTGAGGAGCTGCGGCGCTTCCCGCGCGACCCTGACCAGGTTCCCGTGTGGCTGGGCGGCCAGGCGGCGGAGGGCGCCGCCGTCCGGCGCGCCGCGCAGGGGCAGGCCGACCGGCTGCTGGTGGTCGACTGGGACGACGTGCGGCCGGAGTCGGCCGCGTCCAGGACCGGCCTCATGCGCGAATACCTGCGCCGCGCCGCGCTCTGGCGGCGGCTGCTCCAGGCCGGAACGTGGCCGTTCTTCGATGTGGCGGAGATCGTCGCCCCCGCGGTGGCCGTGGACGAGGACGTGCTCCTGCGCCTGGAGAGCGAGCTCATCGGGCGCGAGCTGCCGCCCCAGGTGGTGAAGACCGCCCTGTGGTCGGTGAAGTTCGAGGCCGTGCTGGCCTCCGGCGCGCCGACGCCCGGCCTGCCGCACATGTTCGCGCCCCTGACGGCCCTCTACGAGCGCGGCGGCGGCTTCACCCTGGACCCCACCGGCATGATCGACCTGGGCGGGCCCGCCGTCCGCCGCGGCACCCTGCTCGACCACCACTCGCACGAGCCGGTGATCACCGTCGACCCGGACGAACTGGACCGGGTCGACGGCGCCTGAAGGAGGGAAGGGCGGAGACGCCGGGGGCTCAGGAGCCGGGGTGGTCGGCGGGCGTCTTGTGCTCGGGCGGGAGCATGCCGTGCCAGTACTCCGCCTCGTCCCTCTCGCCGCATATGCGCAACGCCTGGACGAGGTACCGCACGGACTGCCAGTCGTACCGCCGCGCCAACGCGCGCAGGTGGGGGAGCGCCTCCGTCGCCTTGTCCTGCTTCAGCAGCGCGAACCCGAGCCCCTTCGTGCCACCGCGCATCCCTGCTTCATGGGCGCGGGTGAACCAGTGCTCGGCTTCCATGAAGCGGCCTTCCCGGAAGAGGTGGGCGCCGAGTACCAGCGCTGCCCGCTGGGCCCCTTTCCCCCAGGCCCACTCCAGCCAGTTCTCGGCCATATCGCCGTCGCCGAGGCGGATCAGCGCCTCGCCGAGACGGAGGCCCGCCCGTACGCCCCCCTGCCGGGCCGCCTTCTCCAACCATGGCTTCGCCGTCTCGGGGGCACCCCTTTTGAGCATGCTCTCGCCGAGGGCCGCCATCCCCTTGGCCCAGCCGCCCTCGGCGGAGACGCGGAAGTAGTACTCCGCCCGCTCGGGTTGGCCCAGGTGGTCGTCGAGCACCAACCCGAAGTGGAAGGCCGACGTCACATGGCCGGCTTCGGCGGCGGGAAGCAGCCAGTCGTGCGCCTCCCCGGGGCGCTTCATCCTGAGCAGGATCGCCCCCGCGTTGCTGTTGCCGTCGAAGTTGCCCGCATTCGCCGCGCGCTGGGCCCACTCGAGGGCCTCTTCCAAGCGCATGGTCTCCGTCAGCACCGAGCTCATATCGACCATCGCGGGGACGTCGCCGGCCTGTGCCGCGGGGAAGTACCACTGCTCGGCCTCGTCGAGCCGACCTAGGAACTGCAGGCACAGGCCGGTGTAGCGCAGCGCCTCAAGGGTGCCCGAGGTGGATGCTTCCCGGAGCCACGGGAGCGCCTCCTCGTAGCGCCGCTGGAAGAACAGGAACTTGCCCAAGGCCAGCTTGTAGAAGGCACTCGTGCCGTCGAGCTCCACCGCCTTGCGGAAATAGGGCTCGGCCTCGTCGTCGCGCCTCTCCTCGGAGAGCCGCACGCCTTCGGCGTGCGCCTCCCGGGCCGAGCGACCGTCGGGGATGGGGGGAGGGGATCGGTCCATTGGGACAGTCTGCCGGAAGCGCCGGGAACGGCGTCCTTCGTGGTTTCGGTCCAGGTCGGGAACGGATTCGGTGCCCTCGCGGGGTGACGGGCGTCCCACCAGGGGGTATCGCCTGACCTGGGGAGTGGGTACGAGGGGGGTCCTATGCGCGACGGCGATTGGGTGGCCGAGACCGGAGCCGACATCCGGGGAGTGCTCAAGGTGATGGTCGACGCCGGGTGGCTGCCCGGCGGCGCGGCCGTGGTCGGTACCGGGAGCATGTGGGAGTTCGTCGCCGTCGGCGGCGTGACTGAGGGCGGGGACAACGTGCAGGCCGCGCCCGACGTGCTGTACGACGTCGCCAGCCTCACCAAGGTGATGGCCGCCTGGCCGCTGGCCGGCAGCGCCGCGGCGGAGGGGATCCTCTCGCTGGACACGCCGCTGGGGAAGTACGTGGCCGGGGGGCCGTACGCGGGCGGGGAGGTCACCGCGCGGCAGATCCTCACGCACACCTCCCGCCTCAACCCGGTCGCGTGGCTGGAGTGCTATGTCGGCACCGACAGGGACCTCGCCGAGTCGATCCTGGCCGAACCCCTGGAGGAGGAGGGGTACCGCTATATCGACCGCGGCTTCATCCTCCTCGGGCTCATCCTCGAACGGCTCCTGGACACCCCGCTGGACCTGGCCGTCTCCACCCTGTGGAACGCCGCCGGCATGACCGCCACGACGTACGGCCCGCTGCCGCGCTCGCCCGCGGTCGCCCCCACCGAGTGCCGCATACCCGGCGCCGCCCCCGTCTGGGGTGTGGTGCACGACGAGGCGGCCGGGCTCATGGGCGGCGTCGCCGGGCACGCGGGGGTGTTCAGCACCGCCATCGATCTGGGCGCCTACGCGCGCGAGCTGCTGCGCAGCGCCGCAGGGGAGGAGGGCTGCCTGCTGCCGCCCCACTATGTGAGGCAGAGCTGGCGTCCGGCCGTGCGGGTCGCCGACGGCGTCTCCCGGGGCCTCGGCTGGCTGGTGGGTGACGACGGTGTGGTCTACCACCACGGCTATACGGGAACTAGCCTGTACCTCCAGCCCGAGACCGGAAGGTACGTGGGTCTGTTGACCAACTCCGTGCACTTCGGCCGCCGCCGCACCGGCCTCGACGACCTGCGCGCGGCGGTGCGTGCCTGTTTCGGGGAGTAGAGGAGGAGAAGGAGCGGGGATTTGGGCGGGAACGGCTCTGTCATCGGCGCACTGTTCATGGTCCTCTTCCCGCTCTTCTTCGCGGGCCTGGGGGCCTGGCTGCTCTACGACGTCCTGCGCGTGAGGCGTGACGGGGTCCGCGTTCCGGGCGTCGTCGGCGGCCACCGCATCCACCTGCATGTGCGCGCGGGCGAGAGCGGCGTCGGGGCGTCGGCGACGACGGCGGCCCGCTTCTCCTTCCGTACCCGGGAGGGGAAGGACATCGAGGCGGTGCAGCGGATCCGCGTCACCACCAACCTCATGCGCACCGGCCGCCAGGTCACCGTCGCCTACGACCCGGACAACCCCGCGCGCGCGGAGATCATCGAGGCGCGGTCGCAGATCCTCGGTGCGGCGCTGTTCCTGGTGGTGGGACTGTTCCTGTTGGCCGGGGCCCTGCTGTTCCTGCCGTCCTACCTGGGGTAGCCGCGGTTCAGGGCAGCAGGCCCTCCAGCAGCCCGGCGACGCCTTCTGGACCGTCGACCACGAGGTCGGCCTGCTCGGCCAGAGCCGGAGCCTCCGACGAGCCGCTGCACACCGTCACCCCGGGCACCCCCTGGGTGCGCAGGTCCCGGACGGCCGCGAAAGCGGGCAGGTCGCCCAAGTCGTCACCGGCGTACAGCACCGCGCCGGGCCGCACCCGGTCGGCGAGGGCGGTCAGCGCCGCCCCCTTGTCCATGCCCGGGGGCCGCAGTTCGATCACCATGCGCCCCGGCTCCACCGCGAGTCCCGCGCGCTCCGCGAGCAGGCGCAGCGGCTCGCGCAGGGCATCGAGCGCTTCGGCCGGACGGGCCGCGCGGCGGGTGTGCACGGCGACGGCCTTGCCCTTCTCCTCCACGTGCACCCCCTCGCCCAGGGGGCCGAGGTCCGCCAGCAGCTCTGGGAGCGCGGCGCGCGCCTCTTCCAGGCCCGGCACGGCTCCGGGGCCGGTGAGCCCCCCGTCCTCCCAGCGCTCCAGGCCGTAGTGGCCGAGCACCACGATTCCGGGCACACCGTCCAGGCCGCCGTACTCCACGGCGGTCTCCGCGGGTCGTCCGGTGACCACCGCCACACCGGCGACCCGGGGAGCGAGGGCGCGCAGCGCCGCCAGCGCGCGGGGGTGGGGACGCGCGTCGCGCGGGTCGGGCACGATCGGTGCCAGGGTCCCGTCGAAGTCGAAGGCGAGCAGTGCCGCGGACGGCCGGGCGGCGATCGCGCCGAGCGCGGCCGCGCCGTCGGAGGTGCGCGGGCGGGGCAGCACCATTACAGGCGGATGCCCAGGCGGCGGGCGGTGCGCTGGCGGCGCCGGTCGGCGCGCAGGCGGCGTACCCGCTTGACGGTCATGGGGTCGAAGGCGAGCGCCTCGGGGCGGTCCACCAGGCCGTTGAGCAGCTGGTAGTAGCGGGTGGGGGAGAAGCCGAACTCGTCGCGGATCGCCTGCTCCTTGGAGCCTTCGAGCTTCCACCACTGGCTCTCGAAGGCGAGGATGCGCCGGTCGCGCTCGGCGAGGGCCGGCGCGCCGTCGGTTGAGGGGTCGGATGGTTGTTCCCGGATTTCCGGCATTGCACGCCTCCTCTTCGGGATCGGCGCGAAACATCGTAGCGACTCCTCCCGGGCCCGACGCAGGGGACCGCGCAGGTTCGGCCTCGGGGGTAAGGAGCCTCTCACCGAAGGCCCATTCCGTTCGCATACACGTGCGAAGCTGGCAGAATTGCCCGTGTGCGCGGCCCTGACCAGCGCTTCGGCGGCGGAGCGCCGCGCCGGCCTCGCAACCGGACACGTCACGGGGGGACACTCCATGCGCACCAGCCACGCCGGCTCCGGCCTGTGCGCGCTGCTGCTGGCCGCCGGCGCGGTGGCCGCGCCGACCGCACCGCCAGCGTGGGGCGACGCGCTCATCGACCAGTGGGGGCTGGAGGCCCTGGGCGCCCGCGACGCCTGGGACGCGGCCGAGGAGCAGGACGAGGGCCGCGGGCGCGGCGCCACGGTCGCCGTGGTCGGCACCGGCGTCGACGCCGAGAACCCGAATCTCGGCGGCGAGGTGACCGTGGGCACCGACTTCTCCGGCGCCGACGGCGACGGCGCGGACGGGTCCTCCACCGCCGTGGCCGCCGTGGCCGCCGCCACCGGGTACGGCGTGGAGACCCACGCCCGGTTCATGGGCGTGGCCCCCGACGCGGACGTCCTGTCGGTGCGGGTGGCCCCCGAGGGCGGGAGTGCCGAGGACGGCGACGCCCTGGAGCGCGGCATCCGCTACGCCGCCGACGAGGGCGCCCAGGTCGTGGCGGTGGCCGACGGCGTCGCCGGGGGGCAGGACCTCGACGGCGTCGCCGAGGCGGTGGCCTACGCCGTGGGCGAGGGGACGATGGTGCTGCTCCCGGCGGGCGACCCGGCGGCCCAGGCGGCGTCGGCGTCCGAGGGGGCGCTGGCCGTGGGCGCGGTGGACCGCGACCTCGCCCCGGTACAGACGGCGCCGACGCAGGCCGCGGGGACCCAGGCCGCGGAGGGGCAGGGGCAGGGCGGCGCGCCGGACCTGTCCGCCCCGGGCGACGACGTGGAGGCCCCGGCGCCCGGAGGCGGCTATGAGCGGTACGGCGGGACGGGCGTCGCGGCCGGTTTCGCCGCCGGTGCGGCCGCGCTGGTGCGCGCGGACTTCCCGCAGCTCCGCCCCGAGCAGGTGGCCGAGGCGCTGACCGCGTCGGCGCGCGACGGGGTGGTGGACGCCCCCGCCGCCGTGGAGGAGGCGGACGCCGCCGCCGAGGACGTCCCGCTGTACAACGAGGACCTGGTCGCCGAGGACGAGGGCCTGCCGGTCCCCGGATGGGCGCTGTGGACCGTCGGCGGGGTGCTCGTGCTGGTCGTGCTCGTGGCGCTGACGCTGGTGCTGCGCCGCACCTCGAAGAACCCGTACGACCTGCCCCGGCGCGGGCGGGAGGCCGGTGGCGGGGGCGCCGGGGAGGGCGCGGAGGCCGAGCCCGCCGCGGCCGGACGCCCTGCGGGCCGCCGCCGCAAGGGCGCGGGCCGCCGGAGGAGGTAGGCGGTTCCACCCCCTCGAGACCCGGGCGCCTCGGGCGGTCCCGGGCGACGAGTGTGCGCCTCTGGCCACTCCCGTGCGCCCAGTGTGCACTTTCCTGCACGCTGGATGCCTGGCCCGGCGGCCGCCACGAACGCGGGTGACCCCCCGCCCATCCCCGCCGCGGG
Organism: Nocardiopsis suaedae; assembly: GCF_027706745.1. Lineage (GTDB taxonomy): Bacteria > Actinomycetota > Actinomycetes > Streptosporangiales > Streptosporangiaceae > Nocardiopsis_A > Nocardiopsis_A suaedae. The sequence continues at coordinate 56,609 of NZ_JAQFWP010000026.1, read as the reverse complement.
AGGGCTACCACGGATCCCGTCCCCGGCCGAACACGGTGCGTGGACCCGGGGGCGCCCGGGTTGACGATCACGGCGCAGGTCATGAGACTTCCGGCATGTCCCCCTCCCACGAATCCCCCGAACGGCTCCCTGTGCGCGGTGAAGCGCGCGGCAGCCACTTCGACCGCTCGTTCGGCCGCGGTGACGAGCGGGTCGTCCTGACCGCCCACGACCCCAAGTGGCCCTACCTGTTCCAGCGCGAGGCCGAACGGGTCCGCGAGGCCCTCGGGCCCGTCGCCGTGGCCGTGGAGCACGTCGGCTCCACGGCCGTGCCCGGCCTCGCCGCCCGGCCCTGTGTCGACCTGCTGCTCCTGGTCGGCGACCCCGCGGACGAGGGGGCCTACCGCCCTGCCCTGGAGAAGGCCGGGTACGTCCTGCACTACGCCGAGCCCGACTTCCACGACCACCACGTCTTCAAGGGGCCGGGCGTCAGCAGCACCCTGCACGTGTTCGCCGACGGCCCCGAGCCCCGGCGCATCCTGGCCCTGCGCGACCGGCTCCGCGCCGACACGGAGGACCGCGAACGCTACGAGCGGGCCAAGCGCGACCTCGCCGAGCGCCACGGGGACAGCGTCCAGGACTACGCCGAGGGCAAGACCGGGGTGATCGAGGAGATCCTCAGCCGAGCGCCCGAAGCTGGTCGGTGAACCACCGCTCGGGCGGGAGCGCCGACGCCCGCTCCACCAGGCGGGCGCAGCGCGCCGAGCGCTCCGCCTCCGGCATGGTCAGGGCGGTGTGCAGGGCCTCGGCCGTCTCGGTGACGTCGTAGGGGTTGACCATCAGGGCGTCGTCCGACAGTTCGTCGGCGGCGCCCGCCTCGGTCGAGAGCACCAGCGCGCACCCGTCCCGGGACACCGTCGGCCCCTCCTTGGCCACCAGGTTCATCCCGTCCCTGACGGGGTTGACCAGCAGCACGTCGGCCATGGTGAACGCGGCCAGGGAGCGCGGGAAGTCGTCCTGCACCTCCAGGATGAGCGGCGTCCAGTCGGCGGTGCCGAACTCGTCGCCGATCTCCTTGGCCAGCCTGCGGACCTCCTCGGTGTACTCGCGGTACTCCGGCACGTCGGTCCGGCTGGGGTAGGCGAACGCCAGGTGCGTGACGCGCCCGTGCCACTCCGGCCGGGTGCGCAGCAGCTCCCGGTAGGACTCCAGGCCGCGGACGATGTTCTTGGACAGCTCGGTGCGGTCGACCCGGACGATGAGCCGCCGGTCGCCGACCCGCTCGCGCAGCGCCGCCGCGCGCTCGGCCACGTCCGGCTCCGCCACGCGCTGCCGCAGCCCTTCGGCGTCGGCCCCCAGCGGGTGGACGCCCACACCGATGATCCGGCCGCCGTACTCGACGGTGCGCCGCACCATGTCGACCTCGGCGCGCAGGAACTCGGCGCAGCAGCGCAGGAAGGCGTCGGCCCAGCGCGCGCTGAGGAACCCGAGGTGGTCGGCGCCGAGCATGCCCTCCAGCACCTCGCGGCGGACCCCGGTGGGCAGCATGCGGAAGTACTCCGGCGGCGCCCAGGGGGTGTGCGAGAAGTGCGCGATCCGCAGGTCGGGCCGGCGTCCGCGGAGCATCCGCGGCAGCAGCGCCAGGTGGTAGTCCTGCACCGCCACGCGCGCGTTATCCGCCGACCCGGTCAGCAGCGCTTCGGCGAAGGCCGCGTTGTAGGCCCGGTAGTCCTCCCAGCGGCGCTGGAACGCCGCGTCGAAGACGGGCTTCGACGGCGTCTCGTAGAGCATGTGCTGGACGAACCACAGGGTGGAGTTGGCGATGCCCGTATAGGCGTTGTCGAAGACGTCCTGGGGGACGTCGATCATCGTGACCCGCAGCCCGCCCAGGTCGGTGGTGCGGTCGATGCGCCCCTCGGGGGCCTGGGCGGCGGCGGTCCGGTCGGCGTCGGACAGCGCCGCGCACACCCACAGGGTGTCGCCGTGCTCGGCGGCGGCGCTCAGACCGGAGACCAGCCCACCGCCCCCGCGCCGGTGCGTGAGCGCCCCGGCGTCGTCGACCGAGTAGGACACCGGTCCTCTGTTGGATGCGACGAGGATCTGTGCCTTGTCCACCAGAACGTTCACCTCTCGGGAAAGCCGGTTCGGGGTGATGGGGTGATGTAGGTGTCGCCGTGCGCGGCCGGGCGCAAACCCTCCGGCGGTCCTCCGGGGCGGTGCCGGTGTGTGGCGTGCGCCATGGGTGTAATCCGGGTCACCATGGATGGAAAACCGGTCGGACCGTCCGTTACAGTCGTGAGCGGATTCCCAACCGAATCCGTCGACAACCGTGTGACCACAACCGAATATCGCTCATCCAGAGGGGTGGAGGGACCGGCCCTGCGAAGCCCCGGCAACCATCCCGGCTCGATGCGCTCGTGAAATCCGCGAGGCGGCCGGGGCAGGTGCCAACTCCGGCCTGGGGCCAGATCGGTCGCCAGGGAAGATGAGAGGAGAAGCCTCGCAATGGCGATCAGCGCCCCGGAAGCCACGACTGCCGAGACCCCCGCCGCCCGCCCCTTCGGTCCCGCGGCCGCCCTGGCCTGCCGCGAGTGCGGCGAGCGCTACGAGCTCGGCCCCCGCTTCGCCTGCGAGTTCTGTTTCGGCCCCCTCGAGGTGGCCTACGAGTTCGGCGCCGTCACCCGCGAACGGATCGCGGAAGGCCCGAACAACATCTGGCGCTACGCGCCGCTGCTGCCGGTCCCCGGGAACGTGGCCGAGCTGCCCAACATGAACCCCGGCCTGACGCCGCTGGTGCGCGCCGACCGCCTCGCCGCCGAGCTGGGCATGGAGGCGCTGCACGTCAAGGACGACTCCGGCAACCCCACCCACTCCTTCAAGGACCGCGTGGTGGCGATGGCCGTCGAGGCCGCCCGCAACTTCGGGTTCACCACCCTGTCCTGCTCCTCCACCGGCAACCTCGCCGGCGCGGTCGGCGCGGCCTCGGCGCGCGCGGGCTTCCGGTCCTGCGTGTTCATCCCCGCCGGGCTGGAGGAGGCCAAGGTCGTCATGGCCGCCGTCTACGGCGGCCGCCTGGTCGCCATCGACGGCACCTACGACGACGTGAACCGGTTCTGCTCGGAGCTGATCGGCGACCCGGCGGGCGAGGGCTGGGGGTTCGTCAACGTCAACCTGCGGCCCTACTACGCCGAGGGCTCCAAGACGCTGGCCTACGAGATCGCCGAGCAGCTCGGCTGGCGGCTGCCCGAGCAGATCGTCATCCCGATCGCGTCCGGCTCCCAGCTCACCAAGATCGACAAGGGGTTCCGCGAGCTCATCGCGCTGGGCCTGGTGGAGGACCGCCCCTACCGGGTCTTCGGCGCCCAGGCCTCCGGCTGCTCCCCGGTCGCCCGCGCCTACGAGGAGGGCCACGACGTCATCCAGCCGGTCAAGCCGGACACCATCGCCAAGTCGCTGGCGATCGGCAACCCGGCCGACGGCCCCTACGTGCTGGACGTGTGCCGCCGCACCGGCGGCGCGGTCGGCCGCGTCGGCGACGACGAGGTGGTCGACTCCATCGCGCTGCTCGCCCGCACCGAGGGGGTCTTCGCCGAGACCGCCGGGGGCGTGACCACCGGCGTGCTGCGCAAGCTGCTCGCCGAGGGCGCGATCGACCCGGGCAAGGAGACGGTCGTGCTGAACACCGGCGACGGCCTCAAGACCCTGAACGCGGTGGACGCCGGCGTCACCGCCACCATCCGGCCGTCCCTGGACGCCTTCCGCGAGGCCGGGCTGGACTGAGACGGGTCCGACACCCGCCGACCCCGCCGCCCCGCCCGGCGCCCCGGGCGGGCCGGCCGCACCACCGACACCGAGGAGTACCCGCACCATGAGCGTGAGCGTTCGCGTCCCCACCATCCTGCGCACCTACACCAAGGACGCCGCCCAGGTGTCCGCCGAGGGCGCGACCCTGAAGGACGTCCTGGCCGACCTGGACGCCAACCACCCGGGCATCCGCGCCCGTATCCTGGACGACTCCGGCAAGATCCGCCGCTTCGTCAACGTCTACGTCGGCGACGAGGACGTGCGCTTCGCCGAGGGCCTGGACACCGCGACCAAGGACGGCGTCGAGGTCTCGATCATCCCGGCGGTCGCGGGCGGCTGACCCGCCCCCGCCCCCTGCGAACGGGCCGCGTCCGGCAGTGCCGGACGCGGCCCGTTCATGTGCGGTTTGACCTGGGGCTCATCGGGAGAGGATCCCTCTCCGGGGCCGTTTGCACTCGCCATGGGGGAGTGCTAAAAAGGGGATCGTTAGCACTCCGATGATCGGAGTGCTAACCAGGATCGAGACGATGAGGCCGCGGGCGCCGGCGGCCGGACAGCCGGCGGACCGCGGTCGTCCGTCGCGGGCGTCGTGCTCGTTCCTTCGCGTATCAGCCCGTCCCGGGAGGACAGGAAGTCTATGGCAGCCAAACTGATCGCGTTCGACGAGGAAGCCCGTCGCGGCCTTGAGCGCGGCATGAACACGCTCGCCGACGCGGTGAAGGTGACGCTCGGCCCCAAGGGCCGCAACGTCGTTCTGGAGAAGAAGTGGGGCGCCCCCACCATCACCAACGACGGTGTCTCCATCGCCAAGGAGATCGAGCTCGAGGAGTCGTACGAGAAGATCGGCGCCGAGCTCGTCAAGGAGGTCGCCAAGAAGACCGACGACGTCGCGGGTGACGGCACCACCACCGCCACCGTCCTCGCCCAGGCCATGGTCAGCGAGGGCCTGCGCAACGTCGCCGCGGGCGCCAACCCGATCGGCCTGAAGCGCGGCATCGAGTCCGCCGTCTCCCGCATCAGCGAGGAGCTGGCCAAGCTCTCCAAGGACGTGGAGACCAAGGAGCAGATCGCCTCCACCGCCTCCATCTCCGCCGGCGACGCCCAGATCGGCGAGGTCATCGCCGAGGCGATGGACAAGGTCGGCAAGGAAGGCGTCATCACGGTCGAGGAGGGCCAGACCTTCGGGCTGGAGCTCGAGCTCGCCGAGGGCATGCGCTTCGACAAGGGCTACATCTCGCCCTACTTCGCCACCGACCTGGAGCGGATGGAGACGGTCCTCGAGGACCCCTACATCCTCATCGTCAACTCCAAGATCTCCAACAACAACGAGTTCCTTCCGGTCGTCGAGAAGGTCCTCCAGGCGGGCAAGCCGCTGATGGTGATCGCCGAGGACGTCGAGAGCGCCGCCCTGCAGACGCTCATCGTCAACAAGATCCGCGGCACCTTCAAGTCGGTCGCCGTCAAGGCCCCCGGCTTCGGCGACCGCCGCAAGGCCCAGCTCAGCGACATCGCGGTGCTGACCGGCGGCCAGGTCGTCACCGAAGAGGTGGGCCTCAAGCTGGAGAACACCGAGCTGGAGATGCTCGGCCGCGCCCGCAAGGTCGTCGTCACCAAGGACGAGACCACCATCGTGGACGGCTCCGGCGACGCCACCGCGATCCAGGGCCGGGTCAACGAGATCCGCAGCGAGATCGAGCGCACGGACTCCGACTACGACCGCGAGAAGCTGCAGGAGCGCCTGGCCCGCCTGGCCGGCGGTGTCGCGGTCATCAAGGCCGGCGCCGCCACCGAGGTGGAGCTCAAGGAGCGCAAGCACCGCATCGAGGACGCCGTCCGCAACGCCAAGGCGGCCGTCGAGGAGGGCATCCTGCCCGGCGGCGGTGTGGCCCTGCTGCAGGCGGGCGTCCCGGCCTTCGAGAAGCTGGACCTGTCCGGCGACGAGGCGATCGGCGCCGACATCGTCCGCCGCGCCATCGAGGCCCCGCTGAAGCAGATCGCGATCAACTCCGGCCTCGAGGGCGGGGTCGTCGCGGAGAAGGTGAAGAACCTGGAGGCCGGCGTCGGCCTGAACGCCGCCACCGGGGAGTACACCGACCTGTTCAAGGACGGCGTCATCGACCCGACCAAGGTCACCCGCTCCGCCCTGCAGAACGCGGCCTCCATCGCCGGCCTGTTCCTGACCACCGAGGCCGTCATCGCCGACAAGCCGGAGAAGCCGGCCGCCGGCGGCGGCGACCCGACGGGCGGCATGGGCGGCATGGACTTCTGAGTCCCCGCCCCGGCCTTCCGGGTACGCGGCGAACAGCCTGCGACGAGAAGGGCGGTCTCCCGGCCACCGGGGGGCCGCCCTTTCGCGTGCCCGCCCTCAACCCCCCGATGATCTCGGCAAAAGTGCTGTCGAAACCGCAGGAATGACAGCACTTACGTCGAGATCATCGCGGGCTGCGCCCGAGTGCCGTCACCCTCTGCACCATCGCGGACACGGGGGGAAGTTCCCGGGTGGACCGGGGAACCCCGGGGCCCATCGGGGCGTCGGAGCGGTCGGTGCCCCGCAGGCGCAGGCCCTGGCCCCCGCCGCGCCCCTTCGGGGGCATCCCCCATCGATCACCCGATTTGGAGTACCCCCATGTCCATCCGTTTCGCTCCGACCGCCAAGAAGGCCGTCGCCGGGCTGGCGATCGCCGGTGCGGTCGTCTCGGCTTCCGGATGCGGCGCGATCCTGTCCAACCTGCAGGAGGCCACGCAGCGGGCCGAAGACCAGGGGAGCGACTCGGTCCCGTCGGAGCCCACCACCCCCGCCGAGGAGCCGGTGGAGGAGGACACCTCCCTGGAGTCCCCGCCGCCCGCCGAGGAGGAGGACGTGGCCGCCTTCGACATCGCCGTGGGCGACTGCCTGAACGACGAGTCCATCCAGGGCGAGGTCTCCGAGGTCCCCCTGACCGACTGCTCGGCGCCGCACGACTCCGAGGTGTACGCCTCCACCATCTCCGCCGAGTCGGAGTGGCCCGGCGACCAGGCCATCACGGACGAGGCCGACCAGTTCTGCCTGGACGAGTTCGCGACCTTCATCGGCGTGCCCTACGAGCAGTCGGTCTACGACTTCAGTTACTACACGCCCACCCGGGAGGCCTTCGAGCAGTTCGACCGGGAGATCTACTGTGTGGTCTACAGCCCCGGCGAGCAGACCACCGGCACCTTGAGCGGTGCCGCATCCTGAGGAGGCCTCCGGTATGGAGATGAAGGAGATCGAACAGGCCACCGAGCGCCTGGTGCGCACGGCCGAGCGGCTCTCCCCCGAGGAGATCGCCGCCCCGTCGCTGCTGCCCAGGTGGACCCGGGGCCACGTGCTGGCCCACGTGTCCCGGAGCGCCGACGCGGTCTCCGGCGTGCTCGAAGCGGCACGCGAGGGGCGCGAGGCGGCCTTGTACCCCAGCGAGGAGGCCCGGGAGGCCGACATCGACGCGGGGGCGCCGCGGCCCGGCCCCGAGCAGGCGGCGGACCTGCGCACCTCGTCCGACCGGTTCGCCGCCGCGGTGGCGGCGATGCCGCAGGAGCGGTGGGGCTTCGAGGTCCGGCACCGCTCGGGCCGGGTGTTCAGCGCCGCCGAACTGGCCGGGATGCGCATCCTGGAGCTGGAGTACCACCACGTCGACCTGGACACCGGGTACACGCCCGGCCACTGGCGGGAGGACTTCGTCGACCGCGAGCTGCGGTCGATGGTCGAGCGCCTGGCCGGAGCCGAGCTGCCGACGGTGGAGATCGCCGACGTGGGCACCATCGGCCGGGGCCCGGCCGGCCTGCGCGCCGACGGGCCGCACGCCGCCCTGCTGGCCTGGCTGGTCGGCCGGTCGGGCCCGGACGGGCTGACCGTGACCCGTGACGGCGAGCGTGTGGGCTCGGAGACCCTGCCCGAGCCGCCGCCCCTGGCCTGAGCGGCCGGAGCGGAGCACCTCAGAACAGCGCGCGGGCGCAGAGGGGGCAGCGAGGTCAGCCGCGCCGGAACAGGGTGTAGTCGGCGCCGCTGTCGAACACCTTGCGGAAGACGGGCCGGAATTCGGCGGGGGAGAACTCCGCGCCGGAGAAGAGCGGCTTGCCCGCCCCCGCCATCACCGGGTAGCGCTTGAGGAACACCGCGTCGATCTCCGGGTACAGGGCTCCGGCGAGCGTCGGCCCTCCGATGAGGCAGATGCCCAGTTCGCCGTCCTCCTCCTTGAGCTCGCGGACGGCCTCCCGCGGGTCGCCGGAGATGATCTGGACGTCCGGGTCGGGGCTCTCGGTGATCGTGGTCGAGGCGACGTACTGGCGCATGTGCGCGAAGGGGCTGGTGACCCCCTCGTCCAGGGCGAGGCGGTAGGAGCCGCGCCCCTGGAGCAGGGTGTCGAAGTGCCGGTTCCCCAGGCCGTCCCGGCCCAGCGCGGCCCGGACGTGCGTGGGAACCAGCTCCGGGTACGCGTCGAAGTGGAACGCCCCCGTGTCCTCGGCGGTGGGGAAGAAGCCGTAGGACCCGTCGGGGCCGCAGGCGAATCCGTCGGCGGTGGCGGCGACGAAGTAGGTCAGTTCACGCATGGGCGCTCCTCGGGACCGGACCGGACGATGACCACTCCATGTATAGTGCTCCAGATGTAGTGGTTGCAAGCCGGTTCTTCGAGGAGGCCCCGCATGGTCCGCAATCCCGAACGCCGCGCCGCGCTCCTGGACGGCGCCCTCGCCGTCCTCGCCGAGCAGGGCGCCCGCGGCCTGACGTTCCGCGCGGTCGACGCCGCCGCCGGGGTTCCGGCGGGCACCGCCTCCAACTACTTCTCCGACCGGGACGATCTGCTCACCCAGGCGGGGGGACACCTCTACGTGCGCTTCGCCCCCGACCCGGAGGAGGCCGAGCGCGCCATGGCGGGCGCCTCCACCGCCGAGGACGTCGCCGGGCTCATGCGGTGGCTCCTGGGGCGTATGCGCGACAACCGCACGGTGTACCTGGCCCTGCTGGAGCTGCGGCTGGAGGCCACCCGCCGCCCGGCCCTGCGCGAGACGCTGACCCGCCGCATCCGCCAGGACCTGGAGGAGAACGTGCGCGGGCACCAGGAGGCGGGCCTGCCGGGCGGGCGGAGCGAGGTCGTCATGCTCTACCTGGCGATGACCGGCCTGGTCGTCGAGCACCTCACGCTGCCGGGCGTGCTCGACGGAGAAGGGGACGTGGACGCGCTCGTCGGCGCCCTGGTCCACCGCATCCTGTCCGGCGCCGGGGAGTAGGGCAAAAGCGAGGGGGAGACGGGTGGGGGTGCGTGGCGGAGCCGCGGCGGTTGAGGGTGACGGGCGGGCCGCACGCGAATTGAGTGGATGTGCCGGATTCCTCGGAACCGGGTGGCCCGCGCGCGCGTCGAAACCCTTCGTGGACCTGTTCAACACTGTGCCGATCGTGGTGAAGCAGCCCAAGCGCTTCTTCGTCGACGAGTCGGAGTACTACTGCTACGACGCGCACGGGCGGCTCGCCGCCCACATCCACGAGGTGGGCCTCAGCGGCGGTATGAAGGCGCTGCGGTTCGTCGCGGAGAACACCGCCGGGTTCGCCCGCAAGCTCATGGTGAACGACGCCTGGGGGCAGCCGCGGCTGTACATCGAGAAGTCCTGGGCGATGTTCACCGCCACGACGACCATCGCCTACCCCGACGGTCGGCCGATCGGTTACATCGACCAGGACTTCAAGCTGTTCAAGGCCAGCTTCCGGCTGCTCGACGCCTGGAAGCAGCCGGTGGGCACGGTCCGGGGGAACTTCGGCGCCTTCGAGTTCCAGATCCTCGACAACAACGAGCACGAGGTCGGGCGCGTGGACCGCAACTTCCCCAACCTCGGCGAGTTCTTCACCGCCGCCGACAGCTACCAGGTCTGGCAGCGCTACCCGAGCCTTCCGGACCCGCTGAAGACGCTTGCGGTGGCGTCGGGCATCGCGATCGACCTGGTGCTGCTGGAGGGCAAGCGCTGATCCGGGGCCGTTCGGCGCCCTACTCCAGGCGCGCCATGGCCTGGCGGTCCTCCTCCCCGAACCGCTCCTCCAGCTCCTCGGGGGAGGCGTCCAGGTCGATCCGGGCCAGCGGTACCCCGCGCGCGGTCTCGATCGCCCCGAGCCGCCGCAGCGCCCGGTCGGTGGCGTACTCCAGGAGCTCGCCCTGGGGCAGCTGGTACTGCTGGTCCTCGTCGTCGGCCATGGGCTGGTCGTCGCGCTCCACGGTGGCCTTCAGGTGCGGGAGCAGCTCGTCCAGCCGCCCGGTGACCACCGGCCACAGGGAGTCGTCGGCGGCGACGTGGCGGCGGCAGGTGAAGGTCCCCCAGGCCATGTGGCGGCGCTCGTCGTCGCCGATGCGGCGGATGATCGCGCGCATCCCCGGGAAGATGCCGCGGGCGGTGCAGATGTGGTTCCAGGCGTAGTAGCCGGTCAGGGCCAGGGCGCCCTCGATGACGTGGTTGTAGGTGACCGAGGCGCGCACCTGGTTGTGCGGGCTGGGGTCGTCCAGGAGCGCGTTGAGGGAGGCCGGGAGCTCCTCGTAGAACAGGGCGCGGTAGCCCTCGTTGCGGTCGACGTGGGCGTGCAGGTCGTGGGTGACGCCCAGGGCGTCCAGCCAGAGCCGGAACGCCTGCACGTGCTTGGCCTCTTCGAAGGCGAACTGGGTCAGGTACATCTCGTCGCCCAGCCGCCCCTCGGCGGCCATGGCGCGCACGAACGGCTGGATGTCCTCGGTCACCGCCTCCTCCCCCGCGGCGAACTGGGCGCACAGCCGCAGGATGCGCTCCTGGGCCTCGTCGCTGAGGGACTTCCAGTCCTCGGCGTCCCGGGTGAGGTCGATGGCGGCGGGGTCCCAGAACTTCGCGTTCCCCTTGGCGAAGAGCCGGAGGGGGAAGGAGTCCCAGTTCAGACCGCCGCCGCCGATGGATCTGAAGCCGGTGCGCCCGGAGGGCTCGGCCATGGGGGTGCCTCCTGTGGTCGGGGTCACCCTCATGATTGGACGCGGCGCGGTCCCGTGTAAACCGTGCGCGGCGGATTTTCCCGGTCGGGAGCGGTACGGTGCTGGGGCACCCGACCTTTGGACCAGGAGACGACGACGTGTTCTGTGGCGACCCCGGGGCGCCGGGCTATGCGGCGTGCGAGCACCAGATGACGATCTTCGCCATCGCCTCCACGATCCCGGCGATGCTCGCGATGGTCCTGATGGTGGCCGCGTTCGCCACCCCGGCCATGCGTGTCGACCCCGCGCTGCGCACGCGCACCCTGACCTACGCGGTGATGGGCTGGGCCATCGCCGGCGGCACCCTGCTCATGGGGGCGCTCCCCTCGCTGTGAGGCGCCGGCGGCGCCGGGGCCCACGGCCTCACGCCGTCCCCGCCGCTCCCAGCGCGATCACGAACGGCACGATGAACAGCAGGGCGAAGAACAGCACCATCGCCACGATGCCGCCGATGGTGGCGATCCAGGAGTACTTGGTGAAGCGCCGTGCCTTCTCCGCGTCCTGCTTCTCCACCATGGCCAGGATGCCGAAGACGACGCCGACGATGCCGACGGGCGAGGCGCACAGCATCAGGCTGAGCGCGCCCGTGACGAGTGCGGCAATCGCCCCGCCCCGGGTCTCCTCGACCTCCGGGTTCACCATCGGCGGGCCATAGGGCACGGGCGGCGGCCCGACGGGCTGCTGGCCGTACCCGGGGGACTGCTGCCCGTAGGGGTATTGCGGCTGGCCGCCGGTCGCGTAGCCGGGCGGCGGTCCGTACCCGCCGGGGTGCTGCTGCGGGTCGTTCTCCTGGCCCGGCCATGGTGCGTTCATCGGGTGCCCCTCTCGGATCGGTCGTGCTCGGCGGTGCGGGCTCGTCTCCACTAGGACGGCGGGGACGGCCCAGACGGTTCACTGTTTCCGGTGAAGGCGGTCCGGGGGGAGCGTCAGGCGGTCAGCGCGGCCACCAGGGCGGCGACGGCCAGTGCGATGAAGGCGAGCAGCAGCAGGTAGCCGAGGTTGCAGGCCCAGGTCCGGGCGATGTTGCGCTCGACGGCCTCGGCGTCGCGGCGGCCGGCCAGGGCGAGCAGGCCGAAGACCAGGCCCGGGACGTTGGTCAGTACGGCCAGGATCGGGAACCCGAGCAGCAGCCCGAGCGCGGGGAAGGCCAGGGTGAGCATGGCGCACAGGAGTGCGGCCACGGCGGCGCCCGTGCGCGGCGGAGGGCCCGAGGGCGGTGCCGGGACCGGAGGGCCGGGCGGTGCTGCCGGGGCCGCCATGGGGGGCGCGGGCGGCGCCGTCACCGTGTGGGCCGGGCCGGGAGGCGGCGCCGACGGCGGGCCCGGCCGGGCCAGGGGCCCCGGGGCGGGCGGCGGGGCGTTCCCGGGTGCCGGGTTCGGCCCGGAGTCCTCCCAGAAGCGCTCGATCGCCGAGCGGTGTCCCTGCACGGCCGTTCCCCCTCCCCCGGTACGCCGTCGTGGCGGGCGGCGGTCTCCCCCCACGATAACCGCGGCGGCGGGTGGGCCCACGGCGTCCCGTCCCCGCGGGCCGTCGCTCAGTACCCGACCGGCACCGGGACGGCGTCCTGCACCCACGACCCCGCCTGGGTGAACAGCCACAGCGTCAGCACGGCCATGACGGTGAACATCACCGCGGCCGCGCCCAGGCAGTACCAGGAGTACCGGGTGAGGACCTCGGCCTGGTCGCCCCGGCCGCGGTCGCGCACGGCGAACACGATGCCGACGATCCCGAAGATCCAGTTGCCGCAGCACAGGAAGGTCAGCGCGTGCAGGATGAGCGCCATGGTGGAGCTGGAGCCGCCCCCGGTCGCCGGGGCGCCGTCCGCGGGGGAGTCGGCGGTCCGCTCGGCGGACGGGGCCCGTTCGTCACGGGGGGACGCGGCACCGGGCGGCAGCTGGGGTTCGCTCATGGCGGCCGGGCGATCCTCTCTGGCGTCGGGGGCGTCTGCAGCCTAGCCGCCGCCGCTCCCGGCGGCCATGCGGGCGCCCCCGTGCCCGGTGCCGCGCCCGAGGACCGGTCAGCCGAAACGCACGTCGACCGAGCGCACCCCGTACAGCGGCGGGATCCACTGGCTGTCGTCGCGGCCGGAGTCCAGCGGCACCCCCGTGCAGTCGGGGCCGGGGTAGAAGACGTAGTCGGCGGCGGGCTCGGCGTCGGCGAAGCTCACCATCCGCTTGTCGGGGAGGGTGTGGCAGCCCCCGCCTTCGAGCAGGGTGTGGCCCAGCCCCGGGGCCGAGTACAGCTCCAGGGCGCCGGTGCCGCCGTCCGCGGCCGCGGGGGCCGCGGTCGCCAGCAGCCCGGTCAGGGCGGCGGCCAGGACCGCCGTTCGGCGTGCGCGCATGCTCTGCCTCTCGGTGTCGCGGGTGGTGCCGGCGGGTCGGCGGCACCGCGGGTCCGCCCGTGCGCCCGGACGGGACGGGCGGGGCGCGGTCCCATCTATACCCTCCGGAGGGCGACCGTGTGGCCACTTTCGGTCACTGACTCGCCGCCGAAGTGCGCGGTCCTGAATCCGTTCTCCTCGGACGGGGCGCGTCCGGGGGCCGGGCGGTGCACCATGTGTCCATGATCGAGCGGCCCGAGCGCGTGGTGCTGGACTATCTGTCAGAGGTGGGGGACGCCGCCTACGGCGTGGTCCCCTCGCGGCGGCGTGCCGCGTTCCTGGGCGAGGTGCGCCACCGGGTGGACGAGGCCTGCCGGAAGGAGGGGGCCCACACCGTCGACGACGTGCGCCGAGTGCTGGAGGCCATCGGCGACCCCGTCGAGCTGGTGCGCGCCGAGGTCTCCTCCCGGGGCGGTGACGACGGTCCCGATGCGGAGGGCGGGGAGGAGCCGGACCCGGGCGGGGAGGAGCCGGACCCGGGCGGCGGGGAGGGCGGCGCCGCCTCGTCGGTGTTCCGCAGGCGCACGCCCCCGCCGTGGCGGGGCGGCCCCGACCGGGGGTGGCTGGGGGCGCGGGCCGGGACCGCCCGCGTGGTGTCCGTCCGGCCTGAACACGGCGCCCCGATCGCCACCCTCCGCGACTGGGGGACCCCCGGCCGGGGGCGGAGCCGGCGCTTCTCCGGCACGGTCGCGGCGTTCCGCGAACACCCGTCCGAGCTCCTCGTGCTCGTTCTGTACGCGGCGAGCGCGCTGGCGGACCAGTCCGCGTTCCTGTGGGTCGTCGGGGGAGTGATGGTGGTGCTGAGCCGGGTCTGGCCGCGCCGCGACAAGTGGGTGCTGGTCGGGGCGCCCCCGGCGGCCACCCTGGTCGCCATGGCGTTCTGGCGCGGCGACGCGCCCTACGTGGACCAGATCGTGCTGGAGTCGCTCACCTCGACGGGGGTGGTCGGGCTGCGGGCGGCCGCGGCGGCCTGCGCGGTGTACCTGGCGGCGCGGATCGGCCCGGCTGCGCACCGTTCGGGTCATCGCCGGTTAAATCCTCCGGAATAACCTCCTTGACCAGGGGTTTCGCGGGCGTGGCGGGTTCGGGGCGCGGGTAATTGTGAAGGTGCGCGCCCGGAGTCCGGCGCCGGTCGCAGGCCCGGGGCGCAGAGGGATTGACACCGCCCCGGTCCCGCCGGGTCCCGTCCTGAACTCCGCAACCAGCGGTGGCGGGGGCGGTCGTCAAGGAGAGGCCCGGAGATCCGCGTCCGGGCCTCTCGCATGGGGCCGGGCTTGGCCGGATATGGCCCAACGGGTTTATCGCCTTTTCGAGGAATGTGCGGCCTTCCGTCCCTGCCTCGACCGCTTCGTCGAGCACTAGCCTGGAAAGCCCCCTATGGAAGGATGGGCCCGAGAGGCCGAGCGGACTTTCGCCCCCACGAGGACGGGCGGGATTCCCCGGCCTCGCTCGTTAGGGTCCTACGGCGAGAGCGTGAGGTCACACGTGCCCACCGGCAAGGTCAAGTGGTACGACGGCGACAAGGGATTCGGCTTTCTCACCCGCGACGACGGCGGTGAGGTCTTCGTGCACTCTTCGGCGCTGCCCGCGGGGACCACGTCCCTGCGCGCCGGCCAGCGGGTGGAGTTCGGCGTCGTCGAGGGGCGCAAGGGCGCCCAGGCGCTGCAGGTCAAGCTGCTCGACGCGCCGCGCTCGGTGGCCAAGGCGATGCGCAAGAAGCCCGACGAGATGGTGGTCATCACCGAGGACCTGATCAAGCTCCTGGACGGCGTCTCGGCGACCTATCGGCGCGGCAAGCACCCCGACCGCAAGGAGGCCGCCAAGATCGCGCAGGTCCTGCGGGTGGTCGCCGACGACCTGGAGGCCTGAGCCGTTCCGCGGGCGCCGTACTGTGGCGCCCGCCACAGATCGCCGGGGTAGGGGGGAGGAAAGCCCCTGTACCTCCCCAATCCGACGTAACGGTCGTCTATCGAGTCGGTGTCGTGGCCTCGGCGGTGGTTCCCATCGGCGAAGATGGGGAGTGTGAGCCCTAGCCGTCGTAACCCCGCACCAGACAAGGCATGCATCGAGGCGGTCGACCTCGCGCGGGCCGCCGCCGTGGAGATCGCCCGTCCGGAGTGGGTCGGCGATCACCTGTCCGCGTACGTGGAGGGCGACCGCCTGGTCACCCACCTGTTCGAGAGCCGCGACCCCGCCTACCCGGGATGGCACTACGCCGTCACCGTGGTCCGCGCGGCGCGCGCCAAGGCCGTCACCGTCAACGAGGCCGTGCAGCTCCCGGGGCCCGAGGCGCTGCGTCCGCCGGAGTGGGTGCCGTGGAAGGAGCGCCTGCGCCCGGGTGACCTCGGGGTGGGCGACCTGCTGCCCACCTCCGCCGACGATGAGCGGCTGGAGCCCGGCTTCGCGCACGCCCCCGCGGACGCCCTCGAAGAGGAGGCCGACGACCGCACCGCCCCGTGGGAGCCGGGGCTGGGCCGCCCCCGGGTGCTGTCCCGGGAGGGCCGCGACGCCGCCGCCGACCGCTGGTACAACGGCGACGCCGGGCCGCGCAGCCCGATCGCGTCGGCCGCCCCGGCCACCTGCGCCACCTGCGGCTTCATGACGCCCCTGGCGGGCGGCCTGCGCCGGATGTTCGGCGTGTGCGCCAACGAGTTCGCCCCCGACGACGGCCGGGTCGTCTCCTACGACCACGGCTGCGGCGCCCACTCCGAGGCCGTCCGCGAGGCGGTCCGCACGGACCCCGCCCCCGCACCCGTCGTGGACGAGCTGGGCTACGACCACATCGTCTTCGACGACACCACCGAGCTGGAGCTGGTCTCCTCCGAGGGCTGACCGCCGCGGCCCGCCCCGCACCGTCGCCCCCTCGTTGATCTCGGGGGGAAAGGACCTTACAGGCGCGGTTTCAGCGTCTCTTTTCCCGAGATCAACGAGGATTTGGGCGTGCCCCGGATGAGGCGGTCGGGGGGCCCGGCGGGCATGCCCGTAAAACCCTTCCGACGGTCCTCCCGCGGTCGCGTACCGTAGTGCCGCACCCACTCGGGAGGAGTCCCCATGCCCGCCAGGCAGACCGATCCGTTCGGTACCGCGGAGCTGCGGCGCCGCGTGCTCGACGGCTGGGCGGCCGCGCCCGCGCGGTTCCGTGAGGACGCCAACGCCGAGGAGGACCACGCGCTCGGCGGCTACAAGGACCGGGCCGTCGTCGAGCTGGCCCAGAACGCCGCCGACGCCGCCGCGCGCGCGGGCGGCGCGGGACGCCTGCTGCTGCGCCTCGACGGGGACGTGCTGACCGCCGCCAACTCCGGGGCGCCGCTGACCGCCGACGGCGTGGAGTCGATGTCGACGCTGCGGGCCTCGGCCAAGCGCGACGGCGAAGGCGAGGGGGCCGTCGGACGCTTCGGCGTCGGCTTCTCCGCGGTCGCGGCCCTGTCCGACGACGTCACCGCCGCCTCGACGGACGGCGTGGTGCGCTGGTCGCGTGCGCTCGCCCTGGAAGAGGTGCGCGCCGGGCTCACCGGCCCCGGCCGTGCCGACCCCGGCCTGGAGGAGGAGGTGGAGCGGCGCGGCGGTGACCTGCCGCTGCTGCGCCTGCCCTTCGCCGCCGTACCCGAGGGGCCCGCGGCCGCCGTCCCGGAGGGGTACACCACCGCCGTCACGCTGCGCCTGCGCGACGACGACACCCGTCGGCGCGTCGCCGAGCTGCTGGACGGCACGGGGGAGGCCCTGCTGCTGGCCCTGCCCGCCCTGGCGGAGGTCCGCGTCGAGGCCGACGGCCGCCCCGTCCGGGTCCTGCGCAGAGCGGCCGCCGAGCCCTACGAGGCGCCGGACACCGTGGACGCCGAAGGCGCGGCCGGGTCCGCCGACGTCGTCACCACCGTCGAAGAGGGCGGTGCCGAACGCACCACCCGCTGGCGCACCGTCACCCGCACCGGCGTCTTCGAGCCCTCCCTGCTGGCCGACCGCCCCACCGAGGAGCGCTCCCGCCTGGGGTGGACGCTCACCTGGGCCACCGCCGTCGCCGACGACGGGTCCGCAGGGCTGCCCGACGGCGTTCCCCGGGTGGTGCACGCCCCCACCCCCAGCGACGCCGAACTGGCCCTGCCCGCCCTGCTCATCGGCTCCTTCCCGCTCACACCCGACCGGCGCCGGATCGCCGAGGGCCCCGCCGCCGAGGCGCTGGTGGCCGAGGCCGCCGAGGCCTACGCCGCGCTGCTGTGCGGGCTGGAGCCGCGCGCCGCCCTCGACCTGGTGCCGCTGCCCTCCCTGGGCCATGGGCCCTTCGACGGGCACTTCCGCGCCGCGGCGGCCAAGCCGCTGCAGGAGGCACCGTTCCTGCGCACCGTGTACGGCCGCCCCGTGCGCCCGCTGGACGCGGTGCTCGTCGAGCCGGGGCCGCCGGTCGCCGAGGTGCTGGCGGAGGCGCTGCCGACCGCGCTGGGGCCGGACGCCGACGCGGGCCACCCCGCGCTCGCCCAGCTCCGGGTGCGCCGTCTGGGACCGGCCGAACTCGTCGACCTGCTGGCCGACCGGGACGCCGAGCCCTCCTGGTGGGCGGGGCTGTACCGGGCGCTGCGCACCTCCGCCGGCCGCGGCACCGACCTGGACGAGCTGGGCGCGCTGCCGGTGCCGCTGGCCGACGGCCGCCTCGTCCGGGGGCCACGCGGTCTGCTGCTGCCCTCAGGCGGGGCCTTCGGGTCGGGGGCCCTGGACCCCGCCGCCCTCGCGCCGCTGGGCGTGAGGATCGTGCACGCCGCGGCGGCCGACTCGCTTCTGTCGCGGCTCGGGGCCGTCGAGGCCGGGGAGCAGGCGGTGCTGGACGACCCGGCCGTTCGGGCCGCGGTCGGCGAGTCCCTGGACGCCGACGACCCCGAGGCGGTGAGCGGACCGGTGCTGGAGCTGGTCGCGGCCGCCGGGGTGGGCACGGGGCCGGACGCCGACCGCCCCTGGCTGGCGGAACTGGCCCTGCGCGACGACGAAGGGGCCTACAGCGTCGCGGGGGAGCTGCTGCTCCCGGACAGCCCGCTGCGCGGGATCCTCGCCGACGACGCCCCCTTCGGCGTCGTCGCCCCGGAGCTGGTGGAGCGCCACGGCCGCGCGGTGCTGGCCGCGGTGGGCTGCCTGGACGGCTTCGCGGTGCTGCGCGCCGAGGACGTCACCCTCGGGGAGGCGCTGGAGGAGTCCCTCGACGAGTTGCCCGTCGACGGGCTGGAGGAGTGGGCCGAGGACGCCGTCCGCCGCGCGGGGGAGGAGGACCTGCCGCCGACCGTTCCGGAGCTGACGGCGGTGGCGGACCTGGAGTTCGTCCGCCCCGACCGCTGGGAGCGCGCGCTGGACCTGCTCGCGGGCTCCCCGGCGCGCCGCGCCGTCACCGAGCCCGCGCGGCTGCTGCTGGAGGGCGGCCGCGCCGCCGACGTCCCCTCCTACACGGCCTGGTGGCTGCGGACCGGGGCGAGCATCGGCGGGCACCGCCCCGGGGACCTGCGCCTGCCCGGCGCCGACCCGGTGCTGGAGGGGCTCTACGAGCCGGCGCCGGAGGGGCTCGACCCGGAGCTGGCGCGGGCGGTGGGCGTGCGCTCATCGCTGGAGGAGCTGGTGGCCGACCCGGACGGCCCGGACGACCTGCTGGAGCGGCTGGCCGACCCGGAGCGGCACGTGGAGCACACGGCGCTGCGGCGGATCTGGTCGGCGCTGGCCCGGGTTCCGGCGGACCGGGTGGTGCCGCCGGAGCGGGTCCGGGCGGTCGCGGGCGGCGCCATCGTGGTGGCCGACGCCGAGGACGCGGCCGTGGTGGACGCCCCCGACCTGCTGCCGCTGGCGGAGGGGCGGCCGCTGCTGCCCGCACCGGCCGCGTCCGCCGAGGCGCTGGCCGACGTGCTCGACCTGTCGCTGCTGTCGGAGGCGGTCGAGGGCCGGGTGGAGTCCTCGGGCCGGGTGCGCCCGGTGCCGGACGAGGTGCGCCTGTTCGCCCCGGAGGGGGCGCTGACCTACGTGCACCACGACACGCTGCTCGTGGACGGCACCGAGGTGGAGTGGCGGGTGGCCGAGGGGACGCTGCACGCCTCCACCCCGGAGGGGCTGGCGCGGGCCCTGTGCTGGTCGGTGGGGACCTGGGCGCGCCGCCACCTGGTGGCGGCGGTCCTGCGCGCCCCGGACCGCGCCCCGTTCCTCCTGGCCGAGGCGGACTTGGAGTAGGGCGGCGACGGGGCGGAGCGGGCGGTTCCCCGCGATGATCTCGACGAGAGTGCTGCCAAATCCGCCGGAATGACAGCACTTTCGTCGAGATCATCGGTGAGGGGGCCGCCGCCCGGCCGGGGTCCTTGAGCGGGGTACCTCGGGGGCGGCCCTTTACCGTGCGACGCGGAAGAAGCCCTCGGCGATCAGGGAGCGCAGGACGTCCGGGGCGTCCTCGCGGACCCGGGCAGGGTCCTGTTCGATCAGTTGGGCGATGGCGTCCAGCAGCGGCCCCACCGGCATGGTGCCGTCGCACACCCCGGCCAGGGCCGCCTCCACCGTGCCCACCTGGGCGGCGCGGTGCAGGCCGTTCTCCTGGCGCAGCACGATGCGCTGCGGGTCGGGCGCCCCCGGCACCCCGATGCGCTCCTCCACCACGCCCGGGGCCAAGGCCACGTGCGTGGACAGCAGCGCGGCGTCGGTGAGCCGGTGGGCGGTCATCGCGCCGTCGACCACGCCGGGCAGGTACGGCCCGACCGGCTGCTCGATCTCGTGGCGCAGCTCCTCCACCCGCACCGCCGCGTCCTGGGCGCCGTCGTTGCGCAGGCAGATCCAGCCGAAGCCGACCCCCTCCACGCCCTCGCGCTCGAAGTAGTCCAGCCAGGCGTCATAGCGGCGGGTGTACTCCGGGCTGCCGTGCTCGCAGGAGTCGCGCAGCCACAGCTCCACGTACTCGGCCGGGTCCTGCACGTCGCGCTGGACCACCCAGCCCGAGCAGCCGGTCCCGGCCACCCAGCCGCCGACCCGGTCGCGCCAGTCCTCCCCGTCCACGTGCAGCCAGTTGCCCAGCAGCTGGCACCAGCCGCCGTCGGTCAGGTGGTCCGGGGCGCGGCGCACCAGCTCGGCGCAGAGGGCGTCGCCGCCCATGTCGGACTCGCGGTAGGTGTACCGGGCCGGGTCGGGCGTGATGACGAACGGCGGGTTGGACACGATCAGCCCGAAGCGCTCGTCCTCGACCGGGTCGAAGAGCGAGCCCTCCCGCATCTCGGCGCCCTCCACGCCGGACAGGGCGCAGCTCATCTCCGCCATGCGCAGCGCGCGCGGGTTGAGGTCGGTGCCCACCACCTCGGTGGCGCGCGAGGCCAGGTGGAGCGCCTGGACGCCGCAGCCGGTGCCCAGGTCGAGCGCGCGCTCGAAGGGCCCGTCCACGATCAGCTTGGAGAGGGTGGCCGACGCGCCGCCCGACCCGACGACGTGGTCGGGGCGCGGCACGCCCTGCCCGGGGCGCACCGTCGGGTCGCTGACGACGTAGCCGGGGCGGCCCTCCTCCAGTTCCCACGGACCGAGGTGGACCAGCGCGCGCACGTCGCCGTCGGCGACCGACAGCAGGCCGTGCTCGGCGAGTTCGTCGACCGGCAGCAGGGCGCGCGCCGACTTCTCGGAGATGGGCTCCTGCAGCCACCACAGGCGCAGCAGCAGTCCCAGCCCCTCCTCGCCGCCGGTGGAGCGCAGCGCGGGCACGAGCTGCTCGCGCGCCAGGGCGCGGGCGGCCGTGCCGCCGAGGCGGTCGCGCACACCGGAGACGGTGTAGTCGGCGTCGATCAGGATGCGCCGGAGCCGGTCGGCGAGCCGGCGCGGGAACGGGCGGAGCGATTCAGGCACGGGGCCCATTATCGGGTTCCTCGGAAGCGTCCGCACGCTCCCGTCCGCGCCGCTCCTCTGCGGCCGCGCGCTTGCCCAGCAGATGGGGGACGTAGAAGTAGCCGAACACGCCCAGGGCGATGCCGACCGCGCAGACCCAGATCCACCACCGCTCGCCGACGGCGAGGCCGTCGCCGCGGACCAGCAGAACGACGAGGGCGATCGCCCAGGCCAGCGTCCCGAGGGCGGTCGGGATGCGGTAGTCGCTCTCCATGACCTCGGGATCGGGGCGTCGTGGTGTGCGCACGTCCCCAGGCTAGAACACGGCGCCCGGCGGGCGCGCCCGTCGCGCGGCCCCGGATCCGGGCGCAGGACGGGGAGAGGCGGGCGCGGTCGAAGGGGGCGCGGGGGAGAGGCGGGTCACACGCGCACCGTGCGAACCCCTGCCGCTGCGGTTGCCTCGGAGGAATCTACGAATCCGTTCACGCCTGAGATGTCCGCATTCGTGTGAATATGCAACTAATCTGGTTCCGTCCGGCAACCCCGCCGCCATCACCGAGATGCCAAGGTCGAGCGAGTGAACGCAACACCACCCCCGGCGCCCTCCGCCGCAGACGAGTCCTCCGCCTCCCCCGGGAAGCCCGGTCGGATCGACCGGTACTTCCAGGTCACCGCCCGCGGTTCCACCTTCGCCCGGGAGATCCGCGGCGGCCTGGCCACCTTCTTCGCGATGGCCTACATCATCGTGCTGAACCCGCTGATCATCGGGACCGCCCCGGACGCCGCCGGGGACGAGCTGGGCATCGCCCGGGTCGCCGCCACCACGGCGCTCGTCGGCGGCGTGATCTCGATCCTCATGGGCATCGTCAGCCGCTACCCCTTCGCGGTCGCGGCCGGGATGGGCCTCAACGTGATCGTGGCCTACTCGCTCGCACCGCAGATGACCTGGGCCGACGCCATGGGCCTGGTGGTACTCGAAGGCCTGGTGCTGCTGGTGCTGGTGCTCACCGGCTTCCGCACCGCCGTCTTCCGCGCCATCCCCGCCGGCCTCAAGACCGCCATCGCCGTCGGCGTGGGCATGTTCCTGGCCTTCGTCGGCTTCGTGAACGCCGGGTTCATCACCCGCGTGCCCGACGCCGCGAACAGCACCGTCCCGGTCCAGCTCGGCGACGGCGCGCTGTCCGGCTGGCCCATCGCCGTGTTCGTGCTCGGGCTGGCGCTGACCATCGCCCTCATGGTGCGCAGGGTCAAGGGCGCCATGCTCATCGGGATCGGCGTGGCCACCGTGGTGGCGATCATCGTCGAGGCGACCGCCGCCCCCGAGGGCTGGTCGCTGACCGCCCCCGCGGTGCCCGCCGGGCTCGGCGACGTGCTCTCGGTGCCCGACTTCAGCCTGGTCGGCGAGTTCAACCTGTTCGGCAGCTTCGCCGATATCAGCGCGGTGATGGTGATCCTGCTGGTCTTCACCCTGCTGCTGGCCGATTTCTTCGACACCATGGGCACCATGGTCGGCGTCGGCGGCCAGGCCGGGATGCTCGACGAGGAGGGCAACCTGCCGCGCGCCCGCGAGGTGCTGGTGGTCGACGCCATGGGCACGCTCGCCGGCGGCGGCGCCTCGGCGTCGGTCAACACCGTGTTCGCCGAGTCCTCGGCGGGCGTGGGCGAGGGCGCCCGGACCGGCATCGCGCCCGTGGTCACCGGCCTGCTCTTCCTGGCGGCCACCCTGTTCGCGCCACTCGTGGAGCTGGTGCCGTTCGAGGCGGCCACCCCGGTGCTCATCATCGTCGGGTTCATGATGATGACCCAGGTCACCAAGATCGACTTCTCCGACCCGGGGATCGGCATCCCGGCGTTCCTGACCATCGCCGCGATGCCGTTCACCTACTCGATCACCAACGGGATCGGCATCGGGTTCATCACCTACACCTTCATCCGCACGGTGCAGGGGCGCCCCAAGGAGGTCCACCCGCTGCTGTGGGTCGTCTCCGCGGCCTTCCTCGTCTTCTTCTGCCTGGAGCCCATCGAGGCCCTGCTCGGCCTGTAGCGCACGGCCGGGGTAGGCTGCCGTGCCCGCCCGACGACCCGGTCCGCGGGGGCGCCGCCGTTGCGGCGCCCCGGCGGACGCCGTGAGGGAGGCCGCCCCGGGGTCCTGACCTCGGGGGAAGAGGTGGGCGTGCGATTTCGTTAGCAAGAGTAATGAGCCCCGCTAATGAGGAACCCCGACCCCGTCGAGAAGATGGACCAGCAGACACCCGCCCCGGAGCCCCCGGAGCACGCGGACCGTCCCGCCCCGCCCGAACCGGAGCCGAGCACCCCCGGGCTGGAGGCCGACCTGCGCGTGGCCGTGGGGCGGCTGGCCCGGCGGCTCCGGGCGCAGCGCCCGGACA
Organism: Nocardiopsis suaedae; assembly: GCF_027706745.1. GTDB lineage: Bacteria > Actinomycetota > Actinomycetes > Streptosporangiales > Streptosporangiaceae > Nocardiopsis_A > Nocardiopsis_A suaedae. The sequence continues at coordinate 33,258 of NZ_JAQFWP010000026.1, read as the reverse complement.
CCTCGCTGTCCCTCGGACAGGGGGCCGTCCTGTTCGCGCTCGCCCGGCACGGCCGGATGACCCCGCGGGCACTGGCCGACCACGAGAAGGTGCAGCCGCCGTCGATGACGCGGATCATCGGCGCGCTGGAGGAGCGCGCGCTGGTGCGCAGGGAGCCGCACCCGCAGGACCGGCGACAGCACCTGGTGGACCTGACGGAGCAGGGGCGGGCCCTGGTACGCCAGGACACGAGGCGGCGGGAGGCGTGGCTGGCCCAGAGGCTGGCCGAGCTGGAACCGGGGGAGAGGGAGACGCTGCGGGAGGCGGCGGAGATCCTGGACCGGCTGAGCCGGAGTTAGGCGGCCCCCGGGACGGTTCCGGCGTTCCCGAGGCGTCGCCCGAGGGGCTCGGCGACGCCGCGGACGGCTCGGACGACGGCGGGCGCGCCGAGGCCGGCGCCCCTGACCCCGACACCGCACCCGATCCGCGCCGCCGGGGCCCAGCCATGTTCCGCTCCCTCGCGATCCGCAACTACCGCCTCTTCGCCGCCGGTCAGGTCGTCTCCAACACCGGCACGTGGATGCAGCGCATCGCACAGGACTGGCTGGTGCTGCAGCTCAGCGGCGGCAGCGGCATCGCCCTGGGCGTCACCACCGCGCTGCAGTTCCTGCCCATGCTGCTGCTGGGCCTGTGGGGCGGCACCATCGTCGACCGGGCCGGGAAGCGGCGGCTCCTCATCGCCACCCAGGCCGCCATGGGCGTCCTCGCCCTCGGCCTGGGCGTGCTCGCCACCGCGGGCGCCGCCCAGGTGTGGCACGTCTACGTGTTCGCCGTCGGCCTGGGCCTGATCACCGTGCTGGACAACCCGGCGCGGCAGACCTTCGTGGTGGAGATGGTCGGCCACCGCGACCTGCCCAACGCCATCGCTCTCAACAGCGCCAGCTTCCAGCTCGGCCGGGTGGTCGGACCGGCCGTGGCGGGGCTGCTCATCGCCGCCGTCGGCAGCGGCCCGGTCTTCCTCATCAACGCCGCCTCGTTCGCCGCGGTGCTCACCGGGCTGTGGCTGATGCGCCCCTCCGAGCTGCACACCACCGAACCGGCCCCGCGCGCCAAGGGGCAGACCCGGGAGGGCCTCCGCTACGTCGCCGGGCGCCGCGACCTGGTGCTGCTGCTGGCGATGACCGCGTTCCTGCAGATGTTCGGCTCGAACGTGCAGAACCAGATCGCGCTGATGACCAACAACGTCTTCACCGCCGGTGCCGCGGCCTTCGGGGTGTCGGCGGCGGCGCTGGCGGTGGGCGCCCTGGCCGGGGCGCTGCTGTCGGCCCGGCGGGAGCGCCCGCGGCTGCGCACCGTGCTCATCGGCGCGTTCGCCTTCGGAGCCACCGAGGTGGCCGCCGCGCTCGCGCCCGGCTACACGTCCTTCACCCTGGCGCTGCTGCCGATGGGCATCGCCTTCCTCACCTTCACCGCCACCCAGAACGCCTTCTTCCAGCTCAGCGTCGACCCGCAGCTGCGCGGCCGGGTCATGAGCATGTACATGCTGGTGTTCCTGGGCATGGCACCGATCGGCGCGCCCATCGTCGGGGTCCTGGCCGACACCTTCGGCCCGCGGGTGAGCCTGGCGCTCGGCGGCGTCGTCACCGTGGTGGTGACGGCGGTGGTGGGCGCCCTGCTGGCCCGCCGCCTCAAGGCCCGCGTGCGCCTGACGCGGGACCGCCCGTTCATCTCCGTCGCCCGGGACCCGGTGGGGGCCTAGAACCCCTTTTCTCCGGGGCACCCGGGTGCCAGGCTTGCGGTATGCGCCTGTTCATCGCGGTGAACCCTCCCGAGGACGTGCTGGACGAGGTGGAGGCGGCCGTCGCCGCCGCGCTCGGCGTCCAAGAGGACCCGGGCCTGCGCTGGTCCAGGCGCGACGACCGGCACATCACCCTGCTCTTCCTCGGTGAGACCGACCCCGCCCGCCTCCCCGGGCCGGACGGGCTGGAGAAGGCCTTCGCCGCCGAGCTCGCCCGCCACCGCCCCGAACGGATCTCCCTGCGCGGCGCCGGGACCTTCCCCGGGGACGACGGCGCCGCCACCGTCCTGTGGGCCGGTGTCCAGGGTGAGCGGGGTTCGCCTCTGGCGCGGCCCGCCGCCGGTCTGCGCCGGGCCGCCCGTGCGCACGGCGTGCGCGTCGAGCGCCGCCCGTTCGTGCCGCATCTCACCCTGGCCCGCAGCCGCCGCCCCACCGACCTGGCCGGACTGCGCACCGCCCTCACCACCGCCCTGGCCACGACGTTCTGGGAGGCCGGTGAGGCACACCTGGTGGAGAGCCTCCGGCGGGACGGGGAGTACCGGTACCGGACCGCCGCGACGTGGGCGCTAGGCTGAAAACGCCATGAGCATGCTGACCAACAACAGAAAGCAGCGCTGGCTGCTGCCGACGGTCCTCGCGGCGATCATGCTGATCGTCGTCATCGGCGCGCTCGCGGGCTGACCCGCTCCACCACCGCCGCCACCAGGGCCGCGTTGTCCCGCGCCTGTCCGCCGTCCGGCCCGAGCAGCGTGTCCTCCAGGCCGATGCGCACGTCGTGCCCGGCCGCGACCGCCGCCTCCAGCACCGGCCAGGCCGCCCCGTCGGCCCCGTGCACCAGCCGCGGCAGGCCGACGCCCGCCCGGTCCAGCACCGCCCCGATCCGCTCGACGTCGCTCAGCGCCCGCTCCGGGTCGGCCGCGTCCGGCTCCACCAGCACCCGGTCGAACTCCACCGCCGACCCGAGCGCCGCCAGCAGCCGCGCCGCCGCGACCGTGGCCAGCCCCGCCTCCACCCGCACCCGGCGGTCCGCCAGCAGCCGGGCCACCTCCACCGCCCCCGGCTCGTGCAGGTCCACCGTCGCCGAGTCCGGCAGCGCACCCCACCGCTGCACCAGGTCGTAGCGGCGCCACGGGTCGGGCTCGGCGGTGAGCGCGGTGGTCACGCTCACCGCCACCTCCGGGAGCTCGGCGCGCAGCCGCTCCAGCAGGGGGGTGAGCACCTGCGGCTCCAGCGCCTCGGCGCCCGAGCGGTCCCGGGGGTGGACGTGCACCTCGTCGGCGCCGGCGGCCACCGCAGCTGCGGCGTCCAGGGCGACCTGCTCGGCCGAGACCGGCAGCGCCGGGTGCGCGCCGGGGCGGCGGTCGCCGTTGAGGCAGGCGACGATCCTCATGGGGGCCTTCCTTTCCGCCGACGGTGGTAGCCGGAGCATGCCCCGAACCGGCCCGGTCCTCACCCGGGGCGGCCGCGGGAACGGGCGTCCCCGGTGATGGCAGGATGGCGGCATGCACCACCGCTCAGCCGCGGCGGCCTGCGCGCTGCTCACCGCGGCGGCGGCGACCGCCGCCGTCCCCGCCGCACCGCCCGCCGCACCGCCCGCCGCGGCGGCGGCCGTGCCCATGGCCCCGTCCGAGGCGACGGGAGGGGCGAGCCCCGAGCCCGGCGCGTCGTCCTCGGTGCCCGAGGGGACCGGGGAGGTCTTCACCGTCTCCGACCCCCGCATCTCCGAGTCCAGCGGCATGGCCGCCTCGGCCCGCCACGAGGGCGTGGTGTGGACGCACAATGACAGCGGTGAACACGCCCCCCAGGTCTTCGCCGTCGACGGGGACGGGGAAACGGCGGCCACCCTGACCCTGGGCGGTGAGGGCGTGGAGCTGCGCGACTGGGAGGCCGTGGCGGTCGCCGAGGTCGGCGACGGGGAGCCCGCCGTGTACGTGGGGGACATCGGCGACAACTTCCAGGGCGGCTGGCCGAGTATCCGCGTCTACCGGTTCACCGAGCCCGAGACCCTCGCCGATGCGGCGGTCACCCCCGAGGTGTTCACCTTCACCTACGCGGACGGCGGCCGGGACGCCGAGGCGATGATGGTCGACCCGCGCGACGGCCGGCTGTACGTGGTCAGCAAGGAGGTCGCCGGAGGGGTGTACGCCGCCCCCGAGACCCTCGACCCGGACGGCACCAACACCCTGGAGCGCGTGGACTCGGCGCCGCTGTACGCCACGGACGCGGCCTTCTCCCCGGACGGCTCCCACTACGCGATCCGCACGTACTGGGGCGTGACGTTCTACGACGCCTCGGAGGGCGTGCCCGGCAAGAGCGTGGGGCGGGTCGGCCTGCCGGAGTCCGAGCAGGGCGAGTCGCTGACCTATGACGGGACGTCGGTGCTGGTCGGTACCGAAGGGGTGCAGAGCCCGGTGTGGGAGGTGCCGATCCCGGAGCACATGCGCGGGGCCGGTGCCGACGGAGAGGGCTCCCCCTCGGAGGAAGCATCGCCGGAACCGGACGCGGCCGCCGAGACGACGGGTCCAGGCGCCTGGACGTTCATCCTCACCGGCGCCGGTGTGGCCGCGGCGGTCATCGCCGGAATCGTGCTCCTGGTCCGCAAGGCGTAACCCCCACGGTGAGGGGCGGCGACGGAACAGCAGGTCCCCCTCATGGACTCCGGCCGGGCGGCGGGTTGCGGGAGTGCCGGGTAGATGGCGGCGACGACGAAGGTCAGCGGGCCTAGCGGTAGCGCTGTCGGCCGTACGGTGTGTGCGTGGTCACCGGAGTTGGCGGCGACGGCAGAAGTGGGGCGGTTCCCCGGGCCTGTCTGCCGGGCGCCGGGCTGCTCGCGGTGCGGGTCGGCGGGCGGCTCGGCTGGTGCCCCGCTCCGGGCCTCGGCCGGGCGGCGGGCCGCCGGGGCGCAAGGTGACCAGTAGCAACGACGGCACCAGCCGGTACCCCGCTCACGGACCCCAGCCGTCCGCCGGGCCGTCGGGGTGCGGGGGGATAGCGGCGACGAGCAAGGTGGGCGGCCCTACCTGCGACGCTGTCGGCCGCTGGGCGTGTGCGTGGTCACCGGAGTTGGCGGCGACGGCAGAAGTGGGGCGGTTCCCCGGTCTTGCCTGCCGTCCGGCGGGCTCCTCGCGGTGCGGGTCGGCGGGCGGCTCGGCTGGTACCCCGCTCCGGGCCTCGGCCGGGCGGCGGGCCGCCAGGGTGCGGGGTAGCCCGCGCGAGGGGGCTGGGGGCCCGCCAAGGTCGGACATTCCGGGTGTACCGGGTGCAGGGAGCAGGGTTCAGCGATCCTGCGTCGTGAAAGAGGCGCTTTGGCGTGATCGGGTGGCGGATCCGCCACGCAGGATGGCCCCAGGCCGCCCGTGGCGCCCAGAAAGCGGGTTACGGTCCGGCCCCTACCCGCTCGGTGTCCTATTCGTCCGGTTTTCGGGGCACTGAGACCCCTTCCGTGCCCTGTTCGACGACCGGGGTGGCGGCGCGGGCGGCGGGGGTGCGCGGTCATCGCGATTCCAGAACGCGTTCTGCCTCCGAGAGGGCCCCAAACGGCACGCCTGAGCCGTTTACTGTCCCGGTCGCCACCGTGTGTAGCCGATATCGGCCCGAAGTGGGCCCCGAGTGCTCGGCGGGAGCGCCCAGGCACCCCTGGGCCCACTCCGATGTTCGACGTGATCCCCTCATATAGGCACGAACCGGGCATTCCATTTCCAGAACCTGTTCTGGAAACGCCGACTTCGCGCGCCCGGGGCCCGCGCGGGTGTCGCTGAGCGCGCTTCGCGGTCCTCCCGCCCCTTAACGCGGAGTGTTTGCCCAGGTCAGAACCCTGTTGACTTCGGAGTGGGCCCGACGGGGGCGGGTCCGGGCGCCGGAGAGTGCGAACCATGGCCCCGATGTCTCACCATGCGGGAGATTCCCGTCGGAGGGGAGGGGTGCACGTTGGTTGAGACAGCGCCCGGCAGCCGCCACGAACGCGAACAAGACCCACCTTCGCGGCCAGGCAGCCACCCGGACCGGAGATGCCCAGAGGAGGGTGCACGTCACCCGGCCCCCTCACCCCGACAGGTGAGACCCCCGGCCCTGAAACCGGGCATACCGGACCCCTTCACGCCTGTTGGCCGATCGAGCGCGGCGAACGAACCACCCGGAGGGTGATCGCGTGGTGAAAGCACCACCCCCGCTGCCCTCGGCCCACCCGCCCGCACCGCGAGGAACCCGGCGGGCGGCAAGCAGGCCCGGGGAACCGCCCCGCTCACGCCGTCGCTGCCCATCACGGTGACCACGCACCCACCCGACGGCCGACCGACCAGCAGATAGAGCCGCCGGCCTCGCCGTCGCCGCCGACAACGGTGACCACGCACGGACCGGGCGGCCGCAAGGGCCGCTGACCGCGCTCAGCCCTGCTCGGCGTGGATCTCGCGGGCCAGGAAGGCGTGCCGGGAGAAGTCGGTGAACACCCCGTCCACCCCGGCGGCGAAGAACGCCGCGTACTCGGCGGCGAAGGACCCGTACGCGCCCTCTCCGCCCTCGGACCGCAGGTCGGACGGGAGGAAGCGGTTCTCGCTGCGGAAGGTGTAGGGGTGCACCAGCAGCCCGGCCTCGTGCGCGGCCTCCACCAGCCCGGTGGGCGCGCCCAGCGAGCCGTCCTCCTCGCGTGCCACCACCATGCCCTTGTCCGGGCCGATGGCGTGCGCGAACGACGCGACCTCGGCCAGCCCTTCCCCGCTGGTGAACCGGTGCCACGGCTCGGCGTCCTCCATCAGGAAGACCAGCGGCACCTCCAGGCCGGCGAGCTTCTTCAGGCTGCCGCTCTCGAAGGACTGCAGGAAGACGGGGACCTCCGGCTCGGGCCCGGCCAGCCCGTGCTCGCGCAGCGCCGCCGCCAGCGGCTCCTCCAGCCCCAGCCCCGCCGCCTCGTGGTGGGCCGGGCTCTTGGTCTCCGGGTAGATCCCGACCGGGCGCCCCAGCTCCGCCGTCATCTCCTTTGCGAGCGCGATGATCTCCTCCAGCGTGGGGACCGCGAACTCCCCGTCGTAGGAGGCGTTGTCCGGCCGCACGTCCGGGATGCGCTCGACGGCGCGCAGCGTCTTCAGCTCCGCCAGGGTGAAGTCCTGGGCGAACCAGCCGGTGTGCTCGACCCCGTCGACGGTGCGGGTGGTGCGCCGGTCGGCGAACTCGGGCCGACCGGACACGTCGGTGGTGCCGCCGATCTCCGGCTCGTGCCGTGCCACCAGGACCCCGTCGGCGGTGGACACCAGGTCGGTCTCGATGAAGTCGCCGCCGTGCCGCGCCCCCAGCCGGTAGGAGGCCAGGGTGTGCTCGGGCCGGTGGGCCGGCGCGCCGCGGTGGGAGACGATGGCGGTCTCGGGCTGCCGCTTGTTCCTGCGCACTGGGCGATCCACTCCCGGCCTGGGGCTCGTCGGAAAGAGAAGAGGGGGCCGGCCCGGAGCGGGCCGACCCCCATGTGTACCGGGTCCGACAGGCCTAGGCCAACTCGCCGACGACGTGCTCGATGCAGGAGGTCAGCGCCTGCACGTCGGACGGCTCGATCGCCGGGAACATGCCGATGCGCAGCTGGTTGCGGCCCAGCTTGCGGTAGGGCTCGGTGTCCACGACGCCGTTGGCGCGCAGCGCGGCGGCGACCTTGGCGGCGTCCACCGAGTCGTCGAAGTCGATGGTGCCCACCACCTGGGAGCGCTGCGCCGGGTCGGCGACGAACGGCGAGGTGTAGGAGGTCTTCTCCGCCCAGGTGTAGAGGGTCTGGGAGGACTCGGCGGTGCGGGAGACCGCCCAGTCCAGGCCGCCCTGGGCGTTGAGCCACTCGATCTGCTCGGCGAGGAGCAGCAGCGTGCCCACCGCGGGGGTGTTGTAGGTCTGGTCCTTGGGGGAGTTGTCGATCGCCGTGGTGAGCGAGAAGAACGCCGGGATGTAGCGCCCCGAGTCGGCGATCGCGGCGGCGCGCTCCAGCGCCTTGGGGGACATGATCGCGATCCACAGCCCGCCGTCGGCGGCGAAGCACTTCTGCGGGGCGAAGTAGTAGACGTCCGTCTCGGCGATGTCGACCGGTAGGCCCCCCGCGCCGCTGGTGGCGTCCACCAGGACCAGGGAGTCGGCGTCGGCGCCCGCGGGGCGCCGGATCGGGGCGGCCACACCGGTGGAGGTCTCGTTGTGGGTGAGCGCGTAGGCGTCCACGCCCTCCTCGGCGCGCGGCTCGCCGTGGGTGCCGGGGTCGGTGGAGATCACCGTCGGCTCACCGAGCCAGGGCGCGCCCTTGGCGACCTTGGCGAACTTGGAGGAGAACTCGCCGAAGTCCAGGTGCTGGGAGCGCTCGCGGATCAGGCCGTGGGCGGCGATGTCCCAGAACGCGGTCGTGCCGCCGTTGCCGAGCACCACCTCGTACCCCTCGGGGAGGGAGAACAGCGACGCGAGCCCGCTCCGCACCCGCCCGACGAGGGACTTGACCGGCTTCTGCCGGTGCGAGGTGCCGAAGTAGGCGGATCCGGAATCGGCGAGGGCCTTCAGTTGCTCGGGGCGCACCTTGGACGGGCCGCACCCGAATCGTCCGTCTGTGGGCAGCAGGTTCGCGGGAATCTGAATGTCGCTCACCCGGGTCATGGTAGTGGCCGCGCCCATTGAGCCGCAGGTGAGGGGTGCACCTAGCGGGTCCGCGGCCCGCCGCGGGCCGGAAATCCGCGCCCTGACCACCGGATGTGAATCGGTGTTAATCCGCGATTCCCGCGGACCCTCCGGAGGAATGGAGGAGAAATGTCGGAATCGGCGGCGGGGCGGGGAGGGGCCCCGGAGCGGGCCCCACGGCGGCCCCCGGGGCGGCGCCGTGCGCGGCCCCTCACGCCCGGCGGTTCAGACCCCCTGGGCGAGCGCCTCCTGGGCCCCGGCGACGTCCTCCAGGGGCCGATCGGCCGGTCCGGTGTACTCGGCGCTCGGCCGCACCAGCCGCCCGGTGAGCCGCTGCTCCAGCACGTGCGCCGACCACCCGGCCAGGCGCGCGGCCGTGAACATCGGCGTGAACAGCTCGGAGGGGATCCGCGCGAAGTCGAGCACCACCGCCGCCCAGTACTCCACGTTGGTCGCCAGCACCCGGTCCGGCTTGCGCTCGGCCAGCTCGGCCAGGGCCGCCTCCTCGACCGCGGCCGCCGCCTCGTACCGGGGCGCGCCCAGCTCGCGGGCGGTGCGCCGGAGCACCCGGGCACGCGGGTCCTCGGCCCGGTACACCCGGTGCCCGAACCCCATCAGCCGCTCCCCGCGGTCCAGCACCCCGCGCACGTAGGACCGGGCGTCCCCCGCCTGCTCGGCCCCGTCGAGCAGGTGCAGCACCCGGGCCGGGGCGCCGCCGTGCAGGGGGCCCGACATCGCCCCCACCGCCCCGGACATCGCCGCGGCCGCGTCCGCCCCGGTCGAGGCGATCACCCGGGCGGTGAACGTGGAGGCGTTCATGCCGTGCTCGGCCGCCGACGTCCAGTAGGCGTCCACCGCCCGCACATGGGCGGGGTCCGGGTCGCCGCGCAGCGCCACCATGAACCGCTCCACCGCGGTGGCGCCCTCGGCGGCACGGGCCTCGGGCACCTCGGCGCCCCCGCCCGAGGCCGCGCGCGCCGCGCGGGCGATCACCGACAGCGCGGCCGACGCCACCCGCGCCATGTCCTCCCGGGCCTGCGCGGGCTCGGTGTCCAGCAGCGGGGACAGCCCCATGCGCGGGGCGAACGCCGCCAACGCGGCTTGAACGTCCACCCGCACGTCCCCGGTGCGCACCGGGGACGGCGGCGCCTCGGCCGGGGGCAGCCCCGGGTCCAGGGCGTCGTCGACCAGCAGCCCCCACACCCGGCCGTAGGTCACCTTCCCCACCAGCCGCTCGATGTCGACCCCGCGGTAGCGGAGGGCGCCGCCGTCCTTGTCCGGTTCGGCGATCTCGGTCCGAAAGGCCGTGACTCCTTCGAGCCCGGGTCTGAACTCGGTCATGGCGCCATCCTTTGCGCTCGACGGGCGAACCGTGGAGGATGCACGATCGTGAGCAATTGTGACCCGGCTGAGCTGCGTGAACCCTATTCCGGTGCACCTTTGGGACGCTCCGCGCTGCCCGATGACCCGATGGACCTGTTCGACCTGTGGTTCTCCCAGGCCGCGGAGGCGGGGCTGGCCGAGCCCAACGCGATGGTGCTGAGCACCGTCGACCCCGGCGGCGCGCCGCGCTCGCGCACCGTGCTCCTGAAGGGCTTCGACACGTCCGGGCTGCGCTTCTTCACCAACCGCCGCTCCCGCAAGGCCCGCGCGCTGGAGCGGGAGCCGCGGACCGCGGTCCTCTTCCCCTGGCACGCCATCCGGCGCCAGGTCTCCTTCATCGGGCGCGCCGAACCGCTCGGGGACGCCGAGAACGACGCCTACTTCCGGTCGCGTCCCCGCGGCTCCCGCATCGGCGCGTGGGCGAGCGCGCATCAGTCCTCCCCTGTCACCGACCGTTCCCAGCTGCAGGAGCGGTATGCCCACTGGGAGGCGGTCTGGAAGGACGAGGAGGAGGTGCCGCGCCCCGAGTACTGGGGCGGCTACCGGATCGTCCCCCAAGAGGTCGAGTTCTGGCAGGGCGGGTCGGACCGCATGCACGACAGGTTCCGGTACCTGCGCACCGGTGAGGGCTCCGGCGGGCACTGGGTCGTCGACCGCCTCTCCCCGTGAGCGCGAGCCGCCGCACACGGGGCCCACGGCCGGAACACGCCCCGTTCCGGACGCTATGATGTAAGCCATCGGCAGGCTGTGCGACTCCGCCCGGAGCGGGGAATCCGTCGCCGCCGACCGGTGTTGAGAGTTCTGCGGCGGCCGGCTCTCAACGGCCGACGAGGGGAGGAGAGCGTTGACCGCACACGGGCTCATCGACACCACGGAGATGTACCTGCGTACCATCTTCGAGCTTGAGGAGGAGGGCATCGTCCCGCTCCGCGCGCGCATCGCGGAGCGCCTGCACCAGAGCGGCCCCACCGTGAGCCAGACGGTGGCCCGGATGGAGCGCGACGGCCTCCTGCGGGTGGAGAACGACCGGCACCTCGTGATGACCTCCGAGGGCCGCCGTCTCGCCATGCACGTCATGCGCAAGCACCGGCTCGCCGAGCGCCTCCTCGTCGACGTGATCGGCCTCGCCTGGGAGGACGTGCACGTGGAGGCGTGCCGCTGGGAGCACGTCATCTCCGAGGCCGTCGAGGAGCGCCTGGTGAGGCTGCTCAACGCGCCCTCGGTGTGCCCGCACGGCAACCCCATCCCCGGCCTGGACGAGCTGGGCCTGGACGACTATTCGCCCGAGCCGTTCTCCGACGACTCCATCGCCCCCATGACCGAGATCGCCAACGGCGCCGAGACCACGGTCACGGTCCGCCGGATCAGCGAGCACCTGCAGACCGACACCGAGGTCATGCGGGAACTGAAGGAGGCCGGAGTGCGCCCGGGCGGCGAGGTCCGCCTGACCGCCACCGAGGACGGGGTGCGGGTGCTGCCGAACTCCGGCGACGGTACGGCGGGGGAGCTCTCGCGGGAGGTCGCCGGCCACGTCTTCGTCGCCAAGCACTGACCGTGCCCGGGCGCGGCGGACGGAGCGCCCCTGTCCCCGAAATGTCGCGTTGCTCTGCGGATTTGCGCCCTGTGGGGCTATGCTCGGGCGAAAGCGGGGGCGATCCGGAGAACGCGCGGGTCGGCACGGTGCGGATCCTTGACGGCAAGGTGGCGGCTGAATGAAGCGGTGGGGGGAAGCCTTTTACGACGACAGCGCGATCACCGGGGAGACGGTCGTCGAGCAGGCGCGGATCGCCGTCATCGTGGCCGACCGCTTCAGCCACCTGCGCTACTGGAACGCCTACGCCCGCCGCCTGTTCGGCTTCACCGGGCGCGCCGACCCGATCGGCGCCTCCCTGCTCGACATCGGCGTGCACGAGTCCGACCGCGAGCGCGCCTCCCAGCTCGCCCGCCAGGTGCTGCGCGGCCGCACCTGGGAGGGCACCTTCGCCGTGGTGCGCGCCGACGCCGCCTGGATGCACGTGCGCGCCCAGGCGGTGCCGATGTGCGGCGAGGACGGCGCCGTCGAGGGCATGGCCATCTTCGCCTACGAGGCGATGCGCAGCGGCCGGGTGGAGGAGCAGTACGGGCTGCTGGAGCGGATCGGCGCCCGGCTGGCCGGGTCGCTGCAGTTCGACGGCGCGCTGAAAGCCGTCGCCGAGACCCTCGTCCCCCAGTTCGCCGACCACTGCTTCATCGACCTCTACGACCACGACCGGCTGGTGCGCCGCGTGTCGGTGCACGCCGAGGGCTGGTCGCCGCCCCCGGGCACCTGGCCCGACGTCGGCCAGGAGGTGCGCTACCCCGAGCGGCACTTCGCCGCCCGCGCCATGCGCCGCCTGGAGACGGTCACCGCGGGCGACCTGCGCCACCCGCCCGGCATGGTGGACGAGCGCTCCGCCCGCGTGGCCGACCAGGTGGGCCTGGCCTCCGCGGTGGCCGCGCCGCTGCGCGCGCGCGGAGAGCTGCTGGGCGTGCTCACCCTGGCCCTGTCCCGGCTCACCCCCCGGGACAAGACCGACTACGACGGCTTCGACTGCGACCTGGCGGGGGCGGTCGCCTCCCGGGTGGCGCTGGCCATCGACAACGCCCGCCTCTTCGAGGAGGAGCGCAGCACCGCGCTGGCCTTCCAGCACAGCCTGCTGCCCCGCTCGTTCCCGCCCTTCGACGGGCTGTCCATCGCCCACCGGTACGTTCCGGCCAAGCCGCTGGAGGCGCACGGGCACGGCATCCAGACCCAGGTCGGGGGCGACTTCTACGACGTGGTCCCGCTGTCGGCCGGGCGCGTGGGCATCGTCGTGGGCGACGTGGAGGGCCGCGGCCCGCACGCCGCCGCCGTGATGGGGCAGCTGCGCGCGGCGCTGCGCGCCTTCGCCCAGGCCGACCGCGAGCCCGCCGACATCCTGCGCGAGCTGGACGAGTGGGTGCGGCGGCTGGGCCGCCCGGACGGCACCGGCGGCACCTGGGTGCCCAGCGTGAGCTGCCTGTACATGGTCTACGACGCCTGGTCCCGGCAGCTGTCCTACGCCAACGCCGGGCACCAGCCGCCGCTGCTCATCGCCGACGGCGAGGTGTGCGAGCTGGCCCTGGAGGTCACCGACTCGCTGCTGGGCGGCAAGGCCCGGGGCGTCCCCTACGACGAGGCCGTCTACCACCAGGCCGACCTGACCCTCCCGCCCGGCGCGGCGCTGCTGCTCTACACCGACGGGCTGGTGGACCGCCGCCCCGTGGGCGGCGAGGCCGACCCCCGGCGCTCCCTGGAGCGGCTGCACGAGCGGGTGTACCGGGTCGCCGACCGGGACGTGGAGCGGATCGCCGACACCGCGCTGGCCTCGGTGCCCGGGGAGACCGACGACGACACCGCGCTGCTGGTGGTGCGCACCCACCCCGAGGAGCTGTCGCTGCGGGAGGAGAGCTACCCGGCCGAGGCGCCCACCGTGGCCGAGGCGCGGCACCTGGCCGCCTCCACCTTCGCCGAGTGGGGGATGGACCCGGGCCAGGCCGAGCTGGCCTGCCTGCTCGTCTCCGAGATCGTCACCAACGTGGTCATCCACGCCACCCCGCACCCGGTGCGGCGGGAGTTCACCACCGAGGGGGTGCGCGACTCGGGGGCCGAGGCGGCGGGCTTCGGCGCCGGGGCCGAGGACACGGCCGAGGACTTCTCCGAGGACTGGTCGGACCTGCTGGAGGAGCTGGCCGAGGAGGACCCCGGCGAGCCGGACAGCACCTTCTGGCTGCGGCTGCGCCGCGGCGCCGAGTCGGTGTGGGTGGAGGTCTTCGACAACGACCTGCGGCTGCCGCGGATCCGCAGCGCGGGCGCCGACGACGAGGGCGGGCGCGGGCTCTACCTGGTGGACCAGCTCGCCGCGCGCTGGGGGTCGCGGCCCACGCCCACCGGGAAGGCCGTCTGGTTCGAGATCCCGATGAAGGCCGAATAGCCCCGCCTCCGCCTCGTTGACCTCGGGGGTTTCGCCCCTGAAACCGCGGTGGTAGGGGCGTTCTCCCCGAGATCAACGCGGGGTCAGCGCCAGGACCAGGCCCACAGCAGCAGCACCAGGAAGATGAAGAAGACCACGATCCCCCCGGTCGTCCAGGGGATGTGCATCCGGGGGCGCAGCTTGCGCACCCCGATCACCAGGAGGACGACCAAGAGGCCGAGGACGATCAGGCCGTCCCATGCACCGGTCATGCCGCCGACCCTTTCACTGTGGGGGGTGTGCCGCCCGCGGCGTCACAGGCCCAGCGACCGGCCCACGATCTCCTTCATGATCTCCGTCGTGCCGCCGAAGATCGACTGGATGCGGGCGTCCTGCCACGCCTTCGCCACGGGGTATTCCATCATGTACCCGTACCCGCCGTGCAGCTGCAGGCACCGGTCCATCACCTTGTTGGCCAGTTCCGAGCACCACCACTTGGCCTTGGCGGCGTCCTCCACGGTCAGCTCGCCCCGGTTGAGCAGGGTGATCGCCCGGTCCACGTAGGTGCGCGCCAGGTCCACCTCGGTGGCCAGCTCGGCCAGCACGAACCGGGTGTTCTGGAACCGGGAGATGGGCCGCCCGAAGGCGGTGCGCTCCTTGCAGTACGCGATGGTCGCGGCGAGCATCTGCTCGGCCCCGGCGGTGGAGGCCACCGCGATGGACAGCCGCTCCTGGGGGAGGCGCTCCATCAGGTGGACGAAGCCCTGGCCCTCCTCGCCGAGCAGGTTGGCGGCGGGCACCCGCACGTCGGTGAAGGACAGCTCGGCGGTGTCCTGGGCCTTGAGCCCGATCTTGTCGAGGTTGCGGCCGCGCTCGAAGCCGGGCATGCCGCGCTCGACCGCCAGCAGCGAGATGCCGTGCGCCCCGGCGTCGGGGTCGGTGCGGGCCACCACCACGACCAGGTCGGCGTTGATGCCGTTGGTGATGAAGGTCTTCTGGCCGTTGAGCACGTAGTCGCCGCCGTCGCGGACCGCGGTGGTGCGGACCCCCTGCAGGTCGCTGCCGGCGCCCGGCTCGGTCATGGCGATGGCGGTGATCAGTTCGCCGCTGCTGAACCCGGGCAGCCAGCGCCGCTTCTGCTCCTCGGTGGTCAGCTCCACCAGGTAGGGGGCCATCACGTCGTTCTGCAGGGTGAAGCCGAGCCCGCTGGCGTGGGCGCGGCAGATCTCCTCGGAGACGACCGCGTTGAACCGGTAGTCCTTCACCCCGCTGCCGCCGTACTCCTCGGGCACCCCCAGCCCGAGCAGGCCCACCTTCCCGGCGGCGGTCCACACCTCGCGCGGCACGATGCCGTCGCGCTCCCACTGGCCGTGGTGCGGGACGACCTCGCGCGCCAGGAACGCGGCGACCGACTCGCGGAAGAGGTCGTGCTCCTCCTCGAAGATCTCCCTCTGCATGCGCGTGCTCCTCCTCGGGGGCGGGGCCGGGCGGCCCAGACGATGGCACCACGGTAACCGAATCGCGTTCGGTTTTACAGCGCGGGCCGTCGGCCCGCCGCGTCCTCCGCAGCGGTGGAGCCTTCGGCGGCCGTGGCCCCCTCCGCCTTCGGCGGGACACCGGTCGGGCGGGACACCGGTCGGGGCGCTGAGGGTGCGCCGGGCCCGGCCCGGATCCAGGTCTGTGGGCCCAGAACCAAGGCACCGTAAAGTCCGCACCGGCGCCGGGGCGGCGGCGTGCGGGGCCGCCCCGGCGCGGTCCACCCTCGGGGCATGGGCAGGCACGAGGCACCGTCGCGCACCCGCGGCCGCCGGGGCGAGGGCGCGCCCCGGCTCGCGGTGATCCTGACCGCCCTGCTGCTGGCGGTGATGCTCGCCGCCCTCGACCAGACCATCGTGGCCACCGCCCTGCCGCGGATCGCCTCGGACCTGGGCGGTCTCAGCCACATCTCCTGGATGGTCACCGCCTACCTGCTGGCGGTCACCGCCTCCACCCCGCTGTGGGGCAAGCTCGGCGACCTGCTCGGCCGCAAGTGGGTGCTGGTCACCTGCCTGGGCGTGTTCCTGCTGGGCTCGGCGCTGTGCGGCACCGCGCAGAGCTTCGTGGCGCTGGTGCTGTTCCGCGCGGTGCAGGGCATCGGCGGGGGCGGGCTGATGGTGCTGGCCCAGTCGGTCATCGGCGACGTGGTCCCGCCGCGCCGCCGCGGCCGGTACATGGGCCTGTTCGGCGCGGTGTTCGGGGTGGCCAGCGTCGCCGGGCCGCTGATCGGCGGGTTCATCGTGGACCACCTGTCCTGGCGGTGGGTGTTCTACGTCAACCTGCCGCTGGCCGCGGTGGCGCTGGTCGCGCTGGTGGCGGCGCTGCCCCGGGGCGGCGGGCGGTCCACCGTCCGGATCGACTACGCGGGCATCGTGCTGATCGCCCTGACCGCCGTCTGCCTGGTGCTGGTCACCTCCTGGGGCGGCAACGAGTACGGCTGGGCCTCCCCGCAGATCCTGCTGCTGCTCCTGGCGGCGGCGGTGTGCGGCACCGGGTGGTGGCTGAGCGCCCGCCGCGCCGCCGATCCGGTGCTGCCGCTGGGGCTGTTCTCCAGCCCGGTGGTGGTCATCGGCGGCCTGGTCAGCTTCGCCGTGGGCTTCGCGATGATGGGCGCGATGACCTACCTGCCGCTGTTCCTGCAGATCGTGCACGGCTACACGCCCACCGAGTCGGGCCTGCACCTGCTGCCGATGGTGGCGGGCATGCTCATCTGCTCGATCGGCAGCGGGCAGCTGGTCACCCGCACCGGCCACTACAAGCTCTACCCGGTGGCCGGAACGGCCCTGGTGGCGGTCGCGCTGTACCTGCTGTCCACGCTCCGGCCGGAGACCGCCTACCCGGTGATGAGCCTGTACCTGTTCCTGATGGGCTGCGGCCTGGGGCTGACCATGCAGGTGGTGGTGCTGGCGGTGCAGAACGCCGCCGCCCAGCGCGACCTGGGGGCCGCCACCTCGGCGGCGACCTTCTTCCGGTCCATCGGCGGCTCCTTCGGCGCCTCCGCCTTCGGCGCGGTCTTCGCCGCCCAGCTGAGCGGCAACATCGCCGACCGGCTGCGCGGGGTGCCGGTGCCGCCCGGCTTCGACCCCTCAGCGCTGGAGTCCAGCCCGGACGCGCTCGCGCAGGCGCCCGAGGCGGTCCGTACCGCGGTGCTGGCGGCCTACTCGGACGCGGTGGACACGGTGTTCCTGTACGCGGTTCCGGTGGCGGCGGCCGCCTTCGTGCTGTCGCTGTTCCTGCGGCAGGTGCCGCTGCGCACCACCATCGGGACGCCCGACCTGGACGAGGCCGTGGCACCGGTGCGCGCCGAGGGGCCCGACCGGGGCGTGCTGGGCGCGGCCGAGCGGGCGGT
This sequence comes from Nocardiopsis suaedae, assembly GCF_027706745.1. Classification (GTDB taxonomy): domain Bacteria; phylum Actinomycetota; class Actinomycetes; order Streptosporangiales; family Streptosporangiaceae; genus Nocardiopsis_A; species Nocardiopsis_A suaedae. The sequence goes on along the minus strand of NZ_JAQFWP010000026.1, from coordinate 16,139 downwards.
GTACCGCGCCTGCGGGGTGCGAGGCGCCCGGGAGATGTACTCCAGGCTGGCCGGTTCGGCCCACCTGGACCTGTCGCCCGGGGCCTGCTGGGTGCTCACCCACCTGGCCGAGACCGGGCCGCTGGCCCCCGGCGAGCTGGAGGAGCTCTCGGGGGGCGAGGTGGCCCCGGCGGCGGGGATCCGCGGCGAGCTGGAGTCGGCCGGGCTGCTGGAGCGGGCGGAGGAGGGCGAGGCCTGGCGGCTCACCGCGCAGGGCCGGGACGCCGCCCGCCGCCTGTTCGACGCCCAGGAGGCGGCCCTGCGCGACCTGGTGCGCGGATTCGGGCCCGACGCCGCCCCGGATCTGGCCGCCGAGCTGCACCGGCTGGCCCGCAGCACGCTCGGCGACGAGGAGGACGCGGATCTGGCGGGGGAGGAACCGGGCCGCAGGCCGCTGTGACCCTCTCCGACCCGCACTCGCCTGCGGTGTGGGCCCCAACCGGCACCCCGGCGCTGGGCGCCGCGGGCAAAACCGAATATGGTTCGGTAAGAACCGTTGGAACGTCCCGCGCCACCCCCTGGAGGACCGCATGGCCGAGGCATACATCGTCGGGGCCGTCCGCACCCCCGTCGGCACCAAGAAGGGCGCGCTCGCCGGGGTGCACCCGGCCGACCTCGGCGCCCACGTGCTCAAGGAGCTCATGACGCGCACCGGCGCCGACCCGGCCGCCGTCGAGGACGTGGTCATGGGCTGCGTGAGCCAGGTCGGCCCGCAGTCGCTCGACCTGGCCCGCACCGCCTGGCTGTCGGCCGGCCTGCCCGAGACCGTCGCCGGGGTGACCATCGACCGCCAGTGCGGCTCCTCCCAGCAGGCGATCCACTTCGCCGCCCAGGGGGTCATGTCCGGAACGCAGGACCTGGTGGTCGCCTCGGGTGTGGAGAACATGGGCATGGTGCCCATGGGCTCCAGCGTCAAGTACGCCCTCGACGAGGGGCTGCCGCTGTTCGGCGACGGCTGGACCGGGCGCTACGGCGCCCAGGAGATCTCCCAGTTCCGCGGCGCCCAGCTGATGTGCGAGAAGTGGGGCTTCAAACGCGCCGAGCTGGAGGAGTTCGCGCTGCAGAGCCACCAGCGGGCGGCGGCCGCCCTGGAGGCCGGGCGCTTCGACGCCGAGACCGCGCCGCTGGCCGGGGTCGAGCGCGACGAGGGCGTGCGCCCCGACACCACCCTGGAGAAGATGGCCGGGCTGGACCCGCTGCGCGAGGGCTGGGAGCTGACCGCCGCCGTGGCCAGCCAGATCTCCGTAGGCGCCGGGGCGGTGCTGATCGCCTCCGAGAGCGCCGTCGAGCGGCACGGGCTGACCCCGCTGGCGCGCATCGTGCAGCTCTCCCTGCTCGGCGACGACCCGGTGTACATGCTCACCGCGCCCATCCCGGCCACCCGCCTCGCGCTGGAGAAGGCGGGCCTGACCATGGACGACATCGACGTCACCGAGATCAACGAGGCCTTCGCGCCGGTGCCGCTGGCCTGGGCCCACGAGCTGGGCGCCGACATGGCCGCGGTCAACCCCAACGGCGGCGCGATCGCCCTGGGCCACCCGCTGGGCGCGACGGGCACGGTGCTGATGACCAAGCTCGTCCACGAGCTGCGCCGCACGGGCGGCCGCTACGGCCTGCAGACCATGTGCGAGGGCGGCGGCCAGGCCAACGTGACGATCATCGAGCGTGTGTGACGCCGTCCTCCAGGCCGAGCCAGGAGGCCATCGACTCCAGCTCGGCCTGGAGGGCCGCTGAGGTCGCGGCGGGCGCGTCCGGCTCCAGCGTGGTCCGGCGCGCCAGCAGCCGCCCCGCGGCCCGGTCGGCCTTCAGGTCGACCCGGGCCACCAGGCGGTCGCCCAGCAGGAACGGCAGCACGTAGTACCCGTGCACCCGCTTGGGCGCGGGCACGTAGATCTCCAGCCGGTAGCGGAAGCCGAACAGCGCCTCGGTGCGGTTGCGCTCCCACACCAGCGAGTCGAACGGGCTGAGCAGCGCGCGGGCCTCGACCCGCCTGGGCACCCGGGCGTCCCGGTGCAGGTAGGCGGGGGCGTCCCAGCCCTCCACCCGCACGGGCACCAGCTCGCCGGAGTCGACCAGGTCGGCCACGGCGGCACGGCCCGGACCGGACTTCAGCCGGAAGTAGTCGCGCAGGCAGGGCTCGGTGGCCACACCGTGGGCGCGCGCGGCGATGCGCACCAGCTCGCGGCGGGCGTCGTCGGGGTCGGGGTCGGGCGCCGTGTGCACCTCGGGCGGCAGGACCCGCGACACCAGGTCGTAGCGGCGCTCGAACTGGGGGGTGCGCCCGTCGGCGGTGATCTCGCCGCACCAGAACAGGTACTCCAGGGCGCGCTTGACCAGCGACCAGTTCCAGCCCCAGTGGTCCTTGGGGCGCGGCGCGTCGTGCTCCAGGGCCGCCTCGATCTCCCGGGAGGTGGCCGGGCCGTGCCGCTCGACCTCCTCGCGGACCGCCTTGACGAGGTCGCCGTGGTCCACGGCCACCTCCCGCATGGCGCCCCAGGCCTCGTCCCGGGCGCGCGCCATCCGCCAGCGCAGCAGCCGCTGGGTCTCCGGCGGGACCAGGCTGGCCTCGTGCGCCCAGTACTCCACCAGGCGACGGCCCCCGCGCCGGGTGGCGGCGCGGTCGGGCAGCTCCCGGTCGTAGGGGCCCAGCCGGGAGAAGAACGGCAGGTAGTGGCTGCGGGAGAGCACGTTCACGCTGTCGATCTGCACGACGCCCACCCGGTCCACGACCCGCTGCACGTGCCGCATGGTGGCCGCCCCGGAGGGGCGCCGGTCGGTGAAGCCCTGAGCGGCGAGCGCGATGCGCCGGGCCTGCGCCTTGGACAGGACGGAGTCGCGGCGCGGATGGGGAGCGGGGGGCGTTTCGTACATGAGTGCTAACGTACTGGTGGTAGCCGTCGCCGCGCCACCCGGACGGCGGGCCGCCGGATGCCCTCCCCGCGATGATCTCGACAAAAGTGCTGTCAAAACCGCCGGAATGACAGCACTTCCGTCGAGATCATCGCGGAGGGTGCCGCCCGGGCACCCCCACATCGATCACCCGGACCGCGAGGAGCCCGCCGGACGGCAGGCAGGCCCGGGGAACCGCCCCGCTCACGCCGTCGCCGCCCTCGGCCGTCAGCCCATCGTGCGGTGCTGGTCCTCGGCCTCGGACGGGCCGGGTGTGGCCGGGGCGATCATCGGTCCGGGCACCGACGGGTCCAGGACGCCCTCCTCCAACCAGGTGTAGCGGTCGTCCATCACCCGCCGCGCCAGCTTGCCGTCGGTGGAGTCGGAGTTGTCCCACAGCTCGGCGAAGTGCCGCTCCACCCGCAGCCGGGACTGGCGGCAGAAGGCGTCGGCCAACTCCATCCCGGCCGTGCCCCGGCCGCCGTCGCCCTCCTGGTCGGCGTCGTGCTCGTGGCGGGCGCGCACCACCGCCGCGCTCATCGCGAACAGCTCGGCGCCGATGTCCACGATCCGGGCCAGGAACGCCTGCCGGGTCTCCATGCCGCCCTGCCAGCGGGACATGCCGTAGAAGGTGGAGCGCGCCATCCGCCGGGACGCCCGCTCCACGAAGCGCAGGTGCCCCGCCAGCGGGCCGAAGTCGGCGTAGGACCCCGGGCGCTGGCCCTGGCCCACCACCAGCGTCGGCAGCCAGGAGGCGTAGAACCCGCTCGCCTTGGCGAAGGCGCGCGCCTTGGCCTGCGGGTCGGCGGACGGGTCCACCAGGTCCCCGGCCACGGACAGGTGCGCGTCCACGGCCTCGCGGGCGATCAGCAGGTGCATGATCTCGGTGGAGCCCTCGAAGATGCGGTTGATGCGCAGGTCCCGCAGCATCTGTTCGGCGGGCACCCCGCGCTCGCCGCGCGCCGCCAGCGAGTCGGCGGTCTCGTACCCGCGCCCGCCGCGCACCTGCATCAGCTCGTCGGCGATCTCCCAGGCCCGCTCGGACGCCCACAGCTTGGCGATCGCCGCCTCGATGCGGATGTCCTTGCGCCGGTCGTCGGCCATCTGGCCGGACAGCTCCAGCATGGCCTCCATCGCGTAGGTGGTGGCGGCGATGAACGCGATCTTCTTGGCGACCTCCTCATGGCGGCCCACCGGGCGCCCCCACTGCACCCGCTCGCGCGCCCACTCGCGGGCGATCCGGGTGGACCACTTCCCGGCGCCCACGCACATCGCCGGGAGCGACAGGCGTCCGGTGTTCAGCGTGGACAGGGCGATCTTGAGCCCCTGGCCCTCCTTGCCCACGAGGTTGCGCGCGGGCACACGCACCTGATGGAACCGGGTGACGCCGTTCTCGATGCCGCGCAGCCCCATGAACCGGTTGCGCCGCTCGACGGTGATGCCCGGGGAGTCGCCCTCGACGATGAACGCGCTGATCCCGCCGCGGTGCCCGTCGCCCTCGGGCACCCGGGCCATCACCACCAGCAGGTCGGCGACCACCCCGTTGGTGGTCCACAGCTTCACCCCGTCGAGCAGGTAGGCCTCGCCGTCCTCGGTGGGCACGGCGGTGGCCTGCAGCCGCGCGGGGTCGCTGCCCACGTCGGGCTCGGTCAGCAGGAAGGCGCTGATGTCGGAGGCGGCGCAGCGCGGCAGGAAGGCCTGCTTCTGCTCCTCGGTGCCGAACATCGCCACCGGCTGGGGCACGCCGATGGACTGGTGGGCCGAGAGCAGCGCGCCGAGCGCGGGGCTGACCGACCCGACCAGGGTGAGCGCGCGGTTGTAGTGGACCTGGCCCAGGCCGAGGCCGCCGTAGGCGCGGGGGATCTTCATGCCGAGCGCGCCCAGCTCCTTCAGGCCGCGCACCACATCGTCGGGGATGCGCTCCTCGTGCTCGATGCGCTGGGCGTCGATGGTGGCGCAGAAGTCGCGCAGCCGCGTGAGGAACCGCTCGCCCTCCTCCTCGGCCGCGGCGTCCGGCCGCGGGTAGGGGTGGATCAGGTCGAGCCGGAACCGGCCCAGGTAGAGCTCCTTGCCGAAGCTGGGCAGGCGCCACTCGCTCTCCCGCGCGGCCTCGGCGACCGCCCGTGCCTGCCGTTCGTCCGCTCCGGTCGCCTCGGGGCGGCCGTTGACCGTGGTCATCTCGGGGATCACCTCGCAGGTGGATGGAGAGTCGGACCTCCATCCGACCCCTACCCGCGGGTAGGGGTCGGCACGCCTCGCTCCGGGGCCCACCACGGCCGAAACCCCGCCTCCTCGTTGATCTCGGGCGAAACGACGCTAAAAAGGCGCTGGTAGGGGCGCTTTTCCCGAGATCAACGCGGGGCCGGCGCGGCTCCGTCGGCGTCCCGGCCGGCCCCCTCCGGCGCGAAGGGGAAGCGCACCGTGACCTCCGTGCCCGCGCCCGGGGCCGAGGTGATGCCCGCGTCGCCGCCGTGCGCGGCCGCGATGGCCGCGACGATGGACAGCCCCAGGCCGCTGCCGCCGCCGGGTGAGCGGATGCCCCGGTGGAACCGGTCGAAGGCGCGGTCCAGGTCCTCGTCGCCCATCCCGGGCCCCGAGTCGCGCACCCGCAGCGCCGCGTACGGCCCGGCCGTGCTCAGCCGCACCTCCACCGGCGTGCCGTCGGGGGTGTGCTCGGCCGCGTTCGCCAGCAGGTTGGCCACGACCTGCCGGAACCGGGCCTCGTCCACCCGGCACTCCAGCTCCTGCGGGGTGTGCAGCTCCACCGGGCGCCGGGGGTGCACCACCCGGTGGTCCTCGACCATGTCGCCGACCACCCGCACCAGGTCGCAGGAGTCCAGGTGCAGCGCGCCGGTGCGGTCCAGCCGGGCCAGCTCCAGCAGCTCGGCGACCAGGGTGCCCATCCGCTCGGCCTCGTCCTCGATGCGGCGCATCGCTCCGGACAGCTCCTCCTCGGGGATGGCGCCCTGGCGGCACAGCTCGGCGTAGCCGCGGATGGTGGTCAGCGGGGTGCGCAGCTCGTGCGAGGCGTCGGCGGCGAACGCCCGCACCCGCTCCTCCGAGGCGCGCTGGGCGGCGAAGGCCTGCTCCAGCCTCCCCAGCATGGTGTTGATCGCCGACGCCAGCCGCCCCACCTCGCTGCCGCCCTCGGCCACGGGCATCCGCGCCGACAGGTCGGGGCCGGTGGAGATGCGGTCGGCGGTGGTGGCCATGCGGTCCAGCGGGTCCAGGCCGCGCCCGATCAGCCACCGCCCGGCCAGCAGCAGGCCGCCCAGCAGCAGCACCGCGGTGACCAGCTGGGTGAGCACCAGGCTCCAGGAGTACTCCTCGCGCTCGTCGGTGGGCACCGCGGTGACCATCAGCGCCTCGCCGCGCTGGCGCACCGTGGCCCGGTGCGGCGGCACGGCGGACTCGCGGCCGTCCAGGTCGAAGACCTCCTGGGACAGGGCCAGGCGGCGCAGCTCGGGAAGCGGCACCTCCTCCATGCGGTCCAGCACCACGTCGTCGCGCTCCAGGTCGCCGTAGACCTGGTTCACCCGGCCGGTGGAGCGGTCCAGCAGCACCACCAGGTAGGGGGAGGGGCTGGGGGCCTCCACGCCCACCGGCGGGGTGTCGTTGTCCAGCCGCACCATGGCCCGCTCGGCGGCCAGCACCACCTGGTCGTCGATCCGGTCGGTGATGTACCCGCGCAGCGTGACGAAGCCGACCGCGAGGGTCACCAGCAGCCCGGCGGCGGTGACCGCGACCAGGCCGACCAGCAGCCGGAAGCGCAGCCGCCCCGGAGCCATCTAGGCGCCGTCCGGGGACTGCAGCACGTACCCCACGCCCCGGCGGGTGCGGATCAGCGGCGGGCCCAGCGGGTCCAGCTTGCGGCGCAGGTAGCTGACGTAGGTCTCGACGATCTGCGACTGCCCGGCGTAGTCCCAGCCCCACACGTTCTCCAGGAGCTGGTGCCGGGTGACCACCTGCCCGGCGTTGTGCACCAGGTAGGCGAGGAGCCGGAACTCGGTGGGGGACAGCTCCACCGGGACCCCGGCGCGCTCCACGCTCCACTGGCGGTCGTCCAGCACCAGGTCGGCGTAGCGCAGCTGGCCGCTGTGGTCGCGCACGGCGGCCCCGGCGCCGGCCGGGTCGCGGCGGGCGCGGCGCAGCAGCGCGCGGATCCGGGCGATCAGCGCCTCCACCGAGAACGGCTTGGTGACGTAGTCGTCGCCGCCCAGGGTCAGCCCGGTCACCGTGTCGGCGGGGGTGTCCCGCGCGGTCAGGTAGATCACCGGCACGTCGTCGCCGTCCTCCCGGAGCTTGCGGCACACCTCGAAGCCGCTGATGTCCGGGAGCAGCACGTCCAGCAGGATCAGGTCGGGGCGGGCGCGGCGGGCCGCGGCGAGCCCGGCCTCGCCGTCCTCGGCGGCGTCGACGGCGAAGCCGTGGAACTGGAGCGCCGCCCGGACCAGGTCGCGGATGTTCGGCTCGTCGTCGATGACGAGGATGCGGTGGGCGGGGGCGTCGTCGGTCATGGCTCGCTACCTCGGTGGGGCCGCACGGGTTCGGGTCCGGTCCCCCATGATGCCGCAGGTGCGGGGCGTCGACGGCGCGCGGCGGGAGGGGAGGGCGCGTGCGGGGCGGAGGTGAACCGGCGGCCGGGGCCGCGCGTCGTATGGGGCGGAGGGAGTGCGCCCCCGCGGCGCACGGACCGAACGGGCGGGCGGGGCCGGTGCGGAGGACGGCCGCACCGGACCCGCCCACTGCCCGAACTATGGCAGCGCGGGGGCGCCTTGTCGTCCCCGACACACATCCGCCCCGCCGTTCTGCCGCATCCGGCCATGTCCCACCCGCGCACTAGGCTGGTCGCCGTGCGAATCGCTACCTGGAACGTCAACAGCATGAGGGCCCGCAAGGACCGGGTCGCGGCCTGGCTGGAGCGCAGCGACGTCGACGTCGTCGCCGTTCAGGAGACCAAGTGCCGCGAGGACCAGTTCCCTGCCGGGGTCTTCACCGAAGCCGGATACGAGGTCGCCCACTACGGCCTCTCCCAGTGGAACGGCGTCGCGATCGCCTCGCGCGTCGGACTGGACGACGTGCTGACGTCGTTCTCCGGGCAGCCCGGCTGGGGCGACCCCGAGCAGGTCGAGGCGCGGGCGATCTCCGCCGTGTGCGGGGGCGTGCGCGTGTGGAGCCTGTACGTGCCCAACGGGCGGGAGATCGACGACCCGCACTACGACTACAAGCTGCGCTGGCTGGAGGCGCTGCGCGCGGACGGCGCGGCGCGCCTGGCCGAGGACCCGCAGGCGCAGATCGCGTTCTGCGGGGACTTCAACGTCGCCCCCGAGGACGACGACGTGTGGGACATGGAGGCCTTCGAGGGCAAGACGCACGTCACCGCCAAGGAGCGCTCCGCCTTCACCGCCCTGAACGACGCCGGGTTCACCGACGTCGCGCGCGCCTCCACCCCCGGGCCCGGCGTGTACACGTTCTGGGACTACCAGAACCTCTCCTTCCCCAAGAAGAAGGGGATGCGGATCGACTTCGTGCTCGCCTCGCCCGCACTGGCCGAGCGGGTGTCGGGCGCGCGGGTCGACCGGGAGGAGCGCAAGGGCAAGGGCGCCTCGGACCACGCCCCGGTCATCGTCGAGACCGACTGAGGGGCCGACCTGCCGGACCTGGGTAGAGTCGGCTCCGTGACATCGACATCGGCATCCGGAAACGTCCCGCGCATCGCGGTGTACGGCAGCATCAACATGGACCTGGTCGCCTACGTGCCGGTGCGTCCGGCCAGCGGGGAGACCGTGGCGGGCACCGAGTTCCGCCAGGTCCCCGGCGGCAAGGGCGCCAATCAGGCGATCGCCGCGGCGCGGGCCGGCGGGGACACGGCCTTCCTGGGGGCCGTGGGCGACGACCCGTTCGGCGTGCAGATGCGCAGCGCCCTGGTGGACTCTGGGGTGGACGCCTCCGAGCTGCGCACCGTGCCCGGCGCGTCCGGGGTGGCGCACATCGTGGTCGAGGGCGACGGGGCCAACTCCATCATCGTGGTCCCCGGCGCCAACGCCGCGATGACCGGGATCACCGGGGCCGAGCGGACCGTGCTGGCCGGGTGCGACGCCCTGCTGCTGCAGCTGGAGCTGCCGATGGAGGGCGTGGTCGCCGCGGCCCGCGCCGCCCGCGAGGCGGGGGTGCGCACGGTGCTCACCCCGGCCCCGGCCCGGGAACTGCCCGACGAGCTGCTGGACCTGGTCGACCTGCTGGTGCCCAACCAGCACGAGGCGGCGGCGGTCACCGGCGAGGAGGACCCGCGCCGCGCCCTGGAGGCGCTGCTGCGGCGGGTGCCGGAGGCGGTGGTCACGCTCGGCGGGGACGGGTCGCTGCACGGTGAGCGCGGCGGCGAGCCGGTGCACGTGCCCTCGCGCCCGGTCGAGGCGGTGGACACGACCGCGGCCGGGGACACCTTCTGCGGCGCGTTCGCGGTCGCCCGCGCCGAGGGGCGGGGCCCCGAGGAGAGCATGGAGTTCGCAGCCGCGGCGGCGGCGCTGTCGGTGCAGCGGCAGGGCGCCAGCACGTCGATGCCGCGCCGCGCGGAGATCGAGGCGCTGCTGGCCGGATAGGGCCGCCGCCGGGGCGAGGACCGGGCCGGATCGCGGCCCTGCCCGTCCCGGCCCGTCGGCCGCCTGTGCGGCGCCGTGTCCGCATCCGGCCGCTCCGCGCCGGTCGGGGATGGGCCCCGTGCGCGTCGTCCGCGGTCGGCGGGCGCGGCCGACGGGGCCGTGCGGAGGCGGTGCCGTCCTGCGCGGCTACGCGAAGTGGCCGATCTGGCGGAGCCATTCGGTCGGATCGGCGTTCTGGACCCGGACTTCCAGGACGATGTCGACGGTGTCGCCGATGACGCGGGCGCCCCACGCGGTCGGGCCCACGTCGGCGATGCCGAAGTCGGACAGCGTGATCGAGCCGTTGGCGGCGAAGAAGTGCGCGTGGATCCCCTCGGGGTCCTGGAGGTCCGGGGCCTCGCCGCCCCACTGGCAGTCCAGCTCCAGGGGCCGGGTGGTGCCGTGCAGGGTCAGGTCCCCGTACATCCGGAAGGCGTTGCGCCCGCGGCCGCGCGGTTCCAGCGCGGTGGAGGTGAAGCGCATCTCCGGGTGGGCGTCGGTGTCGAGCAGGTCGGGGGAGCGCAGGTGGGCGTCCCGGGCCTGCACACCGGTGTTCAGGCTGGCGGTGCGCACGGTCACGTCGACCTTGGACGCGAGCGGGTCCTCGGCGACGGCGACGGTCCCCCAGGAGTCGCCGAAGGTGCCCTGGACGCGGCCGAAGCCCAGGTAGCGCGCGACGAAGATGATGCAGGAGTGGGCCGGGTCGACGTACCAGGTCCCCGGCTCCGGTTGCGGCGGCCGCGCGTCGGGCGGCGGCCCGGCATCGTGCACCATGTCTGATTCCCCCTATTAACGCCGTTTTGCCGGGTTACAGGCTAAACCCCGTGGGCGTGTGGCGCCCGGCACGCCCGGCGGGTGTCGGGTGCGCCTACCGACCAACAGGTATCGGCTGGTGCTGTCGGTGCGCTTTCGCCTCCCTTCCATTTGTTCCCCCTGGTGTGCGCTCTTGTCGCGTTGATCACACGGGAGCGGACGGATCGTGTCGGAACGTCCCTGGACGCGGGGGATGGGGGAGTGCGGAGGCGGATGGGTAGGGTGGGCCGGGTATCGCGGAGTGAGAGCGGTTCTTTACAGTTCCTCCCGGACCCCACTCCCCAGCGCCTTCCCGGGCCGTCACGTTCGGCCCTCCCCACCCCGGAGCGCGTGATCCCCATGACCGGAGACCCCACCAGCCTGTTCGACCCCGGCGACCCCGACGGGAACGGCGACCGCGCCGTGCCCGGTGAGCGTGGTGCGCGGGGCGAGCACACTGCGCCCACCGCGCCGGGCGGCCCCGGCGCGCCCGCGTCGGGCGGCCGTCCGCGCGGTGGTGCGGAAGGGGCGCCCGCCGGCGGTTTCGCCTACGACGTCCCCGTGTACGATGTCCCGCTCGGCCCGCCTGGAGGCGGCCCCGATGCGGCCGCCGCGGGCGGCATGCGCGCGGGCGTGCCCATCGAGCCGCAGGGCATGCAGGGCGCGCACGGCGCCCACGCGGCCCACACCGCTCATGGTGCGCACGGCCAGGGGGACGGTGGCCGCGGTCAGGGGCGGCGCGGTGACTTCCCCTATGAGGTCCCGCGGGGAGAGCCCGGGCGCGCGCCCGCCGCCCCGGCGGCACCCGAGGTCACCGCCCCGGCGGCCCCGGCGGGGACCGACGAGACGACGGCATTCGGGCCTGCGCCGTCGGGTGGCGGGATTCGGGGTGCTGTTCCTGGTGCGTCGCCGGGTGGTTCGCACCGTGCCGGTGCGCGGCCCGGACCCCCGGAGGGGTACGGCGGTCCTGCCCACGGGGGCCCAGCGGGGGACGAGACGATGGCGTTCGACGCTCCCTCGTCTCCTTCGTCGGGTGAAGCGCCCGGTACGGCCCCGCAGCCGGACATCCCTGAAGACGATGCGCTCCGAAGCCTCTGGTCCGTCGGCGGTCCCGGTGCAGGCGACGCGGGCTCCGCACCGACCAGCGCGTTCGACGCCGGTTCCGCCGCGCCCGCCACGGGCGTCCTGCCTCCCCTCCACGAAGGCGGCCCGGACGCTGGGCCTCCCGCCGACGGCCCCGCCCCGCAAGAGCCCTGGGACGGCATCGGCGACACCGGAGAGCACGAGCTCTGGGACGGCGACGAGCAGATGTCCCGGTCCGAGCGCCGCCGGATCGAGCGGCGCCGCTCGCGCAACCGGAAGGTCGCCGCGGGCGCGGTGACGGCCGTGCTGGCCGTCGGCGCCCTCACCGCGGTCGGCGCCGGGCTGTCCAAGGCCCAGCCGGACGTCGGCGTGGACGACCCCCCGGCCCCCACCGGCATGCCCGACGCGGAGACCACCGGCGGCGGGGGCCCATCAGGAAGCGGCGGCATCGACGCTCCGGCCGCGTCGTCGGAGGCGCGGACCGGGGTGTCGGCCGGCGCCGGGGGCGCGCCCGCGGCGCCGGACTCCGACCGGCCCGACACGGACGGGGGCGGGGCCGCCCCGGACCGGGGCGGCGACCGCGGCCAGGAGGACGGCGACCGGTCCGAGCGCCCGACGCGGGAACCCGGGCCGCCGACGGAGCCGCCCGGTCGGCCGACCCCGGACCCGGAGCCGACCGGCCCCGAGCCCACCGAGTCGCCGGAGCCGCCGCCCCCCGACCCCGAGCCGAGCGAGTCGCCCGATCCCGGGGCCCCGAACACCCGGCCGTAGGACTGCGGACGACCGCGTCCGCTGCGGGCCGGGGCGGGCGTGCGCCGCGTCCGGCACGCGCCGGTCAGGTCGCCGGCGACCACGGCCCGGACCGGGACGCACCAGGAGGTGCGGCCGGGCGGGAGGCGGGGACGGACGGGAACAGCAGGAAGGGGAGGGACCGCGCCGCGGCCCCTCCCCTTCCGTGTTCCGGTTTCCGGGTGTCCCGGTCCCGGGCGTCGGCCCTACATCTGCTCCGGCGCGCGCACACCCAGCAGGTCGAGGCCCTGCACCAGGATGCGGAGCGCCGCCGCGCACAGCGCCAGCCGGGACGCGCGCCGCTCGTCGGTGTCGGCGGTCAGCACCGGGCAGTGCTCGTAGAACGCCGTCAGCTCCTGCGCCAGGTCGAACAGGTACCCGCACAGCCGGTGCGGCTCCAGGTTGTCGCCGACCAGCGCCACCGTCGGGCCGAAGCCCAGCAGCCGCAGCGCCAGGTCCCGCTCGGCCTTCTCGCCGATGGTGATCGCCCCGGCGGCGGCCTCCTCCGGCGCCACCCCGCCCTTGCGGAAGATGGACCGCAGGCGCGCCTGGGCGTACTGCAGGTAGGGGCCGGTGTTGCCGGTCAGGGCCAGCATCCGGTCGAAGTCGAACACGTACTCGGTGTCGTGCGACACCGACAGGTCGGCGTACTTGACCGCGCCGATGCCCACCTCGCGGGCGATGTGCTCGCGGGTCCCGGCGTCCAGGTCGGGGCGGTTCTCCTCGACCACCGCCGAGGCGCGCTGCACCGCCTCGTCGAGCAGCTCCATCAGCCGGATCGGCTTGCCGCTCCGGGTGCGCAGGATCTTGCCGTCCGAGCCCAGCACGTTGCCGATCTGCACGTGGATCGGCTCGGTGCCCTCGGGCACCCACCCGGCCTTGCGGGCGGTCTCCCACACCATCCGGAAGTGCAGGTTCTGCGGGGCGCCGACCACGTACAGGACGCGGTCGGCCTCCAGCTCGCGGGCGCGGTAGCGGATGGTGGCCAGGTCGGTGGTGGCGTAGCCGTAGCCGCCGTCGCTCTTGCGGATGATCAGCGGCACCGGCTTGCCCTCGCGGCCCGTGTAGCCGTCGAGGAAGACGCACAGCGCGCCCTCGCTCATCACCGCCAGGCCCTGGTCCTCGAGCTCCTGGCAGACGCCTTCGAGCATGGCGTTGTACATGCTCTCGCCGGCCAGGTCGGCGTCGGTGAGGGTGACCTCCAGGGTGGAGTAGACCCGGTTGAAGTAGGCCTTGGACAGCTCGATGAGCTCACGCCAGATCTCCAGCGTGCCCTCGTCGCCGGCCTGCAGGGACACCACCCGCTTGCGGGCGCGCTCGGCGAACTCCTCGGAGCCGTCGAACTTGGCCTTGGCGGCCTGGTAGAAGGCGTTGGGGTCGCTCTTGAGCAGCTCGGCCTCGGCGGAGGTGTCGCCGACGTCGAGCAGGTGCTCGATGAGCATGCCGAACGGGGTGCCCCAGTCGCCGACGTGGTTCTGCCGGATGACGTTGTGCCCGAGGAACTCCAGGGTGCGGGCCAGGGCGTCGCCGACCACGGTCGTGCGCAGGTGCCCGACGTGCATCTCCTTGGCGACGTTGGGCGCGGAGTAGTCGATCGGGATGTTCTGCCGCCGCTGCAGGGGGGTCCCCAGGCGGGGGTCGCCGAGCAGGGCGTGGGCCTGCGCGGCGATCCAGTCGTCGCGCAGGGTCAGGTTCACGAAGCCGGGGCCGCTGATCTCGACCGCGCGGCACAGGTCGTCGGCGTCCAGGTGCTCGACGATCTGCGCCGCGACCTCTCGCGGCTTTCGCCCCAGACGCTTGGCCAGCGCGAGCGCGGCGTTGGCCTGGAAGTCGGCGAACTGGGACGGACGGATGACGGGGTCGGCGTCGGCGTACTCGGGGCCGAAGGCGGCACCGAGGGCGGACTGGACCCGTTGCGCGAGGATCTCTTGCGGGTCGGCCATGTGCAAAGCCTACCGACAGCGCTCACCTGTATCGCCTGACCTGCACTGACGCGCTCAGGGGCGGGGTGCGGGGGCCGTCGGCGGGGTTCGACGGCGGGCGCGGCGGGCGCCGGGCGGTGCGCCAGAAGGCCCACCAGGCGGCGGCGGTGACCAGCCCGACGGCGGCGTACCAGGGCGCCCGCCACCAGGCCGGGGGAGCGTGCGCGGAGGGCGAGGCGCCGTCCGGCGGCGGAACGGGATCGGGGTGTTCGCCTCCGGCCGTGAGGGACCACACCAGGAACGCGTCGCCGACCGGGACGGCGCCGCCGAGGTAGCGGCGCTGCCCGCCGAGCTCGACCGGCATGCCCAGCGCCTCGGCGAAACCGGTGAGCGCGGCGGCCGTGGCGGTGTCGCCGTAGACGACGGCGTCGCCGAGGGCGACCGTGCTCGACGACGCCGAGAGGCCCAGGACGAGCGGGCCGGAGTCGACGTCGCCGGGGGAGTCGTCGCCGCGGGGGTATTCGCGCACCCCGGGCAGCGGGCCGTGGGGGGAGGCGAACCCCTCCTGGAACGCCGCCCGGTCGCGGGCGGCCCACGCCGGGTCGATGTCGGGGAGGAAGCGCAGCAGCACCGACTGCGAGCTGCCCCGGGCGACCTCGGCGGGGGCGCCGGTGGCGGCGTCGACCCGGTGCGGGAGGAGGCCGGTGGCCGGGTCGGTGCGCTCGGCCACGGCGTCCTGCCAGTCGGCGAGGACGGTGTCGTGGGCGCCGGTGCCGCGCACCCGGGCGTCCCTGGCGAGCGCGGCCGCGGCGACCACGCTGTCCACGGGCCAGGCCTGGCCGGGGTAGGCCTCCAGGAAGGGGGTGCCCCGGTCGAGGGAGGCGGCGAAGGCGTCGCGGAGTTCGGCGGTGTCCTCCTCCAGGCGGGCGGCCTCCTCGGGTGCGGCGTCCGGCCCTCCGGCGAGCTCGACGATGCGGACCCGCAGGTAGGTGCTCCAGCCCGCGTGGAAGACGCCGTAGGCGGGGTCGGCGTCGGCGGGGAAGGGGGCGGTGCCGTCGGGGGAGTCGAGCCGGTCCAGCGCCCACCGGGCCTCGCGCAGTGCCGTGTCGCGCCGGGCGGGGTCGAGGGTGCCGGTGTTGGCCTGGGCGAGGCCGTAGAGGACGTGGGTGAAGAAGTACCCCTCGGGGAAGAGCGCCTGCATGTCCTCGCCCGCGCCGCCGCGGAGGGCGGAGCGCAGGAAGGCGAGCCGTGGAGCCGCGTCGGCGGCGACGGCCTCGGGGGTGCGCTCCAGCGGCGAGGGGGTGTGCGACCGCACGGCGGACACGGCGGCGAAGGCGGTCACGGCGAGCGCGATGAGGAGCACGGTGCCCACCGCGGCCAGCCGCGCGGAAGAATACCGGCGACCGACACGAGGAGAGCCCGGGGAGGCGGAGGGAGCCATGCGGTCGATGCTAGAGGGCGACAGCCCCGGCCCACCCCCGGAGCCCCGGCCCGGACTCCCGTCGTGGACTCCCGGACTCCCGTCCCGGAGTCCCGCACTCCTGGAGTCCGGCACTCCCGGAGTCCCGCACTCCCGGAGTCCCGGCCTGTCCGGCCGTGGAAGGCCCCGCCCCCGAGGCTCCAGCCGGGCGACGGGCCGCCGGACGACAGCAACGACGGGGCCAGCCGGTACCCCGCTGATGGGCCCCGGCCGTCCGCCGGGCCGCCGGGGTGCCGGGTGGAGGGCGGCGACGAGGCAGGTCGGCGCCCCTACCTGCGGGTCGGTCGGCCGTCTGGTGTGTGCGTGGTCGCGGTGTTTGGCGGCGACGGCGGAAGCGGGGCGGGTCCCCGGGCCTGCTTGCCGGGCGGCGGGTTCCTCGCGGTGCGGGTGGGTGGCGCGGCCAGGAAGGTGAGGCTTGTTCGCGTTCGTGGCGGCCGCCGGGCCTGTGCCCCGCTCCTCCAGGGGCGAGGGGCGCCAAGATCCGTCCGGCGGCCGGCCCACGGGGCA
>NZ_JAQFWP010000025.1 GCF_027706745.1 Nocardiopsis suaedae | reverse complement strand
CACGCACACGCCCGGCGGCCGACAGCGCGACAGGTAGGCCCGCCGACCTTCGTCGGCGCTCCCCTCACTCCCCTCGTCCCTCTCCCCATCCGGCTGAGACGGCGGCGGCCGAACCGGATCGACCGGTTAGCGCATTAGTTCATTCCAGAGCGTCGCCCGGACGCCACCGGTAATGATCGGCATAAAGGGGAGCCGACCGCCGGAGAGCGCGGTTCCCGTTCGGAATTCGGTTGTGCTCCGGTTGGATTCGGACTGTATTTCCCTGTCCTCTGCAAGGGATCTCCAACCGACCGCACCCCCTACACCACGGGTACGACAGTGCAGGTCCGCACACCCCCTACGGGTAGGAGAAAAAATTTTTTCTCCCCGACCTCCACCCCGTCCCGCCCGGACGACCTGGGACGTCGCGGCGGCCGAACGCGAAACCCGAGGGATCTGCACACATCATTCGGGTCGAAGGTCCTTATGTGCCATTCAGCCGACGCGATCCCTGTTATCGTCCATCCACCCCATTCCGACCAGAGCGACAATGGAGTTCTGCTTTGAAGTCCCTTATCCGTCCCCTGAAGAACCTCCGGACCGCCACCGGTGCCGGTGCCGTCGGGGCCGTGCTCGCGCTGAGCGCCTGCGGCGGCGTGGCCGACGACCTGCAGGAGACCGCCGACGAGCTGGAGCAGGAGGCGTCGGCCGCCGAGGAGTCCGGCGAGGTGGACGCCGACATCTTCGAGGTGGCCGTCGGCGACTGCCTCAACGACGAGACCGTCGCCGAGGACCAGGAGGTCGCCGAGGTCCCCAAGGTCCCCTGCGAGGAGCCGCACGACTCGGAGGTCTACGCCGAGACCGAGATGGAGGCCTCCGAGTGGCCCGGCGACGCCGGTGTCGACCAGGAGGCGAGCACCTTCTGCGAGCAGGAGTTCGGCTCCTTCGTCGGCGTCGAGTACGCCATGTCCGAACTGCAGCTCTCGTACTACGTCCCGACCCAGGACTCCTTCGCGAGCGGGGACCGCGCCATCAGCTGCCTGATCTACGACGAGGCCGGGCAGACCACGGGTTCGCTCGCCGGCGCCGCCCGCTGAGGCCCCGGACCGGACCCGGCCCCCGTCCGCTGCCGCCCCGCACCGCCGTCCGGTGCGGGGCGGCCCCGTCGGCGGGGGGCGGTGGGCCCGCTCAGGCGTCCTCGGGGATCCACTCCTGCCACACGTCCGGGTGCTCCTCGACCCACGCGGCCGCCGCCTCCTCGGGGGCCATGCCCTCACCGGCGATCATCTCGGCGACCTGGTTCTGGTCCTCGTTGGTCCACTGCCAGTTGTCCAGCAGCCGGTACGCGGGCGACCCGGTGTCGGCGAAGGGCTTGGAGAAGACCTTGTTCAGCTCGTACTCGGGGTAGTCGCAGGCGATGTCGTCCGCGTCGAGCTCGCACAGGTCGACGTACTCGGGGAACTCGACCTTGACCAGGTCCATCTCGTCATGCAGCCACTGCGGCTCGTAGAAGTAGAAGAGCACCGGCTCCTCCTTCGCGTAGGCCGCCCGGACCTCCTCGATCTGCTCCTCCTCCGACCCGGCGTACTCGATCTCCAGGTCCAGGCCGAAGTGGTTGATCATCCCCTGGTCCTGGGTGACGAAGGTGGGGTCCGCGCCCAGGAAGCGGCCGGGCCCGCTCCCCTCCCCGGTCCGGAACAGGTCGGTGTGCTCGGCGAGCCCCTCGTAGGTCGCCACCTCGGGGTAGGCGTCCACCACGTACTGCGGCACGTACCAGCCGATGCGCCCGTCGTTGCCGTTCGGCCCGCCGTCCACGACGAGCTGGCTCTCCTCGGCGCCGTACAGGTCCATCAGGTCCTGGTGGCCCCAGTTCTCCAGGATCACGTCGACCTCGCCCTCGGCCAGCTTGTGCCAGGAGGTCTCCTCGTCGTCCTCGACCTTCTCGACCGTGCCGCCGAGCTCCTCCTCGATGAGGTGGGCGAGCACGGCGGCGGAGGCCTCGTAGCCCACCCAGCCGTTCACCGCCATGCGCACGGGGGTGTCGCCGCCCCCGCTGCCGCCGGTGTCGCCGTCCGGGGCGCCGCACGAGGCGACGAGCCCGGCCGCGAGGGTCAGGGCGAGGGCCTGCACCGCCCGGCGGGGGCGGGTCGGCGTGCTGGGGTTACCGGACATGGGGAACTACCGCCTCGGGGGTCGTCTCGGTGCTACGGGGGCAGGTGCGGGGCCAGGGGCAGGGGTCCGCCCGGCGGGGGAACCGGACAGAAATGTGCGGCGGCGGAAACACCGCCCGCCGCCGCACATACCAGACAATTCTAGGTGCCCGCGCGGATCAGGCGTCCGCGGGGATCCAGTCCTTCCACACGTCACCGTTGTCGGTGACCCACTTCTCAGCCGCCTCCTCGGGGTCCATCCCGTCGTCGGCGATCATCTTGGCGACCGCGTTCTGGTCCTCGTTGGTCCACTCCCAGTTCTTCAGCATCTGGTACGCGGGCGAGTCGGCCTCGGCGAAGTCCTTGTTGAAGATCTTGTTCAGGTCGTACTGCGGGTAGCCGCAGGACACGTCCTCCTCGTCGTCCGCGCAGCCGTCCTCGTACTCCGGGAACTCCACGTGGACCAGGTCGATCTCGTTCTGCAGCCACTGCGGGTCGTAGAAGTAGGCCAGGAACGGCTCCTCCTTCTCGTACCGCTCCTGCATCTCGGTGATCTGCGCCGCCTCGGACCCGGCGTGGACGATCTTCAGGTCCATGTCGAAGTGGTTGATCATGCCCTGGTCCTGGGTGACGAAGGCCGGGTCGGCCGCCAGGAACTCGCCCTTGTCGCCGCTCTCGGGGGTCTGGAACAGGTCGGTGTTGTCCTTGATCCCCTCCCAGGTGGCCAGCTCGGGCTTCTCGTCCACCAGGTACTTGGGCACGTACCAGCCCAGGGTCCCGATGTTGCCGTTGGGGCCGCCGTCCACGACGGTGTCGTTGCCCTCGGGCCCGTACTGCTTCATCAGGTCCTCGTGGCCCCAGTTCTCCACGATGACGTCGAGGTCGCCGTCGTTGAGCCCCTGCCAGGAGGGCTGCTCGTCGAGCTTCTTCTGCTCGACCTTGACCCCCATCTCCTCTTCGAGGAGGTAGGCCATCACGGCGGCGGAGGCTTCGTAGCCCACCCAGCCGTTGACCGCGATGGTGACGGTCTCGTCGCTTCCGGCGACGTCCTGGGAGGTGGCGCCGCCGCAGGCGGACAGCACGGCCATCGCGGAGACGGCGGCCGCACCCTTGACGGCGATCGAGGCGGTTCGGGTCGCGGTGGTTCTACGCATTTCTCTTTCCTTGGGTCATGCGGTCGAGGAGGAGGCCGAGGCACACGATGGCCAGGCCCGCGGTGAGTCCCATTCCGAACTCGTTCTGCTTGAGGCCGAAGACGACGTCGTATCCGAGCGCGCCTCCGCCGACCAGGGCGCCGATCACGACCATCGAGAGGATGAGCATGATCGCCTGGTTCACCGCCAGCAGCAGCGAGGAACGCGCCAGCGGGAGCTGCACCTTGGCCAGGAGCTGCGACCGGGAGGAGCCCAGCGAGCGGGCGGCCTCCACGGTGTTCGCCGGAACGCCCCGGATCCCGTCGTTCACCAGCCGGATCACCGGCGGGAGCGCGAAGACCACCGCGGCGACCAGGGCGGGGACGCGCCCCACGCTGAACAGCGCCACGGCCGGGATCAGGTACACGAAGGGGGGAAGGGTCTGCATGGCGTCCAGCACCGGGCGGACCACGGCGGCGGCCCGGTCGCTGCGCGACATCGCGATGCCGAGCACCATGCCCAGCGCGATGACCAGCACGGTGGCCAGCAGCACCTGGGAGAGCGTGTTCATGCCGTTGCCCCACTGCCCCATCAGGCCGACGGCCGCCAGGGACAGCACGCCCACCACGGCCGCGCGGCGCCCGGCGAACAGGCCGCCCAGCACCGCGGCGGCGGCGATGACCAGCCACCACGGCGCGCCGGCGAGCATCTGGTGCAGGGGGGTGAGCACCCACACCACGGTCCAGTCGCCGAGGGCGGAGGTGAACGGGCCGATGGTGTCCTTCATGGCCTCGTAGAAGGCCTGGGCCGGACCGGCCAGGTCCACTTCCCAGGCACGCGGCCAGCCGTCCACCGCGCGCAGCGGGGTGGGCAGCAGGAACACCACGAGGGCGGCGAGCAGTCCGCCGCCGAAGGCGAACCGGTACCACCGCGGCGGCACCGGGCGGCCGTGGCCGATGGCTCCGGTGACCCGGTCCATGGCGATCGCCAGCATCACGATGGCCAGCCCGGCCTCCAGGGCCAGGCCGATGCGGTCCTTCTGCAGCGCCTGGTAGACGGCGTCGCCCAGGCCGCCCGCGCCGATGACCGACGCGATGACGACCATGGACACGCCCAGCATGATGGTCTGGTTGACGCCGAGCATGATGGTGCGCTTGGCCAGCGGCAGCCGCACCTTCAGCAGCATCTGCAGCCCGGTCGAGCCGAGCGACTCGGCGGCCTCCACCGCGCCCCGGTCCACGCCGCGCAGCGCCATCGAGGTGATGCGCACCGCCGGGGGCAGCGAGTACACCGCGGTCGCCACCGCCGCGGCGGGGTTGCCGATGCCGAACATCAGCAGCATCGGCATCAGGTAGGCGAAGGCCGGCATGGTCTGCATGAAGTCCAGCACCGGCCGCATGGCGCGCTCCGCGCGGTCGCTGCGCCCGGACCAGATGCCCAGCGGCAGCCCGACCAGCAGCGCCAGCAGCACCGCGGCGGTGATCAGCGCCAGCGTCTCCATGGCCTCTTCCCAGAGGCCGAAGAGCCCGAAGACGGCGAAGGCGGCCAGGACGACGAGCATGACCCGCCACCCGGCCAGCCGCCAGGCCGCCAGCACGCCCAGCACCGTCACACCGGTCCAGGTCAGGGCGGTCAGCAGGTCATTGATGAGCACCACGGCCGACCCCAGGTACACACCCAGGTAGTTGAAGCCGTAGACGAAGATCGGGCTGGTGTCGCGGTTGGAGACCACCCAGGAGAAGAGCTCCTTGAGGCGGCCGTCCAGCCACTCGCCCGGGCCGGCGGGGAAGGCGGTGACGCTGCCGGGCAGCGGCAGCGCCGCGGCCAGCACCAGCACCGCCGCCACGGCCGCGGCCTGCACCCACGTGCGGGAGAGCAGGGCGCGCAGCGCGCCGGAGCCGGTGCCGTCCGGCCGCGGGCCGTCCGGGGCGGGGAGCTTGCGGGGTGCTTCGGCGTTCTCCGCCGTCGCGGTCGCGGTCGGGGCCATGCTCACACCCCCGCGATGGCGGCGGGCACCTGCGCGCGGTCCTCGGCGATGACGCGCAGCAGGTCCTCACGGCCGACGACGCCGAGCAGGCGCCCGTCCTCGGTGACGCGCACCGGGGCCGAGGCCCCGGCGGCCACCGCCACGGCCTCCCCGGCCAGGGTGGTGGGGGCGGCCTCGGGGCCGTCCAGCGGTTCACCGTCACGGGCCGGGCGCATCAGCGAGCGCAGCGTCAGCACCTCGATGCGCGAGACGTCGGACACGAAGTCGCGCACGTAGTCGTCGGCGGGGTCGCCGACGACCTCCTCGGCGGTGCCGACCTGCACCAGCGCGCCGTCGCGCATGATGGCGATGCGGTCGCCGAGCTTGAGCGCCTCGTCCAGGTCGTGGGTGATGAAGACCGAGGTCTTGCGCAGCTCCTTCTGCAGGCGCAGCACC
Organism: Nocardiopsis suaedae; assembly: GCF_027706745.1. Classification (GTDB taxonomy): domain Bacteria; phylum Actinomycetota; class Actinomycetes; order Streptosporangiales; family Streptosporangiaceae; genus Nocardiopsis_A; species Nocardiopsis_A suaedae. The sequence continues at coordinate 80,603 of NZ_JAQFWP010000025.1, read as the reverse complement.
TCGTTCTGCATGTCCCGGCGGATCAGCGGGTCGAGCGCGCTGAACGGCTCGTCGAACAGCAGCACCTCGGGGTCGACCGCGAGGGCGCGGGCGAGGCCGACGCGCTGCTGCATGCCGCCGCTGAGCTGGCCGGGGCGGGAGGTCTCGTACCCGGCCAGGCCGACCATCCCGATCATCTCGGCGGCGCGGGCGTGGCGCTCGGCCTTGGAGGCGCCGCGCACCTCCAGCCCGTAGGCGACGTTGTCGATGATGGTGCGGTTGGGCAGCAGGCCGAAGTGCTGGAAGACCATGGCGGCCTTGCGGCGGCGCAGTTCGCGCAGCGCGGCCGGGGACATCTGCCGGATGTCCTCGCCGTCGAGCAGCACGGACCCGGCGGTGGGCTCGATGAGGCGGGTCAGGCAGCGGATGAGGGTGGACTTGCCCGAGCCGGACAGGCCCATGACCACGAACGTCTCGCCGGGGCGGACGTCGAAGGAGACGTCGCGCACCGCGATGGTGCAGCCGGTCGCCTCGCGGACCTCGTCGCGGCCGCCGTGCTCGTGCTCGCTGCCGATGATGCGCTCGGCGCGCTTGCCGAAGATCTTCCACAGGTTCTGGACGGAGAACTTCGCCTCGACGTCCGGAGGGGGTGCGGAGAGGGTATTCGTTTGTCCGGTGTCGAGTTGTGGGTCGTTCGCTGCGGAACTCATAGGAGAAAGCCACCTCTGATGGCCGCTTCGGGCACAGCACGGCTGCGCGCGCGGCGGCGCTCGTCGGGTACAGGGCGCCGGAGGGGCCGGCGCCGTTCGGGGGGACGGATCGGTCGGGGACGGGGGTGCGTCGGCGGACCGCCCGGCCGGCGGGCTCGGGGCGGTCCGCCGAAGGCTCAGGCCCGGTCGGCGCGGATCAGGTCCGCGGCGCGCTCCCCGACGGTCAGGACCGTGACCATCGGGTTGGGCGAGGGCATGGTCGGGAACACCGAAGCGTCGGCGATCCGCAGGCCGCGCAGGCCGCGGACCCTGAGCCTCGGGTCGACCACGGCGGCCGCGTCGTCGGCGGCGCCCATCTTGCAGGTGCCGGCCGGGTGGTACACGGTGTGCGCCGCGCGCCGCCCGTACTCGGACAGCTGCTCATCGGTGACGACGTCCGGCCCGGGGGCGACCTCGCGGGCGATCCAGGACTTGAACGGCTCGGTCTCGGCGACCTTCCGCGCGATCTTCAGCCCGTCGACGATGGTCTGCTCGTCGTAGCCGTCGGGGTCGGTGAAGTAGCGGAAGTCCAGCGCCGGCTTCTCCGCGGGGTCGGCGCTCTTCAGCCAGAGCTTGCCCCGGGAGCGCGAGCGCATGATGTTCGGCGTCATGCACATGGCGCGCTTCCACCCCGGCGACTCGTAGCCCAGCCGCTTCGTGTTGTCGTCGAACGGGATCTGGTACGTGTGGAACATCAGGTCCGGACGCGGGTCGGACTCGTCGCGGCGGATGAACAGCGCACCGTCGGAGTGCATGACCGTCTCGTCTGGGACGTCCCGGTTCGTCTCCCACATGATGATGGACTCGGGGTGGTCCATCAGGTTCTCCCCGACGCCCGGCAGGTCGTGCCGCACGTCGATGCCGACCTGCTCCAGGTCGCCCTTGGGACCGACGCCGGAGAGCAACATCAGGCGCGGGGTGTCGATCGCCCCGGCGCTGAGGATCACCTCGCTCGTCGCCGAGACGGTGACCCGCTCGCCGTCGGGGGTGACGACCTCGACGCCGGTGGCGCGGTCGCCGTCGAAGACGATCCGCTCGGCCCAGGTCTCCAGCATCAGCGTCAGGTTCTTCCGCACGTCCATGATGGGGTGCAGGTAGGCGACCGACGCCGAGGAGCGCTGCCCGGTGTAGGGGTCGTAGGAGATCGACAGGAACCCGACGCCGTCGCGGAACCCGCCGCCGTGCGAGGTCCGGGCGTTGAAGTCCTCCACCACGGGCACGCCGGTGGCCTTCGCGGAGGCCTGGACCCAGTCCTTGACCAGGTCGTTGCGGTCCTTCTCGGCGATGGGGACGATGTTGTTCTTGAGCCGGTCGGCGTAGGACTGCACGGTGGCGTTGTCCCAGCCCTCGGCTCCGGCCGCCACCCAGGCGTCGAGGTCCTCGGCGAACGGGCGGAAGCTGATCAGGGTGTTGTGCGAGGAGCACCCGCCGAGCACGCGGGCGCGCGAGTGCACGATGTGCGAGTTGCCGCGCGGCTGCTCGGTCGTGGTGTACCCGTAGTCCAGGTCGCTCTCCAGCAGGCCCAGCCACTCGCGCAGGTCGAGCACGCGGTCCAGGCCGCGGTCGGAGGGGCCGCCCTCGATCACGCAGACGCTGACCGAGGGGTCTTCGGTGAGCCGGTTGGCGATCACCGAGCCGGCGGTGCCGCCGCCGACGATCACGTAGTCATAGGTGGGGGCGTTCTCGCTCATGGACGCTCCAGGTGGTTCCGGGGACAGGGGTCGGTGTGCGCGGGCTCCACCGCTCAGACCTCGCCGAACCAGCGCTGCGGCTCGGGGGCCAGGTTGCGGTAGATGTGCTTGGCCTCGCGGTACTCGTCGAGCCCCGCCTGGCCCAGCTCGCGCCCGACGCCGGAGCGCTTGAACCCGCCCCATTCGGCGCCCGCGAAGTAGGGGCCGTAGTCGTTGATCCACACGGTCCCGTGCCGCAGGGCGGCGGCGACGCGCTCGCCGCGCCCCGTGTCGTTCGTCCACACCGCGCCGGACAGGCCGTAGTCGGTGTCGTTGCCGAGCGCGATCGCCTCGTCCTCGGTGCGGAAGGTCTCGACCGTGACGACCGGGCCGAACACCTCGGTCTGCACGATGTCCATCCCGCGCGAGCAGCCGGTGAACACGGTGGGCCGGTAGAAGTAGCCGTTCGCGAGCTCGGGGTCGTCGGGGCGCTTGCCCCCGGCGATGATCTTCGCGCCCTCCTCGACGCCGCGGGCGACCGCGGCCTCGACCTTGGCCCGGTGCTCGGCGGAGACGAGCGGGCCGCAGCGCACGCCCTCGTCGTCCTTGAGCCCGGAGCCGATGACGATGGCCTCGGCGCGGCGGGCGAGCTCGGCGGTGAAGGCGTCGTGCACGTCCTCGTGGACGATCAGCCGCGCCCCGGCCGAGCAGACCTGCCCGGAGTGGAAGAAGGCCGCGTTGAGCGCGTAGTCGACCGCGGTGTCCAGGTCGACGTCGGGGAAGATGATGTTGGGGTTCTTCCCGCCCAGCTCCAGGGCGACCTTCTTGACCGTCTCGGCGGCCGAGGCCATGATCCGCTTGCCGGTGGCCAGGCCGCCGGTGAAGGAGACCAGGTCGACGTCCGGGTGCTCGACCATGGCGGCGCCGACCTCGGCGCCGGTGCCCAGCACCAGGTTGACCACGCCGTCGGCGGGCACGCCCGCCTCAAGGGCGAGCTCCACCAGCTTGCAGGTGGTGACCGGGGTGATCTCGCTGGGCTTGATCACCATGGTGTTGCCCGCGGCGACGGCCGGGGCCACCTTCCAGGCCAGCTGGAGCAGCGGGTAGTTCCAGGGGGTGATCATCGCGCAGACGCCCACGGGCTCGTAGACGACGCGGCTGAAGATCCCCTCGGGCGTGGAGACGATCCGCCCGGCGTCCTTGTCGGCCAGCCCGGCGTAGTAGCGGAAGACGCCGGTGACGTCGTCGACGTCGATCCGGCCCTCCTCCAGCGTCTTGCCGGTGTCCAGGGACTCCATGAGCGCGATCTCCTCGCGGTCGCGCTGCAGGAGGTCGGCGATCCGGCCGAGGACCTCCCCGCGCTCGGCCGCGGGGGTGCCGCGCCAGGAGCCCTCGTCGAAGGCGCGCCGCGCCGCGGCCACGGCCGCGTCGGCGTCGGCCCGGGTCCCCTCGCTGACGACGGTGAGCACCGAGGCGTCGTAGGGGTTGAGGACATCGCGCGTGCCGCCCTCGGCGGCCGCGGACCACCGGCCGCCGATGAACAGGCTCCCGGCGGCGGTCGCCCCCGGTTCCGACAGGTACTGCTTGCTCGGAAGGGTTACGTAGGGTTGCATCACGGAACCGTCTTGCCCAGCAGAAACGCCTCAAAACACTTTAAACCCGACGTTACTTTATCGTGACTTACCGAAATTGAGGCTCTGACCTGCGAAAACATGCGCAAGACAGACACGCAACGGTGGTTCACATCACGCAACAGATCAGAGTTTGGTAACGGACCGTGACCATCCTTTGAAGTGCACACGGCACGGAGGGTGATCGGCCGCGGTGGCGCGGACCACCCCTGGCGGGAGCGTACGCCCTGGACAACACCACCCCAAGGGGAGGTAACGTAGATAAGGCATGCCTAAGGCGGGCCCCGGTGAAACGGACCCCGCCGCGCACGCCCGAGTCCCCCACGCACCCCGCAACCGCCGGCCGCACCGCACCGGCCCGACCACGCGAGCGACCATGCTTCTAGAGCAAGAGCGCAGGGACGCCTCCCGGACCGCACGCCGCCTGGCCGCCGAGGGCCTCGCCCACGGCGGGTCCGGAACCGTCAGCGTCCGCTCCGGCGACCTGATCGCCGTCACCCCCGCCGGGGTCCCCCTGGACCGCGTCGAGCCCGCCGACTGCCCGGTGCTCTCCCTGGAGGGCGGCGTCCTGGAGGGGCGCCGCGGCCCCGCCGCCGACACCACCCTGCACATCGCCGTGCACCGGTGCACGGCGATCGGCGCGCTGGTGCAGGCGCCCGGTGAGCACGCCGCCGCGGTCTCGGCCGTGCTGTCCGAGCTGCCGCCGGTGCACCAGGCCGCGGCCCGCCTCGGCGGCGCGGTGCCGGTCGCCGGGTACGCCGCCTACGGCTCGGGCGAGCTGGCCGACCAGGCCGTCAAGGCGCTGAAGGGCCGGAGCGCCGCACTGCTGGCCTGCCTGGGCGGCGCCGCCTCCGGGCCGGACGCCGACCGCGCCTACGAGAACATGCGGCTGCTGGAGTGGCTGTGCGGGGTGTACACGCGCAGCCGCGCGCTCGGCGCCCCGCGGGTGCTCTCCGAGGACGAGCTGGCCGAGGTGCGCCGCCGCGACGCGGAGGGCTGGGCCGGGCCCGACCCGTTCCTGCCCTGCTGACCCGCCCCGGCGCCGGGGGGGCACACCGCCGCCCGGCCGGACCCCGCCCCGGACGAATGGTCGGAATCCCGACATAATTCGCACGGGGCGTTTTTCGTGCGTAATTCGGCAATTCACCTTTTAAACGGCGGACCACTGGCACGATCCGGCCGAAGATCACTAGACTTCTCGCGCATCTCAACGATGAATCAGACAAATTACTCACGAAGGGGCACCGTTCGGACCCACCGGGAGACGTGACACGACCCGACGGAGACCGAGGCTCCCGGAGCGCCCGCGCCCGCCCCGCCTTCGAGAGGACCCCCCACACGATGCGCAACCCCCTTGCACTGGCCGCGATCCCCGCGAGCGCCCTCCTGCTCGCCTCCTGTGCCCAGCCCGCCCAGCAGGGCGGCGGGGACGGCGGAGGAGGCGACTTCAGTGACATCACCATCGGCACCGGCAGCACCTCCGGCGTGTACTACCCGCTCGGCGGCGCCCTGGCCGAGGTGATCTCCTCCGAGGTCGAGGGCACCACCGCCTCGGCCACCTCCACCGAGGCCTCGGTGGCGAACATGAAGCAGATCGGCAGCGAACAGCTGCAGATGGGCATCGCCCAGTCCGACGCCACCTCTCAGGCGGTGAACGGCGAGCGGGACTTCGAGAACACCGCGGTCGACGCCAAGGTGCTGACCGCGCTCTACCCGAACGTGTACCACGCGGTCTCGCTCGAATCCATCAACGAGGAGCAGGACTTCGAGTGCTTCTCCGACGTGGACGGGGAGCGCTACTCCGCCGGTCCGGCCGGCAGCGGCAACGCGCTGGCCAACGAGCTCATCTTCAACGCCCTGGAGCTCGGCTTCACCAGCACCGACGTGCAGCACCTCGACTACGCCGACACCTCCACCGCGCTGCGCGACGGCACCATCGACGCCGGATCGTGGGTGGTCGGCGAGGGGCACAACACGCTGCTGGAGCTGGAGGCCACCGACCCCATCCACCTGATCCCGTTCTGCGACGACGAGCGCGAGCTGATCACCGACAGCTACCCCTACTACAGCGACCACGTCATCAGCGGCGGGACCTACTCCACCGTCGAGGACGACGTGAACACCATCGCGCTGTGGAACCTGCTGGTGGTCCCCTCGGACTTCCCCGAGGACAAGGCCTACGACGTGCTCGACGCGCTGTACAACAACACCGACCAGCTCACCTCGGTCTACGCCGCCGGCGAGGACTACTTCGTCCCCGAGACCATGGCCGAGTCCTCGGTGACCATGCACCCCGGCGCGGTCAAGTGGGCCGAGGACAACGGCGTGGAACTGCCCGAAGAGGTCCTGCCCGAGGAGTCCTGAGGGACGCCCGCGCGCCCGGACCCGAGGGAACCCGGCCGGGAGGCGCGGTCGACCGCCCCAGAGCGCACCGCGCCTCCCCTTCCCCCCGACCGCAGAAGAGCGAGACAGCCCGATGAACGACCGCCGCACCGCGACCGAGGAGGCCCCCGAGAGCGGGGCCGACCGCCTTCCCAGCACCGAGGACGAGGAGGAGGGCTCCGGCCCGCTGTGGCGGCGCATGGCGGCCGAGCGCTGGGGCGAGGACCGGGCCGGGCGCGTCGTGGGCGCCGCGGCGCTCGTCATCGCGGTCGCCTTCGGCCTCTTCCAGGGCTACACCGCGCTCTTCATCGGCATGGACATCTACGTCCAGCGCGTGATCCACCTGATGTTCGTGCTGGTGCTGGTGTTCCTGCTGAAGCCCGCCGCCCGGTTCCGCTGGGCGCGCAGCACCCCGATGGCCGCAGTCGACCTGCTGCTGGTGGCCACCGCCGTGGCGGTCACCGTCTACCCGGTCGTCAACCGCGAGGCGCTCGTCCTGCGCGCGGGCGGCGTCCCCACCGGGGCCGACGTGCTGGTGTCGGTCGTCGCCCTGGTGCTGCTGCTGGAGGCCTGCCGCCGCGCCATCGGCCCGTTCATGGCGTTCCTGGGCCTGGCCTTCCTCTTCTACTCCTGGATCGGGCCGCTGATCCCCGGCCCGTTCTCGCACGGCGGGCAGCTGTACCAGCGGATCGCCACCTACAGCTACCTGTCCGACGACGGCGTCTTCGGCGTCCCCCTCGGCGTCGCGGCCACGTTCGTCTTCGCCTTCATCTTCTTCGGGGCGCTGCTGCAGAAGACCGGCGGCGGCGACTTCTTCATCGGCCTGGCCTACGCCCTCACCGGCCGGTTCGCGGGCGGCCCCGCCAAGGGCGCGGTCGTCGGCAGCGCCATGATGGGCTCGATCACCGGCAGCGCGATCGCCAACACGGTCACCACCGGCGCCTTCACCATCCCGATGATGAAGCGGGTCGGCTACAAGAAGCACGAGGCCGCCGGGGTGGAGGCGGCGGCCTCCACCGGCGGGCAGCTCCTGCCCCCGGTGATGGGCGCCGGGGCGTTCGTGATGGCCGAGATGATGGGCGTGCCCTACGCCGACATCGTGAAGGTCGCCATCATCCCCGCGCTGATGTACTTCGCGGTGGTCTTCCTCTTCGTGGACATCCTGGCGCGCAAGAACGGGATCGGCGGGATGCCGTCCTCGCAGCTCCCCCGGCTGCGCACCACCCTGGCCGCCGGGTGGCACTTCATGGCGCCGCTGCTGCTCCTGGTCACCCTGCTGCTGGCCTACGTCCCGCCGCTGCGCGCGGGCGTGTACGCCATCGGGGCGCTGTTCCTGGTGGCGATGCTGCGCAGCGCCAGCCGCCTGACGCTCTCGGGGATGGCCGAGGTGTTCGCCCTGACCGCCCGCAACGTGCTTCCGGTGTCGGTGGCCACCGGTGTCGCCGGGATCATCGTGGGCGTGGTGGGCCAGACCGCGCTGGGCCTGAAGCTGTCCGGGATGATCATCGACGCGGCCGCGGGCAGCCTGCTGCTCACCCTGGTGCTGGTGGCGCTGGCCTCCCTGGTGCTGGGGCTGGGCCTGCCGGTGACCGCCGCCTACATCGTGCTGATCGTGCTGGCCGGTCCGGCGCTGGAGACGCTGGGCCTGCCGCTGATCGTGGCGCACATGATCGTCTACTGGCTCAGCCAGGACTCCAACGTCACCCCGCCGGTGGCGCTGGCGGCCTTCTCGGCCTCGGGCATCGCCGGGGCCTCGCCGACCCGCACCGGCCTGGCGGCGTGGAAGTTCGCCAAGGGGCTGTACCTGATCCCGATCCTGATGGCCTACTCGTCGATCATGCTGAACGGCACCCTGGGGGAGATCGTCTTCTCCGTGGTCAGCGGCATGGTGGGGCTGGCGGCGGCCGCGGTGGCGCTGGAGGGCTTCCTCTTGCGGCCCACCACCGTGGTGGAGCGGCTGCTGCTGGTGGCCGCGGCCGTGCTGGTGTTCATGCCCGGCACCGTCACCGACCTGGTCGGCATGGCGATGACCGCGGTGCTGGTGGGCCTGCAGTTCTGGGGCCGCCGCCCGTCCCCGGCGGCGGTCAGCCCGTGATCGAGCGGGCGACGGCGGCGCCGATGAGGGCCGCTCCCAGCCCGGCCGCGATCGACGCCGCCGCGTTGGCGAAGGCGAGGAAGCGGGCGCCGCCGCGGAGCAGCCGGTAGGTCTCGTAGCCGAACGTGGAGTAGGTGGACAGGGCGCCGAGCAGGCCGGTCCCGGCGAACGCGGCCACCGCCGGGGGCAGGGCCAGGGCGGCGGTGAAGCCGAGCAGCAGGCAGGCCGTGGCGTTGGCGGCGTGGGTGCCCCACGGGAACACCGAGTCGTGGCGGGCCTGCACGAACCGGTCGGCCAGGTAGCGCAGCGGGGCGCCCACGGCGGCGCCCAGGGCGACCATCAGCCAGGTCATCGCGTCTCCTTCCGCACGACCGCCTCGGCCGCCGCGACGCCGACCGCCACGGCGGCCAGCGCGCCGAACAGGGTGCCGCCCAGGTAGAGCAGGGCCCAGCCGGGGCTCCCGGCCTCCAGCAGGTGCTGCACGTCGACCACGTGGGTACTGAAGGTGGTGTAGCCGCCGAGCACGCCGGTGCCCAGGAAGGGCCGCATCAGCCGGGGGCCGGGGCGGGCCTCGAGCACGGCCATGAGGACGCCGATCAGCAGCGCCCCGGAGACGTTGACCAGCAGGGTGGACAGCGGGAGCTCGCCGGGGGCGTGCGGCAGCAGCACGTCGGCGGCGTGCCGGGCGGTGGCGCCGATCGCGCCGCCCGCGGCGATCGCGCCGATGACCGCCCAGGGGCGGCGGGCCAGCTCCCGCACCTGGGACGGGGACCGCAGGTCGACATCGGGGTCGACGGGCGGGGCCGCGTCCGCGGCGGTCGCCCCGGTGCGCCCGGGTTCGGTGGACATGGGCGTCTCCCATCAGCAGTCGCGGTACGCCCCGGCCACGGGGCCGTCGCTGACAGGGACCGTTGGCGGCGGATCACCGCGGTTCCCCCGCGCACCGCGCGGAGCGGCGGGCCCCACCGCCACCCGGCGATGGTACCGGCCTCCGGGAACGCGGTCAGTCCGCCACGTGGGCCAGCAGCAGCTCGTTCACCCGGTCGGGGCGTTCGACCCCCGCCAGGTGGGCGGCGCCGCGGACCTGCTCGAAGCGGGCGCCGGGGATTCCGGCGGCCAGGCGGCGGCCGTGCCCCGGCGGCAGCATCGCGTCGTGCTCCCCGGACACCACCAGGGCGGGCGCGCGGATGCGGGAGATGTCGGGGAACTGGTCGGCCTGGGCGGCCGCCTCCCAGCAGGCGGCGAACCCGGACGGGTCCACCCCGGCCAGCTCCTCGCCCATGCGGCGCACCACGTCCGGGCGCTCCTCGGCGAAGCCGGGGGTGAACCAGGACAGCGTGGCCTCGGCGCGGACCGCCGCCATGCCCTCGGTGCGCGCCCGCGCCGCCGTGCGCAGCCAGTCGCCCGCGCGCGGCAGCCGGGCCGCCCCGGCCACATAGGCGAGCCGGTGGACCCGCTTCGCGCGGTGGACCGCGAGCCAGGTGGCGACGGCGGAACCGCCCATCCCCGCGCCGACCACCCGCACCGGGCCCGGGTCCAGCCGGTCCAACAGGGCGGCCACGTCCGCGCCCAGGTCGTCGACGGCGGCGCCGCCGGGCGGTACGGGGCTGGCGCCGTGGCCCCGGTGGTTGACGCGCAGCACCCGCAGGGACCGGGTGAGCTCGGGCATCTGCGGCTCCCACACGGTCCATTTGGCGCCGAAAGGGGGAACGAGCAGGACGACGGGGCCCTCCGGGGGGCCATCGAATCGGTACTGCAGGGGGACAACGGCCATGCGACCCCTCCTCGGGGCCGATCCTCGCGGCGTCTCGTCCGGCCGGGACAGGGCCGCCCGTCGGGCGGACATCGGCTCCGCAGACATCTCTTCCGATCGGATTCCATTACCATCCGAACCGGGGGAGATCACGCTACCACGCCGTCGAACGCGCATTCGCGAAATCACCGAACCCCGTGCCGGCCTCGGAGATCCGCACACCTCACCGGGCCCAGCCCGCGTTGATCTCGGGAAAAGCGACCTTATTAAAGCGATTTAAAGGTCGCTTTTCCCGAGATCAACGGGAGCCGCCTCACCCCCGGGCGCGGAACACGTTCACCACCGCGCCCTCCGGGAGCGGGGTCCCGGCCGACGGGTTGGTCGATGCGACGGCCCCCTCCTCCTCGTCCGAGGGGACGCGCACACCGCCCTCGCGGACCCGGTACCCGGCGTCCTCCAGCGCCTCCTCCGCCTCCGTGAAGGTGCGGCCCCGCACGTCGGGCACGGCCGAGTCCGGCCGGGAGGACGGGCCCACCCCGAACCCGGGGCGCAGCGCCGACGGGCGGGGGTCGGGGAAGGCCCGCTCCTTCGTCCCCTCCAGGGCGCCGCGCAGGCCGTCCCGCCAGATCGGCCCCGGGAGCGTGGCTCCGTAGACCACGGAGTGGTACCGGCCCCCGATGGACACCCCCCGCAGCGGATGGCGGGCGCCGCCGCGCGGATCCCCCACTGCGACGGCCGACGCCAGGTCGGGGGTGTGCCCCGCGAACCAGGCGGCGGCCGACCCGTCGGTGGTCCCCGTCTTGCCCGCCGCCGGGCGCCCGGGGCTCAGCCCCTGCGCCGTCCCGCCGCTGGTCAGCGGGGCGCGGAGGACGTCGTTGACGGCGTCGGCGGTCGACCGCTCCAGCACGCGCTCGCACGTCGGCCCGACCTCGCGCCGCTCCCCGCCGGGAGGAGTGATCACGGCGACCGGGCGGGGCGCACAGCGGACCCCGCGCGCGGCGAGGGTGGCGTAGGACCCCGCGACGTCCAGCGGGGCGACCTCCTGGTCCCCCAGGGTGAAGGAGTTCCACTGGCCGAACGGCGCGCCGTCCGCGCGCTTGGCGCCCAGGCGCTCGGCCATGCGGACGGTGTCGCACAGCCCGACCCTCTTCTGCAGCTGGGCGAAGTAGGTGTTGGAGGAGTGCTTGGTGCCCTCCACCATGTCCTGCCGCCCCGCGTCGCTGTCCCCCGCGTTGCGGACGCTCCACGGAGCGAGCCGCTTCCCCGAACAAGTGCGCTGCCCCTTGACGGTGAGGGTGTCGGGCGCCTTGAAGGAGGTGCCCACGCCCATGCGCTCCTCCAGGGCGGCGGCCACGGTGTAGGCCTTGAACACCGAGCCCGCCTGGAAGCCGGTCCCTCCGCCGTGCCCGGCGTCGACGGCGAAGTTGATGGAGGTCTGCTCCGGGTCCTGCCCGTCGAAGCCGAACTCGCGGTTCTGCGCCATGGCCACGACGTCCCCCGTACCGGGTTCGACCATGGCCTGCACCGCGACCTTCCCGGCGTCGGCACCGCGGGGGACGTGGCGGTCCACCGCGCGCTGGGCCGCGCGCTGGGCACCGGGGTCCAGGGTGGTGCGGATCGTCAGCCCGGCGCGGCGCACCCAGCGGGCGCGCTCCTCGGCGTCCTCCCCGAACCGGGGGTCGTTCTCGATCCAAGAGAGCACGTAGGTGCAGAAGTAGGGGTGGTCGCTGTCGTAGCACCCGCCCCCGAGAGGCGTCATGTCCAACCCGAGGGGGGAGTCGGCGGCGCGCCGCGCGTCCTCCTCGGTCAGCACGCCGACATCGGCCATCCCGGACAGCACGGTGGCCCGCCGGTCCAGGGCCTTTTCGGGGTGCTCCACCGGGTCGTACACCGACGGGCCCTTGACCAGCCCGGCGAGGGTGGCCGCCTGCGCCGCCGACAGGTCGGCGGCGTCGACGCCGAAATAGCGCTGCGCGGCCGCCTGCACACCGTAGGCGCCGTTGCCGAAATAGGAGATGTTGAGGTAGCCCTCCAGGATGCGGTCCTTGGGCAGGGCCGCCTCCACCCCCAGGGCGTACCGCAGCTCCCGGATCTTGCGCGCCAGGGTCGTCTCAGTGGCGCGGGCGGCCTCCTCCGGGGTTTCGGCCGCCTCCACCAGCACGTTCTTGACGTACTGCTGGGTGATGGTGGAGCCGCCCTGGGTGCGGCCCTCCAGGGTGGCCAGCGCCGCGCGGAACACCGCGCGGAGGTCGAGGCCGGAGTGCTCGTAGAAGCGGCGGTCCTCGACGGCGAGCACGGCGGCCCGCATCACCGGGGCGACCTCGTCCAGCCGGACCGCCTCGCGGCGGCGGTCGTGCACCGTGGCGAACTCCCGGCCGTCGGCGTCGAGCAGCACCGACTGCTGGACCATCGCGGAGGGGTCGAACGCGTCGGGCATCCGCAGCGCGGACCGTGCCGCGTCCCGCGCCGCGACCGCCCCGCCGCCGACCGTCACCAGCACCATCGCCGCGATGAGCAGTCCGGCGACCGCCGACAGCCGGACCAGGTGGACGACCGACCCCGCAGCCGATGCCTTCACGCCCTGCGCACCCCCATGCGTCCGACCCCACGCGTCCGGGACCCATTCAGCGAATCTAGGCAGGAAGAGGCCATCGGCCGGTCAAAACCGGGCCGCGTGCCGGTCATGGTGCGGGGCGGCGTGCGATCGCGGACCGGGGCTGACCGCGATCGCCTCTAGCGTCGGAGACGTCACCGCGGAAGCCCCGGACCGGCGGCCCCGCGGGACGGCCCGGACGCACACTGTGAACACTGTGAAAGGCGGCCCCCATGCCGGAGAACACCACCTCCCCCGCGGCCGAGAGCGCGGCGAAGACCGAGCGCGACGAGGTCCTGGAGATCCTGCGCGAGCAGCGCCGCTTCCTCCGCCTGACCGTCCGGGACCTGGGCGATGAGGAGGCCTCCCGCCGCACGACGAGCAGCGAGCTGACCCTCGCGGGGCTGGTCAAACACGTCGCCCGCACCGAGCAGGGGTGGATCGCCATCATGAACGGGCGGACGGAGGACGACCCCGACCGCGAGGCCTCCTGGGGCGACGACTTCCGCCTGGTGGGGGACGAGACGCTGGAGGGGGCCCTCGCCTTCTACGCCGGGGTGGAGGCGGAGACGGAGAAGGCGGTGGCCGCGCTGCCGTCCCTCGACCACCTCGCCGAGCTGCCCGAAGCCCCGTGGTTCCCTGAGGGCGCGTCGTGGTCGGCGCGGCGGATCCTGCTGCACCTGATCCGGGAGACCGCCCAGCACTGCGGCCACGCCGACATCATCCGCGAGTCCCTGGACGGGGCCACCACGACCGCGGTGATGGGCGAGGCCGTCGAGTGGGGCGACCAGCTGAAGGCCTGAGGCCAGGGCTCGGGCCGGGTCCGGCCACACGGATTCCGGACCCAGCAGTGGTCCCAGCCCCGCCGTGCCCCACCGGGCACGGCGGGGCATTTCTCTGGCCTGTTCATCCCGACCGACTGAAGCGCGTGCGCCTCAGACCGCCCATCTCGCCGAAGACCGACCACGGCTTCACAGCGCCCCCATGCCCGGCCGCTCGGGGGTATCCACTTTCGCAAAGGGTATGAATCCCGCCGAACGCGTGCGCGTTCTCTGACCGGAACACCGAGACGCCGGAAACGCCGAAACCGGCCCACCGGCCCGGACGCCGCCCCACCGGTGAAGGGATTCCCCCGCTCCATGCCCTCTCAGGAGACCACGCACGGAAGACAGGCGGGCACGGAGCCCGTATCTCCTTCCCCTCCCCGGCACCCGTCGCGGATGGGGACGGGAATGTGGCACACGTCGTCCTACACGGGCGGAGGGAGTAATACATGCGTCGAGGTCCGATTCGTCCGTGACCGGCGTATACAGGTCCGCGACTCGGTCCACCGGGAGCTGGCCGAGCTCTCCTTCCACCAGCGGACCTGGATTCGGCTCATCGCCGCCCTCCGCAGCGGCGCGTGATCACAGGGCCGGTGTGTAGATGTCCCGCTCTTCGCGCTCGCCCCGGGCCAGGCCCTGAGTGAGCGGGTGCTGCTCGCCGTGGACCTCGGCGTAGAGGGCTCGCAGGCCTTCGAGCCGTACGGCGGGGTCCGCCCCTTCCCGTCCGGCCTCCCCGCACAGAAGGTTCCGCTCGGCGGCGAGGGTGACGGGGTGCCGCTCTCCGAGCGTGCGGCGGGCGAGCTCCAGGGTCGAACGGTCCCGCTCGACCGCGCCCGACAGGTCGCCCTGTGCGGCCATGGAGTTGGCCAGCCCGATGGCGGCGGCGGGAACGTAGGAATGCTCTTCGCCCAGCGCCTCGTACAGCCCCTGGTACGCCGCCTCGGCGAGGCGCCGGGCCTCATCCAGGCGGCCGACGCTCCGGCACACCATCGCCCAGTTGGCCTGGAGCGCCCGAGTGTCGGGATGCCGCTCGCCGAAGAGCTCGGTCTGGGTTTCGAGCAGCCCCTTCCCGGCTTCGAGGGCCTCCTCGAACCTTCCGGCCGCCCGCAGCGCCATCATGTACGCGCCGGCCGACTTCTCCAGCACGCTCCGACGGTGCCCGCCTTCACGCGTGACGTAGTGCAGGTGGACCGCGCGGGCCTCCTCAACGGCCTCCTCCGCCCGTCCGGCCCGGTACAAAGCGACGGAGTACACCCCGCGCGGGCCGTAGGCCAGAGTGGAGTCGGGTCCGAAGACACGGGAGATGATCTCCACCTGCCGCCGGAGCCAGGCCTCCCCCTCGCTGTAGCGCCCCAGGGTGAACAGGTCGACCCCGATCGCGACACCGCTGTTGTTGGTGAGGGGGGTCTCCAGCCCCAGGACCTCTTGGAAGTTCTCATACGTGGCGCGATCCATCTCCAGCGCCTCATCGATGCGCCCGAGGTGCCTCAGAGCGACACCGTGCAGGTGGGCCAAGCGCAACGCGATGGGATCGTCGGGACCGAGCAGCCGCTGTCCGCCCTCCCACGCCTCTTTCGACAGCTCGTACGACCCGAAGAAGTCCCCTTCGATCCGCTTGCCGTAACTCAACAGGCCGGTGAAGTGGAGCGTGTCCTCATTCTGGAGTCCGCGCTCTTCCAAGAGGCGCGTTCGCAGGTCTTCATTGAGTTCCTGCGCCTCCTGGAAGACCCCCAGTCTCCGCTTCGCCTCCATCAGGACGTCGGCCGCACCCAAGACCTGGGCATCCGTCGTGGGCCCGCCCCACAGGTCAAGGGCCCTCTGAGCCACGTTGACGGCGCCCTGCAGGTCGCCCCAGAGGTTGAGGAAGGACGCGACGTTCACGGTCAGGTTGCGCACCCAGGGCTCTGAGCTGTCGTGCACCTCGGCCGCACGGATGTGAGGGAGCATCTCCGCGTAGGTCGGCCACTCCGACGGGTTCTCCGGCGCTTCGGGGTCGACAGCGGCAAGGATCAGATGGGCCTGGTGGCGCGCCTCAGCGCGCTCCTCCTCCGTCATCCGGTACCGGAGGCTCTGCTGCACCAACCGGTGCATCTGCAGGCTCCCGTCGCGGTGGTCCAGCCGCGCCAGTGAGAGCTGGCCGATGTCCCGGAGCGCGGCGTTCAGCGCCACCGGGCTGTTGAGCGTGCTGCGCACCTCCGGCGGGAGCTCGGCCCCCCGCGCCGACTTGAAATAGCGCTTGGGAACAGGGACCGGAGCCAAATGGGAGCAGATGCGGAGCAGTCTGGAGGCCGCCGGGTTCTTGTCCTCCAAGCGGCTCAGCGACAGGTTCCACGCCGCCGTCACGGGCCGCCCGTACTCGGTCAGGCCCGGGATGTCGAGGAGGGACTCGCTCTCGGCCTCGAACGCCTCAAGGTAGTCGTCCGTGTCCATCCCGGTCTGCAGCAGCCACACGGCCGCCTGCTCGACCGCGAGGGGCAGGTGGCCCAAGACCTCGGCGACCCGGTCGGCCTCCTCCCCGGAGAGGTCGGGGCGCCGCAGGAGGATGAGCTCACGGCTCTCCTCCCGCTCGAAGACGTCGACCTCCATCGCACGCGTGGTGCGCTCCCAGTCCCGGTTGCGGGAGGTGATCAGCACCCGCCCGGGGCCGCCGGACGGCAGGAAGTCCTGCACCATCTGGGGCGAATCGGCGTTGTCGTAGACCAGCAGCCAGTCGCGGTAGGGGGCGCCGCGCCTGAGGGCCTCCAGGACCGCCGGGACGGCCTGGTCAGGCGAGGCCCCCACGGGGAGCTCCAGTGTCCGGGCGAGATCGCTCAGGGAGCGCATCATCTCCCCGGTACTCGACGCGGGCACCCACCACACCAGGTCGTACTCGTCCTGGTGCCGGTAGAGGTATTCGACGGCGAGCTGGGTCTTGCCCACGCCGCCCATGCCCCAGACCGCCTCAGGGAGAAGGCTCGTGGTGCCCTCCTCCAGGCGCCGGTGCAGCTGCTCCAGCTCCTCCGCCCGCCCGATGAAGGTCCGGTTCTTCTGCGGGATCTCGGGCGACCACACCGGCGGCGGGTCGGAAGGCCGGTGCCGGGTCACCGCCTGGGGAGAGACAGAGCGCGCTGCTGCCAACGGATCCACTCCAGTGTCGTTGTGGGGGGTCGAATCGTCAGGGAGCTCCACCGGGGCGTCCGGCAGCACGGCGTCGGCATCGGGCTCGTCCGCCGCGACCACGACGTCGGCGTCCAAGAGCGCCTGGGCACGAACGGGCGGGGAGTCGGACCGCATCGGAACGGGAACCTCACTGTCGAGCGCGCTTCTGAGGTGGGCGGCCATGCGCAGATAGACCCCCGAGGCGGAGCGTAGCGAATCGAGGACGATCTTCGCCGCGGGAACCGCGGACCCCGGAACGGACTGCAGAAGGGATCCGCGTGCCGACGGTGCCTCGAGGGCCGCCTCGAACGACACCGACCAGGGGAGTTCGCCGCGGACCGCCAGTGCCCAGGCCCGCAGCGCCCGGAGCGTGTCCGAACGCCGACCGAGGGACAGGAGCACCTCTCGCGCCTTCTGCGCGATCTCCAACGCCGGGCGGCCGTCCGCTCCTCTTTCCTCCCAGCGGAGCAGTCCCGAGGCCATCACCTCGGCGACGTGCATCCGGTCGGCTTCGGGGACCACCGCCCGGCGGACGGCCTGGACCACCGGGAGGCTCAGCGGCACCGCGGCAAGCGCCCGTACCAGCCGGAACGCCGCCTCTGATGCCTCGGCCCGAAAACGGCCCACCGCCTGCTCGGCCGACTCCTCGAAGTCCGCGGCCCCGGCCGGTCCTCCCCCGGCGTCCGGGCCGGCGGCGTACGGCGAGACGGGGAGCACCCGGGTATGGAACCCGCCCGGGACACGGGCGCCCGACGCGAAAAGGGCGAAGTCCTCCAGGCCGTCGGGGAAGGAGAGCACGGGTACCGGTGTCGCCCCCGGATGCGGCGGCGGCACGAACGGGGGCCTCTCTCCGGGGTCGGTCAGCCGCGCGGTCAGGCGCGTGTTGGGCACCGCGTCTCCGCGGACGCCTCCCCGGGGGCGGCTCAGCCGCGCGCGGCGCGTGTCGAGCCAGGTCCTCCGCCACTGCCCGCGGGGATGAACGTTCAGCAAGGCCACCAGGTGACGCGACGACCACCGGGCGAGCCGCCGCTGGAACCGCCCGGACCTCCACTCGGAGGAGAGGCCGTCGGTGGCCACGAGCAGAACCGCCCCCGGGTCGCTGGCGGCGATCACGTGGTCCGCGGCGTTCCACTCCGCCGCCTCGGCCGCCTCGGCCGCCGATGGGCGCTCCGGACCATCCCCGCGGGGCCTGAGACGCAGGTGCCGCACGTCGGCGAAGATCCCCCGCCCGCTCAGCAGCCGGTCGAACTGGTCGAGCACCGGCGCGTGGAACCGCATCGTCAGCGAGTCCTCGCGCACCGACAGCAGTCGGAAGCGGCGGACGCGCTCGGGACGTGTCCGGGGGATCCAGCGGCCCGTGGCCGCCGCCGTGCGCGCCGTCGTCTCCTCGTCCAGGGCCCATGTGCTCGCGGAGTCCGTGCATGCGTCGAGCGGGCGCAGCGTCCGCTCGACCAGGCGCTGGTCGAGGCGGTCGCGGACGAGGGTGGGGGCGGCCTGCCCCGACTGCTCGGAGAGGCGGAAGGAGGGGCCCACAGGCGAGGCGGGACCGTCCAGGGGGTCGACGGACACGTCCACGGGCGCCTTGGGCACGGACGGTCCGGGATCATGCCGCGGTGGAGGCTCAGGGGCGGGGAGGGCCGGGGTGTCGACGGCTGCCGGAGGGGCGACGGCGGCCGGGGGCTCGGGGGACTGCGGTCCAAGCGGTGCCTCCCCCTCACCGCCGTCGGGGGCGCGCGCCCGGTGCTCCGGTTCCGCGGCTTCGGCCGCCCGGGCGGCGAGCCACAGCGCGTCGGCCCATTGCGAGGACGTCGGGACGCGGTTCGTGTGTGCGGCATCGTCGCCGCTCATGTCCAATGCTCCTCGCCTTCGAACTCGTTGAGGCGGCGCCACAGGAAGTCGAGCATCTCGTCCCCGGAGGCGGCCTCCGCGGCCGCCGGGGAGCTGATGGCGATGTGCACGGAGTTGAGGAGCTGGTCGATGGTGAGTCCTCCGCCCTCCTCCCGCCGCCGCAGGAACCGGGAGAGCAGTTCCCGCGCGGCCTCCTGCCGTTCCTGGGCGCCCTCGCCCTCGAACCGGCGGCGGAAGTGCGCCTCGACCATCGCGGCCAGCCGCTCGGCATCCGGGTCGCCCACGTCCAAGTGGAGGCAGCGGCGTTTGAAGGCTTCGGGAAAGGCGCGCTCCCCGTTGCTCGTCATGATGATGAGCGGGAACTCCCGGCACCGGACCCGCCCCCCGGCGACCGCCGCCCACCGGCCGGGGTCGTCGGTGCGGACCCGCACCTCCTCCCCGCCCGACGAGCGGGCCAGCTCGGGGACGGTGAACTCCCCCTCCTCGATCACGTCCAGCAGGTCGTTGGCCAGGTCCAGGTCGCCCTTGTCGATCTCGTCGACGAGGAGCACCCGGGGCAGGGCCTGCGGCAGCAGGGCGGTCCCCAGCGGGCCGAGCCGGAGGTACTCCCCGATGCCGGGGCGCGGGCCGGGCTCCCGTCCCGGACCGCCCTCCCCGGCGGCGATGTCGTGCACACGCCCGATGGGGTCGTACTCGTAGAGCCCGTGCCGCAGGGAGCTCCGGCTGGAGATCGGCCATCTGAGCACGCGGCCGAGCCCCAGCTCCCGGCCCACCCGGTAGGCCAGCGTCGACTTCCCCGCACCCGGTGGGCCCGTCACGATGAGGGGGCGGCGCAGGTAGAGCGCGGCGTTGACGGCGTTCAGCTCGCTCCGGCCGGTCGGCGGCGGGGCGCCCTCCGGGGCCCCCAGGCGCCGTGCGTAGCCGTCCTCGTCCCCGGGGGGCGGCTCCAGGACGGGACCGCCCCGAAAGTCGCGCCAGGGAGGCGGCGGCGGGAGCTCGGCATCCAGCGGCTCGGTGCGCGGCAGCCCCCGGCCCTGATAGATCCACCAGCGCCCGCCTGCCAGGTCGGCCCCGGCGGAGATCGCATCGTCCATCCGGAGTCTCCCTAGCGTTCCGTGCGCACGCAGGCGGCGGGGGCGATCGATGGTAGGGGGCGGTGGGGATCCTCATGGAAGAGCACGATCCGCCTGTGCGGCCCGTCTCCGCTTCCATCGTCGGCCCTGCGGCCGGTCCTCCGCAAGTGCCGTACGGCCTCCCGCACGAGCCGCGCGCCCGAAGCGCCCTCCGCTTCGATCGCCGCCTTGGCCTCCATGGCCGCTTCGAACTCGCGCCGGAACTCGTCGTCGAGGGGCCCACGCCGGTCCCAAAGCAGGTACGGGTAGCCCGAGATCAGGGCGCTACCCATCGCCGCTGCCCCGAGGTCGGTACCGATTCCCGGGCCGAGCACGACGAGCGTCGATTCGTTGTCCTGTTCGAGAGCGATATAGACCCGCGTCGCCGAGTCGGGCCCCGCCTCGGACGACGCGGGCACCCAGTGCACCCGGGGGCGGAGCGGATCCTGCAGGCGCGCCCACCGCGACCTCCACCGGACCTTCGATGTCCGGGGCCGGGTCACGCCCCGGACGACCACGTCGTGGCGGATGCCGAGAGGGACCGTGGGGCCGTGGGTCCAGGGCGCGTCCGCGCCGTGGACCGGATACGGCCACCTCTCGACCTCCAGGTCGAGGAACTCGACCGGCAGGGCGATCTCGACCAGGGGGTCGGTCTCCTGCTCCTCCAGCCAGCCGGTCTCGGCCTCGACGATCGCCCGGACGGCGCGCTCGGCCAGCCCTCCCATGGGGACCACCGCGTCCACGACCCGTTCGGGCAGCCATTCCTCGGGGCCGCTGCGCCACGCGCTCAGGCGGCGCCGTGCGTCGTCGGGACGGTCGCCTTCACGCTCGATCCGCAGCAGTACGTGGCCGTGGCCCTCGCCCGGCTCGGTGAGGCGCGCCCGCCGTTCGGCCAGAGCCGCCCGGACCCGGCTCGCCCCCTGCCGCTCAAGGAGCTCAAGGCGCTCGGCCTGGTCGCCGACCCAGGCGCGCAGCGCGCGGAGCGGCCGGACCCCGGACCCGGTGTCCGCGCGCCCCGCCTCGGCCTCGGCCAGGACGAGGTCGGCGAAGAAGAGGTACGGCGGCACACCGCTCAGCGGCGCGTTCCGGTCGAGGAGCGCCTCGAATGCCTCGACCGTGTCGCGGGGTTCGCGGCCCCGGAGGAGCGTGTCACCCGACGGCGCCGCCATCCGCACCAGTGTGCCCAGCCGGTGCGGCCTGATCTGGGAGAGGAGGCGATGGGCCTGCCGAGACGCCTCCGGTGGCAGGTCGCCGTCGGGGTCCGGCGCCGGCTCAGCGGTGTCCAGGGTCTCCAGGCAGTCGGCGAGGTCGGGCAGCGCGTCGATGACCGCGTCCACGGGGAGCATGAAGGCGACACCGCCCCCCGCTTCCCCCGCCTCCCACGAACTGACGAGAAGTCCCACGACCGCGTTGGTCAGGTCGTCCCGCACGCCGCTTCCGCTGCATCCGGGCATGATGCCGGGGGACGACGGCTGGCGCAGCATCTGGACGTGGCCGGGCCGGCCCCCGAACTCCCCGAGCCAGTGGTAGAACCAGATCGCGGCGTCACCGCCCGCCGGATACCCGCAGGTGGACAGCTGTCGCCTGTCGAACGGGCCGATGCGCTGCAGCCGTGCGCTCTGCATCCACGAGGGGGCCGGCGTCTCCAGGGTGAGCAGCGCGAAGTCGGCCCGGTCCTGTCGGACGGTCCGGACGTCGCCGACCTCGGAGCACCAGTGGGTATCGAATCCGGGGCTGTCCACCGCGACCGTCGCGCCGCCGCGGACCGCCTCGACCACATGGGCGCAGGTGAGGGCCCTGTTCCCGGGCAGGAGGACGCCCGTCCCGATCGCATCGGCCTGCCCCGTGCCCCGGTCCCGGGTCAGGATGCGCAGCGCCCACGGGTGCGCCGACACGACCACCTCCCTCGGACCGGCGAGTCCGTCCATCCAAGAGGAGTCCGTCGGGGCGCTCAAGGCCCAGAACCCGGGACCGGACGTCCGCACCTCCGTCACCAGGAGGTTCCCGGACGGCCGATCCCGGCCAGGCCCGGTCGGCTCAGTCGACCTCCTGCCCCTCCGGTGCCCGGGCGGTGAAGCGGACCAGGGCCTCCTCGTCCTCGGGCGGCAGGTGCAGGCCGAAGACCCCCCGCAGGACGCCGGGCACGTCCTCAGGGGCGAGGGTGCGCACTTCGGGGGCGCGGTCGGGGCGGTGGGTCTCCAGGCGGCGGTCGGTCAGCACGGCCCGCTCGGAGGCGCCGTTGCGCTGTACCGAGACCATCCGGGTGAACGGGGACCGCGGGTGGTGCGCCGCGATGTAGGAGAAGTCGGCCATGTCCGGGCGGTAGTACGGCTCCAGCGTGAACAGGTGGACGTTGAACCAGCCGTCGTGCCGCAGCAGCCGCACCAGCCACCCGCGCGGCGTCCGGTCCAGGCGGTAGAGCCAGTCCCCCGCCCGCACCTGTGCCCCGTTCCGGAGCGGCAGCGGCGCGGGTGGGCCCCAGCCGCCGACCCCGGTGTCGACGATCCAGGCGCCCCCGCCCGGGACGTCGACGCGCAGCAGGGTGTGGCCGACCGGCCGGAGCGTGGCCGCGTCGGCCCCGAACAGCATCCGGGCGCTGAGCGCGGTCACCGTGAACCCGATGCGGTCCAGCACCGTGGCGAGCAGGCCGTTCAGCTCGTGGCAGTACCCGCCGCGGCGGCGCCGCACCAGCTTGTCCTGCAGGGCGCCGATCTCCAGGGAGACGTCGCCGCGCAGCAGCACGTCGAGGTTCTCGAAGGGGAGGCTCTCGGCCTGCGCGCGGACCAGCGCCCGCAGCGTGGCCAGGTCGGCGCGGACGGGGCCGGTGTGCCCGACGCGCTCCAGGTAGGCGTCCAGGTCGAGGCCGGCCGACTCCCAGCCGAACTCCGGGCCGGGCGGGGGCACCTCGGGCGGTGCCGGGACGTCCGCGTCTTCAGGGGCCTGGTGCCGGGTGATGGTTCCCATGGGTCCGCCTCCTCTGCGTGGGGCGGCCCGTCCGGTGGTCCGCCGGAGGGGCCGTGTGCGCCGATGCCCTCACGGTGCCCCCTCCCCCTTGCCGGGGCCTTGCCGCCGGCTGTCGGCGCCGTCCCCGGCACCGGCAAGTGGGCCGTCGCCGTCGAACCCGCGCATCCGGCGCATCGGGGAGAACACCAGGACCAGGGGGCTCACCGCCATCCCCGCCGCGAACACCGCGACCGCCTCGCGCACACCGGCCAGTTCGGCCACCGCCCCGCCGATCAGGGCGCTGACCGGGATCACGCCCCAGACGATGGTGCGGATCGTCGCGGTCATCCGCCCGAGCAGCTCCGGCGGGCACTCCCGCTGCCGGTAGGCGACCTGGCAGATGTTGTAGCAGACGGTCCCCGCGGCCAGCACCGCCGAGGCCAGCACGTACAGTCCGGCCCGCCAGTCCGGCGCGGCGAGCGGCAGCAGCAGCCCGAACGGCGTCGTCACCAGCGGGGACAGCCAGATCAGCCGGGCCTGGCCGACGGCGTCGGCCAGGCGCCCGGTCACCGCCGCGCCGCCCAGCGCGCCCAGGGTGGCCCCGGCCATCATCCAGCCGACCACCGCCGGGGGCAGGCCCACGGTGCGGGTCAGGAAGAGCACCTCGATGGCGAAGAGCGCGCTCATGAAGAGGTTGATCAGCGCGGTCTCCAGCACGATCAGCCGCAGCAGCCGGTGGCCGGCCAGGAAGGCCACGCCCTCGCGGATCTGCCCGGCCAGGCCCACCTGGCCCGCGGGGGCGGGGTCCGGCTCGCGCGTGCGGATCGCGCCCAGGAACAGCAGCGAGGTCAGCGCCGTCAGCGCGTTGGCCCCCAGGGTCCCGGCGGCGCCGAACACCTGCACCGCGGTCCCGGCGATGCCCGGCCCGGCGAAGCCGGAGGCCGACCGGACCGCCTCCAGCCGGGCGTTCCCCCGCACCAGCCGGTCCGGCCCGACCAGGCTGGGCAGGTAGGAGTGGTCGGCGACGTCCCCGAACAGCTGGGCGCAGCCCAGCAGCAGCGCGATCACGACCAGCACCGGGACGTCCAGCACGCCGAGCAGGTGGGCGGCGGGGACCGAGGCGAGCAGGAGGAGGCGCGCCGCGTCGACCGCCATCATCACGGTGCGGCGCCGCATCCGGTCCACCCAGGCCCCGGCGGGCAGGCCCAGCAGGAGGAACGCGGCCTGCTCGGCGGCGGCGAGCACGCCCACCTCCAGCGGCGTGGCGTCGAGCAGGACGACCGCGGTCAGCGGCAGCGCCACCATGGTGACCGCGCCGCCGACCTCGTTGCTGACGTGGGAGGACAGGAAGAGCCGGAAGTCGCGCCGGGTGCGCCGGGGGTCCTGCGGCGTGCCGGGGGCCGACGGATCGGCCTCCGCCGGGTCGGGCGCCTGCGGATTCGGTGGGGAGGGGGCGGAACCGTCGGACACAGGGGCGTCCCTTCACGTCGCTGTGCGGGGCGAACCGGTCGGGCGATTCTGTCACCGCGTCCGGACGCCGTGTGATCGAGCCCCTGTCCTCCGCTGATCCGGCCACCGGGACACCGGCCTCTGTGCGGATCGTGCGCACCGGCCGCGCCCGCCGGAGGAATCCGCGGCGATGTCCGCGACCGGACAGCACTCTTGCGAAGGAATGTAGTACATGTACTATCTATAAGAGCAGACCTTGGATGAAAGGCAGTGTCCCCCATGGCTCTCACCGACGACGGCGCCGCATCGGTGGCGGCGCCCCTCGCGAACGCGGGCCCCGCCGTCGAGGCGCGCGGGCTCCGCATGCGCTACGGCGACGACGACGTGCTCAAAGGCGTGGACCTGACCGCCGCACCGGGCGAGGTCATCGTGCTCCTCGGGCCGAACGGCGCCGGCAAGACGACGACCATCGAGATCCTGGAGGGCTTCCGCATGCGCTCGGCGGGCGAGGTGGCGGTGCTCGGCACCGACCCGGCCGTCGGCGGCGAGGCGTGGCGGGCCCGGCTCGGGATCGTCCTGCAGTCCTGGCGCGACCACGGCAACTGGCGGGTGCGCGAGATGCTGGCGCACTTCGCCGCGCACTACACGCCCTACGCCACCGCCGAGCGGCCCCGCCCCCGCGACGTCGACGCGCTCCTGGAGGCGGTCGGGCTGGCCGACCGCGCGCGGGCGAAGGTGTCCTCGCTGTCCGGCGGGCAGCGGCGGCGGCTGGACGTGGCCGTCGGCATCGTCGGCCGCCCCGAGCTGCTGTTCCTGGACGAGCCCACGGCCGGGTTCGACCCGCTGGCCCGGCGCGACTTCCACGACCTGGTGCACCGGCTCGCCGACGAGGAGGGCACCACGGTCCTGCTGACCACCCACGACCTGGACGAGGCCGAGAAGCTGGCCGACCGCATCCTCATCCTGGCCGACGGGCGGATCGTCGCCGAGGGCAGCGCGGACGAGCTGGCGCGCCGGGTCGGCACCGGCAGCGAGGTGCGCTGGACCCGGGACGGGCAGCGGTTCGTGCACGCGGCTCCCGACGGCACCGCGTTCGTGCGGGAGCTGCTGGAGCAGCACGGCGACGCGGTCACCGGCCTGGAGGTGCGGCGGGCCAGTCTGGAGGACGCCTACATGGAGATGGTGGCCCGGCACGAGTCGGGACGGACGGCCGAGGCCGCGGCGGCGCTGGAGGGGATCGGGCGATGAACAGGACGGCACACCTCCTTCGGCAGGGCTGGGCCTCGGGCGGGCTGGCGCTCATGGCCTCCCTGCGCAGCGTCCAGGAGATGCTCGGCACCGTGGCGTTCGTCGCGGCCTTCTGCGTCGGACTGTCGTTCATGCGCGGCAGAGCCGTCGAGGGGACCAGTGTCGACGCCGCCACGGCCGCCCTGCCGGGCGTTCTCGGCCTGTCCGTCGTATTCACCGGGGTCGTCGCGACCGCGATGGTGCTGGCCACCGAACGGGAGGACGGCACTCTGCTGCGCGCCAAGGCGCTGCCCGACGGGATCACGGTCTACCTGATCGGCAAGATCGTCTACGCGGCGGCGCTGGTCCTGACCACCGTGGCCCTTCTGGTGCTCCCCGGGCTGTTCCTCTTCGACGGGCTCGCCGCGGGGCTGGCGAGGGGGTGGCCGCTGCTGCTCGGCGTGCTCCTGCTCGGCATGGTCGCCACGATCCCGTTCGGGGCCGTCCTGGGCTCCCTGTTCAACAACCCCCGCCTGGTCAACGCCGTCGGCGCCGTCCCGATCTTCGCTCTCACCGGGATCTCCGGCATCTTCTTCCCGATCACGGCGCTGCCGGAATGGCTGCAGTGGATCGCCCAGGCGTTCCCCGTCTATTGGGTCGGGCTGGGCCTGCGGTCGGCGGTCCTGCCCGACAGTATGCTCAGCGCGGAGATCGGCGAGTCCTGGCGGCACCTGGAGACGATGGGCGCGCTGGGCGCGTGGGCGGTGCTCGGGCTGGCGCTGGCGCCGTGGCTGCTGCGGAGGACGGCCCGCAGGGTCTCCGGGGCGAACGTGGAGGAGGCTCGGCAGAAGGCGATGCAGCGTGTCTAGTGGTGCAGTGTCCAACCGGTCGAAGGCCGGGGCGCAGGCGGAGCCGATCTACAACCGCATCGCCGTGCTGCGCGCGGAGCGGGGGATCTCGCGCCGGGCGCTGGCCGAGGCCCTCGGTGTGCACTACCAGACGGTCGGCTACCTGGAGCGGGGCGAGTACAGCCCCAGCCTGCACCTGGCCCTGCGGATCGCGCGGTACTTCGAGGTTCCGGTGGAGGTCGTCTTCTCCACCGAGCCGTTCCCGAGGATCGGCAGCGCGGAGGGCTGAGGCCTCACGCCTGCCAATGCGCGCGCGCATGTGCCTGCGCCTGACCCCTCATCCGTTTCCGCTCCATCACCCCCGCGATGACGAGGGTGACGATCGGTGCGGGCAGGAGCACCAGGCCCGCGAGCACCCAGGGGATCGAATTGAAGGTGAGGTGGTAGCCGGGGTCGTAGCCGCGGTCCAGGTAGACGGCGGTGGCCATCATCCACCAGCCGCCGACGACGGCGCTCAGGGGAATCAGGAGCAGGGCCGTGACCAGGTGGAGGGGGCCGATGCGCCGGGTCGCCGTGAAGACGGCCAGCACGGTGAGGGCGGCCGCCGCGAGCACGGCGCCGCCCACGCCGATCGCGGTGATCGCTCCATCGGAGAGGGGGAGGGGACCGATCAGGTAGGCGGGCTCGATGCTGCCGGGGCCCGAGGCGCCCTCCCGGTCGGCCCAGTCGGCGAGGACCTCCTCTGTGGGCCGGTAGAGCACCCGCCACGTGGCGAGGGCGGTGCCGACCGCCAGCGCGGCGGCGGGCAGGAGCATGGCGGGGGTTCTGCTCTTGGGGGTCATCGTCGGTGTCGTCCTCGGGGGATCGGTGGGTGGTCGGCGGCTTCAGTCGCCGGCGCGGACGGTTCCGGAGCGGCTCGCCCCGCGCTTGCGGCGCGCGAGGAGCCCGGTGGTGAGGGCCGCCGCGAGGCAGACCGCGGCGACGGGCGGGAACACGACGGTGGCCATGCCGAAACCGATGTTAGCGCCGATGACGGGGGCGGTGGCGATCGCCCACCAGACGCCCGCCAGCGCCGACGGGGGCGCCAGGAGCAGCGCGGTGGACAGGTGGAGGCCGCCGATCCGCCCGGCCACGGTGAGGCGGATGAGAAGGGCCAGCCCGGCGAGGGCGAAGGCGGCGCCCGCGATCCCGATCACGGCGGCGGCGCCGTCGGGCAGGGTCGGGGCGGCGATGGCGTGGTCGGCGTCGGGGATGGCGTCGGGCGGGGTCCGGACCGCCCACCAGGCGGCGGGGGCGGCGCCCACAAGAAGCGCACCGGCCGCGAGGAGGGTGGTCGGGGTGGCGCTCTTCGTGGTCTCGTCCATGCACCGATCATCCGCCATGCGGGGGCGGAAGAACATGAGTAGGCGTACTTATAAGTGGGAGCGGGCGGTGCGGGACAATGCGCTCCGCGGACACCCCGCGCCCCGATCCCCCCTCCCGCGAAGGTCACCATGCCAGGTCCCAAGGCGGCCGCCGCCGTACTGCTGTTCGCACTGCTGACGACCGCCGCCGGTTGCGCGTCCGGCTCCTCGCCCTCGCCTTCCCCGCCTTCCTCCTCGCCTCCCCCGCCCGCCGGCACGGAGGTGGAGTACCGCACCCTGGCCGTGACCGTCCCCGAGGGCTGGCAGGTCCGCTCCCGCGAGGACGACTTCAGCAGCCCCGGGGACACGGGCCTGGGCAGCGAGGAGTGGACGGCGCTGGTTCCCGGGGAGTGCGGGGCCGACAGGCTGAACTGGGGGAACTCGGACGAGGCGCCGTGCCCGCACATCAAGGTCCTGGGCCCGAAGGCCATCTCCCAGGCGGGCCACGGCGCGCCGTTGGCCCCCGACGGCCCGGCGCTGCCCTACGACCCGTCGACGAACCCGGCCCCGTGCCCGATGGGCGTGGAGACGCGGGAGACGGAGTTCCCGCAGCCGGAGGCGCACGCCGCCTTCACGACGCGCCCGGTGGGCGACAAGAAGGCGGCGTACGCCGAGGTGACGGCGCTGTGCATCGACCCGGAGAACAGCACGGCGGCGGATGGACGCCCCATCATGCGGGGATACGGCCAGCGGTACTGGTTCCTACCGGAGTCGGAGATCCTCGTCGTGGACAACTACGGCATCGAGGAGATGGACGACATCCTGGCCGAGGGGCGGTTGGAGTGATCACGCGCCCGGTCCCGGGGGATCACACCCCGTAGATCCCCTCGGTGACGGCCTTCGGGGCGCCCGGGCTGCCGTCGCGGGCGTCCCAGTCCCAGAACTCCACGACGTTGCCGTCGGGGTCGGTGACGTAGGCGGAGTGGGCCCGACCGCCGAATTCGACCTCGTCGACGGTGTGTCCGTGGGAGCGGATGCGCTCGACGATCCCGGCGTAGTCCTCGGGGTCGACGTGAATCGCGTAGTGGACGTGCAGGCCGCCGCGGCCGCGTGAGATGCCGATCTGCGGGGCCCACAGGCCGATGCGCGTCCAGCCCGCGAGGACCCAGACGGCGTTGCGGCCGTTCCACTGTGGGCCCTCCCACCGCTCGATGACCGGGAAGCCGAGCACATCGGTGTAGAAGCGCTCGGCCGCCTCCAGGTCCCTGACCTCCAGTACGAGTTCGTTGACCCCGTTCACCGGTGCGGACATGGCGCGCCTCCCGAATATAGAGAATCGACTATTTAGTGATCTGACTATATAGACGTGAGACGATATGATGTCAATATGCCGCCGACCGCCGCCTCCCCCGCTTCCGCCCCGGCCTCCGCACCCTCCGCCCACACCGCCGCTTCGGCCGACCCCGCCGACCTCGCCGTGGAGCGGTTCCGGGCCCTGGGCCACTCGGTGCGCCTGGGCATCCTCCGGGAGCTGGCCCGCACACCGGACACGTGCGCATGCGACTTCGCCGAGGTCTTCGACGTGAGCCAGCCGACGATCAGCCAGCACCTGAAGGTCCTCCGCGAGGCCCGCCTGGTCACGACCGTCCGCCGGGGCAACCAGATCTGTTACTCGTTGGACCCGCAGGCCGTCACCGGGCTGAGGTCGGTCCTGGCCGACCTGCTCACCGGGGCCCCCGGCCGAGTGACCGGTGGCGGCCTCCCCGCCGATCCGCCTGGCCGGCCGCCCGGGTCCGCGGCCATGATCGAGGGGTGAGGACTCCCAGGGCGGTCGCCGTCGTCGCCGAAGGACGGCGAGTGCTGGTCATCAAGAGGTATCTGCGGAAGGAATCGGCCGAGGACTGCGTGAAGTGCGCCGACGACGGGCGGAAAGGGCCGGGGTGCCCTGGGCACCATTACGCGGTCCTGCCGGGCGGGCACGTCGAGGACGGCGAAAGCGGCGAGGAGGCGGCCCTGCGGGAGCTCCGCGAGGAGACGACGCTCGAAGCGCGGATCGACCGCCTGCTGTGGAGGGGACGCCACCACGGACGCCCCGTCGGCTACTACCTGATGCGGGATGTGAGAGGCAGCGCCGAACTCTCCGGCCCAGAGGCCCACGCGCACGGCCCTGAGAACAGCTTCGAGCTGCTCTGGGCGCCCCCTGACGCGTTCGGGGAACTGAACCTGTATCCCCCGGACATCCGCGAACCGCTGTCACGCCTGCTCATGGACTGAGAGGGCCGACGACACGCCCACAGGGGGCGGGTGGGACTGCCGGGCCGACTTGAGCCGCGAGGCGCGCGGTGGGATGCCACCGGGATCACAAGAGACAGCGCCCCACCAGAAGATGGGGCACCCTCACCAACTAGAAGAACCGGAACACGAGCACCACGACGACGATGATTCCGCCGATGGCCGCGAGGTTCGTGATCAGTCGAGCGGTGTGCCCCCAGCTTTCGAGGGCGACCACAATCAGGCGGAGCAGATCAGAGAGAACAGGACCAAGCCAACCCACGTGAGACTCCCTGCGGGCACAAGAAACTCACGCTCCGCTTAGAGCGTCGGTACCCGCGTGAATGAGCGGCCCTCGCGTTCGGACCGGCGGCAACCCGCTATTACTCGGTCATAGGGCAGCGCTCCCGGGGGTGTTGACCGTTGCCTCCCAGCCTAGGCAACGCGGTCACACTCCCGCCGGGTCGTTCAGCGAACAAGCATGAGTGGACACGAAGACCCCCGCGACGCGGATCAGGCGTCCGGGGGCGTGGTCACCAGCTACAGAGGAGCTGACGACATGGCAGACCCTAACCGCTACCGCGATCGCGCCGCGATGCGCTGGGGGCGATCGCCCGAGCACGCCGGCGCCCACGCCGCTGCCGCCCGGCTGCAGGCGCAGTACCCGAACCTCGTCATCTGGTTCGGCGAAACCTCCGGACACTTCTTCGCCGTCGCCGCCACCGGCCTCCACGAGCGGCCGACGGTCGATGCCCTCGCTCTGTTCGCCTGGCAGCGCACCAATCGGCCCCGGCCGCGCGGAGTCGTGGCGGTCGTCCGATGAGCGCCGCCAAGCCCCTACTCTTCGGCGACCTGGCCGATCTGTTCGACTGGGCGATCGCCGTGAACACGGAGGTCGAACTGGCCGACCGGACACCGACCGCCGACGTCTACGTCGTCCGGGCCGACCGCGCGACCGCCGAATGCCGGGTTCCGGTCGCCCCGGAGGAGGCGACCTTGCGTCGGCTCAACTCCGAGTTCACCGGCCTGTGGCGGGTGTGGCGCTCGACCGACGGGCAGGGGCGGCCTGCTTCCTGGGTGGCGACGAACATCGGTGTGTCGCGGGCCGTACCGACGCTCCACGAGCCCACACCTGAGCGGTTGGAGGCCCAGATGAAGGCCCCGCCCATGGGCTACGGCGGCCCCTTGACCGCCCATCGCCCGGTCCACTGAGGAGGAGGGGGTGAAGGGTGCCGGTGGACGAGTCGAGCTGGTAGCCGCCCGCCCACCGGAACCCACGTCCGCAGGGGGCGGGTGGGCCCGCCGAGCAGCGTTGGCCCGAGCGGCGCGCGGTGGGGATGCCGCAGTGACCCCCGCCATGAGGCGAACTGCCTCCACACCGGCTGCAACCTGTCGAGAAGGATCGCCCTGCGCCCCTGCTGGCGAGTGGGTCCGCGAAGCGGTCTCGGACCGCGCAGTGGGGATGCCGCTGCGCCCCCACCCCTCTCAGCGACGGTGCGTGGTTCCTGGTGTAGCGGTCGGCGTGCCGCCGGGGCGGGGGCCGTACCCGCTCCGGGGCGCCCTGGGTAGTGGGTCGACCATCGTGGGGCGGATCGGGTGGTGGAACCGCCACCCTCGTCGCCCTGTCGACCGCTGGACCGCCCCTACGCAGGAAAATGCGAGGGCCGCCTCCGTGTCCCCCCTCAAAATCACGGAGGCGGCCCTCGCCTGGGAACGGCCGGCGACTCCTCCCCCCTGGAGTCGCGGCCTTTTAAAGCTCGCGAAGCGCGTTTTCGGTGATTTCCCTCCCGCGCTGGTACATAGATTACCCACGTCACCCGCCTTCAACAACCCTCCGTCACAGAAAATTACTTAAAGTAATCACCATCGATGCCTCTCCTCGGGACCAAGCGGACAGGGATCCTCGCGCGCGGTCCACGACCGGGGGCCGGGGGCGGGCCCCTCCGGGGCGGACATAGCCTGGGGAACGTGCGATTCCGACTGTTCACGCCCAGGTGGATCGGGCTCCACCTGCTCGCGCTCCTCGCCTTCGCGGTCTGCATGACCGCGGGCTACTGGCAGTTCGAGCGGGCCCAGCAGCCCGACCGCGGGGAGGTCGTCAACCCGGCCGAGGAGCTGGCCGGGGCCCAGGAGCTCGACTCGGTCATCGGCCCCACCGACTACATGCCCGAGTCCCTGGGCAACACCGCCGTCACCGCGACCGGCACCTTCGCCGACACCGCGCCGCTGCTCGCCCCCGGCTACGAGAACGGCGCCGACGCCGAGGACCCCGGCGCGTTCGGCTATTACGTGGTCTCGCCCCTGGTGACCGGCGAGGACACCGCCGTCGCGGTCAACCGCGGCTGGATCCCCGCCGACGAGGCCGAGCAGGAGGGCGCCGCCGACCGCCTCGCCCCGACGCCCGGGGGCGAGGTCACCGTCACCGGCTGGCTCCAGCCCCCGCAGAAGAACGAGGAGGGCGTCGTCCTCGTGGACGTGCCCGCCGGGCACATCGGGCGGATCGCGCCCTCGGTCCTGGTGAACCGGTGGCCCTACCGGCTCTACGAGGGCTACGTCGTCCTCGGCGGCCAGGACCCCTCCGACGGGGCCGTCCCCTCCGGCGGGACCGCCATGGCGCCCGCCCCGCCGCCCGCACCCGAGCAGGGCACCACCTGGAACTGGAAGAACGTCAGCTACGCCGCCCAGTGGGCGGTCTTCGGCGGCGCCGTCATCGTCTTCTGGATCTCCCTGATGCGCCGGGAGATGGAGGACGCCCCGCCCCCGCCGGGGGACCCGGGGGAGGACGGCGGCCGCGCCCCGGAGCCTCAGGCCCCGGCGGCCGCCCCCTGACCCTGGGCCGCCCCGTCCCGCTCGGCCCGGATCTTCGCCTTCTCCGCCTTGGCCAGCCGGTGCTCGACGACCATGCCCACGAACGGGATCGTCCCGGCCAGCGCCACGCCGACGGTCTTGCCCGCGCCCCAGCGGCGGCCCAGGGCCAGCCAGATCACCACCAGCACGTAGGCCATGTAGATGTAGCCGTGCGGGATGGCGATGAACAGCATCAGCACCGACTCGGGGCCGAAGAGGTGCTCCATCCCCGCGGGGGCGGGCACCAGCGCCACCGCCGAACCCTCGCCGACCAGGTACTTCGCCGGCATTGCGACGAACGCCAGGAGGATCAGGGCGATACCGGTGACGTAGCTCAGCACGCGGTACAGCGTGAAGGGGAGGCTCTTGGAATCCACAGGGCACCTCGTGTGCTCGGACGGTAAGGCGGGCCCGGCGGCGGCCTCGTGCGGCCGCGCCCCCGGGCCCCCTCTTGCCCTTCGACCCTAAATGCTGTATCGCACCCCTCCCGCGCGGGGTTGGTCACCATCGGCCGCGCAGGCGGGAGGGGGTGAACGGCCCCGGAGGGCGCCGCGCTAGAGCCGGCCCGCCGCCCGCGTCGGGCTCTTCCACCGGCCGTCCGACGACGCCGTCCACGCCTGCGGGATGGTGCGCAGCGTCAGGTAGGAGTCGATCAGCCGCATCGGCAGGAAGAACAGCCCGTACAGCAGGTAGCTGGGCCGCCGCCGGATGGTGGCCATCACGCAGGTGAGCACGTAGTCCGGGACGAACAGCCCGACCGCGATCGCGGTCAGCGGCAGCACCGCGCCCACCGCCCCGTACGCCGAGGCGTACCACCCGGCCGAGAGCACCGCCCCGCCGGTGGCCGCCGGCAGCACCATGAACACCCCGAGCACCGCGGTCCCGATCAGGGTGACCGCGACCAGCAGGACCTCCAGGATGTAGAAGAACAGCGCGAACCAGAACAGGCTCGGCCACACCCCGTGCCGCCGCACCGTCTGCCAGAACCCCAGCGTCCACCGCCGCACCTGCTTGACGTAGTCCCCCATGGTGAAGGGGTCCTGGCAGTAGGCCCGGGTGTCGGGCCGCATGGAGATGCGCCCCAGCCGCTTGTGGTGCACGTCGAAGGTCATGTTGAAGTCCTCGATCACCAGCCCCTTGGGGTTGATGTCGAGCCGCCGCAGCACGCTGGAGCGGTAGGCGCTGGCGAACCCGGGCACGATGAAGGTGGTGCTGGTGTGCCGCCACGTCTGCCCGAACCGCAGCAGGTACTGCAGCATCCAGTAGAGCCGGTCCCGGTAGGCGGAGATGAGCCGCCCGACCATGGTCCGCTCCCAGGGCTTCCACTCGGCGACGACGAACCCGGCGACCGCCGCCACCGACGGGTCGGCGAGCTGGCGCCGCGCCCCCTCGACGTACCGCTCGTCCAGCTCGGTGTCGGCGTCGAGGATGACCACCCCGTCGTAGCCGCCGGTCAGGTCGAACTCCTCGATGACCGCCTCGATCGCCCCGGCCTTGCCCCGGTTGGTCAGCAGCTCCAGCACGTTGACACCGGTCTCGGCGGCGATGTCGGCGGTGGCGTCGCGGGAGCTGTCGGAGACCACGTAGATGTCCCACCGGTTGAACAGCCGCAGCGCCGAGGCGATGGCGCCGTCGATCACCGGCTCCTCGTTGTGCGCGGGGATGATCACCGCCAGGGTGAGCCGGTCGGGGTCGGCGGGGGCCGCCACGGCGGTCCCGCCCGACCCCGGGTCGTGCGCCCCCTCGGGGACGGCGCCGTCCGGGAGCACGGGCGCCGAGGCGCCCTCCGGGCCGCCGGGGGACCCATTTCCGAGGCCGGAACCGGCCGTCGGCGGGCCGCCGGCCGCCCCCTCGGCGGGCCGGGCCCGGACCAGCACCCGCCGCTCCTCCCGGCCCTTTTCGGTCCCGCCGACGGCCGGGCGGCGGCGGCCCGGACGGCCGCGCCGCAGCGCCCGCCGCGCGGCGACGCCGCGGACCGTGTCGTCGCCCAGGCGGACCACCCCGACCAGGCTCCACACCAGGAGGTTCACGCCGAAGGCCATCCACAGGAACAGCGGGGTGGGGCCGCCGCCCGCCGCCGCGAGGGCGAACTGCAGCCATTGCACGAACAGTGTCACGGCCAGGGTCAGGGCGATGAGCCCTGCCGCCCAGCTTCCGATGAACCGAGCAGTACGCACGGGGGACGCCTCCAGGTGGACCGGGGGGACACGTGGGCCGAAAGGGACGTTCGTCGGGGACCACGGGCCCGTTTCGGGCCGACGATAACCGACAAGACCAGCATTAGGTTGACGTTTCCCGCACGCCGGGAGTTCACCGCTTCGGGCGACCTAAGTAGGCCACCCGAATCGCAGGGTCGGCCTTGCGGTGGGTGAGCCCCGTTGGTGCAATACGAGAGGGACGGCACGGTACCGCCCCCGCTACGCACTTTCTTCGTTTTGCCGCGAGACGATCCGCAGATGCTGTAGAACCTACCCCTAGACCTCGAATCCCCCAGAGGACACAGGACCGACCCGCCGAGCAGGAGAGACGTCCCCTGCCGCGCGGCAGCACACCGCACAGAGCGTGCAGTCCCCGCCTCGGAGAGGAACCCCAGTGCGCGTCGCCATGCACCAGCCGCACTATCTGCCTTGGCTGGGCCTCATCGACAAGGTCGACAGGAGCGATCTTTTCGTCGTGCTCGATCATGTCCAGTACGAGCGCAAAGGGTGGCAGAACCGCAACTACGTCGCGTCGAAGAACGGCCCCGTGCTACTGACGGTCCCGGTTATCCAGCGCAGCCGGGACGAGCGCATTCTGGACAAGGAGATCGACGACTCCCATCCCTGGCGGGAAAAGCACCGCCGCACCCTCGCGGAGCACTGCTACCGCGGCGCACCGTTCTGGGACGCCTACGGCGAGCGGGTGCTCGCCGTCTACGAACGCGAGTGGACGCACCTGGCCGACCTGGCCTGGGCCACCACCGAACTGGTGCTGGACGCCTTCGGGATCGACACCCCCGTGGTCCGCGCCAGCGAGCTCGGCGAGTTCCCGGGCCAGAAGAGCGAGCTGCTCGCCCAGCTCTCGGCGAAGGTCGGCGCGGGCTCGATGCTCTCCGGCGACGGCGCCCGCGACTACGTCGACCAGGAGATCTTCAAGCGCTACGGGGTCTCCGTGGAGTGGCAGGGCTTCCACCACCCGGTCTACCCGCAGCACGGCAGGCGGGGTGCGGAGTTCCTGCCCCGTATGGCCGCTCTCGACCTGCTGCTGAACGCCGGCCCCGACGGGATCGGCATCCTCCGCGAGGCCCGCTCCGGCTGAGGCCCGCCCCTCCCCGCTCATCGCGGCGCCCCGCCGGGGCACGGCCGACCCGTGCCCGGTGTGGCAACCGACACACCGGATGGGGCGTCCCCGTGGCAAGCGCACGGTGCGCCCCCGAACAGGATCCCCCAGATGCGTTAGGACCCCAGGCATGACGATCGACTGGTCACAGCACCGCATCCTGATCTTCGCCCCCCACCCCGACGACGAGACGCTGGGCTGCGGCGGCCTCATGAACCGGGCCAAGGCCGCCGGTGCCGAGGTGTACGTCCAGTTCATGACCGTGGGCGACACCGCCGACGTCTCGCCCCGGGGGTTCTCCACGGCCAACGAGCGCTATGCCGAGATCAAGGAGGTGGCCGACCACTTCCGGTGGGACGGCTGGGACATCGCCTTCCCAGGGGACGAGTACCACCTCAAGCTCGACGCGCTCCCCCGCTTCGAGCTGGCCAACGCCGTCGAGCGGAACAGCCCGGTCTCCATCGCCGCCATCGAGCCGACCGTGGTCATCGCCCCGCACCGCACCAGCTACAACCAGGACCACCAGGTCACCGCCGAGGCGGTGCACACGGCCCTGCGCCCGTCGGACAACCGCAAGCGGCACCACCCCGCCGCCGTGCTGGCCTACGAGGAGGCCGCCGACCAGTGGCGCTATGGGCCCGCCGAGTCCCCCGGCCTCATGGTGGAGCTGGACGAGGCCGACATGGAGGCCAAGCTGGCCGGGATGCGGCTGTACGGCACCCAGATCCACGAGCACCCGCACACCCGCTCCGAACCGACGCTGCGGAGCCTGGCCGTGCTCCGCGGCATGCAGGCGGGGGTGGCCCTGGCCGAAGGCTTCCACACCATGCGCCTGCTCGCCTGAGCGGCGCACCCCGCCGACGGGCGCCCCGCCCGCCGGCGCGTACACAGCACCGTGACCCTCAGGAGGGGGAGGCTACCGTGAAGGCCGTTGTCACCGGAGGAGCCGGATTCATCGGGTCGCACCTGTGCGACCATCTCATCGCCCACGGGCACTCGGTCGTCGCACTCGACGACCTGTCCACCGGCAGCGAGTCCAACCTGGTCCAGCTGTCCGGGAACCCGCAGTTCGAACTGGTCAAGGGGTCCATCCTGGACGCGCGCCTGGTGGACGAGGTGATCGCCGAGAGCGACACCGTCTTCCACCTGGCGGCGGCGGTGGGCGTGCACACCATCGTCGACCGGCCGCTGCAGTCGCTGCACACCAACCTGAACGGCACCGAGAACGTGGTCGCGGCCGCGGCGCGCCGCCGGGCCCGGTTCATGGTGGCCTCCACCAGCGAGGTCTACGGCAAGAACGACACCGACGGCCTCACCGAGGACGCCGACCGCATCCTGGGCTCGCCGCTCAAGAGCCGGTGGTCCTACGCCGCCGCCAAGGGCCTGGACGAGCTCGTCGCCTACATCTACGGCGAGGAGACCGGCCTGCCCTGCGTGATCACCCGCTTCTTCAACATCGTCGGACCGCGCCAGACCGGCCGCTACGGCATGGTGGTGCCGCGCTTCGTCTCCCAGGCCCTGGGCGGCGACCCGATCACCGTCTACGGCACCGGCGCCCAGCGCCGCTGCTTCGGGTCGGTGTTCGACGTGGTCCCGGCGGTGGTGCGGCTGCTGGAGACCCCGGCGGCCTACAACCGGGCGGTCAACCTCGGCGGCCGGGAGGAGGTGTCGATCAAGGGCCTGGCCGACCGGGTCACCGCGATGACCGGGTCCTCCAGCCGGATCGACTACGTGTCCTACGAGGACGCCTACGGCGAGGGGTACGAGGACATGCAGCGCCGCATGCCCGACACCTCGCTGGCGCACTCGCTGATCGGCTACGAGCCCCAGCGCCGCCTGGACGACATCATCGCGTCCCTGATCGACCACAAGCGCTCCGGGGACCCGGACGCGCGCACCGCAGCGGCCGCCTGAGGCGGCCGCGCCACGCGACGGGCCGGACCTCCCGTCCATCCGGCCCCCTCGCCGCCACCGGCGAGGCCTACCCTGCCAGCGCGCTCACGGCCACGACGACCGCCAGCACCGCGGTCACCGCGCTGACCAGGACCCGCACCCATGCCCGCGCCAGCGGCGCCGGCGCACGCCCGGAGGCGTCGCCGTGCGCGCCGTGCCCGGTGGCCCGCCACCGGCGCCGCACGTGCACGGCCGCGACGGCGGCGGTACCGACCGGCAGCAGCGCGACGGCCACCCGCAGCAGCGCCCCGGGGCCCCCGTCGCCGCCGTCCTGGAAGGGGTCGCGCACGTACAGCAGCGCCACCGCCACCAGCACGATCACGGTGCGCTGCCAGGACAGCAGGGTGCGCTCGGGCTGCAGCCCGGGGTCGCGGCCGCTCATCCCCAGAAGTTCCCGACCAGCACCGCGCCGCACACCAGGGCGACGCCGACGGTGGTGACCAGCGGAAGCGCGCTCAGGGGCAGCGGCAGGCCGCGCCGCATCAGCCGCTGCACCTGGAGCCAGCGCAGCGGGGCGTAGGCGGTGATGACCACGGCCAGCACGGTCAGGGCCAGCCCGACGGTCAGCCGCGCGGCGCCGCCCCAGTCCAGCGGGACCAGGTGCAGCACGGCCACGGCACCGGCGACCAGGGCCAGCGCGGTGCGGATCCAGGCCAGGAAGGTGCGCTCGTTGGCGAGGGTGAACCGGTAGTCGGGCTCGCCGTCGCCCGCCCCGTGTCCGCGGTCGTCCCCGTGCCGCCCGCTCGGCCCCGCTCCGCCCACGTTCCCTCCGTTCCCTCCGTGCCGGATCCCGTCTTCCATACGACCTTAATGACCTGCAGCTTTTCCTCCCAAGTCGGTATGCATCGGGTGTTTTGTCGGGAAAAGGCCGGGCGGCGGGGCGGGCGGGACGGCCTCCGGGGCGCGGTTCGCGGGCGTCCGATGGATCACGGGATGCTTGCGGAACAAATCCTCGGGCAGGACCGCTCTACGAGGGACGACCGATGCACCCGGCATGTTCAGGAGAAGCAGTGGCCACCGTCGAACTCACCAAGGACAACTTCAACGACACGCTGACGGAGAACGACTTCGTCCTCATCGACTTCTGGGCGGAGTGGTGCGGCCCGTGCAAGCAGTTCGCCCCCGTCTATGAGAAGGCCGCCGAGGAGAACCCGGACCTGGTCTTCGCGAAGGTGGACACCGAGGACCAGCAGGAGCTGGCGGCGAGCTTCGAGATCCAGTCGATCCCCACGCTGATGGTCGTCCGGGAGAAGACCGTGATCTACGCCCAGCCGGGCGCCCTTCCCAAGGACAGCCTCGACGACCTGATCAATCAGGCCCGCGAGCTGGACATGGAGGAGGTCCGCAAGGAGATCGCCAAGCAGGAGGCCGACGGCTCGGCGTCGCGGCCCGGCGGGGTCAGGCGTGCGAGCCGCCGTCGACGCGCAGCTCGACGCCGCGGACGAAGGCCCCGTCCTCCGAGGCCGCGAACGCGATCGCCGCCGCGATGTCCTCGGGGCGCCCCATCCCCCGGGGCGGGGTGATGCGGGCGTAGTAGGACCCGTCGGTCCCCTCGGGGAAGGCCACGGAGTCCGCCAGCGGGGTGGCGACGCCGCCGGGCGAGACCGCCAGCACCCGCACCCCGCGGCCCCACACCTCGGCCGCCAGGCTCTGCGTGAAGGCGAGCACCGCGCCCTTCGAGGCGGCGTAGGCGGTCATGTACGGGTGCGCGTGGGTGGCCGACGTGGAGGCGGTGTTGACGACCACCCCGCCGCTCTCCACCAGGTGCGGCAGGGCCTCCCGGCAGAACAGCGCGGTGCCCAGGGCGTTCACGGCGAACTGCCGGTGCCAGTAGTCGACCGTGACCTCCTCCAGCGGCACCACCTTGTGGAACCCGGCCACGTTGACCAGGAGGTCGATGGCGCCGTAGCGCTCCTTGGCGGCGGCGACGGCGGTGCGCACGGCCTCCTCGTCGGCGACGTCGCCGGGGTGGGCGGCCGCCGCTCCCCCGGCGCGCCCGCCCTGCTCCCCGACGAGCCGCACGGTCTCCTTCAGCCCCTCCGCGTCCCGGTCGACGAGGAGCAGGCGCGCGCCCTCCGCGGTGAGGCGCAGCGCAGCGGCCCGCCCGATCCCGGACGCGGCCCCGGTGAGGATCCCCGCCCTGCCCGCGAACCGGCGTCCGATCACCTCGGTGTCCATGGCCTTCCCCTTCCGTCCGGCCCCGCCCCGCAGGGCGGGGGCAAGTGTTCCTAATAGGAATACTAGTGTCGGATATGGGCATTATCGAGCATGCGCTAGGTGAGATACCAGGGCCCCGGCCTGGGAATACGGGGACGCACCGCCCGCCTGGGCGGGCACGGATCACGCGGGCACGCGCACCAGGTAGACCAGGTCCGGCCCGCCCGCGCGCGCCGGGACCTCGACCGTGCGCACCCCGCCGAAGCGCCCGCGCAGCAGGTCCTCGAAAGCCGGGGACCGCATGGCGCTCCAGAACGCCACCGCCCCTCCCGGGGCGGTCACCGACGCGAGCAGGTCCAGCGCCCGGGCGCCGTACAGCCGCCCGTTCTCCTCCCGGACCGTCCAGTCCGGCCCGTTGTCGGTGTCCAGGCAGACGGCGTCGTAGCGCTCGCCGCCCGCGGCGGCCGAACGCGCCGCCTCCTCCAGCCAGTCGGCCAGGTCGGCCCGGACCAGGTCGCACCGGTGCTCCTCGGGGAGCCGCCCGGCGACCTCCCCGAGGGGGCCGGAGTGCCACTCGACCACCTTTGGCTCCAGCTCCACGACACGGACCAGGCCGACCCGCGGGTCGTCCAGCGCCTCCCGCGCCGAGAAGCCGACCCCGAGCCCGCCGATGAGCACGCGGGCACCGCGGTGGCCCCCGGGCAGCCCGCCCAGGGCCGCCCGCACCATCTCGCGCTCGGAGGCACCGTCGCGGGTGTCCATGAGGAAGACGCCGTTGCTGAAGACCTCCCAGTGCGCCTGGGTGCGCCGGAGCACCAGCTCACCGCCGGTCTCTCCGACGACCCGCTCCACGACCGCCGGGGCGCCGGGGTCCTCGCCCGGCAGGCTCACAGGCGGCAGGCGTAGATGTCGGTCACGAGGATCGCCCGGGCGCCGATCTGCCACAGGTCGTCCATGATCTGCTGGGCGGAGCGGCGCGGGACCATGGCGCGCACGGCCACCCAGCCCTCGCGGTGCAGCGGGGAGACCGTCGGCCCCTCCATGCCGGGGGTCAGGGCGACGGCGCCGTCGAGCTTCTCGGCGTGCACGTCGTAGTCCATCATCACGTAGTCGCGGGCGACGAGCACCCCGCGCAGGCGCCGTACCAGGCGCTCGACCAGCGGGTCGTCCTCGGCGCCCTGCGGGCGGATGAGGACCGCCTCGGACTCCAGGATCGGGTCGCCGAACATCTCCAGCCCGGCGTTGCGCAGCGTGGTCCCGGTCGAGACCACGTCGGCGACGGCGTCGGCCACCCCCAGCTGGATGGAGCTCTCGACCGCCCCGTCCAGGTGGATGACGCGCGCGCCCACGCCCTTGTCGTCCAGGTAGTGCTTGAGCAGCCCCTCGAAGGAGGTGGCCACGCGCTTGCCGTCCAGGTCCTCCAGCGCCATGGAGGCGCCCCCGCGGGCGGCGAAGCGGAAGGTGGAGTGGCCGAAGCCCAGCGGCAGGACCTCCTCCACCGGAGCGCCGGAGTCGAGCAGCATGTCGCGGCCGGTGATCCCGGCCTGCAGGATGCCCTCGCCGACGTAGACGGCGATGTCCTTGGGGCGGAGGAAGAAGAACTCGGCCCCGTTGTCCGGGTCGACCATGACGAGGTCGCGCGAGTCCTTGCGCTGGCGGTACCCGGCCTCGCGCAGCATGGCGCTGGCCGGTTCGGAGAGCTGGCCCTTGTTGGGCACGGCGATGCGGAGCTGGTCGGACATGGAGGATCCCCCTTCGGGTCGCGGTCTGCTGCGTCGGGGACGGGCGGCCGGGGCCGCCTACAGATGGCGGTAGACGTCCTCCAGGCGCAGACCGCGCGCCAGCATCAGCACCTGCAGGTGGTAGAGCAGCTGCGAGACCTCTTCGGCGGCGGCCTCGTCGGACTCGTACTCGGCGGCCATCCAGACCTCGGCGGCCTCCTCCACGACCTTCTTGCCGATGGCATGGACGCCGGCGTCCAGCGCCGCGACGGTCCCCGATCCCTCGGGCCGGGTGCGGGCCTTCTCGGTCAGCTCGGCGAACAGCTCATCGAAGGTCTTCATGATCACTTTCCTCAGGCGACTCGCCCCACCAGGGTAGGCGCACCCGGACCCCGGTCGTGACCGCGGGCCCTCTACCGTGGACCGGTGGACACTGCAGCGACGGCGGGGCGCACGGTTCTCACCGGTGCGGACGGCACGCCGGTGATGAGCTATGTGGACCGCTCCCGGCCCGGTGCGCCGACGGCGGCCGACGCGCGGGCGCACGGCCCCGGCGCGGCGCGGGCGGCCCTGGAACACCTGGCGGGGTGGACGGTGACCGCCGTCGACGGCCTGGCCGGGGAGCTCGTCGCGGGCGGCGGCCAGCAGGTGCGCCGCGCCCGGGAGATGCGCCGCGACCTGGCCGCCGACCCGCCCCCGGAGGGGTGGGCGGACGAGGAGCCCGGCCCGGGACTGCGGCTGGCCGCCCTCGGCACCGGCGGGGACGGGCTGGGCGAGCTGTTCTCCACCTTCCTGGCGGCCTTCCCCGAGGACCACCCCGACCGCCGCCCGGAGCGCTCGGAAGCCGACGAGTTCGCGCTGCTCGCCGCCCTGGTGGGCGGGAGGGCACTGGGGCCGGCGATGGACCTGAGCGGATTGGTGGTCGACGACGACGGCGGCGGCGGCGCGGTGCGCGTCGGCGCGGCCCTCGTGGTGAACGACCGGCCCGACGAGGTGCCGTGGATCGGCGAGGTGTTCCGGCGCCCGGACCCGCGGTACGCGGGACTGGGCGGGCTGCTGCTGC
Source organism: Nocardiopsis suaedae (assembly GCF_027706745.1). GTDB lineage: Bacteria > Actinomycetota > Actinomycetes > Streptosporangiales > Streptosporangiaceae > Nocardiopsis_A > Nocardiopsis_A suaedae. The sequence goes on along the minus strand of NZ_JAQFWP010000025.1, from coordinate 37,689 downwards.
GCCGCGCGCTGGGGCGGGCGGCAGAGCAGGGCGTCCCGGAGGTGGGGCTCGCCGTCACCGAGGGCAACCCGGCGGTCCGCTCCTACGAGCGGCTCGGGTTCCGCACGGTGGGGGTCTACAGCACCGTGCGCCTTCCGGCCACCGCCTTGTAGAGGGTGCGCGGGATGGCCCGCAGGAGGCCGTCCGCCAGCTTGTACTGTGCGCCCGGGACGACGCTCGTGCGGCCGGCGGCCCAGGCGCGCAGGGCGTCGCGGGTGATGCGCTCCTTGGGGACGAACGCCGCGTCGGGCGTGCCGCTCTCCTGCACGGCGCGGGTCATGTCGGTGCGTACGAAGCCGGGGAGCACGGCGGTGACGTGTACGCCGTGCGGCGCGGCCTCCAGGGCCACGCTCTCGCTCCACAGGGTCACGAACTTCTTCGTTGCGCCGTAGACCGATCCGCCGGGGTTAACCGTCATCTCGCCCGCCATGGAGGAGACGTTGATGATCCCCATGGGGTCGCGCTCCCCCCGCTCCCGGCGCGCGATCTGGACGGGCAGCACGGCGCGCGCGAGGCGCAGCACCGCGCGCACGTTCACGTCCAGCATGTGCTCGACGTCGTCGGGGTCCTGCTCGGCGAACGCGCCGCCGTCGCCGCGCCCGGCGTTGTTGACCAGCAGGTCCACCGGGGCGGGGCCGTCCGGGCCGTCGGCGCGCAGCCGCTCCTCGACGGCGGCGGTGCCGTCCGGCGCCCCCAGGTCGGCGGAGAGGACCTCGGCCGCCGTCCCGAACCGGTCGGCCAGCTCGGCCGCGAGCGCGTCCAGCCGGTCCGCGCGGCGCGCGACGAGGACCAGGGCGTAGCCGCGCTCGGCCAGGTCGCGGGCGAACTGCTCGCCGATCCCGGAGGAGGCCCCGGTGACGAGCGCGGTCCTGGAACGGGGTGGGGCGCTCATGTGACGCATGCTACCCCGTCTCCCCGGAACCGGCCGACCGACCGGTAGGGTCGCTCTCCCGATCGTTCTCCGGGAAAGGTCTGGTCCCCCCATGGCATTGACGCCCCACACCCGGCGGTTCATCGAGGCGGTGACCGCCGCCACGCCCGAGATCGGCCCCGGCGCCGACCCCGCAGAGCTGCGCGCGGCGCGCGAGCAGCGCACGCCCATCGAAGGGCCCGAGATCGCCCGGGTCCGGGACCTGGCGGCGCCCGGCCCCGCCGGCGACATCCCGCTGCGCCAGTACCGGCCCGACCCCGCGGACCCGTCGGCGCCGGGCATCGTCTTCTTCCACGGCGGCGGGTTCGTGCTGGGCGACCTCGCCACGCACGACCACATCTGCCGCATCCTGGCCGCCTCCGCCGGCGCCGTCGTGGTGGCGGTGGACTACCGGCTGGCCCCCGAGCACCGCTACCCGGCGGCCGTCGACGACGCCTTCGCCGCGGCGCGGTGGACCGCCGACAACGCGGCCGACCTGGGGATCGACCCGGCACGGCTGGCGGTGGCCGGGGACAGCGCCGGGGGCAACCTGGCGGCGGTGGTCACGCAGAAGGCGCGCGACGAAGGCGGCCCCGCGCTCTGCTACCAGGCGCTGATCTACCCCGTCACCGACTTCACCGGGTACGGTTCGGGCGCCCCCTACCCCTCCCGTGCCGAGAACGGCGACGGCTACTTCCTCACCAGCACGGCGATGGCCTGGTTCAACGATCAGTACCTGTCCGACGGACAGGAGCGCGAGCCCGGCGCCTCGCCCCTGTTCGCCGACTCGTTCGCGGACCTGCCGCCCGCACTGGTGCTGACGGCCGACTTCGACCCGCTGCGCGACGAGGGCGAGGAGTACGCGCGGCGGCTGGCGGGCGCCGGTGTGCCGACGGCGACGCTGCGGGTGAACGACGGCTTCCACGGGCTCTTCGGGTTCGGGCAGTTCCTGCCGTCGGCCAAGCGCGCGGAGGAGGCGGTGGCCGCCGCACTGAGGGACGCCTTCGCCACGGTGGAGGGGGATCGGGAACGGTAGCGCCGTGAATCGTGCGGTGAACCGGGCGGGGACACGGGCGGTCGCTTCACCCGTGTCTTAAGCACGCACACGCTAGCGTGCAGGCATGGCAGCGACACAGAGTCCTACCCACACCCTCCGATTCGACTCCCGGCTGCGTGACGCCCAGCTCTTCCTCAGGGAGGCGGTGCGCACGTTCCGCGCGACCGGATCGGTCGTGCCGAGCAGCCCGGCCCTGGCTGCGGCCCTGACCCGCCACCTTTCCGACCGCCCCGGCCCCGCCCCCATGGCGATCATGGAGGGCGGGGCCGGAACCGGCCCCGTCTCCCGGGCCATCGCCCGGCACATGGGGCCGGAGGACACCGCGGACCTGGTCGAGACCAACGCGGAGATGGCAGCCCACCTGCAGGGCCTGGTGGAGTCCGACGCCGTCTTCGACGGGGCCCGCGACCGCATCCGCGTGCACGCCGCACCGGTGGAGGAGGTCTCCCGCGACGGCGGCTACGACCTGATCATCTCCGGCCTGCCGTTCGCCAACTTCACCGCCGAGGAGGTCCGGGGCGTCTTCGAGCACTACTTCGACGTGCTCAAGCCGGGCGGGCGGCTGTCGTTCTTCGGCTACCTGTACACCAAGGAGGTCAAGGCGGTCATCGCCCCGCGGGAGGACTACCTGCGCCAGGCCCGCTCGGGCTGGGTCGTGGAGGAGTACGTCAACCGCTACGGAACGGCCACGGAGAAGGTCGTCGCCAACGTCCCGCCGGCGTGGATCCACCACCTGCGCAAGCCGCTGGACTGAGCCGCTGGACCGGGTCGGCGGCGCACGGCCCTGAGAACGGAGGCGCGGGCCCGTACCGGGCCCGCGCCCTCTTCACCCCCGGTCCGTCAACTTTGATTGACAACCTCGCGCCGCACCGCCTATCGTCAACATGAGTTGACCGTCAACATCGGTTGACGGTCGTTGGCGATCGGTAGACGACCCGTCGAGCGAACCGGGGTGAGCACCATGTTCGAGCGCTTCAGCGGCGACGCCCGCCGCACCGTCGTCCAGGCCCAGCACGAGGCCCGCGGCCTCGGCCACGGCCGGATCGGCACCGTCCACCTGCTCCTGGGCCTGCTGGACCCAGGGGACGAGCCCCCGACCGCGCCCGCCGCCCGCGCCCTGCGCGAACACGGCGCGACCACCGACACCGTGCGCCGGGCGGCCCGGGAGGGCGCCCCCGCCCCCGGGCGGCACCCCCGGCCGGGACGGCTCTTCGGCACGCACATCCCCTTCTCGAAGCGGGCCAAGAAGGCGTTGGAGCTGTCCCTGCGCGAGGCCCTGCGCTTCGACCGCCGCTGGATCGACGGCGCCCACATCCTGCTGGGGGTGCTGCGCACGGACGGAACGGCGGTCTGGGCCCTTGAGCGGGCCGGGGTGGACGCGGACGCCCTGCGGCGGACGGCCGAACGGATCGCCCGCACGCCGGACCGGCCCCGCTGACCGGCCCCCGGGTCAGTCGGACGCCCCGTCCTGCGGCGCGGACCCGTCACGCCGCCCCATGAACACATAGGCGGCGACCGCCGCGGCGATGATGAGCACGGGAAGAACGAACAGAACAAAGGTCATCTCTCGGCCTCATTCCATCGGGGGGGGGATCGCCGCGTGGGCGAACCGGTGCGGCATCCGACAATCCTGCGATCTCTGGACGTCCGACAGATCCCCTTGTGACCGACCGGAGACCCGATGGGGTCAGAGCCGCAACCGGATCACGGCGGGGGAGTGAGCTCGACGCGGCCGTTCGGGGTGTCCAGGGCGACGACGAGTCCGGCCGGTCCGGGGTCGGCGCGGACCCCGGCGCCGACCGCGTCCAGCGGCCCCGCGACCGCGTCCGGGTCGGGGGCCTGGACGCGCATCCCGGCCAGGCGCACCTCCGGGAGCCCCGACGCGGTCGGGTGCGGGGTGCGGCCCCAATCGATGAGGAAGGGGACCGCGCCGGACGGGTGGGCGCCCAGCGGGTCGGTGAGAGTCCAGCCGACGAGTGCGCCGTCGGGCCGGTACCGGCTCATGGCCAGGACGCGGCCCGGGTCGTACCCGGCGCCGCGCGCGCGGCGCGCGTGCGCGTCCAGGCCGTCGCGGCGCACGGCCCAGGTGACGGCGCCGGGGGCGGAGAGCCCGTCGATGCGGAACGGCCGCGGCCCGGCGGGCGGGATCTGGGAGGGGTCGGGACCGACCAGCTCCAGGTAGGCGCCGTGGCCCAGCCCGACGAGCAGGTTGTGGGTCCCCCACCCCGGATGCGAACCGCCCACGGCGGGTTCGACCCCGGCGAGGCGGGCGAACGCGGCACCCGCGGCGGGGAGGTCGGGGGCGGCGTACACGATGTGGTCCAGCGCGTGAGGGATGCCCATGACCACCATTGTGGCGACCGCCGCGGCGGCGATCGAGCGGGGTTACCGCCGCCGCGGCGGTCACCCCTCAATGAGTCCCCACGGGCCCCGGCGTCCCGCAGGTTTATCGTTTCGTTACCTGATTTTCCGGAGGCGTCCCCCGCCACCTGCGGAACCACCCGTCGGCCGTCATTCGGCGGCGGCGAGGAATCGCAGTCGGGAGGCGTCGTAGTAGTTGTAGATCGTCACCAGCGGATCCCCCTCCTCCGGCGGCGGGGCGAACTCGCTCCACTCCTCCACCCCGAGCTGGAACTCGCCGCCCTGCGGCCCCGCCGCGTCGGTGACCAGGTAGTAGCTGCCGTCCGGGTGCATCAGGAAGCGGAACATCTGCCCCTGCCGGTCCGCGCGGCAGGGCTCGTGGCTGACCGCGTCGCCCTCATGCGCCTCCGGCTCGTAGCCGAGGCAGCCGCCGGTCCCGACGTTGCGCAGCCAGGTGCGGTCGTCCCCGGGCGCAGGGGCGAACGTCTCCCACACCTCATCCTCCTCCCCGCTGCAGTACCCGACGACCACATGCCCGCCCTCCGGCACGACGCAGGCGCCCGTCCCCGCGTTCATCAGGCGCGCCGACTGCGCGCGCGGCCCGATGTCGTCGCCGCGCTCCCGCACCGTGTCCTCTTCGCCCCCTCCGCCGCCGTCCCCGTCCTCTCCGTCGTCCTCCGGCTCCTCCTCCGGTTCCTCGGCGGTGTCGTCCTCGGCCTGCTGCGCGGGATCGGGCGCGACGGTGGGGCCCGGAACCGGCTCTTCGGGCGGCCGGGGCGGATCCTGCACCGGCTCCTGGGGCGCCCGCGGAACGGCGGCGGTGGCCGTGTCCTGGGACCGCCCCTGCTCGGGTGCGGGCACTCCCCCCAGGACGGCCGCGCCGCCGATCACCGCGGCGGCCCCGACGGCGGCGGCACCCGCGGCCAGCGGTGCCGACCCGCCGGTCGCCCCGGCCAACAGCCCCGTCTGCAGCCCGGCCACACCGGTGAACGGCCCCGCCCACATCAGCAGGGCGGCGGGCAGCACCGTCCGCATGCGCCTGCTCAGCCCGCTCAGCTCGGCGAAGGCCGACCGGCACCGCTCGCACTCGGCCAGGTGGCGCCCCAGGTCGCGCCGGGTCCTGCGACCGCCGCGGCGCGCCTGCGCACCGATCATCGGGGCGAAGCGGCGGCACTCCCCCTCGGCCCCGGCGATGTGCGCGGACAGGTACGCCTCCCGCAGCCCCTCCCGCGCGCGCGAGGCCAGCGACCCCACGCCGCTGCGGCCGATGCCCAGGAGCGGCGCCACCCGTTCGGCCGCCTCCCCCTCGACCTCGGTGTGCCAGAGCACCGCCTGCCAGCGTTCGGGCAGGGAGTGGAAGGCCCTGCGCACCAGGCCGCCGTCCTCCAGGCGGAGCACCCGCTCCTCGCCGCTCTCCTCCGGGGCCGCGCCCAGCCAGCGCTCGAAGTCGTCGGAGAGCTCGGTGCGCCGCTCGGTGCCCGCCCAGTCGGCGGCGGTACGGCGCACCACCGCCAACAGGTAGGGGCGCCAGGCCTCGCCCGGGCCGTGCCCCGCGCGCACCGCCTCCAGGGTGCGGGTGAAGGCCTCCGAGGCGAGGTCCTCGGCGGTGTGCGGGTCGCGGCAGCAGGTGAGGGCGTAGGCCAGCACCGGCTTCCAGTGGCGGCGGTACAGCTCGTCGAGGGCCTGCGTACCGGCGGTCCCGCCGTCGCGGAGCCCGGCCGCGAGCGCGCCGTCGGACCCGGCGTCGCGCGCGGGCCCGGGATCGGTTTCGGTCATGCACCCCGCCCCTGTTCGGCACGGATCGTCCGGACTTCCGTCATTCTGGGAGCCGGGCGCCCCATTGAAAAGAGTGGTCGCGGAAGCGCTCAGTGTAATGGGATATGCCGGACGTGGCGCGAGTCGCCCGCCTTCGGCTGCGCCTCAGAGGTCGAGCGGCGCCGAGCCGAACGCCACCGAGAAGCGGTCGCACCAGATGACCACGCTGGTCATGCCTTCGATATCGGCGTCCTCCGGAATCTCGTAATTGGCGTCGCCGTGCGTCCCCTTGAGCGCACCGAGGTCGACGTAGCGGCCGTCCCGGTACTTGAACCAGTCGCCGCCCGCCTCCTGGTCGGTGAGCCAGACGTACAGGTCCGGCCCGTCGCTGGAGGCCAGCCCCTCCAGCCGCACGTGGCGGGACCCGTCGGCGAGCTCCAGCACACGCGCCGTGCCGGTCGTGTCGTGCTCCTGGGAGACGAACTCCCCCTCCGCGAGGACGACGGGCTCGGCCGGTTCCCCGGTCTCGGCCTCGGCCGACCCCTCCGCGCCCTCTGCGCCCTCCGGCTCCTCCGCCGCATCCGGCGCGCCCTGCGCACCGTCGCTCTGCTCCACCGCGGGCAGGTCCTCGTCCACGGTCGTGCTCGTGTACAGGCGCCAGGGCTGGAACGCCCACAGCCCCACGGCCACCAGTACGACCGCGATCGCCGCCGCCCCCCACACCAGCGGATGCCGCACCCACTTGCCCATGTCGCCCTCCCTGTCGCCGGATCGTGCCCCCTTCATTCGGAGCCGGTGCGCGGGGGGCGACACCCGAGCCCGGGATCACATGCGGACGAGGCCCGCCTCATAGGCGAGCACCGCAGCCTGGACCCTGTTGGACACGCCCAGCCGGGTGAACGCCGAACTGACGTGCGTCTTGACCGTGTCCTCGACCAGGTGCAGGCGCCGCGCGATCTCGGCGTTGGACAGCCCCTGGCCCAGCAGCGCCAGCACCTCGCGCTCACGCGGGGAGAGCGCCTCGGCCCGTGCCGCCGCGGCCGCCCGGGGATCGGGGCCGCCGTCCTCCTCCCGCAACCGCCCGGCCAGGCCGCGGGCCATCTCCGGGGAGAGGAAGGCGCCGCCCGCGGCCACCGCCTTCACCCCGGCGATCAGCTCCCGCGGGTCGCCCGCCTTGAGGAGGAACCCGTTGGCGCCGTCGCTCAGGGCGCGCACCATGTACTCCTCACGGCCGAACGTCGTCAGCATCGCCACGGCCGTCCCCGGAGAGGCGCGGCGCACCTCGCGCACCGCGTCCAGGCCGCCGCCGCCCGGCATCTGGATGTCGACGAGGGCCACGTCGGGTCGCTCCCGGCCGACCAGCTCCACCAGCCCCGCGGCGTCCTGGGCCTCTCCGGCGACCTCGATGCCCGGGTCGGCGGTCAGGATCGTCCGCACCCCAGCCCGGATGAGCGCCTCGTCGTCGGCGAGCACCACCCTGATCACGCGTCCCCGTCCTCCTTGCAGTGCAGGTCGGGTGTCGGACGGCGGTCGTAGACGCACGCCGACACCAGTTCGCCCCCAGAGAAGCACACCTGGAACGCCTGGTCGGGCGACCACTCCGGACCCCGCGGGGAGCGGTAGTAGCGGCACTCGTCGGCGTCCTCGGGCATCAGCAGCTCCAGACCGGGGTCGACGACCGCGGTGGGCAGCCGGGCCGCGGGCAGCCGCTCCTCCACGGCCGCCCGGTCCTGCCCGATGGCCAGCCGGGAGAACTCCTCCCGGGTGAGCACGGCGTTCTCGGTCAGATAGGCGCCGTAGGCGTACCAGCCGACGACCAGCGGCAGGAGCACGGCCGTGGCCGTGGCGACCGCGACCGCCAGTTCCCGGCGGGCGCGGACGGGGCGCTCGCGCGCCGCCGCGGCGGCGGTGGCCGAGAGGTGGGCCGCGACGGCGAAGCCGCCCCCGCCGGTCGGGCCGGACTCCAGGGCGCCCCCGGCCCGCTCCACCCGGTCGCGCAGCGAGCTCAGCCCCCGCCCGCCCCCGGCGGACACCGGCAGGCCCGCGTCCGCGGGGCCGTTGGCCACCCGCACGAAGGCGGTCCTGCCGCGCCGCCGCGCGCCGACCTCCACCGTGACCGCCGCGCCCGGGGCGTGCTTGGCGGCGTTGGTCAGCGCCTCCCGGACGACCGCGAAGAGCAGCGTCCGCGCGGCGTGGTCGCCGGGCGGCTCGGTCCCGTCCCAGGCGATCTCCATGCCCGAGGAGCGTGCACGCCCGATGAGGCGGCCGAGCGGCGCACCGGCGCCGTCCTGCCCGCGCGAGCGCTCCAGGAGGCCGATGACCTCGTGCAGGCGGCCGATGGCCTCGGAGGCCCGCGCCCGCAGCTCACCGACGCCCTCCCGGTAGTCCTCCTCCGACAGCCCCGGGGCGACCTCCAGGCCGCCCGCCCGGACGGCGATGAGGCTGAGGTCGTGGCCGAGGGAGTCGTGCATCTCCTCGGCGATGCGGGCCCGTTCGCGCAGGCGCTCCTGCTCGGCGACGGCGTCGCGCTCGCGTTCGAGGGCGGCGACCCGCTCCCATCCCGAGTCCAGCAGCTCCGACCGCTGGCGCATGTAGCGGCCGGTGAACCAGGGGAATACGCCGAACAGGAGGGTGACGATCGCGTCGGCCATGCCCGACCAGGGCTCCGCGCCGATAGCGAGGGGGACCACCACGCGCAGCAGGCTCTCCCCGACGGCCACCGCGAGCACGGCCGGGGCGGGGTAGCGGTGGGCGGACAGGCGCCCGGCGGCGAAGGCCGCACCGGCCAGGAGCGGCAGGAACACCGATATCGGACCGATCGGCCCGGTGGTGGTCACCGACCCGTGCACGGTCCAGGCGAGCAGCACGAGGAGCACCGCCTCACGCGCCCAGCCGCCCCACCGGCCTGCGGCGATGCGCCGCTCCTCCGTTCTGCCCACGCTGTGGACCTTAGCCCGCGGACGGCCGTGCGGCCTCCCCCGAAAGTGCCGGTGCGCCTGCCACGACAGGGCGATGTGCGGGCCTTTGTCCGCCTCTAGCCTCGAAACCCTGCGGGGCGCCATCGCAACGGTGTCCTCCGGGCGACCACCCGGAGAACGATGAACGCCACCGACGACCACCGCCACGACCCCGGAAGGGACCCCACCACCCCATGACCCTGATCCCCGAGCCCAGCACCGACGCGTACCGGGCCGTCACCTCCTTCGCACAGGACCTGCCCGCCTGGCTGCAGTCCTTCGCCGAGGCCGCCACCGACCTGCTGCTGCTGGGCTTCGCCGTGCTCTTCCTGGCCCTGTGGTGGAGGGCACGCGGCCATGGCGCGCGCGCCATGGCCGCGGCGCTGCTGGCCCCCGTCGCGACGGTGGCGGGCTATCTGGTGAGCGAGGGCGCCAAGACGCTCGTGCAGGAGGAGCGCCCCTGCCGGGCGGTGGCGGACGCGGTCACGATCGCGGCGTGCCCGCCGCACGGGGACTGGTCCTTCCCCAGCAACCACGCCGCCATCGCGGGCGCGGCGCTGGCGGCGGCGTTCATCGCGTGGCGCTGGTCGGCGGCGTTCGCAGCGCCCCTGGCCCTGCTGGAGGCCTTCTCCCGGGTCTTCGTGGGCGTGCACTACCCGCACGACGTCGCGGTTGGGCTGCTGGTCGGGGCGGCGGTCGCCGCCGCCGTGGCCATCGCGGCGCGGGGCCCGGCCGAGGCGCTGGTGGTGCGGATGGCCGCGGACACCCGGCTGCGCCCGCTGCTGACCACCCCGCCGCCCGCTCCGCACCGGCAGGAGACCCTCCGTTGAGACGCGCGCGCACCGGCCCGCTGTCCCGGCTGGCGACCACCGCCCTGGCGATCGCCCTGGGCGCCATGTTCGCCACCGCCACGCTGGTCTTCACCGACGGCGTCCGCCAGAGCTTCGCCGACTCCGCCATGGGAGGTGCCGACCGGCTCGACGCGGTCGCCCTCCCGCCCGAGGACGGCGGCGTGCTCCCCCGCGACCTGGTCCCGCGGGTGCGGGAGCTGCCGCAGGTGGCGGAGGCCGACGGCGCGGTGCGCGGGTCGGCCGTGCTGCTCGGCCCGGACGGGCGGCCGCTCGGCGGTGCGCCGGCGATGGCCGTGTCCGTGGGCGGGCCCACCGAGCGCCTGCGGATCGAGGAGGGGCGCGCGCCGGAGGGCGCCGGCGAGGCGGCGCTGTCAACGGCCACCGCCCGCACGAGGGGGCTGGAGACCGGCGACCCCGTGGCCGCCGTGGGCGCGGACGGGCGGCGGCGGGAGTTCACCGTCACCGGCCTGGTCGGCTTCGGGCTGGACCGCACCGCCTCGGCCGCGGGCGCGATCGCCTTCGACCCGGAGACCGCCGCGGAGGTCACCGGGGTCGACGGGTACGCGGAGCTGCGCGTGCTCGGCGCCGACGGCACGGACCCCGAGGAGGTCGCGGCGGCGGTCCGGACGGCGCTCGGCGACGGGGCCCAGACCATGACCGGCCCCGGGTACGGCGCCGTGCTCGCCGAGGACGCGGGGGTGCAGGCGCGGTCGGTCACCGTCGGGCTGTCGCTGTTCGCGGCGGTGGCGCTGTTCACCGCCGCGCTGGTCATCGGCAACACCTACGCGGTGCTGGTGGCCCAGCGGCGGCGCTCCACGGCGCTGCTGCGCTGCCTGGGGGCCGACCGCGGACAGATCCTGCGCGGGGTGCTGGCCGAGGCGCTGGCCGTCGGGCTGGCGGCCTCGGCGGCCGGGGCGGCGCTGGGGGTGGGCGTGGCCGCGGCGGCGGTGGAGCTGGCCGGCCGGTCGGCGGGGGCGGCCTCCTTCTTCGGGACCGGCGGCGCCGAAGGGATGCCGCTGGTGGTGTCCCCCGTCTCGCTCGCGCTGGGGGCGGGGGCGGGGGTGGTGACCACCGTCGCCGCGGCCGCGCGCCCGGCGGCGGCGATGCGCACGGCCCCGCTGGCGGCACTCCGGGAGAGCGGAGGGGACGGCGGCTCCGAGGAGGGCGCCGGGCGCGGGGCGCGGCTGCGCGCCCTGGCGGCGGCCGCGCTGTTCGCCCTCGCCGCCGCCGGTGCGTGGACGGGGATGACCCTTGAGCCGGGACCGCTGCCGATGGTGGTCGTGGCGGGCGCGGGCATGGCGGCGTTCGCTGGGGCGATGGCGGCGGCGCCGTGGCTGGTGCGGGCGTTCGCGGCGGTGGTGCGCACCCCTATGCGGCGGCTGGGGACGGCGCCGGGTCTGGCGGTGGAAGGCGTTCTGCGCACCCCGCACCGCACGGCGACCGCGATGACGGCGCTGGCCGTCGGGGCGGCGCTGATGTCGGGGTACGCGGTGGCGAGCGCGTCGATCCAGTCCACGCTCACCGTGGTGATGGCGCGCGAGATGCCCGCCGACTACGCGCTGCGCCCCCTGACCTCTCAAGACGGTGGCGACACGGACGCCCAGGCGTCCGCGCTCCCCGCCTCCCTCGCCCGCGAGTTGGGGGAGGACCCGGCGGTCGGCCTGGTGATGCGGGACCGGCGCGCGGCCGCCCGCGTGGGGGGCGAGCCGACCCCGGTGGCGTCCTTCTACGGCGCGCGCCTGGGCACCGACCTGGCGATGGAGACCGCGGAAGGCGACCTCGCCGACGTCGCGCCGGGGCGGGCGGCCCTGCACGCGGACGACGCCGAGCGGCTGGGGGTCGGCGTCGGCGACACGGTCCGGGTGCCCGGGGACGGGGCCGACCTGGGCCTGACGGTGGCGGCGGTGACCGCGTCGGAAGGGGGCATGCCGGGCCTGGTGGTGGCGCCGGAGGACTTCACGGAGCTCTTCCCGGACACGCCGGACGCCGGCCTGCTGGTGGTGGGGGCCGACGGCGCCCCGGCGGAGAGGGTTCGGGAGGCCGTGGACGCCGCGTCCGCCGCCCACCCGGGTTTGGAGGTGGTCAGCGGCGCGGAGCAGCGCGAACAGTACGGGCGGCTGTTCGACACGATCTTCGCGGTGGTGGTCGGGATGCTGGCGGTGGCGGTCGTGATCGCGGTGCTGGGCATCGCGAACACGCTGGCGCTGTCGGTGCTGGAACGCGGGCGCGAGTTCTCCCTCATGCGCGCGCTGGGGCTGACCCGCGGGCAGCTCCGCGGGCTGGTCGCGTCCGAGGCGGCCCTGGTCGGCGCGGCCGGAACGGCGGTCGGGGCGGCCCTGGGCGTGCTGTTCGGCCTGGCGGCGGCAGGGGCGGCGATGGACGACATGGTGCCCGCGGTACCGGTGGCGCGGGTGGCCGTCCTGCTGCTGGCGGGCGTCCCCGCCGGTCTGCTGGCGTCCCTGGCCCCCGCCGCCCGCGCGGCCAGGGCCCCGGTCGCAGGCCTGGCAGCGGGTGCTCCTGGGGCGGTGTGATCCGCGAAAGACGGGTCACGAACAGCCGTCTCGTGCGTGATCGTGAAGGAGGTGGATGATGGCCGTGACTCGGATCGACATCGTCCCTGATGTCCTCAGCGTTGTGATGAGGATGACCGGCGCGGCGACCGAGACGGACGCCGTGGACCTGGCTCTCCGCGAGTACGTGGCACGCCGCTCCCGCGCCGCCGCGCTGGACCGCTTCGCAGCGCTCTCGGCCTCGTGGGACTACGAGTACTGGCGGCGGAGCCGCGAGAGCGAGCGTGCTCCAACGGAGTGATCCGGTGCCCCCTCGGCTCCACAGGAGCGGTGCCCCGGACCTGCGCGAGCGCAGCGCACTTCCGTAGAGTGACCGCGTGACATACGCCGCATCAGCCGACGAAACCGCCGACGTCCGGGCGTTCTGGGAGGGACTCGGCCTCCCCGGCCTGATCGACGTGCACACGCACTTCATGCCGCAGCGCGTGCTCGGCAAGGTCTGGGCGTACTTCGACGCCTTGGGCGAGGGCGTCTGGCCGATCACCTACCGGCAGGACGAGGCCGAGAGGGCCGACCTGCTGAGGCGGTTCGGCGTCGTCCGCTATACGTCGCTGCTGTACCCGCACAAGCCGGGGATGGCCGAGTGGCTGAACGGGTGGGCGGCGGAGTTCGCGGCCGCCCATGACGACTGCCTGCACAGCGCCACGTTCTTCCCCGAGCCTGAGGCGGAGCGGTACGTGGCGGACGCGCTCTCCTCAGGGGCGCGCGTCTTCAAGGCCCACCTCCAGGTGGGCGGCTACGACCCGCGCGACCCGCTGCTCGACCGGGTCTGGGGGGCTCTGGCCGACGCGGGGGTCCCCGCCGTCGTGCACTGCGGGTCCGGCCCGTTGGAGGGGCCCTTCACCGGCCCGGGGCCCTTCGGCGAGGTGCTGAGGGCCCACCCGGACCTGAAGGCGGTCATCGCGCACGCGGGGTCGCCCGAGTACACGGAGTTCCTCGGCCTGGCGGAGCAGTACGACGGCGTCCACCTCGACACGACGATGGTGTTCACCGACTTCACCGAGCGGATGGCGCCGTTCCCCCCGGAGGAGGTCCCCCGCCTCAAGGCCCTGGAGGACCGCATCCTCCTCGGCACCGACTTCCCGAACATCCCCTACCCGTACGTCCACCAGCTCCGGTCCCTCGCCGGCCTGGGACTGGGGGACGGGTGGATGCGGTCGGTGCTGTACGGCAACGGCGCCCGGCTGTTCTCGGTCTGAACGCGGCCCGGGCCGCATCACACGGCGGCAGGGACCTCCCGCACCGCGTCGTCGGCCTCCCCGAGGACCGGAGCGGCCACCGCGGCCGGCGCCGGCTCCGCGACCGCCGTCCGCCGGACGAGTGCGGCGCGCCGCTCCGACAGCCCGAGCAGCAGGGCGAGCCCGAGCCCGATGGCGGACAGGACCGCACCGACCAGGGCGGGCGAGGTCAGGCCCAGTCCCGCCGAGATCGCCGCACCGCCGAGCAGCGCTCCCAGGGCGTTGGCGATGTTGAACGCCGAGTGGATCCCTGCGGCGGCGAGGCCCGGCGCCTCCTTGGCCTTCTCCAGGATGGTCGTCTGCAGGCTGGTGACGGCCACGAAGCCGGTCGCGCCGATGAGGAAGACCGCGATCGGCGCGAGGACGGGGTCGCCCGCCGTGAACGCGAACAGCCCCAGGGAGGCGGCGAGGGCTCCGGTGAAGAGGTAGAGGGTCGGCATGGGCGCGGCGTCGGCCAGGCGCCCTCCGGCCACCGCGCCCGCGGTGGTGCCGACACCGAACAGGGCCAGCATCAGGGCGACGCCGGTGGCCCCGTACCCGGTCACGTCGGTCAGCACCGGGCTGATGTAGCTGTAGGCGGCGAAGCTGCCGCCGAACCCGAAGACCACGACCGCGAAGGCGAGCAGCACCTGGGGCCGGGCGAAGACCCTGACCTCGCGGCGGACCGGGACGGGGGCGGGGCGCGGCTGCTCGGGCAGGGCCGCGCGCAGCACCACCGCGGCGACGGCGCCGATCACCGCCACGGCGGCGAACGCCCAGCGCCAGCCGAGCTCCTGGCCCATGAGGGAGCCCAGCGGCACCCCGGCGACGTTGGCGAGGGTCAGGCCCAGCAGCACCCGGGCGACGGCCTGGCCGCGCCGGTGCCCGGCCACCATGTCGGCGGCCACGACCGACCCGATGCCGAGGAAGGCGCCGTGCGGCAGCCCGGCGAGCACGCGGGTGGCCAGCAGCGCCTCGTACCCGGGGGCGGCCGCGGACAGGGCGTTGGCCCCGGCGAACAGCCCGAGGAGGGCCAGCAGGAAGGTCCTGCGGGGCAGCCGGGACCCGGCGACGGCCAGCAGCGGGGCGCCGATGACCACGCCGGCGGCGTACCCGGAGATGAGGTGCCCGGCGGTCGGGACGGAGACCCCGACGTCCGCCGCGACCTCGGGCAGGATGCCCATGATGACGAACTCGGTCGTGCCGATACCGAAAGCGCCCAGAGTGAGCGCCCACAGGGCGACGGGCAAGGTGCCCTCCTTCGCGGGGACATGCGCGACCGCACGCCGAAGAGAGGCGGGGAGCGGCCGCAAGACGGTCGGGTCCGGTGCGCCGGGGGCGGGAGCGGTGCGGTAAAGCGCAGGTCAGCCCAGAGAAATGGGCGCACGAAACCTTGACAACGCCAGGAGGGGGCGCGGGAAGTCCTGATGTGCGCATGACCCCGCGCACAGGGGCGGGGGCGCTGCGCCACACGGCCCAGCGCCCCCGCCAACGCCTGACGGCTACCTGGCCCGGCCGAAGGCGCGGCGGTAGGCGCCGGGGGTGGTGCCGAACCGGGCCCGGAAGCGGCGGCGCAGGTTGACGGCGGAGGCGAGGCCGACCCGGGCGGCGACCGCCTCGACCGGGAGGTCGGTCTCCTCCAGCAGCACGCGCGCCGCGTCGAGGCGCCGGGTGAGCAGCCACTGGCCGGGGCTGGTGCCGAGCTGCTCGGTGAACCGGCGGGCGAGGGTGCGGCCGGACACCCCCGCGCGCTCGGCCAACCGCTCCACGGTCAGCCGGGCGTCCATCCGGCCCTCGGCCCACTCCAGCAGCGGCGCCAGCGACGTGTCCGGCCGGGGCGGGGCGGGCCGCACGGCGAACTGGCGCTGGCTGCCCTCCCGGTGCGGGGGCAGCACCATGATCCGGGCGATCTGGTCGGCGTAGGCCGCGCCGTGGTCGCTGCGGACCAGGTGCAGGCACAGGTCGATGCCGGCGCCGGTTCCGGCGCTGGTCGCGACGTCGCCGTGGTCCACGTAGAGCACGTCGGGGTCCACCTGCACCTCCGGGAACTCCGAGGCGAGGCGGTCGGTGCGGCGCCAGTGGGTGGTGGCGCGGCGGCCGTCGAGGAGGCCCGCGCGGGCGAGGGCGAAGGCGCCCGTGCAGATGGCGGCGACCCGCGCCCCGCGCCGGTGGGCGGCGCGCAGGGCGTCGGCGACGCCGGGCGGCACCGGCGCGCCTACCGGGTTCCACGCCGCCACGACGACGGTGTCCGCGTCCTGGAGGGCCTCCAGCCCGGCGTCGACGTGGATCGCGTAGCCGACGGTGGTCGGCACGGGGCCGGGCCGTTCGGCGCAGACCGAGAAGTCGTAGCGGGGCTCGGCGTCGGGCGGCACGGTGCCGAAGACCTCCGAGGCACAGGCGAGCTCGAAGGGCGACTGCGGCGGACTGATCAGGGCCACCACCCGGTGCAGGCTCATGGCGCGAATGTACCTGTAGGTGTCTTTCCGGACTCTCGGCGGAAGGTGGGCCGCGCGGCCACAGTGGGGGCATGAACGCGAACACGGAGACGACGGGTGCGGAAGCGGGCGTGCGCCGGGCGGAGGTCCGGGTCGGGGATGCCGTGGTCAGCTACCTGACCGCGGGACGGGACGACGGCGTTCCGGTGCTCCTGCTGCACGGCACGTACTGGAGCCGGGTGTGGCGCCCGGTGCTGCCGCGGCTCGCGGGGGCGGGGCTGCGGCCATTGGCACTCGACCTCCCCGGTCTGGGGAGGTCGGGCGGTGAGCCGACCCTTGAGACCGCGTCGGTGCCCGACCTCGCCGAGCGGGTGGCGGAGGCGGCGTCGGCCCTGGGAGTGTCCGGCCCCGTCGCCGTGGCGGGCCACGACATCGGGGGCGCGGTCGCACAGCACCTGCTGGTGCACGGGCCGTTGGAGGTGTCCCGCCTGGCGCTGGTCAACTCGGTCACCTACGACTCGTGGCCGGTTCCGGCAGTGGCGCGGTTCCGGGACCCGGAGGTGGTCGCGTCGACCACGGCGGAGGAGTTCCTGTCCGCGCGTCGGCGGGTCGTGACGGCGGCACTGGGGAGCGCCGCGACCGAGGGGCTGATCGACGAGTACCTGTCCCCCTGGGCGGAGGCGCGCGTGCGCCGCTCGTGGATGGCCCTGGCGGGCGCGGCGGACAGCCGGTACACCCTCGACCTGCTCCCGGCGCTGAAGGACTCCCCGGTGACCAAGCTGCTGGTCTGGGGCGAGGACGACGAGTTCCAGAGGGTGGAGTACGCGGAGCGCTTCGACTCGGAGGTGCCGGAGACGACTCTCGTACGCGTACCGGGGGCAGGCCACATCCCCATGGAGAACGCCCCGGACGAGGTGGCGGGCGCGCTGGTCGACTTCTTGGCGGAGTAGGAGTCACGAACGTGTGCGGCGGTCCCGGCCGCACTGGCACCGCCCGGGACCGCCGCACAGCGGAGCCGCATACTCGGTGCCGTAGACCAGGCTCATGTCACGCTGTTCACATGAGTGACGAGACGTCGGTACTCGAAATCCGGGATGTCCCGCCCGAAGCGCTGGAAATCCTCAGGGCGAGGGCTGAGCGCAGAAGCCTGTCCCTCGCCGCCTACCTTCGCGAGCTGATCCTGGACGAGGCGTCGCTCCCGGGACTCGACGACGTGATGGCACGTCTGGCCGAGGACGAGCCGATCGCCTACACCGAGGAGGACCTCCGGGATTTCAGGGCCGCCGATCACCGATGAACCGCACGGCACCGTCAGTGCTTGAAATGGACGAACAACCGGCCGAAGTTCTTTCCGTCCTTCTCCACGCGGTGGTATTTGGCCTTGATCTCCTTCTGGTCGAGGAACCTCAGGACGCGCTTCTTCAGTTGGCCCGAGCCCTTGCCCGGGATGATCTCGACCGTCTTGGCCTTCTTGCGGACGGCCTCGTCGATGATCTCGTTGAGGGCCCGGTCGATGTCCCGGCCCTTGTTGAAGATGTCGTGCAGGTCCAGCTTCAGCCGCATCGCGTCTCCTCCCGCCCGACGGGTTTCGGATGATAGGGGCCCGGGATCACAACCGCAGCTCGAACACCATCCGGTCCACGCCCGGGCCGTCGTAGTCCTTGTGCGGGCCCGTGACCGTGAAGCCGATCGACCGGTGGAAGGCGATCGATCGCTCGTTGGACGGGGACGTGATCGCGCGGACCACCGAACGCCCCTGTTCGCGCGCCGTGGAGGTGAAACGGAGGTACAGCTCACCGGCCAGCCCCGAACGCCGGTGCTCGGGGCCCACCGCGATGAAGTGCACGTAGGCCGCCTCGGGGTCCGAAGGCGACGCGAACCCGATGAGGAAGCCCGCCAGATCCTCCCCCGCCTCGGCCGTGAGACTCGTGGTGTGGAAGTGGTCAAGGAACAGGCGCGGCAGCAGGTGCGTCATCGGGCGCCCCCACCACTCGTCGCAGACCGCCACGATGCGTGCGTGGTCGGACGGGTGGGCGGCCCGGATCCGGACGTCGGTCACGAAGGGCCTCCTGTTCGTCACTTCTCGGCGGTGAAGACCGCGGTGCCCGGGACGTAGCGGCCGCGGTAGGGGCCCCACCCTCCCCAGATCGAGGTGTTGTGCTCGGGCCATTCGGGTTCGGTCAGGGCCGTCAGGCGCAGCCCGGCCCCGGCGATCGCCCCGATCCAGTCGCCCATCGTGTGGTGGTGCTCCACGTACACCGCGCGCCCCGAGCGGTCCTCCTCGATGTAGGCCCTCCGGTCGAAGTAGGACTGCACCACCGTCATCCCCGCCCGTGTCGGGTCGTCCGGGAACATCCACCGCACCGGGTGCGTCACCGAGAACACCAGCCTTCCCCCGGGGCGCAGCACGCGCGCGCTCTCGGCCACGGCGGCCGTCGCGTCGGGGATGAAGGGGAAGCCCCCGAAGGCCGAGACGACCGCGTCGAAGGAGGCATCGGCGAAAGGGAGGTACTGCACATCGGCCTGGGCGACCGGAACCCGCGCCGTCCCCTCGTTCTCGTCGATGCGGTGGGAGTGCTGCAACTGCCTGAACGCCACGTCCACGCCGACCACGTGCGCCCCCTGCGCCCGCAGCCACCGCGCGCATTGGGCCGCACCGCAGCCCACCTCCAGGACGCGCGCGCCCTTCAGCTCCTCCCGGGGGCCGAGGAGTCCCGCCTCGTCCTCCGTGAGGCCCTCCGGCCCCCACACGAACACGCTGTCCCCCAGGAAGTCCCCGTGCTCTCCCTGGTACTCGTCGGCCGCCCCCTCCCACCAGATCCGGCTGGCACGGGCGCTCTCCTCAGGCCCCGCCGTCCTCCGCGTCACCCGGCTCGCCTCGTCGCTCATGGCGCCATCCTCACAGAGCGGAGGGCGCGACGGGAGAGAGGTGGGCCCTCAGGAAGGGAGGCGTCCTCCCCTCACCCGTCTCCGCGACCTCCCGGGGCGTCCCCTGGCCGGTGACCGTCCCGCCCGCGTCCCCGCCGCCGGGGCCCAGGTCGATCACGTGATCCGCCCCGGCCGCCACAGACATGTCGTGCTCGGCGACGACCACCGTCGCCCCGCCGTCCACCAGCTCGTGCAGCCGCGCGACCAGCAGGTCCCGGTCCTTCGGGTGAAGCCCGGTGGTCGGCTCGTCCAGCAGGTACAGCGTGTTCCCGCGCCGCGCGCGCTGCAGTTCCGACGCCAGCTTGATCCGCTGTGCCTCCCCGCCCGACAGCTCCGTGGCGGGCTGGCCCAGCCTCAGATAGCCGACCCCCACCTCGTCGAGCGCGCGCAGCGGGCGCGCCGCGGCGGGCACGTCGGCGAAGAAGCCGGCCGCCTCCTCCACGGTCATCTCCAGCACCTGGGCGATGCTCCTGCCCCTGTAGGTGACGCCGAGCGTGTCCGGGTTGTAGCGCGCCCCCTTGCACTCCGGGCACGGCGCGTAGCTGCTCGGCAGGAACAGCAGTTCGACGGAGACGAGCCCTTCGCCCTGGCAGGTGGCGCACCGGCCGCCGTCCACGTTGAACGAGAACCGCCCGGCCCCGTACCCCCGTTCACGCGCCTGCTCCGTCGCCGCGAACAGCTTGCGCACCACGTCGAACATGCCCGTGTAGGTGGCCGGGTTCGACCGTGGTGTGCGCCCGATGGGCCGCTGGTCGACCTCCACGACCCGGTCGACGCCCTCGAACCCCTCGACGCCGTCGGCCAGCTCGCGCAGCAGCGACGTCTTGCCCGCACCGGACACCCCCGTGACCGCGGTGAACACGCCCAGCGGCACGTCGGCGTCGAGCCCGCGCAGGTTGTTGCGGTGCACGCCGCGCAGCTTCAACCAGCCCGACGGCGCCCGCCCGCGCGACGCCGAGCGCACCGGCGCGAACAGGTAGGGCCGGGTCTCCGACGCCTCGGCCCCGGCCAGCCCTTCCACCGGCCCGCTATAGAGCACGCGGCCGCCGCGGCTCCCCGCGCCCGGCCCCACGTCCACGACCCAGTCGGCCCGGCGCACCACGTCCATGTCGTGCTCGACGAGGAAGACGCTGTTGCCCGACTCCTTGAGCCCCGCGAGCACCTCCATGAGCGCCTCGGTGTCGGCCGGGTGCAGCCCCGCCGACGGCTCGTCGAGCACGTAGACGACGCCGAACAGCCCGGACCGCAGCTGCGTCCCCAGGCGGAGGCGCTGCAGTTCCCCTGCGGACAGCGACGGCGCGGGGCGGCCGACGCTCAGGTAGCCCAGCCCCAGCCGCTCCAGCACGCGGATGCGCGCGACCACGTCCCCCGCCAGGACCGCGACCGCGCCCTCGTCCCCGCGCGCGTAGGGATCGAGCACGTCGGCCAGCTCGGACAGCGCGAGCCCCGCGAGTTCGGGCATGGTGCGCCCGGCGAACGTCACCGCCAGCGCCTCGGCCCGGAGGCGGAGGCCCCCGCACGCCGGGCACGCCGACCGGGTGAGGTACCGCGCGGCCTTCTCCCGCCGCGCCTCGCTCTTGGAGGCCGCGTAGGCCTTCATCACCAGGCGCTTCGCACTGGAGAAGGTGCCCTGGTAGGGGCGCTGGATGCGGTGCGCCTCCCGGACCGGGTGCACGGTGACCACCGGCTGCTCGTCGGTGAAGAGGATCCAGTCGCGCGCCTCCTGCGGAAGGTCCCGCCACGGCGCGTCGGCGTCGTACCCGAGCGCCTCCAGGATCTCCCGGAGGTTCTTGCCCATCCAGCCGCCGGGCCAGGCGGCGACCGCCCCCTGGCGGATGCTCAGCGACGCGTCGGGCACGAGGGAGCGCTCGGTGGCGTCCAGCACTTCGCCCATGCCCTCGCAGTCCGGGCAGGCCCCCGCGGCGGTGTTGGGCGAGAAGGCGTCGGAGTCCAGGCGCTCGGCGCCCGCCGGGTAGGTGCCCGCGCGGGAGAGCAGCATCCGCAGCGAGTTGGACAGCAGCGCGATGGTGCCGACCGACGACCGGGCCGAGGGCGCGGCGCGGCGCTGGCTCAGGGCCACCGCCGGCGGCAGCCCGGTGATCGCGTCCGCGTCGGGGGCGCCGACCTGCTGCAGGAGGCGGCGCGCGTACGGCGCGACCGACTCCAGGTAGCGCTGCTGGGCCTCGGCGTAGAGCGTGCCGAAGGCGAGCGAGGACTTGCCCGACCCGGACACCCCGGTGAAGGCGGCCAGGCCGTCGCGCGGGACGGCGACGTCGACGGAGCGCAGGTTGTGCACGCGCGCGCCGCGGACTCGGACGAACGGGTCATGCGTCACCGGTTCATCGTACGTAGGCCCCCGCCCTGGCCGCGGCGGCCGCGGCCCGCGCGGAGCGGTCCGCCGCCGCCTCGTCCACCGGCCCCAAACCCGCCAGCAGGCGCTGGTACAGGGGCGCCGACACCGCGAGCGCCACTTCCCCGGGGTCGGTGCCGTGCGGCACCTCACCCCGCTCGGCGGCCCGCGTCACGCACGGCCCCCACTCCGCCACACGCACGCGGTGGAACCGGCGCAGCGCCTCGGCGGCGCGCGCGTCGCAGGTCGCGGCGGCGACGACGGCTTTGAACAGTGGCCCCTGCCGGGCGTCGGCGAGGCGCTCGCGCACGGTGAGGGCGTTGGCGCGCAGGTCGCCCTCGAAGGTGTCGGCGGCCTCGTCGGGCAGGGGCGGCACGGGCAGGTCGGCCAGCAGGTCGACGACCAGCCCGGCGGCACTGCCCCAGCGCCGGTACACGGTGGTCCGCCCCACCTTCGCGCGCCCGGCGACCTCCGCCAGGTCGAGCCCGGCGAAGCCCTTTTCGACCAGGATGTCGGCGGCGGCTCTGAGGGCGGCGGCACGGGTACGGGCGGTCCGGCCTCCGGGGCGCACCGTCCCGGGAGCGTGCGTCTCGCCCATGGCACTCCTCCGTCGAAGCCGCAGGTACGCGGACACTCTAATCGGGCGGCCGTCCCCACGTGGGCATGTCCGGGGCAAGTGCTCCCATGCATTCCCCCCGATCGGAGGTTTCGGACCGCCCCGAGACCGCGGACGTGCCGGACCGCCGGGCCCCGTCCGGGGAGGGAGGGGCGCTACGTTGGCTGTCGTGGTGGTCGGACGATCAGCTCCCGCTGGGGTGGCCGATCGGCTCCCTGGGGCTCTCCGCCTGGGGACCCTCCGCCGTGCCGCCCTGAGCCGCGTCGCGGATCTCGCGGCGCATCAGGAACACCCATCCCACGATCGCCGTCAGGGTGAACACCCACCACTGCACCGCGTACGACAGGTTCATCCCGGTGTTCGTCTCCGGGGCCGCCACGGGTTCGGGTGCCGGGTCGGACGCTGGGTCCTGCTCGGTCAGATCCCCGTACCCGCCGTAGACCGGGTAGGGCAGGTCCTCGGCGATCGCGTCGACGTCGATGAGCATGATCTGCCCCTCGGGAAGGCCCTCCCGCCGGCGGACGCCGGTGTTCTCCGGGGTCTCGCTGTAGTGCAGCCGCGCGGTGACGGTGACCTCGCCCTCCGGGGCGGGCGGCACCTCGGGCTCCGCCTTCGACGACGGGGGCTGGTCGATCCATCCCCGATTCACCAGCAGCGCCGTGCCGTCCTCGGCCACCAGGGGGGTCAGCACGTGCAGCCCCACTCCCTGGGAGCCGTCCCGGTTGCGCACCAGCAGCTCGTTGTCGGAGTCGTAGGTGCCGACCACGGTCACGCGGCGCCACCGGTCCTGCGGGTCGACCTGCGCACCGACCGCGTCCAGCTCCTCCACCGGAACGGGGTCGGCCGCGAGGTTCTCCTCCTGGAGCCGAGCCGCGGCCGCCTTCTCCTCCCACCGGTCCAGCTGCCAGAACCCGAGCCAGACGAAGGAGGGCACGACGACCAGTACCAGCGCGTGGAACGCCAGCATGCGCTTGGACAACAGGACTCGGTGCACGTCTTCGAGGCTATGAGACGCCCCGGGCCGCCTCGCATCGGCCCGGGGATACGCGTGTGGGCCCGCCCCCGGGGCGGGCCCACACCTCATGCCGCGGACGGTCGCCCGTCCAAGGCGGCTATTCGGCGGCGTGCGCGGCGGCGCGGCGCTTCTTGCGCGCCAGCGCCATCGCGGCCCCGCCGCCGCCGAGGGCCGCGACCGCGGCGGCCACCAGGCCGCCGAGTGCGACACCGGTCACGGGCAGCAGGTCGTCCTCCTCGGCCGAGACCTGCGAGGCCAGCTCCTTCTTCGGGTCGTCGCCGGAGCCGTCGCCGCCGTCCTTGCCGGAGCCGCCGTCACCGCCGTCCTTCCCGCCGTCCTTGCCGCCGCCGCCGTCGGACCCGTCGCCGCCGTCCGATCCGTCGGACCCGTCGTCGCCGTTCTGGTGGTCCTTGCCGTCGTCGCCGTCGCCGCCGTCGGACCCGTCGCCGCCGTCCGATCCGTCGGACCCGTCGTCGCCGTGGTCCCCGTGGCCGACCTTCTCCAGGCACTCGGCCTTGGCGACGCCGAGGACGGAGACGGCGTTGCCGCAGATCTCCACGGCGGCGTCGACCGGGATGTTGATCTGGTTGCCCGAGGCCACGCCGCCCGACCCGTCGGTCTGCGGCGCCTCCTCGTTGTCCGGCGACGTGTTGATCACGTTGACGACGGTGGTGCACTCCGCCTTCGAGGTGCCCAGCACCGCGACCGAGTTGCCGCAGACCGTGATGGCCGCGTCGACCGGGATGTTGATCTGGTTGCCCGAGGCCACGCCGCCCGACCCGTCCGTGCTCGGCCCACCGGAGCCCTCCTCGGACCCGGCGTAGACCGCCTTGGCGACCTCGGTGCAGTCCGCCTTGGAGATGCCCAGCACCGCCAGCGCGTTGCCGCAGAGCTCGGCCTCCACGTCGGCGGGGACGTTGATCTGGTTGCCCGAGGCCACGCCGCCGGAGCCGTCGGTCACCGGGCCGGCCCACGCGGCCGCGAACGGGACGGCCGCGAATCCGGCGGTGAGCAGCGCGAGGGTGGTCGTGGTGGTCAGCCGCTTGCGCATATCGAGGGATGGCCTTTCACGAGTGATTACACAGAGTGATCGTTCCTTGCCGCAGTGCACGCAGTAGCGGGTGCGATGAACCGTCGACACGACGGTCCCCGGGGGCCCACCTCGCGGCGCATCCGCCGTGCGGGGTGGATGCGGGGCCGCGAACGGCGGGCGGGGCCGCCCTTTCCGTTGCGTGGCAACGCTAGAGGAGGTACTCGGCGGCCGCCGGGGGTTTTCGGAAATTGATGAGGTTGCCGCGTGTGCACACCGTATGTCCGTTACTACTCTGAGCAACTAAGTGCAGGGTACGGCCCTGATTTTCGGGCCGATCCGAATCCGTCGGGAACACGGTTCTTTACCTCCGCTTTCCCTGGGCCCCTGTTCCCCGAAACAGACCTTCCCGACGAACGACCCTCATCGATCGAGAACAGGAAAAGCCCCCGGAATGCGAATGGGATCCGCATTCCGGGGGGAATCGCGTCAGCGCCGCGCCGCCGCGTCGGCCCCCGCGCCGAAGCGGGTGGCGGCGAGGGCGGCGAGCACCAGGGCCGCGAACCCCGCCGAGACGAGGAAGCCCGTCTGGACGGAGGCCGCCTCGACCACGGGCCCCAGCATCAGCGGAGAGGCGAACTGCCCGGCGAAGACCGCCGTCCCGGACAGCGCCGTGGCCTGCCCGCGCAGTCCTTCGGGGACCGCCTCGCCGATCATCACGGTGACCGCCGGGCTGACCACGCCCTGCCCGAACCCGAGCAGGACCAGTGCCGCCACCAGCGCCGCCGGGACGTCGACCAGCGCCATCAGCACGAACGCCGCCGCCCAGCTCGCCACGGCCAGCCGCAGCATCCGGACGTACCCCGACCGCGCCCGCACCCGGGCGCAGGCGAGCCCGACCACGCTCATCGCCACGGTCATGGAGACCGAGTACAGCGAGACCGCCAGCGGCGCCTCCACGCCGATCTGCGCCAGGCGCTGCGGCAGGAAGACCATCATCACGTACAGCAGCACGGCCGAGGAGGCGAGCAGGCCGTAGTGGGCCAGCAGCACCGGATGGCGGGCGAGCAGCGCGAACGCCCCCGTGCGCTGGGCCCCGGCGCGCTCCCGCGCGCCCCGGGCGTCGTCGGGCAGGACGTACAGCACCGCCAGGCCCAGCGGGATGCCGAGCAGGTAGATGGCGAAGGGCGCGTGCCAGCTCAGCCCGCCGAGCGCGCCTCCCGGCAGCGGCCAGACCACCCCGCCCAGGCTGCTGGCGGTGCCGCGCCAGCCCATCGCCCGGTCGCGCGCGGCGCCCTGGTAGAGCGCGAGCAGGCCGACCGTGGTGCCGCTGAACACCGCGGCCGCCCCGACGCCGAAGACCAGCCGGGTGACGAGCAGGGCGGCGTAGGAGTCGCCCGTGGCCATGCCCGCGCCGCCGGCCGCGCCGAACAGGGCCGGCCCGGCCGCCAGGACGCGGCGCGCGCCCCAGCGGTCGATCGCGCGCCCGATGAGCGGGCTGGCCAGGGCGATGCCCAGGGCGTGGCCGGTGATCACCAGCCCGGCGGCGGTCCCGGAGACCCCGAGGCCGCCGCGGATGACCTCGACCACCGGGCTGATGATCGCCCCGGCCATCACGGTGAAGGTGGAGGCGGCCAGCAGGACGGCCAGCGGCGCGGCCCCGGCCGGGGACCCCAGCACGGTGCGCGTGCGCGACGCCCAGCTCGCGCTGCTCGACACCCACCTGCGCAAGGTCGCCGACCTGTGCACCGACCTGGTGGACCTGGCCTACGACTGGTGCCTGCTGCCGAACCGGTTCACCGACCACTTCGCGCTGGTGCGCCAGATCCAGGCCGAGGCCGGGCACCTGCCCGCCGACGTGCTCGCCGAGTGGCAGCGCGAGGGGCCGGGCACGGTCCAGGCGGACCTGCGGCGGCGGCTGGAGGAGTTGGCCGGGGAGGGGCTGCTGGACCTGCGCGACGGCCGCCGGGCCGCGGTGCACCTGCTGGTGCTGGCCACCTCCGAGACGGTGAACCGCACCCTGCACGGGGCGGTGCCCATGGACCGGGAGGAGGTCAGGGCCAGCGTGGAGGACGGCGTCGACGCGTTCCTGCGCGCCTACGCCCCGCGCGCCGTGCCCGCCGGGTGAAGCCGCTCCGCGCGCACACGAAGGCCCCGGGACGCGGACGCGGATCCGTGCCCCGGGGCCGACCCGGCCGCCCCAGGTGCAGGTGGAGGGGCGGAGCGCCGGAGGCTCCACCCTAGGGCATGATCTTGATCAATTCAATAAAACGAATGCATCCAGACAACCCCGCCCGATAACGGTCGGCACTCCGCCCCGTGAAGAGTTGAACACGAAACGGCACCCTTCGTGATCGCGTCATTACCCCGCGCGTACGGTTCTCGGACCGCCGGTGGCCGCGACCGGCCGTACACCCCGCCCCGTCCGAACACGTCCCACCGGACGAAGGCCGGTGGGCGGTGAACGCGGGCCCCATCGGCGTCCCACCCGAGATTCGCGAAGTGTGGACCGCTTATGAAGCGCACGACGGCAACTGCCCTCCTCCTCCTGTCCGCCTCCCTCACCGCTTCGTGCAGCCCGGCGACCGGTGACCTGGAACGCGCCGACTCCGCCCCCTCGGCCGAGCCCGAGGAACCGGCCAAGGAGCCCTACACCATCGCCTTCGGCGGCGATGTGCACTTCGAAGGGGGGCTCCGGCAGCGGCTGGACACCTCCCCCGGCACGGCGCTCGGGCCGATCGCCGCCCGGCTGTCCGAAGCCGACCTGGCGATGGTGAACCTGGAGACCGCCGTCACCGGGGGCGGCACCCCCGCCCCCGGCAAGCAGTTCCGGTTCCGCGCCCCGGCCACCGCCTTCGACGCCCTGGAATCGGCCGGGGTGGACGTGGCGACCGTCGCCAACAACCACGGCATGGACTTCGGCCCGGACGGGCTGCAGGACACCCTGGCCAACGCCGACTCCGCCGGGTTCCCCCTGGTGGGGGCGGGCAGCGATGAGGACGCGGCGTACGCGCCGCACACCGTGGAACTCGGCGGCGACACCGTCGCCCTGCTCGGTGCGACGGACGTGCTGGACGCGCACCTGATGGAGCAGTGGACGGCCGACGGCGACCGTCCCGGCCTGGCGTCGGCGAAGAACGCCATGCAGGACCGGCTGGTGCGCGCCGTCTCCGACACGGCGGAGACGGCGGACGCCGTCGTCGTCTACCTGCACTGGGGGCTGGAAGCCGACCACTGCCCCCTCCCGCACGCCCCCGACCTGGCCCAGCGGCTCCTGGACGCGGGCGCCGACGCCGTGGTCGGCGGGCACGCGCACGTGCTGTCCCCCGGCGGGTACGCACCCGGCGGCTATGTCCACTACGGCCTGGGGAACTTCGTCTTCTACAACCACCGCGGCCCGACGGCGCAGAGCGGGGTGCTCACCCTGACCCTGCAGGACGGAGAGGTGATCGGCGACGAGTGGGCGCCCGCGCGCTTGGAGGGCGGAATCCCCATTCCCTATGAGGGCGATGCGGCCGACACCGCCGTCGCCCAGTGGGAGGAGCTGCGGAACACCTGCATGGTGGGGCTGTCCGCCGTCCCCTCCGGGTGAGGGGCTCCCCCTCAGGCCGTATAGCGCGCGAGCACCGCGTCGATCTCCGCCTTCAGTCCCGCCTTTGCAGTGTCGTCCGTGTAGGAGGCGTCCACGCCGTTGCGGGCCAGGAGCGCGAGGGTGGACAGGTCCAGCCCCAGGCGGTGGGCGGTGCGGTACTCACCGGTGAGGTCGGTGCCGAACATCGTGGGGTCGTCGCTGTTGAGCGTGGTCAGCAGCCCGGCGTCGAGCATCCGGGGCAGCGGGTGGTCGCCGATGGCGTCGACGGCGCGCGTGCGCAGGTTGGAGGTCGGTGACACGTCGACCGGGACGCGCTCGTCGCGCAGGCGCGCCACCAGCTCCGGGTCGGCCATCGCCTGGATGCCGTGCCCGATGCGCTCCGCCGCCAGGTCGTCGAGCGCTTCGTGGACGCGCTGGACGCCGCCGACCTCACCGGCGTGGGGGAGGCTGTGCAGACCGGCCTTGCGCGCGCGGGCGAACAGGTCGGCGAAGGGGGCGCGGGCGACCTCCATGCCGCCGACGCCGAACCCGACGACGCTGTCCGGGCCGTGGGCGAGCGTCGCCTCCAGGGTCGCCTCTCCGCTCTCCACCCCGAAGTCCCCGGGGAAATCGGGGATCCAGCGCAGCTCGATGCCGTGGTCGCGGGCGGCCCGCACGCGCCCGCGCTCGATCCCGGCGAACACCGTCCCGGCGGAGACGCCCCGCATCAGGTGCGCGTACAGGCTGACGTGCACTTCGGCGTAGCGGACGTTCTGGGCGGCCAGCGTGTCGGCCACGTCCCCGGCGAGCAGGGCGAAGTCGTCCTCGGTCAGCAGGGCCGCGACGGAGGCGAGGTAGACGTCGATGAAGTGCGGGAAGTCGGTGAAGGCGTACCAGTCCCGGATGGCGTCCAGCGAGCCGGGCAGCCCGTCGACCCCGTTGCGCCGCGCCAGCTCCAGCAGCGTCTCGGGCTTCATGGAGCCTTCGAGGTGCACATGGAGCTCGACCTTGGGCAACTCGCGGATGAAGGCCTCAGCGGGCTCGGGAAGGGGGGTGAACGGCCGGTGCCGTTCCGTGGAGGGGACCATGCGGGAACGGTACCCCCGCGCCGCCGAGAGCGGCGAGGGCGGCAGGGCTTCCCACGGCCGCCGGGATCCCCATAGTCTCTCCCACCACCGCACGGATCCACATCACCCCAGGTCATGACGGAGTCACCGGGAGAATTCCCGCGAATCGGGCCCGCCGGCCGCGATGAGTTCCGGCCCGTCCCCCGGTCTTCACTGTCGAGACTCCGAACGGAAGAGAGGCGATCCCCATGCGCATCCTGGTCATCGAATTCATCAGCCTCGACGGCGTCGTGCAGGCCCCCGGCGGCCCCAAGGAGGACACCGACGGCGGCTTCGCCCACGGCGGGTGGACCTTCCCCTTCTTCGACGAGGAGGTGGTCGGCGGCTCGTTCGCGAACGCGACGGCCGAGGCCGACGCCCTGCTCTACGGCCGCCTTACCTGGCAGACGATGGCCGCCGCCTGGCCGCAGCGGGCCGGCGACCCGCTCGCCGACACGCTCAACTCCATCAAGAAGTACGTCGTCACCGACACCCTGGGCGAGTCCGACCTCACCTGGAACAACACCACCCGCATCCCGGGGGCGGAGGCGATGGCGGACATCCGCGCGCTCCGCGAGGCCGAGGGCCGCGACCTGGTCGTCATGGGCAGCGCGAGCCTCGTGCGCGCCCTGATGGGCGAGGGCCTGGTGGACGAGCTGCGCCTGGTGCGGATGCCGGTGGTCCTCGGCGGCGGGAAGGGCGTCTTCCCCGAGGACGGGGGCAAGCAGGAGTTCGAGCTGGTGTCGACCACGACCAGCCCGAAGGGGGCGACGGTCGACGTCTACCGCCGCGCCGCGGGGTAGGAGGGGCGGACCCCGGGGGGGGCGGGGCCGGCGGGACCGCCCTCCCCGCCCCCCACCCGGTCGCATCGGCGCCGGCGGCGGTCGCCGGTGCCGTCAGGCCGCCTCCCGGATCGGGGCCCCGGCGCGGTGGAGGTGGGCGAGGGCCTCGGCGTGCGAGCGGATGAACCCGGTCTCGTGGTACGGGACGCCGATCTCCTCGCAGTAGGCCCGCACGATCGGCTGGGCGCGCCGCAGGCTGGGGCTGGGCATGCTCGGGAAGAGGTGGTGCTCGATCTGGTAGTTCAGGCCGCCCAGGGCGATGTCGGTGAACCACCCGCCGCGCACGTTGCGCGAGGTCAGCACCTGCTTGCGGAGGAAGTCGAGCTTCTCGCCCTTCTTCAGCGTGGGCATCCCCTTGTGGTTGGGGGCGAAGATGCACCCGAGGTACACGCCGAACAGGCCCTGCTGGACGGCGATGAAGGCGATGGCCTTGACCGGGTCGAGCACGGTGAACACCGCACCCAGGTAGAGGACGAAGTGCGCGGCGAGCAGGGTCGCCTCGGTGCCCTTGCGCTTGGTCGACGGCCGGAAGAGCGCGCGCACGCTGCCGATGTGCAGGTTCAGGCCTTCGAGGAGGAGCAGCGGATAGAAGAGGACGGCCTGGGAGCGCCCGAGGAACCGCGGCAGCCCCTTCGCGGCGCGCGCCTGGTCCTGGGACCAGACGAGGAGGTCGGGCTGGACGTCGGGGTCCAGCTCCTCGTGGTTGGGGTTGGCGTGGTGGCGGGTGTGCTTGTCCTGCCACCAGGCGTACCCCAGGCCGATGCCGAGGTTGCCGACGGCCAGGCCGACGTTCTCGCTCAGCCGGCGGCCGGCGAAGATCTGCCGGTGCGCCAGCTCGTGGGCGACCAGGCCGACCTGGCCGAACACCGCCGCCAGGGCCACCGCCGTGGCCAGCTGCCACCAGGAGTCACCGAGCAGCGCGAACGCGGCCCAGGCGGCGGCATAGGCGGCACCGGTCAGGCCCAGGCGGATCGCGAAGTAGCGCGGGGTGCGCTCCATCAGTCCTGCCTGCTCGATACGGCGGGAGAGCCGAGCGAAGTCGCTGCCCCGCCGCTGCCCTCCCGCCGCCGTCGCCGTCCCCGTTCGGGTCACGGACATGTGCGGCTCCCAGGTTCCGGGGTGGAGTTCTCATGACAGGACAAATCTATGCGCAGGCCAGACCCCGGCGATATGGCGCACGCCCGCCGGTCGGCGGGGGTGCAGGCTCCACCACCGGTCGGCGAACGCTCCGGCCGCGTTCCGCCGCTCCCAGCGACGGATCGCCGTTTTTCATGCGCACAGAGTGATGATCCGTCTACGGTGAGCCCGAGGACGTCGGCGACGAAAGGACCTGATCAGTGAAGCTGCAGTTCATCGGCACCGGGTCGATCCTGTCAGAGCGGATGAGCGCATCGGCGCTCGTCGACGGCAGGCTCCTCATCGACACCCCCAACGGGAGCATGAAGGCGATGCGGCGCTCCGGGGTCGACCCGGGCACGGTCGACCTGTGCCTCATCACGCACTTCCACGCCGACCACTTCTTCGACGCCGTCTTCCTCCTCCTGGAACAGGGCCTGCGGCGGTCCCGGGACGAGGACCTGGTGCTGATCGGCCCCTCCGGGTTCGAGGAGCGCCTGGAGCGGCTGTTCGAGGAGGCCTACCCGGGAGTCCTCGACGGCCTGCGGGACAAGGTGCGGCCCCGGTTCGTCGAGTTCGACCCGTCCGGGGGCGGGGAGTGCACGGAGGGCGGCTACGGCATCGAGGCGCTGCCCATGGAGCACACGGTGCCGACCATGGGCTACCGGATCACCGCCGCCGACGGCGCCCGGCTGGGCTACACCGGCGACACGGTCCGCTGCCCGTCCGTGGACCGCCTGGTGTCCGAGTGCCCGGTGGTGGTTCTGGACACGTCGTTCCCCCGGGAGGGGCGTTTCGGCCACATGGGCCTGGAGGACGTCGAGGCGATCGCGGAGCGGTGGCCGGAGGCGGCCCTGATGACCACGCACCGGGACGACGACGTGGTGCGCGCGGAGCACGCGAACATCGTCTTCCCGGCCGACGGCGAGGTCTTCGAGGTGACCCCGCAGGGCCTTCAGGGGGAGGTCGGCTCCCTGCCCGGGCAGCGCGAGCCCGGGAGGACATCCGTTCTGGGCGTGGACCTCTGACCCCTCCGGGCAGTGGGCCTCTGTGCCCTCCGGGCAGGGGCGCGCCCCTCAGTCGCGCCAGAAGATGTGGTGGGTGACCCCGCTCGGGCTGGGGACGGCCTCGTGGTGGAAGCGGTCCTCCAGCTCCTCCGGGGAGTTCCACAGGCGCAGGCCCTCCCCGATCTTCACCGGGTTGACGACCACGTGCAGGGTATCGACGAGGCCCGCCTCCAGGAACTCCTTGACGGTGGTGACCCCGCCGCCGAGGCGGACGTCCTTGCCCTGGGCGGCCTCCCTCGCCTGCTCCAGGACCTCGGCCGGTTCGCCGCCGACGAAGTGGAACGCGGTGTCGGACAGGGTGAACGACGGGCGCGGGTGGTGGGTCAGGACGAACACGGGGGTGTGGAACGGCGGCTCGTCGCCCCACCACCCCTGCCACTCGTGGTCCTCCCAGGGGCCGCGCTGGGGGCCGAACTTGTTGCGCCCCATGATCTCGGCGCCGATGTTGCGGGAGAAGTCGCGCGTGAAGTAGTCGTCCAGGCCCCGGGTGCCGCCCGGGTCGGTGCGGTTCGGCCAGCTGGCCGTGGCCCCCGCCCAGGTGAACAGCTTCTGCGGCTCGATGTCCGCGCCGAAGGGGCGCTCAAGGCTCTGGTCCTCGCCCGCGGCGATCCCGTCGCTGGAGACGGTGAAGTTCTGGACTTTCAGCAGCTGTCCCATGTGCTCCTCCTCGGTGGCCGGCCCGCGTGCCCGGTGACGGTACCGCCGGGCGATGACACTGATGGGACTCCCGGCGGGGGACGGACTCATCGGTCCTGCCGCGCCTCCCGAAGTGTTCGCACGGCGACGGGCGCGAAGGGAGGACGGCGATGGCCGCGGAGGAGAACACCCCGGCGAGGGTGAAGTCCGCAGGCAGGGCCCTGGAGATCATCGACCTCGTGGTCGCGGAGGGCAGCGTCTCCTTCCAGGACGTCGTCGACTCCGGGCCGCCCAAGTCGAGCGCGCACGGCCTGCCGGCGCCCCTCGTCGACTTCGGGTGGCTCGAACACTCCCCCCGCACCCGCCGGTACCGGCTCGGCCTGCGTGCCTGGCAGGTCGGCCACGCCTACCAGGGGCACCGGATCCTGTTGGAGGCCTCGCACGAGGTCATGGACGACATGGTCGACCGCGTCGGTGTTCGCCCTGCTGGTGACCTTGGTCGGGGCGAGCGTGATCCCGATGGGCTGAAGCCGTCCGGCTCGGTGTCCCGCGCCCGGCCCCCTCGGTCACCGGCCGCCGGTGAAGGCCTCCACCAGCGGGCGGTCGTCGGACCGCCGCGTCGCCATCAGGATGCGGCTCTGTGCCGGAGGCCCGGCCAGTTCCAGGCGGCGGGCGCCCTCGGGGAGCCGGTTCGTCACGCTGTACGGGGCGATCGTCACGCCGAGCCCGGTCGCCACGAACATGATGATCGTGTGCCAGTTCGAGCACTCCTGCGCGACCTGGACGTCCACGCCCGCCTCACGCAGCGGGGCCGTGTTCACGTCGAACGCGTGGGGGCCGTAGGAGCGCGGGAACAGGATGAGCGGGTCGGCCGCCAGGTCCGCCGCCTCCACCGGCTCCCGCCCGGCGACCGGGTGGTCCGCGGGGACGACGGCGACGAACCGCTCCGACTCCAAGGGGATCAGGTCCATGTCGTCCCGCTCTTCGGCGTCGCGCACGATTCCCACGTCGACGGTGCCGTGCTCCAGGGACGACAGCACATCGACCGTGAAGCCGTCGTGCAGCTTGACGTGCACATCGGGGCGGCGCCGGGCGAAGGCGCGGAGGCGTTCGCTGAGGATGACGACGGCCGAGGAGATGAAGCCGATGTCGAGGCGGCCCGCCTCGCCGCGGCCGACCCGGCCCGCCTCGTGCAGGTCGGCCGCCAGGCGCCCGAGCAGGTCCCGGGCCCGGGGCAGGAACGCCGCCCCGGCGTCGGTCAGGCGCACGCTCCGCGAGGTGCGTTTGAACAGTTCGACGCCGATGAGCTTTTCGAGCTGCCTGATCTGCTGCGAGAGGGCGGGCTGGGCGATGTGCAGCCGCTCGGCGGCGCGGCCGAAGTGCAGCTCGTCGGCGACGGCCAGGAAGTACCGGAGGTGGCGGAGTTCGACGCGCTGATCCATTGCCACAGCTTATCGATCACGCACGAACACTGTATTGGACATATGAGTGACGGAGGGGCGAAGCTGGCGGCACCGCCGACGCAGATGAAAAGGGACCGCCTGATGCCGCACACCACCGCCGCGGTCGAGATCTCCTCGATCGCCTCGCAGCACGACGCCGACGCCTTCCGCGAGCTGAACGAGGAATGGATCACGCGCCTGTTCAGCATGGAGGAAGGGGACCGGGTCCTCCTCGGAGACCCGTTCGGCCACGTCGTCGAACCGGGAGGGGACGTCCTCCTGGCACGCGACGCGGACGACGGCACCGTCCTCGGGGGCGTGGCCCTGCTGCGCTACCCGGACGACGTGTTCGAGCTGACCAAGATGGGCGTGCTCCCGTCCGCGCAGGGGCGGGGCGTGGGCCGCCGCCTCCTGTCGGCGGCCATCGCCCGCGCCCGGGAGCTCGGCTGCGCACGCCTGTTCCTCGGCTCGCACAGCTCACTGGCCCCGGCCATCCACCTCTACGAGGAGGCCGGATTCGTCCACACCACCCGCGACCGGCTGCCGCTGGACGACGGGTACTACGACCGCGCCGACGTGTACATGGAACTGAAGTAGCGGATTCGCCGCCCCGGTGCCGCGGACAGAGATCGCGGACACCTTCCGACCGCGTTACGTCCTACGGTGGTCCCGTCCACAGCTCAGGAGAGCCATGAGGAGGCCGCCGTGGTCCTGCCCCGGACCCTGACCCGACGCGAACTCAACAGGGCGGCGCTCTCGCGCCAGCTCCTCCTCGAACGAGCGGCGGCGTCCCCGGCCGAGGCCGTGGAACACCTGGTCGGATTGCACGCGCAGCTTCCGCAGAACCCGTATACGGCGCTGTGGTCGCGCGTGGAGGACTTCGACGCCGACGCGTTCTCCCGGCAGATGGAGGAGCGGAGCATCGTGCGGATCAGCCTGCAGCGCTCTACGATCCACACGGTGACCGCGCGCGACTGCCTCGCGCTGCGTCCCGTCCTCCAGGTTCCACAGGACCGGACGCTCAAGTCCGCTTTCGGCCGGAACCTGCAGGGGGTGGACGTCGACAAGGCCGCCGAGCGCGCGCGGGAAATGGTCCGGGAGCGGCCGATGACGTTCGCCGAGATCGGCGAGGAGCTGCTCGCGGAATGGCCCGGGAGCGACGCGCGGTCGCTCGGAATGGTGGCTCGGCACCGGCTGCCGATGGTGCAGGTACCGCCCCGGGGGCTGTGGCGGCAGGGCGGTGCGGCCCGGCACACCACGGCCGAGCACTGGCTCTCCGCCCCGATCGAGCGGGACGACGCCCCGGACGGCCTGGTGATGCGGTACCTCGCCGCCTTCGGTCCGGCGTCGGTGAAGGACGTCCAGGCGTGGTGCGGACTGACCCGCCTGCGGGAGGTCGTCGACCGCCACCGGGACGAGCTGGTCGTGTTCCGTGACGAGGACGGGAGCGAGCTGTTCGACCTCCCGGACGCACCGCGGCCGAACCCCGACACCCCCGCGCCGCCTCGCTTCCTGCCCGAGTTCGACAACGTGGTGCTCGGTTACAAGGACCGTCGGCGAATCCTCCCCGACGAGGCCGGCGGGCACCTGTGGCCGGGGAGGAACATCGTCCGGAGCGCACTCCTGATCGACGGGTTCGTCGGGGGGACGTGGGCCCTGACGACCGACACGAAGCAGGCATGCGCGACGCTTGAGGTCTCCCCGTTCGTGGAGCTGAGCGGCCCACAACACGACGCCCTGGCCACGGAGGCCGCCCGCTTTCTCGCCTTCCACGCCCCGGAATCGGAAGGCACGGTCATCGGCCTCTGAACGAGAACGCTCCCCGGCCCGCCGGGGGGATATGGCGGCAACGAGGACAGGTCGCCGCCCTTCGCGCGGTCCTGCCGCCCTGCCCGCTCCAGCACGGTTCACCGGTCGCGGTGTCGCGGGTACCGGTGATCCGGCGACACGGCGCAGCCTCCGCACACCCGACCCCGCTGAAGAACTCAGCACGCGCCACGAATCGTCGCCCGCCATCCTCCCTCCTCAGGAACGGCGTCGACAGAAAGGTTCTCCGTCTCCGGCCTGCCCGCCTGGTTCCACTCCTCCACGAGGTCGCGCAGGCGCTTCAACGCCGGTGAGTCGGGGGCGTCGGCGATGATCCGGGCGTCCGGGAGCACCCCCATGACCGCGATGTGGTCGCCGTCGACGACCCCGTATCCGACCCGGTCCCCGACACCGGCGGAGACCAGCCCCTCCGGGTTGCGGGCGATGAGCCACATGCGCAGATGGTCGGTGGTCGGCCAGTCCAAGCCGTCAACGGCCTCGTACAAAGGCGAGCGAACGAGGGTGCCGAGTAGCTCGGCGGCGCGGTCGGGGTGGTCGTGCAACCACGGCGCCGAGAGGTAGGCGTCGGCCTCGGTGTCCCGCGCAGCGGCGTCGTCGGCCTCGAAGCGCTCATTGCCCGGCTCGGCCATTCGGACGTATGCGCCCCGGTGCAAGCGCAGGTGGGCGGGCCACCCCTCTTCGACGACGAAGGAGACCATCGCCGTGGAGTAGGTCATGGCCGCCATGGCGAGGGGGTGGAGGACGCGGCCGCCTTCCGCCGCCTGCCCGACCCACGTCCGGGGGATGCGGTCGGGGGTGGTCCAGGCGACGATGCGGTCGAACGGCGCGTACTCGGGGGGCGCCGGTGATCCCGTCGCCGCTGATGAAACTGATGTTGGCGTAGCCGACCTCCTGGTGGAGCACGTCGGCACGGTCGATGAGCGAGCTACGGATGTCCATGATGACCACGGAGCCGTCAGGCCCGACGAGTTCGGCCAGCAGCGCGGCGGACATCCCTGAGCCGGTCCCGATCTCCAGAACACGCATCCCCGGCCGGACATCGAGCACACGAAGGTGCCGGGCGATCACTGCGGCAGGCGTGGTGTGGACGACCGCACGCCCGTCCTCACCGCGATAGTGGACCTCGTCCACTGCTTCGACGGCGGCGTGGGAGTAGGCCATTCCGATTCCTCCGCAGATCTCCGGCACGTTTCGCGGCTCAGAGGGGCCGGTCGGTGGCCCCGTTCTCTCTTACCGGACCTGACCGACGCACCGCAGGTCATTGCGAGATCTTCAAGGTCCGCATCAGTGCGGCCGCCTCGGGGCGGCCGCACCGGCCGTGGAGAAGGGAAGGTGGGGAGCGGCAGAGGTCAGAACCGGTCTCTCTTGGCGGCGTCGACGAAGGCTCTCCACTCAGGGGAGCCGAAGAACAGGGCACCGAGCTCACGGTGCTTGGTGTCACGCACGGCACTGGCACCGGGGGCGTCGGCGACCTCGACGCAGTGGCTCTCGGTCGCACTATGGCTAGACGTGCGAAAACGCGAACGGGAGGCCAGGTAGGCGACCTCGACGCATTCACCGTACGAGCCGCTGTAACTCGAGGTGAACCAGTCTCTCCAATGGCGCTGTCTCATGGCGCCCCTTCCGTTAGAAGGCGTCCTCCTTGGCGGCGTCGACGAAGGCTCTCCACTCAGGGGAGCCGAAGAACAGGGCACCGAGCTCACGGTGCTTGGTGTCACGCACGGCGCTCACACGAGGAGCATCCGCGACCTCGACGCAGTCCTGCGACTCCGCCTGGCTGAAGCTGGACTTACGGAAGTTGAGTTCCACGGGAGAGCACTCCTCTAGATCTTCGAGGCGAGGTCTTTCAGGTACTCATGAGACTGAGCGACGGACAGCGCCGATGCTTGAACGTGGTCGTAGAGCAACCGATAGCGCTGGAGATCTTCCAAGGTCTCTAGTGTCCTGAGTCGTTAATTCGTGTGCAGTAGGCAGCGAGGGTTTCGATGATC
>NZ_JAQFWP010000024.1 GCF_027706745.1 Nocardiopsis suaedae | reverse complement strand
CCCCCTCCGGGCCGTCGGGGGCGTCCGGGAGGTCGAGGGCGACGGGCGCCGGGCGCTCGTCGGCAGGGGACGCGGCGGCCTGGTGGCCCTGGCCGCCTTCGTGGCCGTGCCCGTGCCCGTGGCCATGCCCGTGGCCATGCCCGTGGCCATGCCCGTGGCCGCCTCCGACCACGCCGGGCCACCAGGGCCAGTCGTCGTGGTCGTGCCCGTGGTCATGGTCGTGATCGTGGTCGTCCTCGGGCGGCTCCGGGTCCTCACACGTCAGCAGCGCGTTGCCGACGCTCTCCACCCGCACGCGCCCGGCGGTGGCGTAGCGCGCGGGCGTCCCCTCCGGGTCGACGCCGTAGGTCCCGCCCGCCGACACGCTCTCGCCGCCGGACGACACCCGGATCCGGGGCGGGCTCCCGGCCGGGGCGCCCCCGTCCACGTCGACATCGAGGTACTCGGTGGTGCTCTCCCCGGCGTCCAGGCCCGAACGCACACAGCGTGCGCCCTGGTCGCTGGGCGTGCAGCTCCACCCGTCCTCGCCGGGCGCGAACGGGACCGTGCTGCCGGGGCCGCCGCCCTCGCCGAAGGACACCCCCTGCGGCAGCAGGATGTCCGCGATCACGTCGTCCTCGGCCGGGTCGCCCTCGTTGGCCACGCTCATCACCACGATGCCGGGGCGGCCCGGCACCAGCGACCCGACCGGGTCGACCTGGGCGGCGAACGCGGGACGGCCCGGCTCCTCCGGGGCCGGCGGGTCCTCGGGGTCGTCCGGTTCGGGTTCGCCGGGTGCGGGCTCCTCCTCGGGGTCGGGCTCGTCCGGGTCCCGCGGCGGGTCCTCCTCGGCCGGAGGGTCCGCGGGCGGGTCGGCCGGCGGGTCCTGCGGCGGGTCGTCGGCGGGCGGGGCCTCCTGCGGGGGATCCTCCGCGGGCGGAGCCGCGGCCGGGGGCGGCGACCCGGGCGGCGGCAGCGGCTCCTCGGCGCCCACCAGGGCCAGGGCGACCGCCGCGGCGACGGCGGTCGCGGCCGTCCCGGCGGCGGTGGCCTGCTGCTGCCCCTTGGACATCCGGGTCCACCAGCCGCCCGCCAGGGCGCCGGAGGGCAGGCTCGCCAGGTACCCGGCGGCGGCCGGGCCCGCGATGAGCGGCAGCACCAGCCCGCGCAGCCCGACGTTGACGTCCATCAGCTCCGCGCAGACCTCGCGGCACTGCGCGCAGTCGTCCAGGTGGCGCTCGACCACCGCGGTGTCCCGCTTGGCCAGCCCGCCGCGCACGTAGCCGCCGAGCAGCTCCAGGGCCGGGCGGCAGCTCTCCGCCGGTGCGCCGCCCGCCAGGTGCATCTGGAGGTAGGCGCGGCGCAGCCCCTCGCGGGCCCGGTAGGCCATGGCGGCCACGCTGCCCGGGTCCTTGCCCAGGTACCCGGCGGCCTCGGCCGGGCCCAGGCCCTCGATCTCGGTGTACCAGAGCACCGACTGCCAGTCCGGGCGCAGCGACAGGAACGCCCGCGCGATCAGCGACCGCTCCAGCCCCTCCAGCGCCGGGTCGACGAAGGGCTCACCGCTGTCGAAGCGCTCCATGTCGTCGGTGACGACCTGGCGCTTGTCCTTGCGGCCCCGGTCGTAGACGCAGTGCCGCAGCGCGGTGAGCAGGTACGGCCGGAACCCCGCGGAGGGGCCGCCGCCGCGCTGCAGCACGTCCAGGACCCGGGCGAAGGCGTCGGCGACCGCGTCGTCCACCTCGGCCTCGCCCCGGACGAGCTGGCGCGCCAGACCGCGCGCGGCGTCGACGTGCCGCTCCCACAGCGTGCCGAAGGCGCCGGTATCGCCTGCTCGCACGCGGTCGAGCAACTCATCGTCCCCGGCCAGCAACTCGGTGTGCTCACCCCGAGCGTCCGCCATGCACCCGCCCCTCCCGCCGGTCCCCGGCGTACGCGTATTCCGTGCATCGCCCGCGGGGCGGGCGGTCCGGCGCGGCCCCTCCGCCGCGCCCCCTCCCCGCGGACCGCCCCGCGAAAGAAAGCCGAAAAAAATATCCCGCAATCGCGTCATAGCCGCCACCCGAGTCCGTGATTAGGGGTGAAGGCGCACCGGTGGGGCCCACCGCAACGGGGGCGTGGGCCCTGCCGGACGGCGCCGGAACGCGGACGACGATGGGAGCTTCAGCGATGGAGGCATGTGGACGGGACGGCCCCGAACGGGTGCGCGACGCGGCCGAGCGCCGCAGGCTGCGCACCCTGTGGAGCCGCAGGAGCCGGGAGAACGGCTGGGACCCGCCGGACGACTGGTGGACCCCGGTGGTGGACCAGATCTGCGAGGCGGCGGCGGGCGGGGACGACCTGGCGCCGGGGTGCTTCCGGTTCGGCCAGGCGCGGGCCCGCTCGGGGGTGGGCATCGGCGCGGCCATGGCCGACCTGGCGTCGCTGGGCGAGGTGCTCGGCTGGAACGGCGTGCCGATGCCGCTGCTGCGGGCGCTGGCCGAGGGCTGGGTGGACGGCGGGCGGTCGCCCGACGACTGCCAGGACCCGCTGACCGGGCTGGCGACCGCCTCCTACCTGCACACCCGGATCGGCGAGCTGTACCGGGGCGCAGAGGCGGGGGCCGGGGCCGCGGGACGGCACCGGCTGGTGGTGGTCGCCCTGGAGCAGCGGGCCGACCCGTGGCGGCGCACCGCCCAGCTCATCGTGCTCGGACACGAGCTGAGCCGGTCCTTCAGCGCGGGGGAGTCCCTGGCGCTGCTGAGCAGGACCCGGCTGGCGGTACT
Organism: Nocardiopsis suaedae; assembly: GCF_027706745.1. GTDB lineage: Bacteria > Actinomycetota > Actinomycetes > Streptosporangiales > Streptosporangiaceae > Nocardiopsis_A > Nocardiopsis_A suaedae. The sequence goes on along the minus strand of NZ_JAQFWP010000024.1, from coordinate 83,834 downwards.
GGCCCCGGGCGGCCCGGAGCTGGCCGAGCACGCCCGCCACCTGCGCGAGAACCTCTGCCGGGAGCACGGCGCGGAGCTGTGGACCGTCCCGCTCCCGGAGACCGAGCGCGAAGCGCGCGCCCTGTTGGACGACATCGGAAGGCCGCTCTCCACATGACCTCCCCCACCGTTCCCGACCCCGTCCCCGCCCACCGGTCCGAGCCGTGCGCGCCGTGCGCAATGTGCACACGGTCGAGACTGCGCATGCGCGTCAGGCCGCACGCAAGGCCCGTGTCCACGGCACCGTCCGGCACCGAGGCGAGGTGCGCCATGGCCGCCGACTGATCCCAGGCGCCGCCGGTGCACGCGGCCCCGTAGAGGGGGCGGGGCCCGGCAACGGCGGCAGGCCGGACCGCGGCGCCCCGTTTGAGGGGGCGGGAGCGCGCGGACCGGCCGCCACCGGGTTCCGTCCCGGTGAAGGGTTACCGGCCCGTCGAGCGGGAGGGTCCTCTGGTCCCCGGCGGGGACGACCCCCCGAACCGACCGGTAACCGAGGGAACGCCGTACGGCGTTCCCTCCGAAGGAGGCGCGTCCGCAAGGGGAGGCGGGCGCGCCTCCCCTTGCATGGAGTGGGGGCGGGGCGACGACGCAGGTCAGCGCCCCTTGCGGTAACGCTGTCGGGTGGCGGCGTGTGCGTGGTCGCGGTGTTTGGCGGCGACGGCGTGAGCGGGGGCGGTTCCCCGGCCCTGCCTGCCGTCCGCCGGGTTCCTCGCGGTGCAGGTGGGGTGGGCGGCTCGGCGGGTGCCCCCCTGACGGGCCCTAGCCGGGCGCCGGGCGGTCGGAGTGCCAGGTAGATGGCGGCGACGGCGTGAGCGGGGGCGGTTCCCCGGCCCTGCCTGCCGTCCGCCGGGTTCCTCGCGGTGCAGGTGGGGTGGGCGGCTCGGCGGGTGCCCCACTGACGGGCCCTAGCCGGGCGCCGGGCGGTCGGAGTGCCAGGTAGATGGCGGCGACGGCGTGAGCGGGGGCGGTTCCCCGGGGCTGCTTGCCGAGCGGCGGGTTCCTCGCGCCCCGGGAAGGCGGCGCCGTGGGGTGGGCGGATGCTCGCCCGCGCCCGTGGCGGGTGAACGGGCACCGCATTCCGGGCATCCCGGACACGAGGCGGGTTGCCGGGCATCGAGTGTGCAGAAGAGTGCACACTGGGCGCGTGGGAGTGGTCGAAAGCGCACACTCGTTGCCCCGGGGGCGCGTTGAACGCACGATGGGGAACCTCGGGGCCGAACATTCCGGGCATACCGGGTGCGGCGGGGAGGGTTCGGCGATCCCGCGTGGCGGATCCGCCGCGCGGTCACGCTCAAAGCGCCCCTTTCGCCGCGCGGGACGACCTCGGGCCGTCCGTGGCGTCCGGAAGGCGGGTTCCGGCCCGGCCGCTACCCGCCAGGTGTCCGGTTCGCCCGGTTCCCGGGGCGCCGGGGCCCCTCCCTCGCCCTGATCGGCGCCCGGGGCGGGCCCGCGAGCGGCGGGGGTGCGCGGTCATCGCGATTCCAGAACACGTTCTGCCTCCAGAAGTGCCCCAAACAGCACAGCAGGCCCGTTTACCGCTCTCACCATCACCGTGGGTAGCCGATATCGGCCCGGAGGGGACCCCGGGGGTCCGGCGGGGGCGCCCAGGTACCCCTGATCCCGCTCCGACGCGCGAGGCGAGCACCCCACACGGGCACGAATCGGGCATTCCGATTCCAGAACCTGTTCTGGAATCGCCGACTTCGCACGCCCGGGGCCCGCGCGGGTGTCGGTGAGCGCGCTTTCCGGCCCTCTCACCCCTTAACAGGGAGTGTTCGCCCAGGTCATGGCCCTGCCGGGTACACGGCGGGCCCGGCGGGGGCGGGTCCGGGTGTCGGAGAGGGCGAACCCCGGCCCCCACGTCTCACCATGCGGGAGCTTTCCGACGGAGGGGTGCACGTTGGTCGAGACGGCGCCCGCCTGGACCGCGAGGGGCCGGGCGGACGGCAGGCAGGGCCGGGGAATCGGACGGCTCTTGCCGTCGCCGCCAAGAACGGTGACCACGCACACACACCCGGCGGCCGACCGACCGGCAGGTAGGGGCGCCGGCCTCCGTCGTCGCCGCCCCCACCCCACACCCCGGCAGCCCGCCGCCCGGCCGGGGTCCGGAGCGGGGTACCTGCTGGCCCCGTCGGTGCTGCTGGTCACCTTGCATCCCGGCCGCCCGCCACCCGGCCAGAGCCCGGGAGCGGGGCACCGGCCGAGCCGCCACCTGCATGGACCGAGAGGGGGCGGATTCACGGCAAGCAGGCCCGGGGAACAGGCCCGCTGTCGCCGTCGCCGCCCACTACGGCGACCATCCACACACCCGCCACCCGACAACGCCGCAGGTGGAACGGCGCTCTACATCTCTTCGACCAGGGACAGCAGCGCCTCGGCCAGGTCCGCCGGGGTCGCGGCCCCTGTGGCGTCCTTTACCGGCCACCCCCGGAGGGAGGCCAGGCGGGCGCAAGGGGCGTGGTGGGCCCGCGTGTACAGGTACCCGCACGGAGCATCGGGCCAGTCCTGGGTCGCGGGCAGGGGTTCGGTGTCGTACCCGGGAGGGAGTTCGGCGTCGTAGCCGGAAGAGGGCGCGGTGTCGTACCCGGAAGGAGGCGCGCCGTCACCGGAAGGGGCCCCACCGTCGCCCGGGGCCGGTTCGAGGGCGGGGTTCTGGGCCCGCCTCAGGTCGGCGCGGGCGGGCGTGCCCGGTTGGGGCATGAGGCCGTCGGCGATCACGTACCCGGACGGTGGGCGGCGGGCCGCGCGCTGGGCGGCGCCGACGGCCGCGGCCAGGGGCGCCGCCTCGCCGACGGCGATGATCAGGGGCGCGGCCGGCGCCTGCGCGGCGGCGGCCAGGGAGGCGGCCGCCACGTAGGACGCCGCGTACGGCGGCCCCGCGGCGGGGTCGGGGCAGGCGCTGACGGGCGCCAGGCCGTGGTCCTCCAGGGCCTCGGCGAGGCCGGGCCAGGCGCTCAGCAGCAGCGGGCGGCCGGGCCTCAACGGACGGGGCGGGTCTCGTCGGTGACCCACTCCAGGTAGTCGGCGGAGCCGCCCCGCACCGGGACGGCCACGATCTCGGGGACGTCGTAGGGGTGCACTTCGTTGAGGTGCGCGGTCAGGGCGTCGAGGCGGTCGGCGGCGGTCTTCATCACCACGATCCACTCCTCTTCGGCCTGGACCGCCTCCTCCCACCGGAAGAAGCTGGTGATCGGCCCGGACACCTGGGCGCAGGCGGCCAGCCGGTGCTCGACCACCGAGCGGGCCAGCTCCTCGGCGCCCTTCCGGTCGGCCGCGGTGGTCTCCACACGCACGTGCCCGGCGTCCCGCTCCATGCTTCCTCCGCTGCTCAGGGTGGTGATCCGGCCGGTCTAGGCTCATGAGGCATGAGCGACCGCGAAGAACTGCTGCGACACGTCAACGATAAGGCCGTGGTGCACGGCCGCGTCACCCTCTCCTCGGGCCGGGAGGCCGACCACTACGTCGACCTGCGCCGGGTGACCCTGGACGGGCGGAGCGCCCCGCTGGTCGGGCGGGCCATGCTGGAGGCCACCGCCGACCTGGACTACGAGGCCGTGGGCGGGCTGACCCTGGGGGCCGACCCGGTCGGCACGGCGATGCTGCACGCGGCGGCCGCGCAGGGGCGCGCCCTGGACGCGTTCGTGGTGCGCAAGGCCGGCAAGGCGCACGGCCTGCAGCGGCGGATCGAGGGGCCGGACGTGGCCGGGCGGCGGGTGCTCGCGGTCGAGGACACCTCCACCACCGGCGGGTCGGTGCTGACCGCGGTGGAGGCGCTGCGCGAGGCCGGCGCGGAGGTGGTCGGCGTGGCGGTGATCGTGGACCGCGGCGCCCGGGAGAAGGTCGTCGGCGAGGGCCTGGAGTACCGCGCCGTGTTCGAGCTGTCCGACCTGGACGTGTGAGCGCGGCCGCGGGCCCGGTTCACGTGATCGGGTGCCACTCCGAGTGGTTCTGCCCCACGATGCTCAGACGGAAGTGGTAGGAGCGCGGCGCCTCGTGCCACTCGCCGTCGCCGAAGCACCCCTCGTCGTCCCAGTACTCGGTCCCGGGTTCGGCGTCGACCTCGGCGTGCGGGCTGTAGTCGTCGCAGCGCTCGTCCTCGACGTGCAGCCGCTCCTTGCCGTCCACTTCGACGAAGCCGACGAGCTCGTCGCCGTCGTAGGCCTCGATCCGGTTCTCCAGGTAGACGTACTCGACCTCGTGCGGGTCGTCGTCGGCCGCCGCGGCCGGGAAGGGGAGCAGCATCGCTCCGGCGAGCCCGCCGATCAGCGCCGCGGCGCCGGCGTTGCGTGCAATGGACATGGGCGTCTCCTTGCGAGGTTCGTCGACCGTGGTCTCGGGCCACCCCCGACCACCGGACAATCACTCAGAGTAAGGAGATACCACCCGAAAGCAACGACCGCGCCCCCGTGCCGCGAAAGTCGCCCCTCCACTGAAAGTGCAGGTCAGGCCGCTTCAGCCATGAAGGAGTAGCCGTCCCCGGCCTCGGAGAGGTCCTTCAGCTCACCGTTGACGTACACCTCCACGGCCTCCGGATCACCCAGAGTGACTTCGAGTTCCGCGTGGTCGTAGCTGAGGAACTGCCCCTGGGTCATGGTGGCGTCGGTGAGCACCTCGCCGCCGGGCACGCGAACGAGGACGTCGCTGGCCTCGCCCACGACCTTGATGTAGAGCATGCTGTCGTCGGCCTCGCCCGCCTCCTCGGCGGCGGCCGGAGGGGTGGCCGTGGAGGGCGCGGACGCCTGCCCCGGCAGGGAGTTGTAGAGGAAGAACACCCCGAGGCCCACGAGCACGACGAAGACGGCGATCGCGGCGGCGATGCCCAGCACCTGCCCGATGCCCCGAGGGTCATTGCGATGTCGTCCCACGGGTGTGAATGTAGCGTGAATCACGCGGGGCATTCGAGACCCGGGGGGACGCAGCGGCGAATATCCCCGGAATTCCTACGTACCGCCACCACGGCCCTACACAGGGTCCCGGATTCGCCCCTTCCGGCCGGATCCGGCCCCGACCCGGACACCAGGTCTGTCACCCGCCCATTCCGTACATTTGGTCTAGACCTTTTCGCGGGCTTTCCACGTTCGCGATACTGGGGCGCAGGACCCCCGTGCGACCGGGGGCGCCGCAACCGGATCACTCCAGGCCAACCAGGGAGTCACACCATGCCCATCGCGACCCCGGAGGTCTACACGGAGATGCTGGGCCGCGCGAAGTCCCAGGGCTTCGCCTACCCCGCGATCAACGTGACCTCCAGCCAGACCCTGCACGCCGCCCTGCGCGGCTTCGCCGAGGCGGAGAGCGACGGCATCGTCCAGATCTCCACGGGGGGAGCCGAGTTCCTCTCCGGCGCGACCGTCAAGGACATGGTCACCGGTTCCGTGGCCTTCGCCGAGTACGCCCGCGTGGTCGCCGACAAGTACCCGGTGAACATCGCCCTGCACACCGACCACTGCCCCAAGGACAAGCTGGACGGGTTCGTCCGCCCCCTGCTGAAGCTGTCCGAGGAGCGGGTGGAGAAGGGGATGCAGCCGCTCTTCCAGTCCCACATGTGGGACGGCTCGGCCGTGCCGCTGGAGGAGAACCTCACGATCGCCGAGGAGCTGCTCGCCAAGTCGAACGCCGCCCGCACGATCCTGGAGATCGAGGTCGGCGTCGTCGGCGGCGAGGAGGACGGCATCGTCGGCGAGATCAACGAGAAGCTGTACACCACCCCCGAGGACGCCCTGCGCACGGCCGAGGCGCTGGGCCTGGGCGACAAGGGCTACTACATGACCGCCCTCACCTTCGGCAACGTGCACGGCGTCTACAAGCCGGGGCACGTCAAGCTGCGCCCCGAGGTCCTCAAGGAGGCCCAGGACGCGGTGGGCGACAAGTACGGCCGCACCAAGCCGTTCGACTTCGTCTTCCACGGCGGCTCCGGCTCCACCCTGGAGGAGATCCACGCCGCCATCGACTACGGCGTGGTGAAGATGAACATCGACACCGACACCCAGTACGCCTTCACCCGCCCCATCGCCGACCACATGCTGCGCAACTACGAGGGCGTGCTCAAGGTCGACGGCGAGGTCGGCAACAAGAAGCAGTACGACCCGCGCTCCTACGGCAAGGCCGCCGAGGCCGGGATGGCCGAGCGCGTCGTCGACGGGTGCCGCCAGTTGAAGTCCGCAGGGCAGAAGATGAACTAATCTGCCCGTGGGAGCGCGCCCTGCGGGTGCGCCCCTGGGCCGGCCCCCGGTTCCCAGCGGATTCGGGGGCCGCAGCGCGCCCGGCCGCCTGACATCCATGGGCGGACGCGTCGGCCGGGCGCGCGCCCCCTGGCAGGATGGGGCCATGGACCTGCATGCGAATCTCCTCGGGGAGCCGCCGGCCACCCGCCTCCCCGACCAGCCCGAGGCGCGCGAGGCGCTGGCCTCCGGCACCGACCCCTCCGAGGTCGCCGCGCGCACCCCGACGTACTCGGCCGCCTGGGCCGCGCTCGCCGAGCGCGCGCTGGAGGCCGGGGACCCGGTGACCGCCTACGCCTACGCCCGCACCGGCTACCACCGCGGGCTGGACCAGCTCCGCCGCGCGGGCTGGAAGGGGCACGGCCCGGTCCCGTGGGACCACGAACCCAACCAGGGCTTCCTGCGCGCCCTGAACGCGCTCGCCCGCGCCGCCGGGGAGATCGGCGAGTCCGAGGAGGAGGAGCGCTGCTCCACGTTCCTGCGGGAGAGCAGCGCCGAGGCCGCCGAAGCGCTGTCCTGAACCGGGTGCGGGCCGGGTGCGGGCCGCCCGCCGACCCCGCCCGCACCCGCCTGCGCCGACCGGCACTGACCGGGCAATTCCGTGCTTAACGCGCGCGCCCTGGTCGTGTACGCTCTAGACGCAAGGGCCCCTGTCGCTTGCTTGCGCCAGGGGCTTACCCATGTCCGGGCAACGGTCCGAACGATTGAAGGGGTAGACCCGCATGCCGGCGATCACGCTCGTTGGGGCCCAGTGGGGCGACGAGGGCAAGGGCAAGGCCACCGACCTGGTGGGCGACCGCGTCGACTACGTGGTCCGCTACCAGGGCGGCAACAACGCCGGGCACACGGTCGTCATCGGCGACCAGAAGTACGCCCTGCACCTGCTGCCCTCCGGCATCCTCTCGCCGGACGTCGTCCCGGTCATCGCCAACGGCGTCGTCATCGACCCGGCGGTGCTCTTCGAGGAGCTGGGCGGCCTGAACGAGCGCGGTGTGGACACCTCGCGCCTGCTGATCTCGGCCAACGCGCACCTGATCATGCCCTACCACCGGGAGCTCGACAAGGTCAGCGAGCGGTTCCTGGGCAAGGGCCGGATCGGCACCACCGGGCGCGGCATCGGCCCCACCTACGCCGACAAGATCTCCCGCCAGGGCGTGCGCGTGCAGGACATGTTCGACGCCAAGATCCTGCGCAAGAAGGTCGAGCTGGCGCTCAACGACAAGAACCAGGTCCTCACCAAGGTCTTCAACCGGCGCGGCATGGACCCCGAGCGCGTCATCGACGAGTACCTGGGCTACGCCGAGCGGCTGCGCCCCCACGTCACCGACACCTCCCTGGTGCTCAACAAGGCGCTCGACGAGGGCAAGAACGTGTACCTGGAGGGATCCCAGGGCACCCTGCTCGACATCGACCACGGCACCTACCCCTTCGTCACCTCCTCCTCGCCGACCTCCGGCGGGGCGTGCGCCGGCGCGGGCATCGGCCCCACCCGCATCACCAAGGTGGTGGGCATCCTGAAGGCCTACACCACCCGCGTGGGGTCGGGCCCCTTCCCGACCGAGCTGCACGACGAGTGGGGCGACTGGCTGCGCGCCCAGGGCCACGAGTTCGGCGTGACCACCGGGCGCAACCGCCGCTGCGGCTGGTTCGACGCGCCCATCGCCCGCTACGCCACCCGGGTCAACGGCATCACCGACTTCTTCCTGACCAAGCTGGACGTCCTCACCGGCCTGGACCGCATCCCGGTGTGCGTCGGCTACGACGTGGACGGGGTCCGCCACGACGAGATCCCGATGACCCAGACCGACTTCCACCACGCGGTGCCGGTCTACGAGCACCTGGACGGGTGGAGCGAGGACATCACCGGGGCGCGGTCCTTCGGCGAACTTCCCAAGAACGCTCAGGACTACGTGCGTACCCTGGAGGAGATGTCCGGGGCCCCGATCTCGGCCATCGGCGTCGGTCCCGGGCGCGACCAGACGCTGGAGCTGCGCTCCCTGGTCTGACCCGGCCCGCACGCGTCCCCTCGATCCCCACGACACACAAAGGGTCCGTTACGTGAAAGCCCTGGTACTCGGCGGCGGAGGCCGCGAGCACGCCCTCGTCCGAGCCCTCTCCCTCGACCCGGGTGTCACCGAGCTGCACTGCGCTCCCGGCAACCCGGGCATCTCGGCCCTGGCCGACAACCACGTGATCAACCCCGTGGACGGCCTGGCCGTGACCGAGCTGGCCGCCCGCATCCGGGCCGAGCTGGTGGTCATCGGGCCGGAAGCCCCGCTGGTGGCCGGGGTCGCCGACGCCCTGCGCGACCGCGGCATCCCGGTCTTCGGGCCGGACCGCGAGGCCGCGCGGATCGAGGGGTCCAAGGCCTTCGCCAAGGAGGTCATGCAGGCCGCGGGGGTGCCCACCGCACGGGCGCGGATCTGCCGCACCCCCGCGCAGGCCGCCGAGGCCCTGGACGCCTTCGGCCCGCCCTACGTGGTCAAGGACGACGGCCTGGCCGCGGGCAAGGGCGTGGTGGTCACCGAGGACCGCGCCGAGGCCGAGCGGCACGCCCGCGAGTGCGGGCGCGTCGTCGTCGAGGAGTACCTGGACGGCCCCGAGGTGTCGCTGTTCGTGCTCAGCGACGGGGTGCACGCCATCCCGCTGCCCGCCGCCCAGGACTTCAAGCGCGCCCACGAGGGCGGCACCGGCCCCAACACCGGCGGCATGGGCGCCTACGCCCCGCTGGGCTGGGCCCCGGACGGGCTCACCGAGCAGGTCATGAACGAGGTGGTCGGCCCCACCATCCGGGAGATGGCCAAGCGCGGCCACCGGTACCAGGGGCTGCTCTACGTCGGCCTGGCGCTGACCTCTGGGGGCCCCAAGGTGGTGGAGTTCAACGCCCGCTTCGGCGACCCCGAGGCGCAGGTGGTGTTGGACCGCCTGGCCACCCCGGTGGGGACGCTGCTGCAGGCCGCCGACACCGGCGGCCTGGGGAGCATCACGTCCCTTGAGTGGCGCAACGGCGCTGCGGTCACCGTGGTGCTGGCCTCTGAGGGCTACCCGGGATCCCCCGCCAAGGGCGACACCGTCGGCGGCCTGGCGGAGGCGGACGCGGTCGACGGGGCCTACGTCCTGCACGCCGGAACCGCCTGGGGGCCCGACCGGACCATCGTGTCCAGCGGCGGCCGGGTGCTGAACGTCGTGGGCACCGGCGACTCCCTGGCGGCCGCGCGCGGGCGCGCCTACGAGGCGCTCTCCAAGATCGAGCTGCGCGGCTCGTTCCACCGCACCGACATCGCAGAAGAGGCCGCCGCCAAGGAGAGCGGGGCCTGACGCGGCCCGGCCGCGCCTGGGGGTGTGCCGCGCGGGTCATGGCCATCGCGCAGGAGGCCGTGACCCACACAACACGCCCGGGCTCCCGATGCCTGCAAAAATGTAGTCGTGATCGAGCGCTACACCCTTCCGGAAATCGGGCGCGTCTTCAGCGACGCCCACAAGTACGAGCTCTGGTGCCGGGTCGAGACCCTGGTGATGGAGGCCCACGCCGAGGCGGGCACCATCCCGGCCGACTCGGTCGAGCCGGTGCGCCAGGCGCCGCCGCCCACCCCGGAGCGGGTGGCCGAGATCGAGGCGGTGACCCAGCACGACGTCATCGCCTTCCTCACCGCCTGGGCCGACAACACCGAGCCCCGTGAGGCCGCCAAGTGGGTCCACTTCGGCATGACCTCCTCCGACCTGCTCGACACCGCGCTGGCCGCCCAGCTCGTCGAGGCCACCGACATCCTGCTCGCCAAGGCCGACGCCCTGGTGGCGGCGCTGCGCGACCACGCCCTGGCGCACCGGGGCACGCTGCGCGTCGGCCGGACGCACGGCATCCACGGCGAGCCGGACGTGTGGGGGCACCGCGTCGCCGACTTCGCCTTCGGCATGGCGCGCTCCCGGGACCGCCTGCGCCGCGCGCGCGAGGCGGTCGGGGTGATGGCGATCTCGGGCCCGGTGGGCACCTACTCCAACATCGACCCCGAGGTCGAGGCTTACGTCGCCGAGAAGCTGGGCCTGCGCCCCGCCGACGTGTCCACCCAGGTGGTGCTGCGCGACGGCATCTCCGAGTGGGTCTCCTGCCTGGCGATCATGGCGACCGTGTGCGAGGCCGTCGCCCTAGAGGTGCGGCACGGCCAGCGCACGGAGGTGCGCGAGCTCTGGGAGCCCTTCGGCAAGGGACAGAAGGGCTCCAGCGCCATGCCGCACAAGAAGAACCCGATCATGTCGGAGCGGATCTGCGGCATGGCGCGCAACGTTCGCGCGCAGATCGTCCCGGTCATGGAGGGCATCCCGCTCTGGCACGAGCGCGACATCTCGCACTCCTCCACCGAGCGCATCAGCCTGCCGGACGCGGCCATCGCCACCGACTACCTGCTCAACCTGACCACGAAGCTGGTCACGGGCCTGGTCGTGGACAGCGACCGGATGCTGGCCAACCTGGACGCCACGCACGGCCTGATCTACTCCTCCACCGTGGTCTCCGAGCTGATCGAGACCGGGCTGTCGCGCGAGGACGTCTACGCCGTCGTGCAGGGCGCCGCCATGCGCACGTGGGACACCGGCACACCGTTCCGGCAGACCCTGCGCGAGGAGGCCGGATCCCGCGGCATCACGCTGGACGAGGCCCGGCTGGACGAGGTCTGCCGCCCCGAGCGCTTCACCGAGCGCCTGGCGGGCGTGTTCGAGCGGCTGGAGAAGCTGGCGTGAGCGGCTTCACCGTGCGGCCCGTCCCCGTGGAGGTCCCGGGGCTGACGCACCTGCACACCGGCAAGGTGCGCGACCTCTACGCCACCGCCTCCGGGGACCTGGTGATGGTGGCCAGCGACCGGGTGTCGGCCTACGACTGGGTGCTGCCCACCGAGATCCCCGACAAGGGGCGGCTGCTGACCGCGCTGTCGCTGTGGTGGTTCGACCGGCTGGCCGACATCGCCCCCGCGCACGTGCTCTCGGACACGCCCCCGCCGGGCGCTCCGGAGGACTGGCGCGGCCGCACCCTGGTCTGCCGCCGCCTGGACATGGTCCCGGTGGAGTGCGTGGCCCGCGGCTACCTGGCCGGGTCGGGCCTGGCCGAGTACCAGGCGGACGGCACGGTGTGCGGCGTCGCGCTCCCCGACGGCCTCCAGGACGGGTCGCGCCTGGAGGAGCCGATCTTCACCCCGGCCACCAAGGCCGAGGTGGGCGAGCACGACGAGAACGTCTCGTTCGAGCGGGTGGCCGCCGTCCACGGCGCCGCCCTCGCCGAGGAGCTGCGCACCGCGACCCTGGCGCTGTACCGCCGCGGCCGGGAGCTGGCCGAGGAGCGCGGCATCCTGCTGGCCGACACCAAGTTCGAGTTCGGACGGGACGCCGACGGGACACTGGTGCTGGCCGACGAGGTGTTCACCCCCGACTCCTCGCGGTTCTGGCCGGCCGACGGGTGGGAGCCGGGGCGCCCCCAGCCGTCGTTCGACAAGCAGGTCCTCCGCGACTGGCTGACCTCCCCCGCCTCCGGGTGGGACCGGGCCTCCGAGGAGCCGCCCCCACCGCTGCCCCAGGACGTCGTCGACCGCACCCGGGACCGCTACCTGGAGGTCTACGAGCGGCTCACGGGCTCACCGGCCCCGGTGGGCTGACCACGGGCGCTGACCGCGGGCGCGGGCCCCGGCCGCCGCGACACGCCGGGAGCCCGCCCCGCGCCCGTGATCCCGCGCACGATGGCACCGGCAGCCGCGCGGAGCGCTTACAGTGGAACGCGTCCTTTGCCGGGGTGCGGCCACCGGCGCACGCATGGGACCTTCCCACATCATCCGCCGTTACGGCGGCCCATGCGATCCCTCCGACCTGCACCGCGTTAGCCGCGCCGGGTTCGCGGCATAACGGCGGGAACGAGCCGGGAAAAGAGCGCGTCTCACCGCGTAGGCGCGTCGAAGTCGAGATCTTTCACATCCGCCTCACGAAGGAGCACATGAGCATGGGCCAGGAGGTTCGCTACCGCGTCCGCGGCGGCCGTCCCCTCAACGGGACGGCGTTCATCCAGGGCGCGAAGAACGCCGTGCTGCCGATGATCGGCGCCGCCCTGCTCGCGAGCAAGGGACGCACCGTCCTGCGCAACGTCCCCAACATCGAGGACGTGCGGCGCGCCCTGGAGCTGGCCGAGCACGTCGGCGCCAAGGTCGAGTTCCACGAGGCCGAGCGTACGGCGGTCATCGACGCCTCCCGCCTGGGCGACCCGGAGCGCGCCGTCCTTCCGGCCGACATCGCCGCCCGCTTCCGCGGCTCGGTGCTGTTCGTCCCCGCCCTCATGCACCGCATGGGCCGCGCCCGCATCGAGGGCGTCGGCGGCTGCAACCTCGGCAGCCGCAAACTCGACTTCCACTACCGCGGCTTCGCCCGTCTGGGCGCCGAGGTGGTCGAGGACGAGGAGCGCAACCACATCACCATCGACGCCCCGTCCCTGCGCGGCGGCCACCTGTACCTGGACACGCCCTCGCACACCGGCACCGAGAACCTCATCATGGCCGCCGTGCTCGCCCGCGGGACCACGGTCATCGAGCACGCCGCGCTGGAGCCCGAGGTCATCGACGTCATCGAGTTCCTGCGCGCGATGGGCGCCAAGATCAGCGGCGGCGGCACCGGGTTCATCACCGTGGAGGGCGTCGAGGAGCTCACCGCGGTCGAGCACACCATCATGAGCGACCGCATCGACGCCGGCGTGTTCGCCATGGCGACCGCGGCCGCCGGCGGCGACGTCAGCCTGGTCGGCGCCAACCTGGAGCACCTGGGCGTCGCGCGCTGGAAGCTGGACCAGATGGGCGTGGAGTTCTCCCAGCAGGGCGCGGTGCTGCACGTGCGCCGCGACCCGTCGGTGCCGATGCGCCCGATCAACGCGGTCACCTCCCCCTACCCGGGCTTCGCCACCGACCTGCAGTCGCCGCTGATGGCGCTGGCCACCCTGGCCGAGGGCGAGAGCTACCTGCACGAGAACATCTACGACGGCCGCTTCGCGCTGGCCGACGAGCTCAACAAGATGGGCGCCAAGATCGAGGTGGAGGGCACCCGGGCGATCGTGCACGGCCCCACCGAGCTGCGCGGCGCCGAGGTGGCCGCGCACGACCTGCGCACCGGCGCCTCGCTGGTGCTGGCCGGCCTGGTGGCCGAGGGCGAGACCGTGGTGGCGCCGGGGTACCTGGTCGACCGGGGACACGCCCAGTTCGCGTCGCGCCTGGCCGCTTTGGGCGCCGACGTCACGCGCGAGCACCTCGCCTGAGACCGCGTCACCCCAGTTCAGGCCGGGGTGGGAGGCGCACGGCGACGGCGCTCCCGCCTCGGCTTTCGGTCTTCTGCGTGAAACGATCATCATTGGCCCCGCACAATGGGTACGATCGCGGCAATCATGCCGTGACAGAAACAGGTTCGGGAACCAGTGGGCGCACATAGTGAAGAACGTGGAATGGTAGCGGGGAGCAGCCCGAGGTGAGTGCGCAGCGTACTGGCGATTTGACTATTGGTGTCATCGGCCCGCATGAGGTCGTCGAGCGCGTCATGCTGATGGGCCCGGGGTCGACAGGCCCCCTCAACGCCAGACTCATCGCCGCCGCCTATCGAGACGAGCAAGAGGCCACCGACAAGGTCCTGCGCCTTGGGTCGGCTATCGACGCGTATCTGTTCGCCAGTCCCGTCCCCTACGAGTTCGCACGCAAGGCGGGTGTGCTGACCATGCCCGCCACCTACGTGCCGCTCGGCGGGGCGAGCCTGCACGAGGCCCTGCTGCGGGGCACCCTGGACGAGAGATACGACCCCACCCGGGCCAGCCTGGACGTGCTCGGCCGGGCCGATGTCGTGGAGGCCTACTCCGAGGTGGACCTGCCCGTCGACGGCATCCACGTGCACGAGGAGCTCACCAGCACCGCCCAGCTCACCTCCTTCCACGAGGGGCTGTGGCGGCGCAAGGCCACCCGCATGGCCATCACCTGCGTGCGCGGGGTGGCCGAGCGGCTGGAGGCCATCGGGGTCCCCGTGATGCGCCTGCGCCCCACCAACGCGGGGGTGCGCAGCGCCCTGCAGACCGCCGGCCTGCTCGGCGCGCACCACCGGCTGGAGGAGGCGCAGCTGGGGGTGGTGGTCGTGGACGTGCCCACGCTCCGCGACTCCAGCCGCCGCTCCACCCCCCGGTACTGGCGCGACGAGCTCCGCCTGGCCCTGCACCGGCTGCTGCTGCAGGAGGCGCACCGGATCAACGCCACCGCCCACCCAGTGGACGACCACACCTTCATGGTCACCGCCACCCGCGGCTCGCTCGTCTCGGCGACCGAGGGGTTCCGTCAGCCCCCGTTCGTCGAGCGGATCAAGGCCGAGCTGGGCATCGCCATCGAGGTGGGCATCGGCATGGGGCGCACCACCCAGGACGCCGAGACGCACGCGCGTGCGGCGCTCAGCCGCGCACAGGCGACCCGGCAGAGCTTCGCGGTGGACCGGGAGGGCCGCTCGCTGGTGCCCGCTCAGCGCGCGCCCCAGCGCCAGCAGACGCCCGAGCCCCTGCGCACCAAGGGCCGCGAGACCCTGATGCGGCTGTCGGAGCGGATCGCCGAGGAGGACGGGCCGCTGGTCGTCGACGCCGAGAACGCCGGACGGATGCTGGGGGTCACCCCGCGCACCGCCCGGCGGCTGTTGCGCACCCTGGTCGAGGAGGGGCTGGCCTGGCCCCTGCCGCCGAACCGGACGCTGCAGCCCGGGCGCCCGCGCCAGCTGTACCGGCTCATCGTCGAGAAGCTCGACAAGGACAAGGCGGGCAAGTAGCCCGGCGCGCGAAGGGCCCCGCGGGTGCGGGGCCCTTCGGCGTATCAGGGGCCTGCCCAAGCCGCGTTGATCTCGGGAGAAGCGACGCTAGAACCTCGCTGGTAGGGGCGTTTTTCCCGAGGTCGACAACAAGGTGTCAGCCGGTGTTGCGGCGCGGGAAGGCGTGCGCGGCGGCCAGCAGCGCGTCGTTCTCCTCCGGGGCGCCGATGCTGATCCGCACGCCCTCGCCGGAGAAGGGCCGCACCGCGAGGCCCTCGGCGGCGCAGGCCTCCGCGAAGGCGTCGGTGTCGCCGCCCAGGCGCAGCCACACGAAGTTGGCCTCGGTCGGCGGGACCTCCCAGCCGTCGGCGAGCAGCGCGTCGCGCACCCGGGTGCGCTCCTTGACGGTGCGCTCGACCCGTTCGGCCAGCTCGTCCTCGGCGGCCAGCGACGCGACGGCGGCGGCCTGGGCCAGGTGGTTCACGGCGAAGGGGACCAGCGTCTTGCGCACCGCCGAGGCCACGTGCGGGTGCCCGATGAGGAAGCCCACGCGCAGCGCGGCCAGGCCGTAGGCCTTGGAGAAGGTGCGCAGCACGGCCACGTTCGGGCGGTCCCGGTACAGGTCCAGGCCGTCGGGGACGGCGGGGTCGCGCACGTACTCGCGGTAGGCCTCGTCCAGGACGACCAGCACGTGGTCGGGCACGCGGTCGAGGAAGGCGGTGAGCTCCTCCTCGCGCACCGCGGTGCCGGTGGGGTTGTTCGGGTTGCACACCAGCACCATGCGGGTGCGGTCGGTGACCGCGGCGAGCAGGGCGTCCAGGTCGTGCGCCTCGCCGGTGAGCGGCACGGTCACCGCGGTCGCCCCGGACAGGGCGGTCAGCAGCGGGTAGGCCTCGAACGAGCGCCAGGCGTAGACCACCTCGGCCCCCGGCTCGGCCACCGCCTGCAGGAGCTGCTGGAGCACCCCGACCGACCCGGCCCCGGTGGCGACGTGGTCGGCGGGCACCCCGAAGCGGCGCGCCAGGGCCTCGGTCAGGCCGGTGACCCCGGCGTCCGGGTAGCGGTTGGCCTCCGCGGCGGCCGCGGAGATCGCGGAGACGACCGAGGGCAGCGGGTCGTAGGGGTTCTCGTTGGACGAGAGCTTGAACGAGCGCCCGTCGGGGCCCACGGCCGTGCGCCCGGGCTTGTAGCCGGGGACCTGGTCGAGGACAGCCCGGAAATATGGCGAATTCCGCTCCGACACCATTGTCCTTCCTCGATACTCTGTGCAAGGTCAAGGCTACCCAGCGTGGAAAGCCCTCGCCGGGGCGGCCCAGGACCTCAGCGGCAATATCGCACAGAACAGGAAAAGGCACCATGGAGCACCCCCGAGCAGCGCGCACGGCGGCGGTCGCGGCCCCCGCCGCGGCGGTCCTGGTCGCGGCGCTCGCCGCCTGCGGGGGCGGCGGAGGCGGCCAGGGCGAGGAGCGCGGCCCCGGAGCCGAGGCCGCCGAGAGGCTGGGCGAGGCGCAGCTGGTCCAGTACGAGGACGCCAAGGTCGTCCCCGAGGCGGGCGAGCGCGGAACCTACGGGAAGCTGTCGGGCGTCGAGCGCACCGAAGAGCTGCGCTCCTCCACCGACCTGGACAAACCCGAGTGCATGGACGCGGCCACCTCCTGGGGCAGCCTCCCGGAGGTGCGCAAGGCCCCCGCGTCGGTGGCGGTCTTCGCGCGCGGGGACGACACGGTCTCGCACACCCTGCTGAAGGTGCCCGAGGGCGTGGCGGACGAGGCGCTGCAGACGGTCACACCGGAGAAGGAGTGCGCGTCGTACAAGGCGACGATGGAGGACGGCTCCACGTCCTCCTACTCCGTCTCGGAGGTCGACATGGACCCGGTGGGCGACGCGTCGCGGGCGTTCGCCGTCAAGACCGAGACCGGGGGCGACACGGTGTGGATGTACAGCGTCGTCTACCGGAACGGCGGCCACCTGGGGGCGGCCACCGTCCTGGGCCCGGACGAGAAGGGGGACTACGGGGAACTCCTCTCCGGATTCGCCGCGTCGGCGGTGGAGCGGGAGGAGAAGGTCCTGTAGGATCGGTCCCGGATCGAACAGGTGTTCGAGAGGGTATGGGTAAGGGGGCGGGGGACGATGTCGAGGGCAGCGCACAACCTGGAACGTCGCACGCACCGGCGCACCGCCGGTGCCCCCCGCCTCCCACAGCACCGGGCCGACCGGCCCGCTCCCCCGCCGGGCGACCGGCACCTGCTCCGCCGGGTCGACTGGGGAGCCCCTTCGGCGGCGGCCTTCTACCGGTCGCTGGAGGAGGCCTTGGAGGCCCCGGCACCGTTCCCGGTGGAGATCCCCGCGGACGGCCCGGACGCCTGACCCCCGGCCCTGTGGGCCCCGACCCTGGCCCGGGGGACGCGCGGCCCGCCGGGCTCCTCCGCGCCCTCGGGACCGCCCCCGCGCTCCTGCTCGGCCCCCTCGTCCCCGGCCCCCTCCGACGGGGCCGGAACGGCCGGTGGGCCGGTCGGCACCACGGTGCCGGTCGCCTGGGGCGCCCCGCCGGTGGTGCGCGGAAGCGGCGCGCCGCCCTCCTCGGCCACCTCGCCGAGCACGGCCAGCGTCACCCGGGTCTCGGCGTCGCTCACCGCGGCGCGCACCCGCGGACGGCGCCCGCGCAGCTCGACGGCGAACACCGCGTCCACCGGGCGGCCGTTGCGGCGGCCGGTGAAGCGCATCAGCCGCCAGCATCCGTGCCGCCACACGTCCACCGGATCAGTGCCGTCGACCACCACCCGGTTCGCCCGCCACACCTCGCTGCGGCGCAACCGGGCCAGGCTGCGCCGCACCGGCACCCGGCGCACCGCGCACGCCTCCCGGCCGAACACGCGCACCGCCGCCTCCCGCAGCTCCGGAGAGAGCACCGCCAGCACGGCCAGCTCGGCGGCGCCGACCGCAGCCTGGGCGCCCGTCAGGCCGGCCAGCGCCTGGAGACCGCCGCCGCCCGCCACGGCCGCCCCGACGGCGGCCACGGCCAGCACGGCGGCCCGTGCGATGGTGCGCCACCCCACCGGCTCGGTGCTCAGGCCGCCGAAGCAGCCGCAGTTCATCTGCGGGTCCCGCCGCCGCACCACGGCCAGCAGCACCGCCGAGAAGGCGAACAGCCCGGCGGCCGCCCACCCCGCCGCGGCGCCGACCGGCCCGGCCGCCGACAGCAGGAGCACGGCCAGCGCCGCCTCCAGCAGGGCGGTGGCCGCCGACGCGGGCCGGTGCAGGGCGCCGGGCAGCAGCGACACCGGCCCCCCGCCGCCCGTCCGGTCGACCGCCTTGGCGGCGGCCCCCAGGAGCAGCAGCAGGGCGACGAGCGGCGGCTGGATCTGGATCAGTTCGGCCGGGGTCATCCCGCCTCCATGGTCGCGGCGAAGCAGCCGACCTCCGGGCGCCCTCCGAGGGCGGTGAAGGCCGGCAGGGTCAGCTCGGCCAGGCGGCCGCTCGCGTCACCGGAGGCCTCGCGGCAGCGGTCGCAGAAGCGGGCGGCCGCCGAGGCGCAGTTCAGGACCGGGTACACGCCGGACACGCCGGTGTCGTCGTTGCGCACCGCCACCGTCGCCCCCAGGGACAGCAGCGGGAGCGGCAGGCACGGCTCGGACCGGTCGCAGGCCGGCCCGCAGTCCGAGCCGGGGTCGAGGGCGGGGTAGGCGGCGCCGCAGGCGTGCGCGCGCGGGTCGGTGTGCGCCGCGCGCCCGAACGCCGGGTCGTACCAGGTGACGATGCCCGATTGCGCGCTCGGGACGCGGCGCGCGGGCGGGCGCCGGGGCATGCGGGCGGCGGGCCGGGGAGGCTGCGTGGTGACCGGCACCGTGGTGTGCACGGTGCCGCGCTCGCGCACGCCCACCGCGTCGAACAGGTAGCCCGGTTCGAGGACGGGGTGGCGCACCGCCATCCGGCCCGACGAGCGGTACGGGATCACCGCGACGGCCCGTGGGCGCCCGTGCCCGGGGTCGACCACCACCGCGTCCTCATCGGCCGAGACGATGGTGCCGGTGACCCGGCCGAGCTGCGCCCAGAGCCGGTCGACCACCCAGCGGCCGGTCCCGCCGCAGCGGACCAGGACGTCGTCGCCGACGCGGACGTCCTCGGGGCCGACGTCCCGGCCGCGCCAGAAGGACGTGGTGCGCTCGAAGAGGAAGCGCTCCTCGCCGTCGAGCGTGGCGACGGTGAGCATGTGCGCGGTGATGTGCACGGCCACGCCCCGCACCACCTGGGGCGCGGGACCGCTCGGCGGCGGGGCCGCGTCCTCCCCCAGCAGCGCGGCGGTGAACCTCCGCCGCTCCTGGACATCTACTGACATCGCCCCTCCTCGCCCCGAGTGCCCGCAGCGCCCGTTTCCATTCTCACCGTCGGATGCGCGACGGCGCGGCCGACACGCGCGGCCCTCGTGCGCCCACGCTCCGCGTGCGCACCGCGAACCCCAGAGTGGCAGGCGATCCCGGCGTCCGCGGGCGATCCGGTTTGCCAGATCATGGCGGCGGCGTTTGCTGCGGATTGCCCCGACCGTGGAAAAGTGGTGATCAAGGCGCAGATGTGACACAAAGCACGTACGCGAACGAATGGGCCGGTGATCCTATGGCCGAGACGGTGCGGCGAACGCGATACGAGGAGTTCACCGCCTACGTCAACGACCGGGGTCCGGCCCTGCTGCGGATGGCGCGCTCACTGACGCCGGGGCACGCCGACGCCGAGGACCTGCTGCAGGCGGCCCTGCTGAAGACGTTCTTCGCCTGGGACCGCATCTCCACGCCGAAGGCCCGCGACGGGTACGTGCGGCGGGCGATGGTGAACACGCAGATCTCGGAGTGGCGGCGGAACCGCCTGGAGGTGTACCCGACCGACGAGATCCCCGAGCAGCGGGTGGACGACCCGACGGGGCGCTCGGACCTGGCGGACACGGTGAACAGGGCGATCGAACGGCTGCCGGACCGGCAGCGGCAGATCGTGCGGCTGCGGTACTACGACGACCTGACCGAGGCGCAGATCGCCGACCGGCTGGGGGTGACGATCGGCACGGTGAAGAGCACGGTGTCCCGGGCGGTCCGGAAGCTGCGGGAGGACGCGGACCTGACGATCGCCCGCGCCACGACGTGAACGCGCACAGGCGGCCGCCCACCCTCCGCCTCGGTTCCGGGGCCGACCCGGCACGCCCTCCTCCGATTCGTTTTGCACGTCTGTCATCGGAGTCTGTAGTCTTGTTCCGCCGAGGAGGATTCGCCTAGAGGCCTAGGGCGCCGCACTGCTAATGCGGTTTCGGGGCAACCCGATCGAGGGTTCGAATCCCTCATCCTCCGCAGGTCAGAAGGGGTCCGGTGCGCAGCGCCGGGCCCCTTCCTTGTGTAGCGGTGGCTGTGTGAGTCCGACGTGAGTCCATTCGGTCTCAACGGGGTCCCCGCGGGATGATCGCCGTGGTCGCCTCGGCGGCGGCCGCCGCCACCTCGGGGACCACGCTCGTGTAAGTGTCCGCGGTGAAGCTGTACCGGGCGTGCCCCAGCGTCGCCGAGACCACCTTCATGTCCACCCCGGCCGCCAGGGCGAAGCTCGCCGAGCAGTGCCTGAGGTCGTGGAAGCGGATCGGCGGGAGCCCCGCCGCCTCCACCAGGTGTAGGAAGTGCCGCGACAGGTAGTCCTCGCGCAGCGGGGAGCCGTCGGGGCGGGTGAAGATCCGCCCCGAGTCGATCCAGTCCTCGCCGGCCGCCGAGCGCTCGGCCTCCTGCTGCTTGCGCCAGCGCCGCAGCAGAGCGATGTTCGCCTCGTCCAGGCTGAAGGTGCGCACCGACTTCTCCGTCTTGGGCCCTTCGTCGTCGTCCTCGGGGCCGGCGAGCACGCTCATGGTCTTGGCGCCGTCCAGGTCGGTGTCGACCCACAGCGCCGAGGCCACCTCGCCGCGGCGCAGGCCGCGCGTGGCCACCAGGTGGAGCAGCGGGTACAGGCGGTCCTCGCGCTGCTCGCAGAAGTCCAGGAAGGCGCCTGCGAGCTGGGGGGTCCACACCATCACCCGGGCGGGGCGCTTGCCGGTCTGCTGCCAGCGGGTGACGCGCTCGTTGGTCCACACCTGCGGCTTGGTCTTGGCCACGCGGGGCAGTTCGACGAAGTCGGCGGGGTTCACCGAGATCAGCTTGCGCTTCTTGGCGGTGCCCAGCGCCGAGGAGATGACGGCGTGGATCCGGCGGATACGCGCCGCGGACAACGGACGCTGACGCTTCAGGGACGGCTTCTCGCCCTCGGCAAGCTTCCTCTTCGAGAGGGCCCTGGCGGCCACGAGGCGCCGTAGTACCTCCGAGGGCTGCTCACCGTCCTCCATGGGCCGGTTGATCTGCCCAATGGCGCGGTAGAGCTCGGCCAGGTGGTGGTCGCGCAGGTCGATCAGCTTCAGGTGGCCCAGG
Source organism: Nocardiopsis suaedae (assembly GCF_027706745.1). Taxonomy (GTDB): domain Bacteria; phylum Actinomycetota; class Actinomycetes; order Streptosporangiales; family Streptosporangiaceae; genus Nocardiopsis_A; species Nocardiopsis_A suaedae. Next base: position 62,371 of record NZ_JAQFWP010000024.1, on the reverse strand, counting down.
GCGGGGATGTAGTAGAGCTCGACGGCCTCGCGGTAGGAGTCCAGGGTGGAGGCCTTGAGCTTCTTCTTGGAGTCGAGCCAGCCGCGCAGGTAGGCGGTCACTGTGACGTTGCGGTCGGGGACGAAGCCGATGGCGTCGGCGTCGGTGAGGGCGTCGCGCACCTTCTCCAGGGCCTGGGTCTTGGTGTCGAACGGGCCGACCCAGGGGCGGCGCCGTTTGCCATTGGGGCCAGCGGGGGCTGTGTAGCGACCCCACCACTTGCCGTGGCCCCGCTTCGACAGCTCTGGGCACCGGGTGCCGAGCTGCTTGCCGGTCTCGGGGTCGCGGCACGCGCAGCGCTTGACCGCCTGGCCGCTACTCGGTCTCGCCATCAGCAACCTCCTGCATTCCCAGACTAGTCCGGGAACTTGTCGGGATACTGCTTCTTCAGGTACTCATACCGCTCAGGATTATCCTGCTTCAATCGGTCACGAGCATCGGGGGAAGTGGCATAATCCAGAAGAAGCATCTGCACGACATCAAAAACGGCAACAGGGTCGGTCAAAAGATCCACACCCCTCTTATTGGCCGCTTCAAACACGTCTTGAGTCAGCGTGGATATCTGCTCCCACGATTTCAGGTCAAGGATTGTATGAACGAGATCTACTCCGGTCTCATCCTTTCGCATGAAGAGCTGCACCGCCGTTCCACCGGCAATGTCGGTAACGCTTGAGTCAGCGACAGTTCCGTTCATGATCTCATGTTGGACGCGCAACGGGAGCCGTTGGAAAGCACCGACAACCTTCATGTGTTGCTCGGTGAGCTGGTCGATACGCTGCTGAACATGCTTGAGCATCTCGTAGATAGCTGATTGACTCGATGAGCTCCTCTCCGGGCGCAACGCACCCTGGCGCTTTACGTCGAACGTGGACTCCGGAGTCCTAGACGCCGCATTTTCCAGTACGTATTCCGCCTGAGGGAGAAGACGGTCGTCTGGAGACCACCCAAGGTCCTCGAAGAATGAGATGACCGCCGCATCGGCTGGCCTGCGTTCATCAAGCCTGATCGCCACGGCATTCGCGAGCTCATCCCTGGCATATCGCGCTTCATCATCCACATCAAAAACGTCTTCGTCTTCAAAGCGGTCTACGAACTTAGTGAGGGCATCGGCGATACGGCGAGCAGCATGCCGGTCTCCCTCGGCCCCCTCGACGCCGTCGCGGATCTCAAGGATGCAGGCGATCATCCGTCGTAGGAGTTGGGCTTCGACGGTGGGCTCCAAGCTGCCCCCCTCAGGACGCCACCCCTCGTTGTGCACCCCCAGAGCGGAAGCGACCTTGCTCGTGGCGATGTAGCTGACTGCCTCCCCCTTCTCGCGTTCAAGGTTGGAGACGGTGCCGCGAGAGACGCGCGCCAGCCAGGCCAGATCGCTCTGGCTCACGTTGATCTCTTGCCGACGCTCGCGCAGTAGAGCGCCGATGGAGCTTGCCATGGGGTTCCTCTCAAGGAGTCGGGCTGCATCGAAGCGCAGCGAGGAGCAGAGGCCAGCAGCCCTCAGTATCCCTCTGCAACAGTGTGCAGCGTTGGGCAACTATGTGCAAGGCAGAGCCAAGTTAGGTCCAATCTATGCACAGGGGGCCGCCAGGCCGAGGGCCAGCCAAAGATCGGGCGAGTGCAACAGAAGCGCACATCCGCGACACGCCCGGCGTTCCAGCACGTCAGATCAGTCGAAAATCCTTACGGAAGCTCGAACATGCAGGTCAGACAGCTACCTGCACACCACTGCCCAAGCTATTGAACGCCACGCTGCCACCTTGGCGTGGCGGGTGGGGTTGACGTGGGTTATGGTCGTTCCGTGAGGCCCCAAGATGGCGCCTCGCAGCGACCTAGCCGGGGTGGTTGGCAGACCCCCTGGCGTACAAGAAAGGGCCCCGCAGTGGCAGCCGCGGGGCCCGATGCACAACCCACCAACCGCCTCGCCAGGCAATGATTGGAGTCCGGGTATGCGCACCCAGGCTACAGGAGCACCCCAACCGCATTCAGGCGGACCCGCCGTGACCTCGAACAACCGTGTCGACGACCGGCTCCTGCTGCTCCCCGAGGTCGCTGAGCTCATGCGCACCTCCGAAGCCTCCCTGCGCTGGCTGCGGAACCAGGGCCGCGCGCCCTACCTGTTCCGCATGAACCGCCGCATCGTGGCCTACCGCAGCGAGGTCGTGGCCTACATCGAGGAGCAGCGCTCCCTCGACCGCGCCTCCGCCTGACGCCTGCCATGCGGCCCCGAGCCGCCGCCGCAGGCGCCCGCCGCCTGCTCTCCCCAGCCGCCCATCGCGCCCACAGCGCCGAGCGGCGGCTTCGCACATCTGACTTCCGGGGGGAAGCAGCATGTCCAGCACCATCACCATTCCCGCGCCCGGCGCTACGCCGTTCGACTCGATCAAGGAGGTCGACGCCGACGGCGCCGAGATCTGGCGCGCCCGCAAGCTCCAGGCCCTCATGGCCTACGCCCAGTGGAAGAACCTCAAGCCCGCGATCGAGCGCGCCATGGCGTCGGCCCGAAACCAGGGCGTCGACACCGATGATGCGTTCCGGGAGGCCAATGAGGTTTCGGGATCCCGAAACCTCGGCCAGCGGCGGCAAGACTTCAAGCTGACCCGGTTCGCGGCCTACCTGGTGGCGATGAACGGCGACCCCAACAAGCCCGAGGTCGCCGCCGCACAGGCGTACTTCGCGGTCCGCACCCGCGAAGCCGAGGTCGCCGAGCAGAAGCCGACCGGGGACGACCTCGACGTCCTGCAGGGGATGATCGACCGGCTTCGCGAGGACCGGCAGCGCATCGTCGCCGTCGAAGGCCGCCAGGACGTCACCGAAGCCAAGGTCGCCGCGATCGAAGGCAAGCACGACTGGTTCACCGCCCTGGGCTACGCCAAGCTCAACGGTCGCCCCACCAACCGCCCTCACCTGCAGAGGGTCGGAGCCGTGGCGGGCAGGATCCTGCGCTCCCGCGGCGAGGAGCCCGTCAAGCGGCAGGACGCGACCTTCGGCTCGGTCAACACCTATCCGGCGGACGTGCTCGCCCAGGCGTTCGAGGAGGTCGTCCGATGACCCCGACGACCCTCTCCGGCCCCTTCACCGTGGTGGATCACCCCATCGACTGGTCCGAACACGCCAGCGGCCACGTCGGGATCCTCGACCTGGCCTGCGGGCAACGCCTCCTGCTGGGCCTGGTGCCCGGCGCCGACCGCTGGGACGACGAGGAGACCAGCGACTTCTGGCGGTTCGGCTACGGCAGCGCCCTGGCCCCGGACGGCACCTGGCACGAGTACATCGTGACCATGATCGGCCCCGACACCGACCTGGACGAGGTCATCGCGGCCGCAGAACGCGCCGCCCCCGAGGTCATCGCCGAGTACAGGCGCCACGACCGCACCCCGGCCGCCACCGGGTGACCCCCTGGGGCCGCCGAAGCCCTGCGCTTCGGCGGCCCCGTCCGGCTGACCGACCGCGACACCACAGGGGGAATCCGATGGACGACCTGACCATCAACAGCCACTACCTGGTCGAGATCCACGTCTGCGCCGACGGGATCCTCGACGACCGGGCCGCACGCCGGGCGGCGCTCTCCATGGACCACGCCCTGCCCGGGGCGCCGGTCACGCTCCTGTTCCGGGGCAACGTCGACTACGTCGCCCCCTGGGCGCTCGTCCCGCTCGCCGACCACCTCGCCGAGGCCACCGACATCACGGTGATCGCCGGGGGCAAGGCCGTGGCCGGCCTCTCCGAGCACGTGCGCCTGGCCGCCCGCCAAGGACGAGAGTTCCGCGCCCACGACGCCGAGCACCGCCGGATCCGCGAAGCGGCCCGCCGCCGCATGGCCGACACGGGCGGCCTGGAGTCGGGGGGTGCGCAGTGATCCCCGAGAACCCAGCATCGCGCCGCGACTACGCGATCACCTACATCGACAACGGGGAGAAGGTGTTCGTGCTCGGCCCCGGCAAGGCGCCCCTGGCGAACTGCCGCCCCTGCCGGGAAGGGCACCGCACGCCCGAGGAGATGGAGGCGTGCACCTGCCTGACCTGCCACGGCCTCTACGCCGCCACCGACGACATGGACCGCGTCGACGCCATGCTCGCCCAGAACCCCGACGGGCTGCTGGCCATCCGCACCGGCGCCGTGTCCGACCTCGTCGTCATCGACGTCGACCCGCCCGAGGGCCTGGAGACCATGGCGCAGATGATGGAGGCGGGCATCCTCCGGGAGACCAGAGCCCAGCGCACCGGATCGGGCGGGTGGCACCTGTGCTACCGCCACCCGGGCGGCTACGTCCCCTCCGGCGCCGGGCGGGCCGGGCACAAGGTCGACGTCAAGGCCGACGGCGGCTACATCGTCGCCGCCCCTTCGGCCCACCCGCGCACCGGGCAGCCCTACACCTGGCGGTTCGACTTCCCCACCGCGCCGCGCGACGAGGTTCACCCCGGCCTGTTGAAGATCATCCGCCCGCCGGAGCAGCCCCGCCCCGAGGCCGACCCGCGGGACTTCGACCACATCTCCCACCGGCGCCTGCGCGGCCTCGTCGACACCGTGCTCGACAGCCAGGAAGGCGGCCGCAACGCCGCCCTGCACTGGGCCGCCTGCAAGGCCGGAGAGATGGTCGCCCGCGGCGAGATCACCGAACAGGTCGCCTACGACGCCCTAGCGGCCGCCGCCCAGCACACCGGCCTCCCGCTGCGGGAGATCGGCACCGGACCCCACAACGGCACCATCGGCTCCGGCCTGCGCAAGGGGGGCAGGTGAGCACCGACGTCTCCGAGGAGCTACTGCGCGGCGTGTACGCCCAGCACGGCCTGGAGGTTCCGCACACCCCCGAGGAGCCACCGGACGGCCCCGATGCCGCCCAGCCGCAAGCGGCACCGGACCTCGGCGGGCTCGTCATCCGGAGCCTGGCCGAGGTGGCCGCCGACGTCGACTCCCGGCCGCCCCGCCCGTTCCTCTTCGAACCGGTGTGGGTCGCCGGTGACTACGGGGTCCTGGCGGCCGAGGACAAGGCGGGCAAGACCTGGGCCATCCTCGACGCCGCCGTCTCGTGCGCCTCCGGGCTGGACTGGCAGGGGCAGTTCCCTTGTCGCGCGCCGGGCGGGGTCCTGGTGTTCCTCGGGGAAGGCAGCGACGCCAAGATGCTGCGCCGGATCCGGGCCATCGGCATGCACAAGGGGCTCACGCGAGAGCAGGTCGACGCGCTACCGATCCGGCTGTGCTTCCGGGCGCCCCAGCTCAACGACAAGGCGCACCTCAGCCTGATCGCCGCGGACCTCGACGAGTACAGCCCTGCCCTCTGCATCATCGACCCGCTGTACCTGGCTGCCGGGGGCGCCAACGGGGCCGACCTCTACGCCATGGGCGCCATGCTCGGCAGCATCCAGGCGGTCGCGCAGGCGAACAGTGCGAGCCTGCTGCTCGCCCACCACTGGAACAAGACCGGCGAAGGGAAGGGACACCACCGCTCAAGCGGAGTCGGCCCCGGCGCCTGGGGGCGCGTCCTGATCGCCGTGTCCGTACTCAACGCCCGCACCGACCCGCAGACCACCGAAACGACGGTGCGGCTCAAGTGGAGCTTCAAGGGCGACGAGATCCCCGAGACCGACGTGAACCTCGTCCGGCGGGTCGTGGCCCAAGACCCCACCGACCTCACCAGTCCGCTCAAGTACAGCATCGAGAAGTCCGACGACCAAGGCGAGGACGACGATACACCCGATGACGGGATGTCACCCTCCCAGCGGCGGATCAAGAAGGTTCTCGCGTCCGCGTCGGGGCCGCTGACGGTCCTGGCGATCGGCGACCAGCTCGCCGCCGACACGGCCGCCGGGCCCCCTCTGAAGAAGCGCACGATCCAGGATGCGCTGACGAAACTCATGCGCGCAGGTCATGCGCGTGAAGCCGGTACGGACGGCTTCGCTGCCCTGTGGGTCAACACCGAGCCCGAGGGGGGCGGAAATGCCGAATGACCTGCGCGCATGCCGCGCATGCGCCCCGCGTGCGCACTCTGCGCGGGGCCAACGCGCAAAGGCGCGCACGCACGCATGGGCACCTATAAGCCCATGCGTGCGTGCGCGCCTTGCGCAGGCATCGCACACGCCCCATGCGGCTGCCGACGCCCCCCACAACCACAGGAGCCTTCATGGACACCACGCCCGCCTGCTCCCCTCCAAGAAGGACTCGGGGGCCCGCCGCATGAACGCACCACCGCGGCCCCCTGCCGCCGATGCCCCCGGCAACCGGCAGCTCGCCGCCGCGCTCCGGCAACGCGCCGCCGACCACCCCGGCGGAAGCCTCGACCGCAAGGCCCTGCTCGTGGCCGCGGTCGTACTCGCCGAGACCCGAACCCAGACAGCCGCCCGCCGACTCCTGGCCCGCGAACACGTCCCTGAGGACGTGCGCCCCCGCGCCGAACAGGTCCTCGACCACCTCACCGACACCACCCGCTGAAGCAGGCCCCCACCGTCCCGAGACGCACCACAGGAAGGGATCGACCGATGAACGCCACCACCGCACCGAGGACGACCTGCCGCGTGCTCACCGCCCGTGGCAAACGCTGCACCGGCGAGGCCCTCGACCCCGACCCCAAGGCCATCCAGATCTGCCAGCGCCACGCCGCCGAGGTCATGCGGCTGGTCACCGACCGGAAGCGGGCCCCGCGATGAACCTCCCGCACGCCCCGGCCAAGGCCAGCGGCTCTTGCAATCCCCGGCCGCCCTCCCCCGCCGGTGCCGTGACCGACACCTTGTCGGTCGCCCCCGCCCCCTGCCCTACCGGAGGTGCCCCATGACCGGCGAACCGCTCTACACCCTGGTCAACGGCGAACCGATGCTCTCCCACCGAGCCGTCGCGCTCCTGACAGGCCTTCCCACCGACGTCGTGAAGGCCGAATGGGACCGCCAGGCCGCCACCGCAACCATGACCTGGCCCCGCGAGTGGGCGAAGCGCGGAACCCGGATCCGCAAGGAGGTCTCGGCCGCCCTCGGCTACGAGCCCTCCATGAAGGAGGCCATCGACTACCTCGCCGCCAAGGCCGACCGCTGACCCGAAACGGAAGGACACCGGCATGGACCAGAACGCCATCACCGACCGGCTCGACCACATCCGCACGACCTTCGAGCGCAACGTCGCCGACCTCGCCAGCGCCACCGGCCCCGCGACGCCGGAAGCCTTCGTCTTCCCCGACGAGATCCTCTCGGCGGCGACCGCCGGCCGCTGCTCCGAATGCGGCGAGGGCCACGGCATCCACCTCGCGCTCCGCGGCGGCCGCATCGAGTGGGCCGCCGTCCAGGCCCACCACGAGGGGTGCCCCACCCGCCGCGTCCCGCCCGACTCGGCGCAGCAGTGATCCAGGCGCCCCACAAGGAGGGCGGGTACACAGGCGTACCCGCCCTCCCCCACCCGGCTTGTCCTCACCGCCCCCGCACCGTTCCGAACCGAGAAGGAGACCGAGATGACCGTCGAGCTGACCGCCCTGGAGCACCCCGAGTTCGGCGCCATCCGCCACGTCCTCATCGACGGCGCCCCCTGGTTCGTCCTCGCCGACGTGTGCCGAGCTCTGGAGATCGGTAACACCAGCGACGCCGCGCGATCACTGGACGAAGACGAAAAGCAGCAGGTCAACGGCAACGTCGACACTATCGATGTTGCTCCTGGCGGACGTCACCCGTGGGTCGTCAACGAGTCCGGCCTCTACTCGCTGATCCTGCGCAGCCGCAAGCCCGAGGCCAAACGCTTCAAGAAGTGGGTGACCTCCGAAGTCCTCCCCGCCATCCGCCGCACCGGCGCGTACACCCGGTCCAAGTCCACGCTCGAACTCCTCCGCGACCAGGTCGACGTCGCCATCGCGCACGAGCAGCGCATGAACGAGCTGGAGACCCGACAGAACACCGTCGAAGCCCGCGTGGACGCCCTGGAGGAGGGCCATGGGTGGACGAGCGCGCTCGGCTACGCCAAGCGGAACGGGCACAGCACCGAAGCCGCCTACCTGCGCCGCGTGGGTATCTGCGCGTCCGCGCTCCTGCGCAGCCGCGGGCAGGAGCCGATCAAGGTGCACTCCGCCGTATACGGCGAGATCAACACCTACCCCGACGAGGTGCTCCGCGAAGCGTTCATCCAGGTGCGCTGATGGCCGGTCTTCGGTTGCCCCTGACCCTCCGTCCGGTAGGCGCGGTGGGAATGCCGGATGCCCCGTCACCGCTCGCCGCCTTCGGGAGGCATTACGTGGGTGACAGGGCCCCGATGAGAGGACGCCATGGCCAACCGGTACCGCTACCTCCGCCCCAGCCGTCCCCGCGCCTGCCGGACCAAGCGACGGTTCCCGACGCAGCAGGCTGCGGCGGCCCGCCTCGCCGAGATCGCTGCCGCCCCGCGCACCCGCGTCATCCCGCACCGCGCCTACCCCTGCGAATGGTGCTCAGGGTGGCACCTGAGCAGCAAGGAGGCCGCATGACCAAGCCCTTCTCGGCCACCAGGGCCAGCGGTCCGGGCCAGCGGCCGCCAGCCGCACCCCGGCGATGACAGCGGGGGCCAGGCCGTGCCCCGCCGGGCCCCGCAACCATCCACACCGCCAGGAATCACCGACCACAAGCCCGGGGGGACACAATGCAGACCGAGCTCACCGCCACCGCCGGCCTCCTGGCCGTTCTCGACCGGCGCCTGATCGCCCTGCGCGCCGCCCTGCACACCGGCGACCGCGCCCAACGCCCCGCCCAGGCGCCCACCTCGGTCCAGCTCGCCGCCCGCGGCGCTCTCGCCGCCGCCGAACGCTGGGACGCCCAGGCCATGGCCGCCCGCGGCCTCGCACCCATCGGAGCCGGGAAGGCTCCGCTCGACCTGGCCCTGCTCGACACCCACCGGGACATCCTCCTCGACCTGGCAGCCCTCGAACGCGCGATCGCCGACCGGGTCGCCCCCACCCTCGCCCCGCCCTCCCGCGAGCGGCTCACACGCCGGATCGCAGACCTGCTGCCCCTCGCTTCCCTCCTCAGCGACCTGGAAGACCACGTGCACTCCGAACTCCGCCGGCTCACCTGGAGGGCCAGCGCCGCCCTGGGCGACACCACTCCGCTCGTCCGCATCACCGCCATGCGGTGCCCCGTCTGCTCCGCGCTGTCCCTGCGCCTGGACACTGAGCGGGACCTCATCACGTGCTTCAACGCTGCGTGCCGGTGCGGCGAGAACCTGTGCCGCTGTGCCGACGGGCGCCGTCACGCATGGCGCCCGAGCGACCTGATCGGCCAGGAGGCGGTGTGATGAAGAAATCAGCAGGTCAGCATCATGTGGAGGTCGACCTCCACATGATTCGGGAGGTAGAGGCCGCGGCAGACGGCGACCATGTCGACCCCGAGGTGCACAAGGTCGAAGGGGACGTGGCGGTCACCGCCGCCGAGGCCGCCGCCCAGGTCGGCGTCACCCGCGCCACGATCGACACCTGGGTACACCGAGGCCACCTCGCCCCCATCCCCGGCGCCCGCCGGCCGAAGAGGTACTGGCTGTCGGACGTGTTCGCCACCGAGGCCGCCCGCCGAATCCACCCCGCCCGCCGGGCCAGCCGAGGAGAATGACCCCATGGAGTTCATCTACGGCGGGGCCGCCCTTACTCTCCTCATCTGGGTCTACGTCGACTGGCTCGACCACGAGCAGCGCCAGGCGCCCGGCGACCGGAGCATCCCCGCCCGGTTGCTCATCGCGACCTGGGAGGCCGTGCGCCGCCCCCTCGACCGCGCCCTCGCCAAGGCGGTCCGTCCCCGCTAGCCGTTGCGGGCTAGGAGGCGCGTGATGATAAAGTGGTGAAAGATCAAAGGCCACAGCGGAGCTATGTCCATATGCGGAAGCCCCGGTTGAGCGACACGCTCCTAGGATCGGTGCGTGTCGAACCCCCATGCAGGGCGTGGCGGCGCTCACTATTAGGCCATGAACCTTATCGAAGGCGAGACAAGCGACCCGCACAAGATCTCGAACCTCAGTAAGTTGCTCGACGAAGGCGAGACCGCTACAGGAAGGTACGCGGTTGCTCCGGAGTCAACAGAACAAGATCGCCAGCAACTCGAGGACTGGTGCGCGGAGCGTGAAGAAAACGTCCGGGCAGTACATCTGAGCGGCCAGGACGAATCTGGCTCACTGGCGTCTTTGGTCGAACGACACCATGTCATCTCGGGCAACACTGTCGGACTCGCGATCTGGTGGAACTAGGAGGCCCCGGTCGAGCGATCACACGCTCCCGGGGCCTTCTGCGTGCCCGCCCCCGGCCAACGGCTGGGGGTCCAACGCCGGGGGCGGGCACGCGCCCAACTACAGCCGCTGGGCGATGAACGCGAACTCGTCGGGCGTCACGACGCCCCGGTCTCGCAGCGCGCGCACCAGCTCGAACGACGGCACGGCCCCGAGCGGGTCCTGAGCGGGGACCGCCGCCTGCTGGAACGACGGCGGCACCGGAGGAACCTGAGGCGCCGGCGGTTGGGGGGCCGGAGACGGTGCCGGCGGCGCGGCGGGCTGCGGCGCTCCGGCGAGGACGTTGTTCAGAGCGTCCACCATCGCCTTGCCGTCGGGCTTGGGGACCTGGGTGATCTCGGCCTTGTTGCCCGAGGCGAACACGATGATCTTGCCCATCATCATGCCGCCCGACCACTGCACCGACGAGACCTTCTCGAACGGGAACGACTCGACCGTCTGCGACGTCCACCCGTCCTTCAAGAACAGCATCCGCCGATCGGTCAGCACCACCAAGCCGACCCCGCCGCCGTAGGCCCCGCTCACCAGGTGCGTCACCTGCTCGCCGTGCCACAGGTACTCGACCAGCTTGCGCATCTCCCGATTCGCGCCGATCCGGCTGCTCATCCGGTCCTTCGCGGCCTGGATATCCGGGCGCAGCTCCTCGGCCATGCGTCCTCCAAAGGGGGATTCGTGGGGATTCGCCCAAACGGTAAACGTCCCATCAGCCCCACCGGGCCGACTGGCCACGACAGGCCACGCCGTCAACCTTCCAAGCACGAGCGCGTCCCATGAGCACACGCCGCAGAGCCCTACAAACCTGCCCCACACCGGGCTGCCCGAACCTCACCCCAGGGGGCCGGTGCGGGGGGTGCCAGCAGACCGCCCGCCGGGAGCGCACCCCCCGCACCCGGGCCTATGCCACCCCCCAGTGGAGGCGCACCCGTAGGGCCTACCTGGAGGCGCACCCCTACTGCGAGTGCGACGAGCACGCAGCCCAGCCCGCGCTCGTGCGGCCCTTGGCCGAGCACGTCCACCACCGCGACGGCCTCGGCCCGTCCGGTCCGCGCGGCCACGACTGGGACAACCTCCAGGCGCTCACACGTGCCTGCCACAGCAGGATCACTGCTGTTGAGCAGCCCGGCGGATGGAACGACAGAGACCCCTGACCAGGGCGAACAAAAAAACTGGTGGGGGATGACCCCCTGGGAGGGGGTTCTCCTGGGGCGCCGGGGAGGGCGCTGAAAAGTCCGTCATGTTCATAGGGTCACCGCCGTCACGCAACGTGGCGGCCGATCGTGCCGCGCAACGCGGCGGCGAGGAGTTGATGACCGATGCCCCGAGGAGGCGCCCGCGTCACGTCCGGCCCGCCGCCGGATCCCAACGCGCTCCGCCGCACCCGCCCCGGCGACTCCGCCGGATGGAAGACGCTCCCGCCGAGCCGCACCGGCGCGCCGCCGGCGTGGCCGCTGACCGATGTGCAGCCGCGCGAGTGGGACCTGTGGCGGGACCTGTGGTCGCGCCCGCAGGCGGTGATGTGGGAGGAGATGGGCCAGACCTACGAGGTGGCGCTGCTGGTGCGCAACCTCGGCGAGGCCGAGCAGCCCGGCGCCCGGGCCGACGTGCAGAAGGTCGTGCGCCAGTACATGGACTCGCTCGGGCTGACGGTGCAGGGGATGCTCCGCAACCGGTGGAAGGTCGCCGACGCCCCTGACGAGCAGCCCGCGGGCGAGGAGGCGCCGGCCCCGACGGGGGCGAAGCCTCAGCGGCGTTCCGCGCGCGACCGGTTGAAGGTCGTGACCGATGGCGAAGGCGCCTAACCCGGCGGCCGAGTTCGTTGTCGACTTCCCCACCCTGTGGATCGTCCCCGACTGGATCGAGCGGCACTGCCCGGTGCCGGACGGGTTCCGCGCGGGCGAGACCATGGAGCTCTACCCGTGGCAGCTGTGGTGCACGGTCAACCACTACCGGGTGAAGCCGGAGGCCAAGCCGGGCCAGCTCGCGACCGCGTTCGCCTACCGGCGCTCCCAGGTGGTCGCGCCGCAGAAGACCGGCAAGGGCCCGTGGAGCGCCACCTTGATCCTCGCCGAGGCGGTCGGGCCGGTCGTGTTCGCCGACTGGGCGGGCGGCGGCGAAGTGTACCGGTGCGCCGCCCACGGGTGCGGGTGCGGTTGGTGGTACGAGTACCGGCCGGGCGAGCCGATGGGGCGGCCGTGGCCGACGCCGCTGATCCAGCTCACCGCGACGTCGGAGGACCAGACCGACAACGTGTACCGGCCGCTGCGGTCGATGATCCGTCAGGGCCCGCTCGCCGAGGTGCTGCCGAAGGCCGGCGAGGAGTTCATCCGGTTGCCCGGCGGCGGCCGGATCGACGTTGTCACGTCCTCGGCGACGTCCCGCCTGGGGCAGCCGATCACGATGGCGCTGCAGGACGAGACGGGGATCTGGACTCCGACGAACAAGATGACGAAGACGGCCGATACGCAGCGTCGCGGTCTGGCGGGCATGGGCGGTCGGGCGATCGAGACGACGAACTCGTGGGACCCCTCAGAGGACAGCGTGGCGCAGCGCACCGCGCAGTCTCGGCGGCCGGACATCTTCCGGTACCACCCGCAGGCGCCCAAGGGGCTCTCGTACACGGACAAGCGGCAGCGGCGGCGGATCCACCGCTACGTCTACGCGGGAAGCTCGCACGTCGACCTCGACGGGATCGAGGCCGAGGCCGCCGAGCTGCTGGAGCGCGATCCGGCCCAGGCCGAGCGGTTCTTCGGCAACCGGGTCGTCTCTGGCACCGCGAGTTGGTTGGACGGGGCCGCGTGGGAGAAGCGGGCGGCGCCCCGCGCGGTGCGGCCGCACTCCCGGGTCGTGCTCGGGTTCGACGGCTCCGACATTGACGACCACACGGCCATCCGCGCCGAGACCCTCGACGGGTACCAGTTCACGCCGGTCTACGGGCCGGACCGCAAGCCGACGGTCTGGAACCCGGCCGACTACCCGGACGGGCAGGTGCCGCGGCTGGAGGTCGCTGCGGCGATGGATGAGCTGATGCGCCGCTTTGACGTGGTGCGGCTGTACGCCGACCCGCCGTACTGGGAGTCGGAGGTCGATGCGTGGGTCGACGCCTACGGCGACCGTCGGGTCATCCGGTGGCAGACCCGCCGTGTGGTGCAGATGCACGCCGCGGCCGAGCGGCTGCGCACCGACGTGCTGAAGAAGGACACGACCTGGTCGCACGACGGCTGCCCGCTGACCGCCGACCATGTTGCGAACACCAGGACCGCGGCGCGTCCGGGCGACCGGTACGTGCTCCGCAAGGCCAGCGACGCCCAGAAGATCGACGCCGCCGTGACGTCCGTGCTGGCGCACGAGGCCGCCGGCGACGTCATCGCCGCCGGGGCCGCGCGCAAGCGCCGCACCTACGTCTACACCGCGTGAAGAAGGGGGTGGGCTGTGGCCTCGGTGGAGGAGGCGCGCCGACTCGTCGACGTGCTGGAGTCCGAGCTGGCGACCCGATGGGGCGAGGTCGACCAGCACACCCGCTACTACAAGGGCGAGCAGCCGCTGAAGTTCGCCTCCGAGGAGTTCCGCAAGTACCACGGCGACCGCTACCGGGGGTTCTCCGACAACTGGGTGCAGGTCGTGGCCGACTCCCCGGTCGAGCGGCTGACGGTGAACGGCGTCAAGCCGGCCGGGACCGAGCGGGCCGATGCGGAGCTGTGGCGGGTGTGGCAGGCCAACGGCCTCGACGCCGACAGCCAGCTCGGGTTTCAGGGGTCGGTGATCGCCGCCCGTTCCTACGTGCTGGTGTGGGGCAACCCGTCCGACCCCGAGACCCCGGCAGTGACCTTCGAGGACGCCACATCCTGTGTGGTGGCCTACGAGCCGGGCAGCCGCCGGCGGCGCCGCGCCGCGCTGCGGCGGTGGCAGGACGGCTACACCGACATGGCCGTGCTGTACCTGCCCGACGAGGTGTGGAAGTTCGAGCGGGCGCTGCCGCGCCAGGACAAGTCGGCGAACATGACGCAGGCCGACGAGGAGATCGCCTCGTGGGAGCCGCGGGACATGGGGGACGAGCCCAACCCGCAGCGCAACCCGCTGGGAGTCGTGCCGGTCGTGGAGCTGCCGAACCGGCCGCTGCTGGCCGACGACCCGATCTCGGACGTGCGCGGTGTCGTGGCCATGCAGGACGCGGTCAACCTGCTGTGGGCGCAGCTGTTCACCGCCTCGGACTACGCCTCGTTCCCGCAGCGGATCGTGCTCGGCGCGGAGCGGCCCACCATCCCCATCCTCGACCAGAACGGCAACGTCACCGGCGAGCGGCCCGTGGACCTGGAGAAGTTCGCGGTCGACCGCATCCTGTGGATCGACGGCGACGAGTCGACCCGGACCACGGAGTGGTCGGCGGCGAACCTGGAGGCCTACACCTCGGTGATCGAGGTCGCAGTCGGGCACATCGCCGCCCAGACCCGCACCCCGCAGCACTACCTCATCGGAAAGATGGCCAACCTGTCCGGGGACGCGCTGATCGCCGCCGAGACCGGGCTGGTCAAGCGGGTCGAGGAGAAGCAGCTCTGGTACGGCCAGGCGCTGCGGGAGATGTTCCGGCTGGTCGCTCTGGCCATGAACGACGACGACCGGGCTCGGGCGGTGGCCGGGGGGTCGGTGCTGTGGGCTGATGCCCAGTCCCGGTCCCAGGCCCAGGTCGCCGACGCCTTGCAGAAGTTGAAGGCGATCGGGTTCCCGTTCGAGTGGCTCGCGTCCCGGTACGGGCTGATGCCGACCGAGGTCGCCGATGTGGTCGCGATGAAGGAACGCGAGCAGCTCGCCGACCCGATCGGCGCGATCGCTGCGGAGGTGAACCGGGCGGCCCCGGCCGACGAGGACGAGCCGCCTGAAGAGGGTGCGCCCGGGGGCGGTCCGGAGTGAGTGTGCCCGCGGTCGCCCGCGCCCACCAGACCGAACAGGAGCGGTTGAGCACGCAGGCCGGTCGCGGGGTCCGGGAGGTGTGGTCCGAGGTCGACCCCGATGACCTGACCGGTTCGTGGGCGGGACTGTTACCGCGGCTGGTTCGGCTCGTGGTGGCGACTCAGGCAGCGGCGGCGGCTCTGTCCCGGTCCTACCTGGCGGAGTTGCTGGGGGAGGCTGCACCGCCGGTCGCCGAGGTGGTGCCCGGGGCGCTGTCGGGGACCGCGTCGGACGGCCGGGACCTGGCGACGCTGCTGGCTCAGCCCATGATCACCGTGCTCTCCCGGATCGACCGGGGCGAGTCGCCCTCACGGGCGCTGGCCGCCGGCCTGTTGCAGTTGGAGACGATCACCCGCACCCAGGTGTCCGACACCGCGCGGGCGGCGGATCACGTCGGCATGGCCGCGCGGCCGTCCTGCGTGGCCTACACCCGGGTGGTGGAGCTGCCCGCGTGCGCGCGGTGCATCATCCTCGCCGGGCGCACCTACCCGTGGAGCACGGGGTTCCAGCGGCATCCGCAGTGCGACTGCGGCATGGTGCCCATGCGCCCCGGCGAGACCCGGCCCGGTATCAACGCGCGCGAGCTGTTCGAGGACATGAGCCCGGCCGAGCAGGCGCGCCGGTTCGGTCCCGGCGGCGCCGAGGCGATCCGCGAGGGCGCCGATCTGGCCCAGGTGGTCAACGCGCGGCGCGGGATGCAGTCGGCGGCCGCGCGGAACCGCGGCCGGTACACCACCGAGGGCACCACCCCCCGCGGCATCGCCGGGCGCCGCCTGGGCGACCTGACCTCCGGGGCGGGCCGGTACCGCCGATCGTCCCGGCCGCGGCTGATGCCCGAGGTCATCATGCGCGAGGCCCGAACCCGGGACGAGGCGATCGAGCTGCTGCGCGAACACGGCTACCTGTCCTGACCCACTCGTCCGCGCGCAACGCGCGACCACCCACCCGCAATGGGAGACCACCATGCACAACACCCCGTCCGAGCTCCCTGTCCACCCGGTCACCGGCCTGCCCGCACTGGGCATCGTCGGCGGCCGCCCCGTCTGGCCCGTACTCGGCGGCGCCCCCAACGAGGAGGGCGACGGCAACGACGAGCAGGACGCCTCCGACGACCAGGGCCCCGACGACGACCAGGGTGGCGACGACGAGGACGAGAGCGACCCGGAAGGCGCCGAGGCACTGGGCGATGCCGGGAAGCGGGCCCTCGACGCCACCAAGCAGAAGTGGAAGAGCGAACGGCAGAAACGACGCGAAGCCGAAGCCGAACTGGAGAAGCTCCGCAACGGGACCCAGGGCGGCGACGGCGACGACGCCGAGGCGGTGCGGCGCGAAGCCGAGCGGGCCGCCACCGCCAAGGCCAACAAGCGCGTCGTGCGCTCGGAAGTGCGCGCGGCCGCGGCCGGCAAGCTCGCCGACCCCGCCGACGCTCTGGCCCACCTCGACACCGACGCCTTCGAAGTCGGTGAGGACGGCGAGGTCGACGGCGAGGAGATCGCCGAGGCGATCGACGACCTGTTGAAGCGGAAGCCCTACCTGGCCGCGCAAGGCCGCCGGTTCCAGGGCACAGCCGAGGGCGGCGCCCGCAAGGGCAAGAGCCGCCCCACCCAGCTCACCCGCGACGACCTGAAGCGGATGAGCGACGAGCAGATCGTCAAGGCCAAGGCCGAAGGCCGCCTCGACGACGCGCTCGGCATCAAGCGGTAACCCTGAGAACGGAGAAGAACCATGGCAGTGGACACCTTCATCCCGGAGGTGTGGAACGCCGAGCTGCTCGTGTCGCTGAAGAAGCGCTACGTCTTCGGGCAGGCCGGCGTGATCAACCGCGACTACGAGGGCGACATCTCGCAGTTCGGCGACACGGTGCACATCGGCACCCTGGCCGCGCCCACGATCGCGACCTACACCAAGAACTCCACGACCATCAACCCCGAGACCCTGACCACCACGGATCAGACGCTGCTGATCGACCAGGCGAAATACTTCGCGTTCGAGGTCGACGATGTGGACGCGCGGCAGGCGCGCGACGGCGGTCAGCTGCTGTCGAAGGCGGCGATGGAAGCGGCCGACGGGCTGCGCGACACCGCCGACCAGTTCGTCGCCGGGCTGATGACCACAGGCGCGGGCAATGTGCTCAGCGCCGGTTCGGCCACCACCGCGGACGAGGCGTACATGATCGTGCTGGGGCTGCGGCTGGCCCTGGACAAGGCGCGAGTGCCTTCGGAGAGCCGGTTCCTGATCGTCTCCCCGGACTTCTACGCGCTGATCCTGCAGGACCCGCGGTTCATCGACGCCTCCCGGTACGGCTCCACCGCGCCGATCCGCAACGGTGAGGTCGGCACCATCCTCGGGTTCTCGGTGATGGTGTCGCTGAACCTGCCCGAGGGCACGGCAGGCACCGCCCCGGCGGTGTCGAACTTCGTGGTGGCCGGCCACGGCATCGCCACGACCTTCGCCGACCAGATCAACAAGACCGAGGCCTACCGCCCCGAGTCCAGCTTCTCCGACGCGATCAAGGGGCTGCACCTGTACGGGTCGCGGGTCGTGCGCCCGGAGGCGCTGGCGGTCATGGACGTCGACGTCACCACCGGCACGCCTACCTAAGGAGGTCTGATCATGGCCAAGCCGATGATCGACGTGAAGGTCGTCAACAACTCCGGCAAGACCGTGGGGCTGCGGCTGGAGGAGAACGGCGAACGGCACGAGTACCTGAAGGTCCAGCAGCGGCGGGGCGACATCAAGAGCGTCACCAAGCTGCACGAGCCCAAGCCGAAGCCGAAGAGCGCCGGGGCTTCCGGCGGCGACCAGTAGCGGGAGGCCACCGTGCTTGCATCGTTGGCGACGGTGGCCGACTGCGAGACCCGCGGCCTGACCGTCACCGCCGAGGAGGCCCCGCTGCTGGAGGTCTACCTGGCCTCGGCCTCGGCCGCGGTGCGCGAGGCCGCCGGGGCGCCGATCAGCCAGACCACCTCCACCATCACCCTGGAGGGCCGCACGGGCGCGTGGCTGCGCCTGCCCGCCCCGCCCGTGGTGGCCGTGTCTCAGGTGCTCCTCGACGGCGAGGAGGTCACCGACTACCGGGTGCGCACCACGGACCTGTGGCGCCGGACCGGGTGGCAGACGGTGTGCGAGGAGCCCTCGCAGGTGGAGGTCACCTACACGCACGGCCTGGACCCGGTTCCGGCCGACATCGTGGACCTGGTGTGCCGCATCGCCGCGCAGACCCTGGTCGCCTACCGCTCTGGCCTCGGCGGCGAGGGCTTGGCGGCCCGGGACGTGCGGTCCGAGCGGATCGGCGACTACTCGGTGACCTACGGCGACGACGGCGGCGTGACCGAGCTGGAGCTGTCCGACCGGCTTCGCCGCCGCCTGGCCGCCCGATTCGGCGGCGGTGCCGTGGTGGTGGGGTCGCGGTGAGGCGCGGCATCGGGCACATGCTGAACCGGCCCCTCGCCCACCGCCGGCGCGTGGACACCCCCACCGAGTCCGGGGGGCACACGTCGGTGTGGGTGGAGCTCGGCGCCGTGCGGTGCCGGGTCTCCCAACCCAGCGCCGCGGAGCGGGTGGCCGCCCGGCAGCAGGGCGCCAAGCACACCCAGCCGGTCTACGTCTCCCCGTCGGCGGACGTGCGCCGGGGCGACGAACTGCGCGATGCGGCCACCGGCGAGGCGTGGCGGGTGACCGCCGTGATCTACCCGTCCGAGCGGGTCTACCTCCGCGCGGACTGCGAACTCATCCAGGCAGAAGGAGATGAGACCTGATGGCAACCTTGTCTGTGCAGGAGGCGCCGGTGTCGGGGCTGGCCGCTGTCGTGTGGACCGCGGCGGCCGCCGGCGGGGACGAGGCGCCCACCGGGCGGGACCTGGTGCTGCTCGTCAACAACACCGACACCGCTTCCCACACCCTGACCGTGGTCACCCCGGGGACGGTCGACGGGATCGGGCTGGAAGACGTGACTGTCGGGGTAGCCGCCGGGGACGTGGCGGTGGTGCCGCTGAGGGAGGTGTACCGCGACTCCTCGACCCGGCGGGCGGCGCTGTCCCTGGACGCCGAGACCGGGGTCGAGTACGCGCTGGTGAGGCTGCCGTGGTGAGCCCCGCGGCCGAAGATCCCGCGCTGGCACGCGCACAGCAGACCCACGACGACGCGATCTGCGCACTGAAGGCGGTGCCGATCGGTGAGGTGCCGGCCGAAGTACTGACGGCCCATGCGGCCAAGGCCGCGGCTCTGGCCCAGCTGTCCATCGCGAACGCGGTGATGGAGCTGGTCTCGGAGACCCGGGAGATCCGCAAGGAGCTGCGAAGGGGGCGGCGCTGATGGGGCGGGGTGTGTCCGTGCACGGGCTGAAGGCCCTGGAGAAGAAGCTGAAGGAGCTGCCCGACGAGATCCACGCGGGCGCAAAGGAGGCCACCACCGAGTCGGTGGAGGCGGTCTACAAGGACATGCGCGAGAACGTGCCCCGGAACTCGGGGATGCTGCGCGGGGCGATCGGCAAACGCGTCTCGGGCGCGCTGCGGGGCAGGGTCGGGATCTTCGGGCGCAAGCGCGCGTGGTGGGGCGCCCTGGTGGAGTTCGGCACGTCCAAGACGCCGGCGCAGCCCTTCGCCCAGCCAGCCGCCGAGGCCGAGAAGCCGCGCTACCCGGAACGGCTCACGCGCCACATCGGCAAGCACTTGGACAACCTCACCGAATAGGGGGTGGCCCGTGGCGCTCGTGGCCCGCCGGCCCGCACGCGGAATCCAAACCGCCCTGTTCCAACGCCTCTCCGGCGACAGCGCCCTCGCCGGGCTGGGCGCGCAGGTGCGCGACCACGTCGACGAGCAGCTGCCGCACCCCTACGTCAGCATCGGCGAGATCTCGACTGAGGCCCCCAACAACGCCCACGACATGCTCGGCCGCGACACCACGATCTATGTGCACGCGTGGTCCACGCAGCGGTCCTGGGACGAGGCCAACGACATCGCCGACCGCATCGTGCAGCTGGTCGACCACCAGCCCATGACCGTGCCCGGCCACCGTGTCGTTGCGGTGCGGTTCGAGTTCGGCCAGAACGTGCCCGACGAAGACGACCGGATCCGGCACGTCGCGATGCGGTTCCGCATCACCACCGAGACAGAACAGGAGGCCTGACCTATGGCCGGCAACGACGGGTTCGGGGTGGTCCTCGAACGCGAGACCACACCCGGCGGCGGCACCTACGAGCCGATCAAGAGCATTACCAGCCTCAGTGGCCCCTCGATCGAGCGCGAGCAGATCGACGTGACCGCGCACGACTCCCCCGACCAGTGGGAGGAGTTCGTGTTCGGCATCAAGCGCAGCGGTGAGGTCGAGATCGAGGTCAACTACGACCCGCCCGAGCACGACGCGCTCCTGGACGACCTGGGCTCGTCCAAGCCCAGGGGGTACCGGATCGTCTGGCCCGACGACGCCGCCACCGTGTGGTCCTTCAAGGCCGGGCTCGTGGGCTACGAGCCCGCGGCTCCGCACGACGACAAGCTCGAAATGACCGCCACCTTCAAGGTGTCCGGCCCGCCGACCTTCGGCACCGCCTGAGAATAGAGAGGACCCCTCGTGGAATCACTGAAGGAAGCCATCCTCGCTGCTGAGGACACCAAGCAGGAGGACATCGACATCCCCGAGTGGGGCGGCATCACCGTGCGGGTCAAGGGCCTGTCGGACGCGCAGATCGGCGCCTACCAGGCCGGTACGACCGCGATGCGGATGAAGTCCCAGCGCGGCGGCGACGTCGAGCTGGAGATGCGCTCCCAGCGCGCCAAGCTCGTCGTCCAGGCGCTGTTCGACCCGGACACCGATCGTCGGATCTTCGAGGACTCCGACGCCCCCATGCTTGCGCAGAAGAACGCCGGGGTGGTTAACGGCCTGTTCGTCCTCGTCCAGTCGCTTTCGGGGATGGACCGCACCTTCGATCAGCAGGTCAAGGACGCGGAGGGAAACTCCAGCGGCGACCAGAGCTGAGGCTGCTCTACCGCCTGTCGGTGACCTACCAGATCCCCCCTTCGGAGGTGCTGGAGCGCTTCACCGACCCGGATCTGGCGCACTTGGTCGCCTACGAGAAGCTCTACGGCCAGCTCGGACCCGAGCGGTTCGACACGCTGTTCGCCCGGCTCGGTATGGACACCGTCGCCCCGCACATGAAGAAGGGCACGACGCCCAAGTTCGAAGACCACGTCGTCAAGTGGGGCGGCAAGCGCCGCCGCAAGCAGTCTCCCGAGGAGATGCTGCAGGCCGCCCGCCGCGCCCAGGTCGCCTTCGAGGCCTCCCACAGGGCCGCCCAGCGGCGCCGTGAACAGCGGGCAGCGGCCACCGCCCCAGCGCCGTCGTCTGGCCGCTACGAGGTGCGTGATGACGGCGGGCTGCCGACCGTCGTGGACACCACCACCGAGGCCACCGAATGGACCGGGCTGGACCTCGACCAGGCCCGTTCGATCGCCGAGCGCTTGAACAACTCCACGTAGACGCCTGAGGGGGTGAGCCGTGGCCACCCTCCAGGAACTCCTCGTGCGGATCGGGGTCGACGCCGACGACCTCGACAAGGGACTCAACAAGTCCGCGAAGGACGCCGACAAGGCATTCGAGACCATCGGGCAGCGGGTCGACCGGCTGGCGACCCGGACCGCTGTGGCCTCGACGGGTATCGGCGCGGCGATGGTCAGCCTGCCAGCAGTGGCCACCGTCGCCGGGACCGGGATGGCCGTCGGGTTCGGGGCCGGGATCGCTGGCGTCGGGCTGGCCGCCGCGGCCCAGTCCGAGGAGGTGCAGGAGCGCTTCTCCCAGCTCAAGACCAACGTGGCCGCCAAGTTGAAGGAAATGGCGACGCCGCTCGAAGCCACTCTGATGTCGGTCGCCGGGGACCTGCAGTCGACGTTCGACGCGCTCTCGCCCAACCTGGGCGCCTCCTTCGAGTCGATGGCGCCCACCCTCACCGCGCTCTCCGAATCGGTGCTGGGGGCCTTCGAGTCGTGGGGGCCAACAATCGACGCGGCGACGGGGGTCTTCAACGACGTCGTCGGCCAGCTCGCCGACGACCTGGGCCCCCAGATCCGAGAGCTGGGCGCGAACCTGACCGACCTGTTCAACAGCATGGAGGGGTCCAGCCTCTTCAACACGATCGTCAATGGCGCGTTCTCCCTGGTGAACGCGCTTGTGCAGACACTGACGTGGCTGAACCAGAACCAAGCGGCGCTGAATTCGGTGGCGGCCGTGGTCGGCGCGGTGACCGCGGCGATCGTCGCGGCGAAGGTCGCTCTGGCCGCCTACAACGCGATCATGCTCGTGGTCCGCGCGGCCACGATCGTGTGGACTGCGATCCAGTGGCTGCTCAACGCCGCGTTCTGGGCCAATCCGATCACGTGGATCATCGCCGGGATCATCGCGCTGATCGCCGTGATCGTGCTGATCATCGTCTACTGGGACGAGATCGTGGCCGCGACGAAGGCGGCCTGGGAGCTGATCAAGCAGGCCCTCTCCGCCGCCTGGGAGTCGATCAAGAGCCTGTTCATGACAGCCGTCAACGCGGTCATCAACTTCGTCAAGAACAACTGGCAGCTGATCCTCGGCGTGCTGACGGGTCCGATCGGGCTGGCGATCGCGCTGATCATCAAGTACTGGGACCAGATCAAGGCTACGGCGGCAGCCGCCTGGACCTGGATCAAGGACACGGTCAGCGGCCTCGTCCAGGGCGTCGTGAGCTTCATCCTGAAGAAGTTCCTGCTGGCCAAGCTGCACATCAAGCGGGCGTGGCTGATGGCCAAGATGCTCACCCGGCAGGCCTGGAACAACATCAAGAACGCCGTCTCCAACGGCGTCGGCCGGATGATGGACCTGGTCACCTCGATCCCCGGCAAGGTCAAGAACGCGGTGTCGAATGCCGCTTCGTGGCTGGTCAACGCCGGTAAGAACATCATCCGCGGCCTGATCAACGGCGTGCAGAACATGATCGGTTCGCTGCGCAGCAAGTTCAACGAGATCACCGGGATGATCCCCGACTGGAAGGGCCCGGCCACGGTCGACCTGCGGCTGCTGGAGCCCGCCGGGCAGGACATCATGACCGGCCTGGAGAAGGGCATCACCACCGGCGCCCGCGGGGTGCGAGCCACCCTCGGCGGGGTCACCGCGTCCATACCCGAATCGGTGGGTACCGCCGGGCGCGGGGTGGCCGCCGCCAGCAGTCCGCGCGTGGTGATCGACGTGACCGGCGCCGACGAGGAGATGAAGCGCCTCATCCGCCGCATGGTGCGGGTCGACGGCCGCGGTGACGTGCAGAACGCATTCGGAACGAGGAGTAGATAGATGGCCTTCGAGAACGGCCTGTTCAACGTCATGCTCGACGCCGCCGGAGGCGACGTCGTCGAGGCGAGTCTGCACACCGCCGACCCCGGCGGCACCGGGGCATCCGAGGTCGCCGGCGGGTCCTACACGCGGCAGGCGGTCACCTGGGAGCCCGCGTCGGGGGCGTCCGTGGCGGCGGCCGCGCCGATCGTGTTCGACGTGCCTGCCTCCACCACCGTTTCGCACCTGGGCCTGTGGGCCGCCGGCGGGGTCTGGCGCGGGTCCATCGAGTTCGCCTCGCCGGAGTCGTTCTCCGGGGCCGGGCAGCTGACGGTGTCGCCGACCACCATCTCCCTCACCAACTGACATAGAAGGAGGGGCGCGTGCTGACGGTCGACAACCGCCTCGACGGGCCCACCGGGAACCCGGTCACCGACACCTCCCTCGCCTCCTCGGCGGGGGCGGGCACGGTCACCGTGGCGGACGCGGGCACCCGCGCGGTCTACGACGACACGGTCCAGGTGGTGGGCCGCACCACGGTCGAGGCCGCCACCGGGCACCACCGGCAGGGCGGCACCAGCGGGGAGGGCATCGCCACGCCGCGGCTGCTCGCCGCCCTGCCGTCCGCGCCGTGGACCATCCGGGTGTACACCCGCGTCCCGGGGCTCCAGGTCGCTGGCCACGGCACCGACGAGGTGCGGTGGCTGCTGCGGCTAGGCGACTCCCACGGGCTGCTCGTGCGGGAGAGCTCCTCCGGCAACATCCAGCTCAGGGTCAAGCCGTGGGGACTGGCCTCCTCGACGATCGGCCCTGCTTCGTTCACGGGGACGGCTCCGCAGATCGCCCAGGTGCTGCGGGTCGAGCTGTCCTACGACGGTACGGACCTGGAGGCCCGCGTCTACGAGGTCGGGCAGACCACGGCGGCGATCACCTACCAGTTCACCGGGCTCACCATCACCGGCTCCGTGCTGGCGCTGACCGGGTACCGGTTTCGCGACGGCGTCCTCCTCCAGCCCGGGGACAACGACGCGAACCTGTCGGGCACCCCGGTCGAGGACCGGCAGAACCAACTCCTGGTGTGGGATCCGAACATCCTGCCGAACTTCGGCGCGGACGGGGACTACGGGCAGGAGACCACCGACGCGGTCACCGACTTCCAGAACGCCTTCGGGCTGTTGCCGGTCGACGGCGAGGTCGGCCCCGAGACCGGCGCCGCCCTGGACCTGATGGTGCAGCTGGAGCAGGCCGACCCGACCCCGCCGCCGCTGTGGCTCTCGCACCTGGCCGTCGACGACACAGCCACCGTGATCGGGCCCGCCCAGGTGGACGTCACGCTGGCCGCCGCCGGCGCCGCCTCTGTGTCCGGGCAGGCCTCCACTTCTGCGGCCGAGGGGCCGGTGGCTACCGCCATGGGGTCCGCGCCCGCCGGCGGAACCGCGACGGCGTCGAAGTCGGTGACCGTGGCCGCCGCGGGCAGCGTGTCCGCAGCCGGGGCCGCCCTGGACACCAAGAACGGCATGGTCGCCGCCGAGGCCGCCCCGGTGCGGACGGTCGGTGTGGCCGGGGTCGAGGACTTCACCGTGCCGATCGAGTGGCCGCCCACCCTGATGGTGGAGCTCCACACCGGCGAGGCCTGGGAGGACATCACCGGGGACGTGCGCACGAGCTCTGATGTGTCCATCACCCGGGGGCGGGCCGACGAGGCGTCGAGCGCGGACCCGGGGAAGTTGTCGTTGCTGCTCAACAACCGCCACGGCCGCTACTCCCCGCGCAATCCCGTGTCGCCGTACTACGGGCGGATCGGCCGCAACACCCCGATCCGGGTGCGCGTCGGCGACCAGCTCCCACCGAACGTCCCGATCGTGGCCGATGCCTTCGACCGGACCGTGACCGACGGGTGGGGCACCGCCGACACCGGCCAGGAGTGGGAGCGCCTCGGCACCGCCGCCTCGGACTACTCGGTGGACGCGGCCGGAGCGCACCTGACCCTGAGCGCGATCGAGGACCGGCGTTTGATGCGGATCTTCGACCCGTCCATCCCCGCCGATGTCGACCTGGTGTTCACCGCCTCGGTGTCCCAGGCCCCGCAGGGGTTCGCGGGCGGGGCCGTG
The DNA here is from genome assembly GCF_027706745.1 of Nocardiopsis suaedae. Taxonomy (GTDB): domain Bacteria; phylum Actinomycetota; class Actinomycetes; order Streptosporangiales; family Streptosporangiaceae; genus Nocardiopsis_A; species Nocardiopsis_A suaedae. Next base: position 36,785 of record NZ_JAQFWP010000024.1, on the reverse strand, counting down.
TTCGCCGCGGTAGCGGTGCGCGACGGCGTCGAGGGCGCCTACCTGTGCAGCCTCGGCTACCGGGTGGCCACCGGCGCCGGGCTGCGCGTTACGGCTAGCATCAGCCGCGCCCACCCCGACGGCAACGAGCCGCTGACCGGGCTGCAGACCGTCACCGGCCTGACCTATGCCCCCGGTGAGCTGCTGCGTGTGCGGGTGCGGGCGGTGGGCCCAGAGATCCGTATGCGGGTATGGGCCGATGGCGCGGACGAGCCGATGGTGTGGCACGCCCAGGCGCACGACGACGTGGTCACCTCCGGCGGGTACGTGTCGCTGTCAGGCAACGTGTCGTCTTCGGCCGTGGACACCCCGCTCCCGGTGATGGTGCGCTTCGGCGAGGTAACCGCGCGCGAGGCGGCGGTGCCGCAGCCGGTGGTGAGGTTCTCAGGCGAGGTGTCAGCGTGGCCGGCCCGGTGGGACCTGGCCGGGGCCGACGTGTGGGTGCCCATCGAGGGGTCGGGCCTCCTGCGCCGCCTCGGCCAGGGGTCCCCGCCGGGACACTCCCCGCTGCGGCGGACCATCGTCGGCGCGTACCCGCTGGCGTACTGGCCCCTGGAGGACGGGGCAACGGCGACCCGCGCGGCCTCGGCGGTGGGAGGGGTGGCGCCGCTGACCGTGCGTGACATGGCGTTCGGCGAGGAGGAGTCGCTGCCTTCGTCGCTGCCGCTGCCCACGCTGGGGCCCGGTGCGCGGTTCACGTCGCAGACGCTGCCCCATTCCGACACCGGGGTGTGGTCGCTGAACATGCTCTACCTGCTCCCCGACAGCGACTACCCCGACGATGCCGCGGTGATGCTGGACTGGGCCACCAGCGGGACCGCTGCGCGGTGGGTGGTCATGCTCTACACCAGCAGCACCGACGGGGTGCGGCGGCTGCGTGTGGTGGCGCTCGACGCCGACGGCGGCGTGCTGGCCCTGCAGAACACCATCCTGGACGGGGCGGGGGTGGCGTTCAGCGGCCAGTGGCGCCGGTTCCGCATGGAGGCGTGGCAGGACGGCGCCGACGTGCGGTGGCGGGTGGATTGGCTCGACCAGGACGACAACAACTGGGGAAACGGCGGAGCGTTCGCCGGCCAGGTGGGGCGGGTCACGCGGATCTCCACCACCACCGCCGCCTTCAACGACAACTTGGAGGGCATGGCGATCGGCCACCTGTCCCTATGGGGGGTTCGCGGCCCGGTCGCGTACTACGACGCGTTCGGGGGGTTCCGGGGCGAGACGGCCCGGTCGCGGATCGCGCGTCTGGCCGCCGTCGAGGGTGTGCCGCTGCTGGCCGTCGGCGCCGGCGCCACCCCGGTCGGGGCGCTGTCTGCCGGCCGGGGGTTCCTCGACGCGGCGGAGTCGGCCTCCGAGGCGGACATGGGCATCCTCGACGAGCAGCGTGACCGGGCCGGTTTGCGGTTCCGGGCCCGGGAGTCGCTGTACAACCAGGAGCCCACGCTGATCCTCGACTACACCGAGGGCGTGATCGGTGCGCCGTTCGAGCCCGTCGAGGACGACCAGGCGCTGGCGAACGACATCACCGCCAAACGCGACGGCGGATCCGAGTTCCGGGCGGTGCAGGAGACCGGTCCGCTGTCGGTCGCCGACCCGCCGGACGGGGTCGGCCGCTACGAGGAGTCGGTGACCCTCGACGTCGCCGAGGACACCCAGCTACCCGGGCAGGCCGGGTGGCGGCTGCACCTGGGCACCGTGGACGAGGTGCGCTACCCCACGGTCCGGCTGAACCTGGCCAACCCGCGGATGCGCGAGCGCCTGGAGGAGGTGCTGGCGATCGACGCCGGCGACCGGGTGCGCATTGTGAACCTGCCCGCGTGGATGCCGCCGGGCGGGGCGGACCTGATCGTGCAGGGCTACACCGAGACCATCGGCACGCACCGGTGGGAGGTGGAGCTGACCTGTACACCGGCGTCCCCGTGGACGGTGGGGGCGGTGCCCGAGCTCCGCACGATCAGTGAGGGGTTCGAGGACTCCGATTACACGATCCCCGTTACCGCTGGTGGTGACGCCCCGTGGGAGCGCACCACGGCCCAGGCGCACGGCGGGTTCTGGTCGCTGGTCTCGGGGCCGATCTCCCACGGCCAGACCTCGGACGCGGTCGTGGCGGTTCCTGCCGGCGCCCGGACGCTGCGGTTCTGGTACCGAGTCTCCAGCGAGGAGAACTTCGACGAGCTGCGCGTGCTCGTCGACACCAGCGAGGTGTTCGCCTTCTCCGGGTATCGGGAGTGGGCGCCGCTCACCCTCGACGTCGAGGGGGCGGCCGAGGTGGTGTTCCGCTACGCCAAGGACGCCTCGGCGTCCTCCGGTGAGGACCGGGCGTGGATCGACGACATCACGTTCACCTTCGCCGACGCCGTGTCCGTACCCGACGCGGCGGACCGGGCCGACACCGCCGGGGCCGAGCTGCGGTTCGCCGTCGACTCGGCCGAGACGACGCTGGCCGTGGACACCACCGCGGTCCCGCCGTGGATCACCTCGGACGACTTCCCGGACGATTTCCCCTTCGACGTCGTGGTGGGCGGGGAGGTCATGCGCGTCACCCAGATCATCGGGGACGGCAATGCCGCCCCGCAGTCGTTCGTCGTTGAGCGCTCCACCAACGGGATCGTGAAACCGCATCCGGCGGGGGCGGATGTGCGGATCGCCCACCCCATGACCATCGCACTCTAGAAAGGGGGCGGGCGATGCCGTTCCCATGGTTGGCCGGGATGCGGGTGACCGCCGACCGGCTCAACGAACACAACCCGGTGTTCGTGCTGAAGGGCTCCGACGAGGAGCGCACGTCGACGTCCACCCCGGCCGACGACCCCAACCTGACCCTCAATGTCGCCGACGGCGTCTGGCGCATCGAGGCCAGCCTGGACTACGCCGGCGAGTCCGGCTCCGGCGGGCTGCGCGTGGACTGGAACCTATCCGGCGGTGCGACGGTGCACGCGATCCGCCGCGTCCAGGGCCCGGAGTCAGGGGCGACCGACCGCAACGCCCAGCTCATGCGGTCAGCGGTGCACGGGGACACCACCGACATCACCTACGGCAACACCGCCACCTCCTCCCTCCGGTCCTACGCCCGTGAGGAGATCACGGTGGAGGGCCCCGGCACGGTGACGCTGCGGTGGGCGCAGATCACCTCCAGCTCCTCGCCGACCACCCTGGCCGCCGGGTCGTACCTGCTGGCGAAGAGGGTGGCGTGATGGGTGACCCGTTCAACGGCGTGGTCACCGCGCGGGACGTCTATGGCGCCGTGCAAGAGATGCGCGGCGAGATGCGCACCACCGCCGGGGAGATGCGGCAGGTCCGCGCTGACATTGCCGAGCTGCGCGAGACCGGCGACGAGCACGAGCAGCGCATCCGCAGCCTGGAGCAGTGGCGTGCCCGGTGGCCGCTCGCGTCCCTCGGCGCTCTCGTCGGCGGCCTGGCCGCGCTCGTCGCCGCGGTCCTCCAGTACCTCGGCTGATCGCCTACAAGACACCGCCCCGGCCGCCCGGCCGGGGCTTTCCCATTTCAGGAGGCATGCATGGTCTCGATCGTCCCGCGCTCCGGATGGGGCGCGCGGGCGCCCCGCTCCCGGTCGACCACCTCGTGGTCGCAGCGGCGCGGGGTCACCGTCCACTACTCGGCAGGGCCGCCGGGCCAGTCCGTCCGCTCCATCCAGGACTTCCACATGGACGGAAACGGGTGGGCCGACATCGGCTACAACTTCCTGGTCGACCGCTCCGGCACGGCCTATGAGGGCCGCGGCTGGCTGGTCGTCGGCGCCCACGCGTCCCCCTACAACACCTCCCACATCGGCATCTGCTTCATCGGCCGCGACGGCGACGCCACGCCGGCGGCCAAGGCGACCATCCGCGCGCTGTACGACGAGGCCAACCGCCGCGCCGGGCGCACCCTCGACAAGACGGGCCACCGGGACCTGAACCAGACCTCGTGCCCTGGCGATGACCTGGCCGCGTGGGTGCGTGCCGGGATGCCCGCCGACGACATCAGCGAAGGAGACGACATGGTCGGACTGGCCAAGGGCGACACCGGAGAGCGCGTCAAGTACCTGCAGGTCATCCTCATGAAGGCCGGGTTCGACCTGCCCGAGTTCGGGGCGGACGGCCACTTCGGCGACGAGACGGCGGCCGCCGTGCTGGCCGCGCGGAAGTCGCAGGGGTCAGAACAGGACTTCGGCGACCGGATCACCGGCTGGGCCGCCGCCCAGATCATGGCGGCGTTCGCGCAGGCGCAGGGGCACTGATGGTCCACCGCAGATACGAGAAGGAGGGGCGCAGCATGCGCGTCGAGAAGAAGGTGGCCGCGTCGGCGGTCAGCGCCGCGGCCGTGACCGTGGTGGTGTTCCTCGCCGCCCAGTTCGGGGTTGAGGTTCCCGAGACCGTCGCGGCTGCGGCCGTCACGCTGGTCGCCGCTGCGGCCGCGTACCTGGCGCCGCACACGCCGCGGCCGGTGCCGCCGGGCGAGGACCCGGGCGGCGAGGGCTTGTTCCCCTGACCTGCTACGATCGCACACGCGTTCGATAGGCGGGGAGGGGAAGCCCCGCCCTGGACGCACCGCGCCCCCGTCTCACCATCACGGTGGGGCGGGGGCGCCTTCGTCGTGCCCGGGGTCAGAGGCCGAGGTGTGTGGCGATCGCGGCGATCATCAGCAGGGCGAAGTCGAGGAGGAAGAACGCGGCGCCGAGCCAGAATCCCCACAGGGCCAGCGTCCGGCCGCGCTGCCGGTGGGTGTGGATGCGGCGCAGTGCGACGGCTCCGACGATCGCGGCGGCGGCCGGGATCACCGTGAAGAGCCCGAAGGCAGGCGTGGCCAGGCCGCCGACGATCCCCAGCACCAGGGCGACGATCGCGGCGGCGGAGGTGTCGGGGCGGCGCCCCGCATACGGCGGATACGACATGGGGCCCTCCGGGGGGGGTGCCTCTATGTCTTTCGTCAAGCCGGACGCGGGGCCCGATGCTCGTAGAGGGTGCCGTCGCGCAGCATCGCGAACAGGACACTGACACGATGGCGGGCCAGGCGGAGCAGGGCCTGGGTATGGGTCTTGCCCCTGGCCCGGCACTTGTCGTAGTAGGCGCGGGAGGCCCGATCGTGCAGGGCGGCGAAGGCGGAGAGGAACATCGCGCGTTTGAGCTGGCGGTTTCCTGTCCTGGGGGCGTGCTCGCCGTGGATCGAGGTCCCCGAGGCCTTCGTGGCCGGGGCCAGGCCGGCGTAGGAGGCCAGGTGGGCGGCGGTGGCAAAGCCGGTGCCATCGCCCACGGTCACCAGCAGGACGGCGGCGGTCCTGGCCCCGATGCCCGGCATCGAGGTCAGGACCGGGGAAAGAGGGTGGGCCTCCAGCAGGTCCTCGATCTGCGCTTCCAGGGCCCGGCGCTGGTCGTGGACGGCCGCCAGCGAGCGGGCCAGCGAGGGGACCACGGTGTCCAGGGTGGCCGTGCCGGGCACCACGACGGTCTGCTCGTCCAGCGCGGCGAAGACGTCGTCGATGAGCCTTTGGGCCATGCGCGGGGCCCTGGGCCGGATGAGCTCGACGAGTCTGCGGCGACCGGCCCTGCGCAGCGCGGCCGGGGAACCGTAGCACTGGAGCAGGTGGGTGACGGCCGCGTGGTCCAGCCGGGGGCCCAGGACCCGCTCGAGGGAGGGGTGGAACTGGGCGAGCAGGCCGCGGATCCGGTTGGAGGTGCGGGTGGCCTCGGCCGCCAGGTCCTGGTCGAACCCGACGAGCACGCCCAGCTCGGCGGCGGTCTCGTCGCCCGCTTGGAGCGAGCGCAGGGTGTGCGGCATGGTGCGGGCCGCGTCCGCGATCACGGCCGCGTCTCTGGCGTCGGTCTTGGCCTCGCCCGGGTAGAGGTCGGCGATGCGGCGCATGGCCAGTCCCGGAAGGTAGGCGACCCTGCAGCCCGCGTCCCTGGCCACGGCCAGCGGGAGGGCTCCGATGGAGGCGGGCTGGTCCACGATGACCAGGACGGTGCCGAACTTGGCGGTGAGCTTGTCGAAGACGGCCCGGAGCTTGGCCTCGCCGTTGGGCAGGGGCTTGTCGAGGACCTTCTTGCCCGCCGGGGTGAGCCCGTGGCCGTGGTGGGCGCTCTTGCCCACGTCCAGTCCGAGGAAGACGCCCACGTCGTCGATGTCGTACACCCTGTCCTCCCGGGTGGTGTCCGTGCGGTGCCGGCCTCGGCGCGGGTGCCGTGCTCGCGCATCCACGTTATGCAGACCTGCCGCCCTGGTAGGGCCGGGCGTTGCGCCCGGCCGGGCGGTGGTCGGGCCTCTCATCAGCGTCTGTGACGGCACCTCTCGGGCCCGGTGACACCACCCCCCGGGTCATTTCTTCGACAGGGGGACTCAGTCATGCCGGGCCCGGAGGCCGGCGGCCCTCTTGCAGGACCACGAAAAACATAACGGGGGGAGAGAGGTCGGTCGGACCGAGCGGGGTGGGTCTGAGGTTACGGGAGAGGGGGCGGGTCGGCGACGAGGTTGCCGTTCTCGTCGTGCACCTCCAGGAACAGCAGGAGTTCACCGTCGGGGTCGTGGCGGGCGACGTCGGCGAGGACCCTGTGGGCCAGGGCGGCGGCCGCCTCGGCGGTGGGGTGGCCGGAGCTGATCACGGCGCCGCGGTCGGCGTCCCAGACGACGTACATGCCGCCAGGGTGAGCGCGGCGGCGCCGCAGCGGCGGACGGATTCACCGCCTGTGGAAAACCAGCGGCCCCGCATAGCGGGGAGCAGCTCACGCTTAGTGCGGGATGCCGTCGATGATGCCGCGGGCGCCCTTGCGGAGGAGGACGGCGGCGACGTATGCGCCGAGCTCGGCGGCGCGGTCGGGGGCGTCCCACTCCTGGGCGTAGGCGAACTTCCCGCCCTCCCGGGTGAACACCATCCCCTTCAAGGAGAGTTGCCCGTCGCCGGTCATGGTCGCGTGCCCAGCGATCGGCGAATTGCAGTGGCCCTGGAGCCCGTGGAGCATGGTCCGCTCGGCGGTGATCAGGGTGCGCGTCATGGGGTCGTCGAGGAGGCGGAGCGCCTCGGCGATGGCGGTATCGGCGGTGCGGCACTGGACGCCTACGACACCGGACCCCACGGGCGGGCACATGATGTCGGTGGACAGGACCTCGGTGGCCCGGTGCTCCAGGCCGGTCCGGCGGAGCCCGCTGGCGTTGAGCACGATCGCCTCGAACTGGGCCTCGGCGTCGAGCTTCGCGATCCTCGAGTTCACGTTGCCCCTGAGCCGGTCCACGTGAAGGTCCGGCCGGTGCTTGAGGAGCTGGGCCTTGCGGCGGACCGCCGAGGTGCCGATGCGGGTGCCGGGCGGCATCTCGTCGAGGGACCGGTACTTGGATCCTTCGCGGACGACGAGGACGTCGTGCACGTCTTCGCGCGGAAGGTAGGCGGCGAGGGCGGTTCCCTCGGCGAGGGGTACGTCGCCGGGCACGTCCTTCATCGCGTGCACTGCGATGTCGACGTGCCCCATCACCAACGCTCGTTCGATCTGCTTGAGGAACGCGCCCTTCCCGCCGAGCTTGCTCAGGTCGCCCATCCACTGGTCGCCAGAGGTGGAGATGCCGACGATCTCGGACGCGACGCCGGCGCGTTCGTCGAGGAGCCGCTGCACGGTGCCGGCCTGGGCCATGGCCATGGGGGATGTGCGGGTGCCGATGCGGAGGGCGGGGCGGTCGGAGAGCATGCGCCCAAGGTACTCGGCCGGGGTGGGCGCTTCGTCCAGTCTTTGCAGGTCACCGGGGGTTTGCTGACGGGTCGTCACGATCTCGGACACGGGGGGTCCTTCCAGCGGCGGGGGTGGGGCGGCCCCCCCGGGGATCCCCTTCACCCGGGGCGGCCGCGAGGGGGCGCCGCCAGCCACGAACGGCGCGTTGTTGGTCTCGTGTGCGGTGGCTTGCCTGCCGCACCGCCCGGCCGTGGGGGCGGGGCGTGATGGTACGGCGGGTGCGCTTCCGCCCGGGGTTGGTGCCGGGGGCCGGGCGCGGGGAAGCAACGCCCGGCCCCCGGTTCTGGTGCCGGCCCCGGTCCCCCTCTCAGGCCCGAGGCCAGCGGCCTAGGTGACGTGGACGGCGTCGGCGTCCCACCAGCCGTACTCGGCGCCGAGCCCGCCGAGCTCGTCGGCGAGCATGGTGGCGAGGCGCTCGCGTGTGGAGTCGCTGTGCTCCAGGCCGTGCTCGACGCGGAACGCGGCCTCCTGGTCCTCGGTCATGCGGATGTTCACCTGCATCCGCCGCTCCTTGCGGCGGTCGCGGCGCGCTGACATGTGATCCCCCGGGACGCTGCGTGCTGGGCCATGTAGTGGCCGCCCCACGCTTCGGCGGGGGCGGCGGCGATATGTCTTCGCCCAGCCACCTCGCGTCGCGTGTACAGGAGGGAGTCGACGAGCAGCCCCAACGCCTCGCGCGTTGGGGCGCTGACCAGGCGGTGTCCGGGGATCATCCCCCACCACCGGCCCGTGGACACCCCGCCCCTCACGGGTCCTCCCGCGACACACGCGGCAGGTGCCCGATGCCGCGCATGTGGTCCAGGACCGCCTCGCCCTGCCGGGCCACGGCGGCCCACCACGCCCGGGTGTCCTCGTCCTCAGCGGTGCGGGCACCGGCCATCGCGGCGCCGAGGACGGCGAGCAGCACCACCTCGTGCTCGTCGCAGCCGGGGCGGAGCCGGAGGGTTCCGCGCGCGTCGTCGGTCAGGGTGAGCACCAGGTCGCCGGTGTCGGCATCGAGGTAGGCCCACACCACACCCGCGTCCGGCATCGGGGTGACGTCGACAGGCTCGGCGGGGGTCGGCCGGGGGTAGAGCTGCCGCGTCATCACGCCGCCCTCCCCATCTCGGCGGTGACCCAGTACCGGCCGGTCCGCTCGGACCGCCACCCGGCCAGGCGGCCGGACCGCACCCGGCGCCGGACGGTGGCCGGGGTGACGCCGAGCCGGTCGGCGGCCTGCCGGGCGGTGAGCATCTCGGGGGCGCGCGGGGTGTCGTCCACCCACTCCGGCCCCCACGTCTGGGCGAGGGCGTCGCGGTGGTCGCCCTGGTGTTCCGGGGGCAGGGTGCAGGGGAGGCGGTGGCGTCCGACGCCGGGGCCCCAGCCGGGGCGGCGCTGGCCGCACTGCTGTTCGGTGGTCGGCATCTATGCCACCTCCCGGACCGTCGCGCTGAGTTGGCGCGGCTCGGCGGCGTCTGCTTCGGTGGCGGGAACGTAGGGACGGGCGTAGGCCACGCCGCTCAACGCGGTCAGCGCGTCGTCGAGGACGTCCACGTCGCTGGTGGTGATGACGACGTCTTCGGCGCGGCGGTTCTGCGCCCGGTACGGGGTCGGGGACCCGTGGTCGTAGGTGATCCACCAGTCCCCGCGGTGGCGCGACGCGACCTCGCAGAACCGGCCGAAGTTCGGAATCCGATCGCGGTAGCCGCGATCACGGGCGGCAGCGTGACGCCCCGGCCGCCTCGGCGCCGACGGAGGCGGAGGCTGCGGGCGCGCGACCCGCTGCTCGGGAGATTGCTCCTTTACGGACAGGCCCATACGTGGCTCCTAGGAAGTGCGCCGGGTGGGAGGCCCGGCGGGTGCTTCTGGTGAGCCTCCATCCTCGCCACGTCAGCGATGATTTGCAATACCCATTTGAAGACTGTGCAAGAGTCTGACTACGGAGTGCCAGTCACCAGATGGGTGGTGCGTAGAATGTCCGAATCTCAGCGCCGAACCGTAGGATCGAGGAACCCGACTGAACCGAGGAGGCGAGACGTGGTCAGCCCCACGCTCCGGCGGCGCCGCCTGTCGCGCCTGCTACGCGAGCTCCGAGAGGAAAAGGGGCTCACCGCTGGCACCGTCGCCGCAGAGGCGAAGAAGCGCTCCGGCCGCGCCCGCGGCTGGTCCGCCTCCAAGCTCACCCGGTTGGAGGGCGCCGAGTGGAAGCGCGTCCGCGCCGACGACGTCCTGGTCCTCCTCGACATCTACGAGGTCACCGACGAGGAGCAGCGCGCCGCCTACGCCACACTCGCCCGCGAGGCCAATCAACAGGGCTGGTGGGCTTCATTCGGTGACGTGCTCGGGTCCGGTCAGTTCGTCGGCCTGGAGTCCGAGGCGTCCCGCATCCGGACGTTCGAGTCGGTGACGATCCCCGGCCTCCTCCAGACACCGGAGTACGCCCGCGCGTTGATCAGCGCGAGCGGTCAGGTCACCGACGAACACGAGCTGGGACAGCGCGTGGACGCCCGCATGTTCCGCAAGAGCGTGTTCAGCCGCGCCCGCCCACTCACCTACTGGGCGGTGATCGACGAGCTGGCACTAATGCGCATCACCCCGGACCTGGTCGGGCAGCTCGACTATCTCCTGGAGATGGGAACGCGTCCGAACGTCGGGATTCAGATCCTCCCCGCCGGCCGCGGCCCTCACGCTGCCATGACGGGGCAGTTCGTTCTCCTCGACTTCCCCGCGCCTGATCAGCCGGTGGTGTACCTAGAGTGTCTGTCAGAGGAGATCTACCTGGAGAAGGACGAGGAGATCTCCCGGTACCAGCACCTATACGACTATGTGCAGGCCGAGGCGCTGTCCGTGTCTGACTCCCGGGACCTGATCGAGCGCCGCCGGGCTGCCCTCTGAGAAGGCATTCACCATGGAGACATCCCGCCACCTGGTGTTCCGCAAGTCCAGCTACAGCGGAGCCACCACCCAGAACTGCGTCGAGGTCGCCGACGCCCCCGCCGCGGCCGCCGTGCGCGACAGCCAGAACCCCGAACGGGGGCACCTGCTGTTCCCCGGTGTGGAGTGGAAGGCGTTCCTCACCGACGTGAAGCACGACCGACTCTGATACTCCACGAACAAAGACGGCCCCGGCACGCCGTGCCGGGGCCGTCCTCGTGTTTCACCAGAAACATCCCGCGCCCATGGTACGGGGCGCAGGTCCGTCCGCCTAGCCGCCGGTTCCGGTCACGCGGCTGCGGCCTACGCCCGGGTCCCGCGCCTCCTCGTACCACTGCATGCCGGTCGCCTCCATCATCAGGGCAATCCGCTCGCGCTCGGCCCGGCTGGCCATCTGAGCGGCTGACCCGATCATGACGGCCTGCTTCTGCTGGGTGACCTCGGCGCGGATGTCGGTGTCCGACTTGCCCGCGCACTGGGCGCGGACATTCGCTCGGGAGCGTTCGAGCGCCGCCTGGTCGCGCCGGGTCCACTCGATCTCCCGGCGCAGCCCCGCAACGCCTTCAGGGGTCTCCAGGGCGGTCAGGATCTCCTGTAGCTCCCAGTCCCACATCGCGGCGGCGAGGCGGATCCGCACCCCGCCCATCTCCCACCTCGGGTGCCTCGGGTGAAGGTCTGCCATTCGGTCTCCTCATGGGGTAAGGCCCGGCCGTGCCCTATGGTGCACGGCCGGGCGGACAGACGGCGGCGGGGCGGCCGTGTCCGGTCAGGTGACCGCGGCCACGAGCGCGCCCTGGTACGCGGCCACGGGCCGCTCGGCGGCGGGGGCCGGGCGGGCCCCGGCCAGCTCCAGGGCCGCGGTCACTCGGCGGAGGACACGGCGGCCGGTGCGCTCTGAGGATCCGGTCAGCGCGGCCACCTCGGCGCCAGTGGCCACCCGGTCAGCGGCCACCAGGGCGGCCACGGCCCGGTCACGCTCGTCGAGGCCGGGCAGCGCGCCGAGGCGCTCGGCCACGTCGGCGGGCAGGGCCGCGCGGGCGGCGGCCGCCCCGGCGGACAGCCGGTCGGACACCTCGGCCACCGGCTCCTCCTGGCGCCGGGGCGCGACCGGACGAGCAGCGGCCGGGCGGCGGACACCGGCCACCACGGCGGCCACCGGCACGACCGCTCCGCAGATGACCGGACGCGGCGCGGACACGACCGGGGGCGCGGTCGCCAGGGACTCCTCGGCGCCCGCCCCCGCGCCCGCCTCCTCGGCCGCGCGGACACGGGCCATGACCGCCTCCACAGGCACCGACCGGCCACACACGACCGGCCGCTCCTCGGCGGCGGCCGCGGCCGCCTGGGTGATGCGGAGCGCGGCCATGGCCACGAGGTAGGCGACTTCGGCCACGAGGGGAACCCAGATCGCCACGGCCACGCCGACCCAGACGTGGGTCAGTCCGTACACGAGGTTCGCCCCGCCGGTGGCGATGATGCCGAGGAGGAGGCCGATCTTCGCCACCTTCGGCGGCGCCTGGCCGTAGCGGCGGGCGAGGGCGATGGTCGCCAGGCACATGACGATCACCCCATCAACGGTGGCAGCGATGATGAGGGCTTCGTAGAACGTGGCTCCGGCCTTGAGCGCGAAGGCGTAGGCGTGCCGGTAGCTGACGACGGCGAGTCCGGCGGCGATGCCGAGGCCAGCAGCCGCGGGCAGCGGGAAGGGCGCGCGCCCCTTGGGTAGGGTCGTCACAGCTCGACTCCTGGTGTAGTCAGGGGTTCGGGTCAGGCCCTTGGCGAGCGGTGGAGTCGCTCGTCCGAGGGCCGCTTTTGTCTGCCGGGCAAGGGGGTCGGTTCCTCGGCCTGACGGGCCTTGCCGGGTAGACTTCAGAATGGAGCTTCGGGGAGGGAGACCTGCGAAGACTCCTCCCGGATGTGAGGCCATTGTGAGGCCAATGGGTCCGTAAAGTGCCAACTCCGACCCACTACTACATACCTTCGTATATGGCCGATGACCTGCAGTTTCGATACGAACCCAAGATTGCCAAACACAGCCAATCAAGGGGCGTACAAGACTGCTAATGCGGTTTCGGGGCAACCCGATCGAGGGTTCGAATCCCTCATCCTCCGCAGGTCAGAAGGGGCCCCACACTCTGTGTGGGGCCCCGTCTCCGTTTCCGGGTCTCGGTTCCGGTCGCAGTCGCTCCCGTGGGCGCCGGTCACTCCTCCCGGGACAGCAGCTCCTGGGCCTGCTCGGCGAAGGGGGCGTAACCGCTGTCCGCGGCGCGCCGCAGGCAAGCGAGGGCGGCCTCGTGCTCCTCGCCGCCGAGCAGGATCTCGCCCACCCGGTACCCGGCCTCGCTCACCAGTTCCGGGGCGTCCGTGCCGTCCAGGGTGCGCCGGTACCAGCGCACCGCCTCGTCCCAGTCCTCCAGCCAGTACTGCAGCTCGCCGATGTGCGCGGCGAACATCGGCCCGTCCTTGTGGTCGGACTCGGCGACCGGACCGTAATGTTCCAGCAGCTCGGGAAGGTCGCGCTCCAACTTGGCGACCTGGCCGAGGTTGGTGACGGCCCTGTGGGACATCTTCTTGTTCCCCTTTTCCAGGGCGCGCCGCCACCACTCGCGCGCCGTGGCGTTGTCGCCGCCGTAGTGCGCCCGGGCGCCCAACGTGACGGCCGCGCCGGCGGCGAACTCCCCCAGGCCTTCGGCGGCCTTCTCCAACAGGACCGGCCCCAGCTCCCCGCCGTCGCCCTCGGCCTCCAGCACCCAGTGGGCGAAGTGGAACACGGCGAACAGCCGGTCGCCCCTGGCCCGGACGTCGGTGCACGCGTCGACCGCGCGCTGGAAGTCCTGGTCGCCCATCTGCCGCACGGCCGTGGCCACATACCGCACCAGGGCCTCGGCGCCCACCTCACCGAGGAGGTCGGCGAGCAGGCGGACGGCCCGGACGGCCGTCTTCCCGTCGTGGTCGGCCCGGGTCTTGTACACCGCGGCGCGCACCCAGTCCTCGTAGGCCGCCGTCGATTCGCCCTGGGCGTGCGCCGCCTCGGCTCGCCGCCGCGCGGCCGCGCCGGCGTTCTCCCAGATGGTGAATTCCGACTCGGCCCGCGCGAACGCTTCCCTGGCCCGCTCCGTCTCTCCGAGCTCCCGCAGGGCGAGGCCGAGATCGTAGCGGCAGGCGGCGCGGGACTCCTCGCCGATGCCCTCGATCTCGGCGCCGCGCGCGAACCACCGCGCGGCCGCCGCGTGGTCACCTCGGTCGCCCGCCGCTCGCCCGGACCGGCTCACGCCCTCCCTGGCCACCGACGGGTGGGCGCGCACGGCCGCCGTCGCCAGTGCGATGACCGCCTCCTCGTCGTTCGCGTCGGACAGGTACGTCAGCAACCGCTCCACCGCGTCGTCGGATCCGGACGCGGCCACGAAGCCGTCCCGCTCGACGACGCCGAGGTACCCCTCGACCGCGCGGCCGGTGGCCGCCGCCAGTTCCGCCGCCTTCGCCACCGCCGCGTCGCCGTCCCGCTCCTGCGCCCAGGTCATGGCGAGGTCGACGAGGACGGTGGCGGCGGCGACGCGATCGGTATCGTCGAGCGCGCTGACGGCGGCCCCGGCGGCCTCCGTGTCACCGGCGAGCACCCGGTCGGCGAGCTCGGCGGCGGCCGCCCCGTAGTGCTCGGCGATCGCCGCGGCGGCGCCCTCCCGGTCTCCTCTCGCGTAGAGGCGGTCGGCGGCCTCCGCCGGGGACTCGGCGCCGGTGAGCCGCCGCACCTCCGCGAGCACGCTGCTGTCGCGGTCCTCCTCGCCCCTTTCGGTGGCGCGGGCGAACGCGGCCTGCGCCTCCTCCTCACGGCCGAGGCGGCGCAACAGGGCGCCCAGCCGCAGCGCTGCCCGGGACCGGTAGCGCTGGGCGTAGCGCTCGTGCTTCCTGCTCTGCTCGGCCTGCCGGTACAGCTCGCAGGCGCTCTCGTCCTCGCCCTGGGCCTCGTGCAGCGCGCCCAGGTAGAGCAGGGCCTTGCCGTGCAGTCGGCGGTCGCGCGCCTCCACCAGCCGCCGGTACGCCTCCGCGGCGCCCTCGGTGTCGCCGCGCGCCTGGCGCACCCATCCCAGGACGAAGCGCGCGTGCGGGTCGTCTTCGGCGCGTTCGGCGCACTCCTCTTCCCACTCCGCCCAGTCGACGCCATGGCCGTCCGCGAGTCCGCCTATGCCGCCGGAGTAGCTGGTCGTGCCCCAGCTCTGGCCGATGCGCAGCGACTCGATCCAGCGGGCGTCGGTGACGTGGACGTCGTAGTCAGCCTGGGCGAGCCGCTCCTCGTCCTGCCATCCGCCGTCGCGCTCGTAATAGAACGTCGCCAGCCGGTCGAAGTCCTCGTCGCCGACCGGGTGGTTGCGCTCGGCCACCCGCTCTACGCCGGCGACGAAGCGGTGCGTGTTGCACTCCACCCACCACTCGTCCAGGAACTCATCGAGGGTGACGACGTCGGTCATCGGACCGAAGCGGTGCGGGGTGAAGTGCTCCGCGGCCTCCCACAGCAGTCGGCAGAAGAAGGTCGGGTGGTCGGGCAGCAGGTCGCCGGTGCCCCAGGCGGGCTCGTAGTAGACGACGAAGACGCGGAAGCGCACGCGCCGCCGATCGGGGTCGAGGTCGAGGACGCGGACGCCGAAGAGGTCAGTGGACATGGGATGGGGGGCCTTTCAGAAAGTCATAGCGGGAGACCCGCCTGGACGGAGGCACCACCGCCAGGCGGGGGCCCCAAGCTAGTGGCGCCCGCCGACATCGAGGACGGCGCGCTCCACCTCGACGCACGGCAGGCCCGCCGCGTCGGCGAGGGACAGGGCCCGGTGCAGGTGGTGCACCCCGGGTTCCAGGTCGACGGCCACTTCGGCGGCGAGCGCCGCCATGCCCGCCGTTCCGCGCGACTGGCCCCGACCGGAGGCGGACACCGAGCCGTGGGCGGACCGCGCGAACACGGTCCACGCGTCGGAGCCGGGCAGGTGCAGCCCGGCCGGGACGCGGGGGCGGAGCGCGGCGGGTAGGCGGGTGAGGGCGGCCAGGGCCCTGGTCGCGGCCCGCGAGTCCAGGCCGAACCAGGTGCGCACCGGCACCCCGAGGTCGCGGCTGAGCGTGTGCTGGTCGGAGAAGTCCGCGCGGTAGAGGCGGCGGCGCCCCAGGCCGGGGAGCCGGAAGGCCCGTGGCGCGGTGAAGTTGCGCACCGGGGCGCCGGAGACCGGATCGGGGAAGTCCGCGCCGATCAGACCGAACGACCACTCCTCCGCCGCCTTCCCGTGCGCCTCTCCGGCACCCAGCAGCACGGCGAGGTCGATCGGGTCCGGCCGTGGCGCCGACGCCGCCAGGTCGGCGGCCAGCAGGTTGGTCAGCCCGGGAGCCAGCCCGACGCTGAGCAGCACGGGCGCCTTCGGGTCGAGCCGCTCGACGGCGTCGATGTAGGAGGCGGTTGCAGTGGCGTCGACGAAGGCCGCGCCCTGCCCGGTCGCGGCGGCGATGAGCTCGGGGTCCTCGGTTCCGGCGGCGTTCACCACCACGTCGGCGCGTGCCACCGCTTCCCGGTAGCTGCGTAGGCCCCTCTCGCGCAGGTCGACGCGCACGTCCGCGCGCGCGGGGTCGCGACCGGCCGCGATCGCCGTGTGACCGTACTCGCGGAGGAAGCGGACGACCAGGGCGCCCACGGCGCCGTACCCGCCGAGCACCAGGGCCTTCATGGCCGGTCACCCGCCGGGGCCGTGGGCACGGCACCGGACGCCCGCAGGAAACTATTTGTAGTCATACTCCAAAAATGTATTTAGAGTGGCGCTATAGTCAAGTCATGAGTCCGCGATCACACCCGGCCGCCGAGGACGGCCGCACGGCCCGCTCCCGCGCCACGCGCACCCGGGTCGCCCGCGCCGCCGCCGGCCTCTTCGTCGAATCGGGCTACACGGCCACGAGCGTCCAGGCCATCGCCGCGCGTGCGGGGGTCGCCGCGCAGACCGTCTACTACACGTTCACGACGAAGTCGGCGGTGCTCACGGCCGCGCTGGACCTGGCGGTCGCCGGGGACGACGAGCCCGTGCCCACTCTCGACCGTCCATGGGTACACGAGGCGCTGGCCGCCGCCCCAGGTGAACAGCTCCGACGACAGGCCGAAGGGGCCGCCGCCGTCTTCGCCCGGGTGGCCCCTCTGCTGGAGGTGGTGCGCAGCGCCGCCCCGGCGGACCCGGACCTGGAGGAGGTGTGGCGGATCAACACCGAACAGCGCCTGGCCGTGCAGCGGGTGTTCGCCGGCGCCTTGGCCGACAAAGGCGCCCTTCGCGACGGCCTCACCCCGGACAAGGCCGCCGACATCGCACTGGCGGTCTTGAGCCCTGAGGTGTACACCCTGCTCACCGGCGGCCGCGGGTGGACGGCGGACGAGTGGACCGGCTGGGCCGCCGACGCGCTCCGACGCGAACTCACCGACATGCCCCCGGACTGAGTACCCGGCTCAGCGACGGGGGTCCGGAGCCTGCCCCTCCCCCGTCGCGATGCGCACGGCCATCGCCGCCAGATCGGCCCCCGTCAGCCCGGGCCAGCCGTGGACGGCGGAGCGGAAGTCCGGCGGCACGGCCGAGGCGCCCCAGCGCGCACCGAGGAGGCCTCCGGCGATGGCCGCGACGGTGTCGGTGTCGTTGCCCGCCCGCACGGCCGCCTCCAAGGCGAGCCGGAAGTGCTCCTCCGGCCGCCCCTCGGGCTCCTGTGTTCGGGCGACGGCGGACCACGCCGCCTGGAGCGCCATCACGACGAACCCGTTGTTCTCGAAGGCGTGCGGCGGCCGGGACTCCGCCTCGTCGAGCCACCCCGCCCAGCGCGCACGGTGATCCTCGGGCAGCAGCCGCAGGCCCTCCCGCACGCCCCCGAAGCCGCCGTGGACGACGGCGTGGCGGATGCCCTCGCACCACAGCACGCAGGCCTCCTCGGCCAGCGGGTCGGCGTGGGTGATGTCGCTGTACAGCGCCGCCGCTGCGGCCAGCCCTTCGGGGTCGTCCAGAAAGGACAGCGCGAGCGGGGCCGTCCTCATCAGGGAGCCGTTGCCCGCGCTCGGCACCCCGGACTCGTAACGCCGCCTCGCGGCCGTGAACATCGCCTCGGCCACCTCGGGTGTGCCGCTCGCCGGGGCGGCCGCGTCGAGCACGGCGGAGGTCTGCATGCCGATGTCGGTGGCGCCCTCGCGCCGCCAGCGCAGGAACGCCTCGGCGACCCGGCGGCGGGCCGCCTCCCCCGCCATGTCCGTGTGCTTCAGGGCCGCCTCGGCCAGGCAGACGGCCATCTGGGTATCGTCGGAGTACTCCCCCGGCGCGTAGGGTCCGAGTCCGCCGCCGACCATCTCGGGCGTGCGCGACTCGTCCAGCCGCGCCGCGAACTCGTAAGGAACGCCCAGAGCGTCGCCGCAGGCCGCCCCGAGCAGCACACCGGCGGCGCGGTCGAGGCGCGAGCCGGGAGGGGGTGTGTCGGCGTCGATGGTCATCGTGGGCTCCTCCTCGTCACCGGGCAGCGGGAAACCTAGCGCCGACGGCACCGCCGCTTCAAGCCCTGTGCCCTGGAGGGCGCGCACCGCGGGGCCGATCCGTATGAAGACTCCCTCATCTGCGTTTCACCTCCATGGGAGCCGTCCGGGAGGAGGATCGGGGGCATGAGAGCCCTGTACCGCAACCTCATCATCGGGGTGGCGGCGCTGATCGTCCTCGGCGCGGCCGC
Organism: Nocardiopsis suaedae; assembly: GCF_027706745.1. Taxonomy (GTDB): domain Bacteria; phylum Actinomycetota; class Actinomycetes; order Streptosporangiales; family Streptosporangiaceae; genus Nocardiopsis_A; species Nocardiopsis_A suaedae. The sequence continues at coordinate 18,411 of NZ_JAQFWP010000024.1, read as the reverse complement.
GGTGGCGTGGGGCACCGGACGCGGGGAGCCCGATCCGCGTCCGGCGCGCGACGTCACCGTGGGCGAGTCGCACAGCCCGTCCGCGCCGACCGAGCCGACCGCGTCGCCGTCGCCCTCCCCGAGCAGCGACGATGACGATGACGACGATGATGATGACATCGTCCCCCCACCCCCCGCCGTCACCGGTGACGACGACGATGACGATGACGACGACTGGGACGACGATGACGACTGACCCCACGGCCCCCCTCGACCCCGTGGACACGGACCCCGGCCCCCGCCCGGCGGAGGGGGATGGGCCCGCGCCCGAGGCCGAAGGGCGCCTGCGCGGCCGCGTTCCGGCGCGGGCGCGCATCACCGCGTGGGTGGTGCTGCTGATGACCGCCACTCTCGCGCTGGTCAACATCGTCACCTGGCAGGCTCTGCGCACCGAGGTCGACGAGCGCATCGACCGCGCCCTGTCCCAGGAGATCGACGAGTTCCTGGAGGTCGCCCGGGACGGCACCGACCCCTCGACCGGGCGGCGCTTCCCCGACCTCGACGCCCTGTTCCGGTCGCACGTGGGCGGCCAGCACCCGGACCGGCACGAGATCATCTTCGGCCACGTCGACGAGACCGCCGGGGCGGCCGTCCCCACCGGCCGGGTCCGCCAGGGGCAGAAGCCCCTCTTCGACGCCTCCGCCGACGGGCCGGTGCGCGGCGCCATCCTCGACAACCCGGACGCCCGCGGCGTCACCGACACCCCCGAGGGGCCGCTGCGCTGGGAGAAGGTCCGGGTGAACCCGCCCGGCGGCGAATCGGAGGCCAACCCCGGCGGCTGGTTCGTCATCGGCTACTTCGCCGACGCCGACATGGCCGGGATCGACCGCACCGCCCGGACCCTGGTGCTGGTCAGCCTCACCGGCCTGATCCTGGCCGGCGCCGCCGCGTGGTGGGTGGCGGGCCAGATCCTGGCCCCGATCCGGCTGGTGCGCCAGACCGCCGCGCAGATCACCGAGGAGGACCTCACCCGGCGCATCGACGTGTCCGGGAAGGACGACGTGGCGGCGCTGGCCGAGCAGTTCAACGGCATGCTCGACCGCCTGGAGGAGGCCTTCTCCATCCAGCGGCGCTTCGTCGACGACGCCGGGCACGAGCTGCGCACCCCCATCACCATCGTCCGGGGGCACCTGGAGGTGATGGGCGACGACCCCGAGGAGCGGCGCGAGGTGCTGCGGCTGGTCACCGACGAGCTGGACCGCATGGCGCGGATCGTGGAGGACCTGCTGCTGCTCGCCAAGGCGCAGCGGCCGGACTTCCTGCACCCGGTCTCGGTCCCGGTGGAGGAGCTGACCAGCGACATCGACGCCAAGGTGCGCACCCTGGGGGACCGGAACTGGCGCCTGGAGGGCATCGGCGAGGGGCCGGTGCGCCTGGACCCGCAGCGGGTCACCCAGGCCATGGTGCAGCTGGCGTCGAACGCGGTGCGGCACACCGGTCCGGACGACGAGATCCGCGTGGGATCGTCGGTCGCCGAGGACGGCCGGACGGTGGAGTTCTGGGTGGACGACACCGGCCCGGGGATCCCCCTTGAGGAGCAGGAGCGCATCTTCGACCGGTTCGCCCGGGGGGCCGGGGGCGGCGGCTCCCGCGGCGGCGCCGGGCTGGGGCTGGCGATCGTCCGCGCGATCACCGACGCCCACCACGGGACCGTTGACGTGCGGTCCTCCCCCGGCGAGGGCGCCCGGTTCACCCTGACGTTCCCGACCGATGTGCGGAGCCCGAGGCACTGACCGCCCGGCCGGGCGGTCAGTGCCTCGGGCTCCCCGACGCCCCGCGCTGTCGCCCACGGATGGGCGGGGCAGCGGGCGCGCGGATGGACGGCGCGGGCCGGTGCGCCCTTGTCCGCGATGATCTCGACGAAAGTGCTGCCATTGTGGCGATTTTGGCAGCACTTTCGTCGAGATCATCGCGGAGGGGGCGCATTCCGGGCATATCGGGCGTCGGATGGGGGCTCCGGCGACCGTGGTGGAATCGACACCTGATCGGCCTGAAAGTGGCGATTTCATGACGCAGGACGGCCTCGGGGTGCTCGTGGGCCCCAGGCGGCTGCCCCGGAGCGGGGCGCCGGCCGCCCCTCTCCACCGGCATGAAGGTTTCCTCATGGCGTGCTCAGAAGGGGCTCATCCCCGTCCCGGAGGATTTCCAGTGGTTCGGACACGGACCACCGCTTCCACCGACGATCGGGAGACGTACACCTCATGCCCGCTTCCTCCCTCACCGAGCTCACCCCCTCCCGGCGCGCCGCCCTCAAGGTCTCCTACACGGCGCGCGCCCTCGACGCCGAGCGCCCGGCGCACGTGCTCAGCGGGCCGGACGTGCGCCCGCGCCCGGGTGACCTCGTCGTCGCCTCCGTCGCCGGGATCGGCCGCCACACCCGCCTGGAGTCGGCGCAGGGGCGCCGCCGCCACCTCTTCCCCGGCGACGAGGTGCTGGTGGCCTACGGCGCCCGCTACGCCCCCGACCAGTTCGAGGCCGAGGCGCCGACGGACCTGGGCCCGTGCGACCTGGTCGCCGCGGGCGGAATCGCGGGCCTGGTGTCCAGCGCCCACGAGAACGTCCCCGAGCCGACCCGCCTGATCCCGGTCGGGCTCGCCGCCGACGCCGACGGGCGCCGCGTCACCATGGCCGACCTCGCCGCCCCGGCGCCGCCCGCCCCGCTGCACGGCGTCCCCACCATCGCGGTCGTCGGGACCTCCATGAACGCCGGGAAGACCACCACCGTGGCCCACCTGGTCCGCGGCCTGGCGGCGGCGGGCTACCGGGTCGGCGCCGCCAAGGTCACCGGCACCGGGGCCGGGGGCGACCGGTGGATGTTCCACGACGCGGGCGCCGACACCGTCCTCGACTTCACCGACGACGGCCTGGCCACCACCTACCGGGTGCCCGCCGAGCGCGTGGCGCGCGGGGCGGCCGCGCTGCACGACCGCCTCACCGCCGCCGGGGCGCAGGCGGTTGTGCTGGAGGTCGCCGACGGTCTGATGCAGCCCGAGACGGCGGCGCTGCTGTGCGACGGCGCCCTGCGCTCGCGCGTGGACGGCTGGGTGTTCGCCGCCGGGGACGCCGCCGGGGCCCTGTACGGCCGCGAGCGGCTGCGCACCGCTGGGCTTCCGGTGGTGGGGGTCGCCGGACGGTTCACCGCCTCCCCGCTGGCCGCGCGCGAGGCCACCGCCCTCATGGACGTCCCGGTCCTGGGCCGCGACGAGCTCGCCGACCCCGCGGTCGCCGCCGGACTGACCGCGCACCCCCTGGTGGGGGCCGTGCAGGGGCGGACGGCGTGACCACCGCCGTGCACCCGTCGGCGGCGGCCGCCGCCGACGGAACCACCAGGACCACAGGGAACACCGCAACCACGGGGAACTCCGTGAACGCCGGAGCCGCCACCGCCACGACCGCCCTGGACACGCGCCCCGAGGAGCCGCCGCGCCTGCTGGCCGGGCGCCGCCGGTGGCTCTTCGCCGCGCTGGTCGCCGTCGGGTTCGCGCAGGCGGGCGCGGCGGTCGCCTGGGCCGCGCTGGTGTCCCGGCTCGCCGGTGGAGCGGCCCCCATCACCGCCCTGCTGCCGTGGGCGGCCGGGCTGGTCGCCGCCACCGCCGCCCTCGTCTTCGGCGAGCGGGTGCTGGCCGAGCGCATGGGCCAGTCGTGGGTGATGGACGTGCGCACCGCCCTGTTCCGGCGCGCCTCCGCCGCCCCCTCCCGCCAGCCCGGGCGGGGCCGCTCCACCGGCGGCGCGTCGCTGCGCATGATGGGCAACCTCAGCGCGCTGCGCCGTTGGGCGGGCCTGGGGCTGGCCCGCCTCGCGGTCGCCGTGCCGCTGCTGGCGGGCTGCCTTGTGGCGTTCACGATCATCGCGCCGCCGGTCGCCGCCGCCGTGGGCGCGGTCGCCGGTGCGGGGCTGGCGGCGACGGTGGCGCTGTCGCCGTGGCTGCGCTCGGCCCACAGGGCGGCCCGGCGGCGCCAGGGCCGGGTCGCGGCGCACGTGGTGGAGCGGATCGGCAAGACACCGGTGGTGCAGGCCTTCGGCCGGGAGCGGGCCGAGCGGCGGGTGCTGGCGCGGCGCTCGCGGAAGCTGGCCCGGGAGCAGGTCCGGCGCGCCCGCGCGGTGGGCGCGGTGCGCGCCGTCGGGGAGGCGACCACGCTGGCGGCCACCGCGGCGGCCCTGGTGGCGGCCGCCGTCGCGGGCACGGGTCCGGCCCAGGCCACGGCGGCGATCGCGGTCGTCGGCATCATGGTCACCCCGCTGCGCGACCTGAGCCGGGTGAGCGAGTACCGCTCGGGGTGCGCGGTCGCGATGCGCCAGGTCCGCACCGAGCTGGCGCGGCCCAAGCGGCGCCGCCCGGGGACGAGCGCGCCGGAGCTGCCGGACGGCGGCGGCTCCCTGGACCTGGAGGGCGTACGGGTGGACGGCGTCTTCGCGCCGATCACCGCCCATGTGCCCGCCGGGTCGGTGGTGGCCGTGACGGGGCCCAACGGCAGCGGCAAGTCCACCCTGATGGCGGTGCTGGCGGGGCTGCTGCCGCCCGACGGCGGGCGGGTACTGCTGGACGGCGGCGACGTGAACACCTGCCGGGCGGCGTCGGTGCGCCGCGCCATCGGGGTGGTCGGTCCGGACCTGCCGCTGCTGCGCGGGACCGTCGGGTCGAACGTGCGCTACGCCGACCCCCGGGTGGGCGGGGCGCGCTTCCGCGCGGCGGTGGCCTCCGGCGGCCTGGACTCGCTGATCGCCGAGCTCCCGCTGGGCCTGCAGACGCCGGTCCGGGAGAACGGCGGCGGCCTGTCGGCGGGGCAGCGCCAGCGCGTGGCCCTGGCGCGGGCGCTGCTGAACCGGCCGCGGGTGCTGCTGCTCGACGAGGCAGACGCACACCTGGACACGGAGGCGGCCAGAGTGATCGACGAGGTGATCGCCGACTTCCCGGGCACGGTCGTGATCGTCACCCACCGCCCGGAGCGGCTGGCATCGGCCGACACGGTCTGGCGCCTGGGCGGAGGCCTGCTGCGCACAGGCGCCGGTCAGACCCGGGAAGGGTGACCGCCGCCCGACGCCCCGTCGCCCGGCGGCCCCGCCTCCCGCGACGCCCTGCAGTCGCGCAGCGCCTCACGTTCCCGCCTGTCCCCACGGCGTGTGAGACTTCGCCGTGCCGATGGCCCCGGTTCGGGGCCGCACGGCGTTGCGGACTTCGACGGCGGGCGGAAGGGGATCCGGACAGTGCACACCGAGCGGCGTATCGCCCGGCACAGCGTGCAGGAGAAGGCGGCGGCCGAGGCGACGGCGGACTTCACGGCGCGGATCGGCCGGGCCGTCGACCTCCAGACGGAGGCCGGCCGGGACGGCATCGGCTGGGAGATCGTCGCCGACGACCTGCTCGCGTACGCGGGCGCGCGCTCGCTGGCGGCCCCGGACATCGACACGGACGCCTTCTCCGCCCTCTACTCGGCGGCGGAGGCGCTGATCGGCGCGGTCAAGCTCGACTGCGCCCCGCGATCCTCGTCCTTCTCGGTCCACCTGTCCTACACCGGGACCGGGGTGTCCTACCGCGGGAACGGTGGCGGCGGGGAGCGGAACACCGACCTGGCGACCCCGCGCAGCCCCGCCTGGCTCCGGGCGCTCTACGCGTGCGTCGTCGCCGACGTGCACCACGGCAACTCCGGGGCGTTCATCTCACTCGCCTCCCTGTTCGGCGAGAACGAGGTGCTCGCGCGCGGGCTCACCTACTACCTCTTCCCCGAGACCGGCGCCACGCGTGAACAGATCCTGGGCTACGTAGGCTCCGCCGTCCCCGCCATCTCCACCGTCCCGGCCGCCCCGTACCGACCTCATGCTGCTGTTCGCCCTGCTCTCCCGAGACGCGGAGCTCTTCTGGGGCCTGATGGCAGCGCGCTTGGAGGAGCACCGGGAGAAGGCCTCGGCGGCTTCCCCCGCCTCACTCCTGCCTCTACCCGAGATCGCTTTCGCTGCGATGGCCGTGCGTTCGGAGGGCTGGGATCCGCCCTTCGTGTCCGACTACCTGCCGAGGCGCTTGGTCGTGGGCGAAGAGGCGAACAGCCGAGCGCGCGTCGGCCCCTACGGCGAGGGCAAGGACGCGGGTGCGCTGAAGGCGCTGTCCCAAGGGCCTCTCCGAGTGGAGCGTCCGAAGGCGTTCCAGAGGCCCGGCCTCGACCGCCTTCTGGACGCGCTGGACGAGATGTGCCAGGAGGACCTGGGCCCGACGGGGGTCTGGCGCCCTGAGATCCTGCCCAGGATGCGGTCGAGCGCCCTCCAGGACACCGCGAGGGACGAGGTCCGACGCTTCCGGTACCGGTCATTCGCCGACCCGCAGGGGAACGACGGCCGCCAGGGCGAAGCGCTCGTGAACGCCTCGCAAGCGGCCGCGGCCGCTTTCGCCATCGCCGTCTCCGACGGGGAGTCGGTCGAGGTGACGATCGGCGGAACCACGGCGCCGATGCCCTGTGTTCCGATGACGGGCGACATCTCCACGAGCACGCTCACGTTCGCGATCGAGTGTGCGCTTTCCGCCGGATACCGCAGAGCACTCGACTTCCTGTTGAGCCCAACGGTCACGGAGGTCACGCCGAGTGGCTTTGTTCGCGAGAGTGGACAGCGTTTGTCGATCAGTTTCGACAGCGCCCCTGTTCGTCGTGGGGCCGTGTTGATGGCTCCTGACAGCACCGCATGAGACGGGGCACACCTTGCCCTTCCTCGACAGGCGCCCCCACCGCCGTCTGCGACGCCGCAGGTCAAGGTGGAGCGCCCGCAGCGAAGCGAGGACGAACGACCTTGAGGTGCGGGGAGCGGCGGCCACACTCGGGGGCGAGGAGGGCACCGGCGCTGTCGGAACTCATCGACACGGTTCAGCGCCAGGAAGCTTCAGACGCTTCCGGAACCCATCGACAAGTGCTGCTGCTTCTCATCGACATAGCCACGCCGAGCGGCCACAAGGGCGGTCTGCCCGTGTTCGACTCTTATGCCGACGTGTTCCTCGCCTTCCTCGGGGAGCAAGCGGAGTTCGGTGCCGAAGAACCCGCCTCCGAGAGGACGCGCGCCGCCATGGACCAGGCGTTGGCCGACCTCGACTCTTGCCCCGCAATCCCCGGAATCGCCATTCCACCCGTCGTCCTCCTCTCCCAGCTCGTGGCGAACGACCGGGACGGCTTCGCGCTGGCGCTGGCCGACGCACTTGAGGCGCACAGGGACGCGTTCAGCGTCGGGGAGAGCGTTGAGGATGTGGACGGACTCATCAACCTCCGGATCCTCGCCCTGGCCTGCCTGGCCCGCGCGCGGGGCTGGGAGATCGGCGTCGACAGCGAATACCTCCCGTGCGGAGTCATCGCCCACGCGGCAGCAGGCCTCACATCCGGGTGAGCCTGCCGACCGCGCACCGTTCACGGCACGGCACGGCGCGACTCCGGCACCACTCCGGCACGGCACCGTATGGCCCGCATGGCCCAGTACGGCACCGCACGGCCCGGGTCAGCGGTCCAGCCTGTTCCGACGTGCGTAGGCGGCGGCTTCGGTGCGGTTGCGCAGTCCGGTCTTGGCGAACGCGTTGTTCACGTGCGTCTTCACCGTCGACTCCGCGATGAACAGGGTCCCCCCGATCTCGGCGTTGCTCAGACCGCGGGCGATGAGGCCCACCACCTCGGCCTCGCGACGGGTGAGGCCGTCCGGCGGCTCCTGCACGGGTTCCGCCCCGCCCGCCCCCTCCGGCTCGTCCCGCGCCTCTTCCGGCGCCACCCCCCGAACGGCCATCGCCTCGGCCAGGCGGCGCGACACCCCCGGTGTGAACGCGGCCTGCCCCGCCGCGGCCGCCCGGACCGCCGCCGCGATGCCGTCCCGTCCGGTGTCCTTCGTCAGGTATCCGTGCGCCCCCGCCCGCAGCGCCGCCGCGATGGACTCGTCATCGTCGTAGGTGGTCAGCACCAGCACCGCGACACCGGGGTGCTCCCTGCCGATCCGCTCGGTCGCCGCCACTCCGTCCGTGCCCGGCATGCGCAGGTCCATCAGCACCACGTCCGGCCGCCGCTCCGCGGTGGCACGCAGGGCGCCTTCGCCGTCACCGGCGTCGCCCACCACCTCGATGCCGTCGATCAGCCCGAGAAGCGCGACCAGGCCTTCGCGCATGACCTGCTGGTCGTCGGCGACGACCACTCGGATCGGACCGCTCACTCGGGCACCTCCGCCACCACCCGCCATTCCCGCGACACGGCCCCGCGCTGGTCGGCCGCCTCCGCACCGCCCTCTGACCTACCGCCCCCGGACGCACCGTCGGCCGCGCCGTCCCCGTCCGGGCCGCCCTCATCCGGGCCGTCTCCCAGGGGACCGGCCCGAAGCGTACCGCCGACCGCGGCGAGCCGCTCGGCCATCCCGGCCAGGCCGAATCCCCCGCCGCCCCCGGCCACGGCCCCCGGCCGCTCCGCGGGGCCGTTGCCCACGGTCAGACGGGCACCCGCGTCCGTGTAGGCGAGGACGACGCGTGTCGGCGCCCCCGGGGCGTGCCGGGCCGCGTTGGTCAGCGCCTCGCGCGCCGTGCCGCTGAGGGCGAGCTCCGCCGCGGGCCGCAGCGGGCGCGGCGCCCCCGTGACGTCGACGTCCACACGCACCCCGTGGCCGCCCCGGTGGGCCGCGGCGATCGCCTCGATCGACTCGGGAAGCGAGGCCGGCGGGTCCGCCCGCAGCGCGGCGATCACGGTGCGCGCCTCCCGGAGCCCTTCGGCGGCCATCGCCCGGGACCTGCGTACCCGGTCCGCGGCGCCCTCCACGTCACCGCCCCGGGCCAGCAGCGACTCGGCGACGTCCAACTGGACGCCGAGCGCACCCAGCGAATGCGCCAGCACATCGTGCAGGTCGCGGGCGATGCGGGCGCGCTCGTCCAGGGCCGCCGAGCGCTCGCGCTCCTGCTGGGCGGCCCGGGTCTGTTCGAGGAGCCGCTCCGTCTGCAGCGCCTGCAACCGGTACTGCCGCCGTCGCAGCCCGAACAGCAGCACGACGGTCTGCAGCGCCGCGTGCAGCAGGAGCGGCTCGACGCGCTGCTCGGCCGGCCACAGGCTCACCAGGGCGATGGCGACCTCGACCGCGAACAGCGCCAGGACGCTCCGCACGGAAGGGCGCAGGTGCAGCGCGTACGTCCCCATGCCGACGAAGACCGGGATGGTCGCCGCGCCGCCGGCCGGCCCGACCACGGCCGCCGCCAGGACCGTGGACAGCGCGAGGCAGGCCAGCGCGGTGCGCGGTGCGGCCCGGTCGCCGACGGCGAACACCAGCCAGCAGGTCAGGCTCGCCCCCAGGGCGGCCCACACCCACACCGAGGCGTGCTCGGGCGCGCCGGTCAGCAGCCCCCACAGGACGATCCCGGTCGCGACGACCCGGATCACCATTCCGGTCTCCGGGTCGTCGGAGACCCACAGCCCCACGGCGGCCCTCCACAGCCGCTTCACGCCCTCCGCGCTCCGGATCGGCACCACCGCCTCAGTTTCCGGCCAGCCCCATGATCATCTGCATCATGAGCATGCGATACGCCAGGAATCCCAGCACGACCAGGACCCCGATCCCGGCGATCACCAGGATGGTCTTCCCGTTCATCTTGCCTCCGTTCCGGTCCAGGACCGCCTTGATCAGCAGACGCACGAGCCCGGCCCTGCTCCCCGGCCGCCCGCGTGTGGCGCCGACGAGGAGCGAGAGCAGGTCGTTCGTCCGCCCGTCGCGTTCGTTCATGAAGGCGATCCTGGCTCCGCGGCGCCTCACCGCGGCACCGACGAAGGGTGGAGATCACGGTGGAGGCCCCCGACGGCCTCCACCCCTGGGGGTGGAGGCCGCCTCGTCCTCACGGGGCCGACGCGGCCGCGAGCCACGGGTGGACCAGGCGCTCTCCTCCCAGAGTCGTGGCGCCTCCGTGGCCGGGGAGGACCGGGGTGTCGTCCGGAAGGCCGGCGCAGTGGCGGGCCAGGGACGCCCGGAGCCGCCGCCCGTCCCCGCCGGGGCCGTCCGTCCGCCCGAGCTCGCCGCGGAGCAGGGCGTCCCCGGTGAACAGCGCGGTCTCCCCCGTCCCGTCGTCGCGCACGTGGACGAGCACCGATCCCGGTGTGTGCCCTCCGGTGTGCAGCGCCTCTACGGCCAGCCGTCCGACGCGCAGGGAGTTCCGGTCCCCGTGGAACTCGCGCAGGTCGACGGGCTCGGTGCCGGGGTGCCCGTCGAGGAGGTGCGCCGGGAAGTCGGACGGGAGCCCGCGGGCGGGCGCACCGACCATGAAGCGGTCGGCGGCGTGCACGTACACCGGAACGCCGTAATGCCCCGCCACCGGGACCGCGTCCCAGGTATGGTCCATGTGCCCGTGGGTGAGGACGACGGCCGCCGGGTCCAGCCGGTGCCGCCCGATCAGGTCGGCCAGACCCGCGAACGCCTCCTTCCCGGGGTCGACGAGGAGGCAGTCCGCCCCGGGGCCGGGGGCCACGACGCGGGTGTTGGTTCCGAATTCCCCCGCGGGGAAGCCGAGGATCAGCACGGCGCCTCCTGATCAGTAGCGGGTGCCGACCGGGGCGGGAGCCCCGTCCAGCACAGCCAGGTGCTCGTCGGACAGCACGAGGTCGGCCGCGGCCGCGTTCTCCCGGAGACGGCGGGGCCGCTTGGTCCCCGGGATGGCGATGACGTGCTCCCCCTGGGCCAGGACCCAGGCCAGGGACACCTGCGGAACGGTCGCGCCCGTGTCTGCGGCGACGTCCCGGACCCGGTCGACGATCGGCCGGTTCACCTCGATCGCCTCGGGTCGGAAGCGCGGTGTGCGGTGGCGCCCGTCCCCTTCGGGCAGGTCGGCCGGCGAAGAGATCCCCCCGGCCAGGAACCCGCGCCCCAGCGGAGAGTAGGCGATGAACGCGATCCCCTCCTGGGCGCAGCACTCCAGGACCCCGTCGGACAGCGGCTCCCTGCTCCACAGGGAGAGTTCGGACTGGACGCTGGACACGGGGTGGAGGGTGTGGGCGGTCCGGATCTGCTCCGCGCTCGCCTCGGACAGCCCGAGCGCTCCGACCTTGCCCTCCCCGACCAGTGCGGCGAGGGCGCCCCAGCTCTCCTCCAGAGGCACCTCGGGGTCGATCCGGTGCAGTTGGTAGAGGTCGATCCGGTCCACACCGAGCCGCCGGAGGCTGCCGTCGACGGCGGCGCGCAGGTGTTCGGGCCGACCGTCCCGGTGGCTGGCGAAGGTGGCGGGGTCATCGACGACGAGGCCGCCCTTGGTGGCCAGGAAGGCGTGCTCGCGGACGCCGCGCAGGGCCTGACCGACGAGTTCCTCGTTGGTGTAGGGCCCGTACTGGTCGGAGGTGTCGATCAGGTCGGCCCCGAGTTCCAGTGCTTCGCGGACGACCCGGACCGACTCCTCCCCGTCCCGGCCGAGGGGGTCGTACCCCCAGGACATTCCCATGCAGCCGAGCCCGATGGCGCCGACCCGGCGCCCCGTGGCGCCGATCTCCCGTGTCCGCACGGCGGTGCTCCTCTCCGCGCCGCAGGACGGCGCATGTGAATAACAGAACTCTGTCATTAGCCAGACTTCTGTATATCACGGGGCTCCGGTCCGCCGCCGGGGCGGAGGACCGGGATAATCGATGCCGACAGGACGAACGGGCGAGACGCCGAACGGGCGAAGAGCGGGCCCACAAGGCGGGGCCGCAGGCGGGAGCGGTGACATGGCGGACGGCACCCCGGGCGGCGAGGCCGGCGCCGGACGGCTCGGGCACACGATCAAGCGGGCGGAGCAGGCGCTGATCGCCCGCAAGACCCGGGCCCTCAAGGAGTTCGGCCTGACCGTCCCCCAATACGCCGTGCTCCTGCTGCTCTCGGACTCCGAGGGGATGTCGGCGGCCCAACTGGCGCGGGAGTGCATGGTCACCCCGCAGACCATGGCGACGGTGCTGTCCAACCTGGAACGGTCCGAGCTGATCGAGCGCGTCCCCTCGGCACTCCACCAGCGGGTCACGGTGAACCGGATCTCCGACTCCGGGCACGCGCTCGTCACCCGGGCCGACCGTGCCGCGCTGGCGGTCGAGGGCGCCCTGGCCGCCGAGTTCGGACACGGCGAACTCAGCGCGTTCGAGTCCTATCTGGAACGCGCCATCTCCGTCCTCGCCACCGAGGAGTGACCCGGCCGCCCCGCTGACGCAGCGGCCGCGCCCCTACGCCTCCGCCGGTACCCGCTGAAGCGACTCCCGGAGCACGCCCTTGAACGCGCGCACCGGCGGGGTCTCGGCACCCTCGCGCCAGATGACGGTGATCTCGCGGGCCAGCCCCGGTTCGACCGGGACGAACCGCACCCCCGGCGTCTCCGGGAACCGCGCCAGCTCCGGCACCAGGGCGACCGCGAGGCCCGCACGCACCAGGGCCAGCTGGGTGGGCATCTCGGTGAGCGTGTAGGGGACGCGGGGATCGAACCCGCACGCGCGCGCCACCTGCACCAGGCTCTCGTACGGCTCCGTCCCCGGCGCGCAGCTCGCCCACGCCTCGCCGGCCAGCTCCTCCAGGCCCACGCGTTCCCGTCCCGCGAGCGGGTGGCCCTCCGCCACACCGACCCGGACCTCCTCGCGCACCAGCCGCTCGACGGCCGCCCCCGCGGGCAGTGCCAGCGGGCGCGGCGACCAGCTCTCCACGACCAGCACGTCCAGGTCGCCGCGCATCAGCATCGGGAGCAGCTCCACCGCCTCCCCGTCGCACGCGGACGGCTCCACCCTCGGGTGCAGCGCGAGCAGCGACGCCAGGGCGGCCGGGACCAGCGTGCGCAGCGCCGACCCGACACCGGCCAGCCGCAGCGGCCCCAGCACCTCCTCCCCCAGGTCGTCCAGGTCGGCGCGGGCCCGCCGGAGCTGCTCGGCCACCCGTGCGGCGTGCCCGGCCAGCACCCGCCCGGCCTGGGTCAGCCGCACCGTCCGGCCGTCGGGTTCGAGGAGCGGGCGGCCCGCCTCCCGCTCCAGCTTGGCCAACTGCTGGGACACCCCCGACGGGGTCACGTGCAGGGCCCGCGCGGCCGCCGCCACCGAGCCGTGCTCGGCCACCGCGGCCAGGGCGCGGAGGCGATCGGTACTGAACACATCAGCAACGCTACCGAATCATGGCCACGAATCATCGCTTTTGTTTCCGACTCACCGGCACCAGAGTGGAGGCATGCTCCTCCGCCGCATCGACCCGGTGCTGCTCGCCCTCGCCGGGGCGGCCTGCACGTCCCTGTCGGCCCCCTTCGTCAAGGCCTCGGGCGCCGACGCCGGGACCGCCGCCTTCCTGCGGTGCGCCCTCGCCCTGCCGCCCCTGGCCCTGCTCTCCGCCGCCGAGCTGCGCCGTGTGGGCCCACGCCCCCGGCGGTTCGTGCTCACCGACGCGGCGGCCGGCCTGCTCCTCGGCGCCGACTTCGTCCTCTGGGCGGCGAGCATCGAACTGCTCGGCGCCGGCGTGGCGACCGTCCTGCTGAACGTGCAGATCATCGTGTTCCCCCTGCTGGCCCGCGTGGCCTCGGGCGAGCGCCCGCCGCGCGGGTTCGGGTTCGCCGCCGCGGCGATGCTGGCCGGGCTCGCCCTCGCCTCGGGGGCGCTCGCCCCGTCCGGGGGCACCGACGCCGTCGTCGGGGCGCTGTTCGGCGCGGGGGCGGGCACCGCGTACGCCGGGTACCTCTTCCTGTCCCGGCTCGGCGGCGGCCGGGGCCATACGGCGACGCCGGTGTGCACCTCCACGGCGGCGGCCGCCGTGTCCGCCGCCGCCATCGGGGGGCTGTGGACCGGGTTGAACCCCGGAGCGCTGGACGCCTCGGGGTGGGCCTGGCTGACGGCCGTGGCCCTGCTCGGGCAGGTGCTGACGTGGCTGCTGGTCGGCGCGGCGCTGCCGCGGTTGGCACCCGGCGTGGGGGCGGCGGTCATGGTGCTGCCGCCGGTCATGGCGCTCGCGGTCGGCGCGGCCTTCCTGGGGGAGCGGCTGTCGCCGCTTCAGCTCACCGGGTGCGCGGTCGTGGTCGGTGCGGTGTGGGCGGTCGAACGCGCGGGGAGGAGGGGCGCCCCGTCACAGGGGACGGCCCGGGAAGGGGCCGCGGAGGCCCGTCAGGAACCGTAGAGGGGCAGATCGTCCGTACCGACCGGCGAGGGAAGCGGGGACGGCAGCTCGATCTCCTCGCCGTACACACCGTTGACCCGCCCCCGGTACTCCCCGTCCTTCGGACGGGTGAACAGGCTCCACTCACCGGTACGGGGATCAAGAACGAGGTGGGCCTCAACACCCGCTCGCGCGTACCAGTCGTTCTTACCGCTGATGCCCCTGGACGTCTCCGACTGCGAGATCACCTCGACCGCCAGAGCGACGTCCCGGGGGTCGGCGAGCCAGGCATCGTCCTCGTCCCACTCGATGGGAAGGACCATCAGGTCGGGGGTGGCGTAGTCGTCCTCGTCGCCGGGAAGGGCGATCGACGAGACCTCGTACGGGGCGAGGCCCGACGGCAGCAGCGGTTCGATCCGGACCCTCAGGCGCCGGATCGTCCCGGCTGCTTCCCTGGAGGCGTGGGCGACATGACGAGGCTGCCTCCGATGATCTCAACCTGTAGTCCGGTGGATGCCTCGATGCTCTCGGCGACCTCTCTCAGGTTCCCCGGACGCGGATGCAACGCAGGAAGAGCCATGGTCGCCCACCTCCTCTCAGCGGTCGGTCACAGCCGAGCCGCTGGTGCCGCACGGCCGCGGCCGTCCACCCCTGAGAATACGAAAGAGGGGATCCTCGCGGATCCCCTCTTCGGAAGAATGTCCGGCGGCAACCTACTCTCCCACCCCACACCATGGGGGCAGTACCATCGGCGAATGGAGGCTTAACGACCGGGTTCGGAATGGGACCGGGTGTTTCCCTCCACCTATGACCGCCGAAACTCTAGACCGCCACCCCCGAAGGGGCGCGGAAGTCTCAAACAGGTTCAGAGTAGCACCACTCGCGCGCACCTACCAAGTCCGCGCCGACGAACCCCCAGGTGACCGATCCGGTCCCGCCCTTGAGGTACGGTCGGCGGGCAGCGCATTCACCGGCCGGACGCCCCGGCCGGAACGGACACGACGCATCGGAGGAGGTGAGCCCCGTACTCGCAGCACACGCCCGGGCGCTCCTCCCCGGTGAGCACGGCGGACGGCGACCGTACCGCCCTGCCTAGGCGAGCGCCCACGCTCCCTGGAAGGTGTTCGTGCCCTCGACACTCCCCTCCCCCGTCGTCGCCGACGCCGTGCGACGGCTCCGCGCCGCCGGCTGCGTCTTCGCCGAAGACGAGGCCGACCTCCTGGCCGAGGCCGCGGCCGACCCCCGTGACCTCTCCCGCCTCGTCGAGCGCCGATGCGACGGCATCCCCCTGGAGCACCTGCTCGGCTGGGCCGAGTTCGTCGGTCTGCGGATCGCCGTCGGCCCCGGGGTGTTCGTCCCCCGCCCCCGCTCGACCTTCCTCGTGGAACGCGCCGCCGACCACGCCCCCCGGTCCCATCCGCCGGTCGTCGTGGACCTGTGCTGCGGCGCGGGCGGCATCGGCGCCGCCCTCGCGTCCCTGCTCCCCGGAGCCGAACTGCACGCGGCCGACTCCGACCCGGCCGCGGTCGCCTACGCACGCCGGAACACCGCCCCCTACGGCGGTCGGGTGCACACCGGCGACCTCTACTCCGCACTTCCCGGCGGCCTCCGGGGGCGGGTGGACCTCCTCGTGGTCAACGCCCCGTACGTCCCGTCGGCGGAGATCCCCCTCCTCCCTCCGGAGGCCCGGCTGCACGAGCCCCTGCCCACGCTCGACGGAGGCCCCGACGGCGTCGACGTCCAGCGCCGCGTCGCCGCCTGCGCGCCCGCCTGGCTCGCGCCAGGAGGCCGCCTGCTGATCGAGACCAGCGGACGCCAAGCGGAGACGACGGCCGCAGCGGTCACCGACGCGGGACTGGAGGCCGCCGTGGAGTCGTGCGAGGAGTGGGACTGCACCGTCGTCGTGGGGACCGCCCCAGAAGCGCCGCAGGTCACCACGTCGGACGGATAGGGCCCCCTTCGGCCATCCGCTCCAAGTCCCGCCGGAGCTGCCCCATCCGGTCGGCCCCGATGGCCTCGGACCACGCCCCGGCCGCCTCGGCCGCCGCCGCCTCCGCCGCCCGCGTGCACGCGCGCCCGGCCTCGGTCAGCTCGACCAGCCGGGCGCGCGCGTCGTGCGGATGCGGGCCGCGCCGCACGTACCCCTTGGCCTCCAGCTCGTCCACGAGCTGGGCCGCCGCCTGCTTGGTCACACCCAGGTGAGCGGCCAGCCCGGTGACCGTCCCCCCGGCCGGGGCCAGGAAGGCGAACGCGAACCCGTGGGTGGGACGCAGGCCGGTGAAGCCGCGGCGCACGACCCCTTCGTCGATCCGCTCGGCCATCCGGGCCGCCGACGCCAGCAGCGCGAAGGCCAGGCCGACGCCGTCCTCGTTCGTAGAAGGGTCCATGCGTCCATCTTGGCGCAATGGTCAAGACTCTTGACCACGAGGGGGACATTAGGTCAAGCTACTTGACCAAAGGGGTGCACGACACACGGTCACACGCCCCCGCACGACGAGGCGACGACACGATCTGGAGACGCCATGCCCCTCATCCGCCCCGGCGACGCGCGCGTCCACCGCCTCCACGGCGCCGAATTCACCGGCTTCGCGAACTCCGCCACCGGCGCCGCCGAACTGCGCGCCTGGCAGCTCGACGTCCCCGGAGGCACCGAAGGCGCCGAGCACACCGTCACACGGGAGGAGGTGTTCCTCATCCTCGACGGGGAGCCGGCCCTGACCATCGACGGCCGCGCCGAGCGGCTCGCGCCCGGCGACGTGGCCCTGGTTCCCGCCCTGTCGAGGATCCGGCTCGACAACCCGGGCGACGCCCCCGCCCGGATGTGGGTGACCGCGTCCGCGGGCTTGGCCGCCGTCATGGCGGACGGCTCCCTCATCCGCCCACCCTGGGCCGCCTGACGGCAACGAGCGGGGAGGCGCGGGGTCCGGCGCACCTCCTGCCGCCGACCTCCGCCATCACCCCTACCCGGGGGGCCATCACTGGACGCAGAACTCGTTGCCCTCGGGGTCGGCCATCGTCACGTGGATGCCTTCGGGCTCCTCGACCCTCGCGAGGATGGCCGCACCGAGGCCTTCGATCCGCTTCACCTCCGCCTCGCGGCGCTCCGGCCCGACGGAGAGGTCCATGTGCAGCCGGTTCTTCACCTGCTTGGCCTCGGGGACCCGCACGAACAGGATCCGGCGCTTGGGCGCTCCGCGCTCCGGCGGGTCCGCGGGATGGTGGATCCCCTCGCCCTTGCAGAAGACCCGTCGACCGTTCCTGACCTTGTAGTCCGACTCGGCCACGAGGCCCTGGTCGATCAGGCTCCCGATGAACGCGTCGTGGTCCTCGACGACGTACCCGAGCGCCTCCGCCCAGAAGTCCGCCTGCGCGTGCGGGTCCGCGCTGTCCACCGTGAGCTGCCAGTTGATCGGCATCGCGCCGTCCATGTCCGTCTCCCTCGGCCTGCATCGGGGAGGGCGGCCCGACCACCCTCGATGTCACCAGTTATAGTGGTTACATGAGCAGCGGCACAAGCGAGAACGCCAACGGGGTCACCCTCGTCCCCCGGGACGGGCACGCCTACCGATTCGACCCCGGGGCCCTGTTCCTGGACTTCCTGCTGTCCGGAGGGCCGGGGCCCATCGCCCGCTGGGAGTCCTTGAACACCCCTGAGGACCTTCGCTCGTGGTTCTCCCGCACGCGTCTGCGCCTGGAGCCCGCCGACATCCGGGCGGGCCCCGCCGACGTGGAGGACGCACGGCGCATGCGCGACGCCCTATGGCGGCTCGTCCACGAGCGCCTTGGACGCGGACGTGCCGAGCCAGGGGACCTGGAAGCGGTCAACGAGGCCGCATCGCGGCCGTCGCTCGTTCCCCGCATGGAATCCACCGGGGTCCCCGGGGACCCCGAGGAGACCGCGGACGCCGCGGCCGGCCACGCGGCGCGGGCGGCCTGGGCGACCCCCATCGAGGCCGCACAGGTCACCTCGCATATCGCCAGGAGCGCCATCGACCTGCTCACCGGCCCTTGGTCGGGGAGGATCAGGGAATGCGGTGCCGACAACTGCATGCTCGTCTTCGTCGACCTGTCCCGACCGGGGAAGCGCCGCTGGTGCTCGATGGAGAGATGCGGGAACCGGACCAAGGTCCGCGCCCTCCGGGCGCGGAAGTCGGCCGACGCCCCCTGAGGGCCCGGTGCGGTCGGTAAGCATCCGCATCGGAATTTCACATGTTCACAAGCCCGGGCACAAAAAAGGGCGGACCCCACACAGGGGCCCGCCCTCCACAAAAAATGCGGCGGCACCCTACTCTCCCACCCCACACCATCGAGGCAGTACAATC
>NZ_JAQFWP010000023.1 GCF_027706745.1 Nocardiopsis suaedae | reverse complement strand
CTCATCCGCCTACGCGCTCGCCCCGACCGCACATGATCTAAAAAACACGCCCTAGGCCTGGACGACCCACGTCCCGGTCAAGTGGTCCCTCGCGGTCCGCAGGTAGGGGCGGTCGCGCAGCATGAGCACCGCGTCGGCCAGGAACAGGAACGGTGCGACCATGAAGACGACCATCAGCCCCGCGCGCACCGCGGCCGCCTTCCGCGACGGCGGCCCGGCCGTCTCCGGGTCGACGACCCTGATGCCCATCCTGCGCTTGCCGACCGTCTGCCCCGTGCGGGCCGTCGGCAGCCAGAGGTAGGCCAGCGGCGCCGCCAGGACGCCGAGGACGACCAGCGCCGAACCGATGTACAGCGTGACCGCCCCCGGCGGGATCGGGGTCAGCCTCACCGCGATCACCAGGCAGAACACCAGGCCGAGGTAGGTGAGCAGGCAGGTCAGCCCGATGACGAGGGCGTCGATCACCAGGGCCGCGAACCGCCGTTCGGGCGCTGCCGGGTGCGGCGCCTCGTCGGGCCGCCCCCAGGAGGGTCCGGACCGCTCCCAGGGGTCGCGCAGGTCGAACGCGTCCCGGTCCACGACGCGCACCAGCACGGCGTTGGCGACGAGGGCCCCGACGAACAGCACGATGGGCAGGCCGATCCAGGACGGCGGCAGCCAGCCGATCGCGGCTGCGGACAGCGGAACGAGCGCGAACGCCACCGCCCATGGGCGGCCCGCGCGGCGCTGCAGAAGGGAACGCCGGATCTCCTTGGGGATCCGGACCAGGTAGGCGAAGGCGGCCGCCGCGGCAACAGTGGTCACGCCCGCGACCGCCATGCGGAGCCAGAAGAGGCCCGAATCACCTTCGCCCGACGGCGTCTGCATGACGGGGATCGCGACGTTCATGGCCACGATGGCCGCCGCCACCGACCCCAGCACGATTACCCGGGTCGTCCGGCGGCATATGCCGTAAGCGGAGTGCAGGATGCTCTTGTCCCCCGGTGCGAGGGCGAGCACGGCACGCAGGTACCGCAACGACGCCATCCTGCGGCGCCGCTTGGCCTCGATGGCGGCGAGGTTGCGCAAGGCGTGCACGTACTCGGGGTTCAGCCGCAGCGCCTCCCGGAAGTGCGACACCGCCTCCTTGTCGCTGCCGAGCCAGCGCAGCACGACACCGACCTGCCCCTGCACCCAGTGGTCCTCGGGCTGGAGCTCGACGGCGCGCTGCACGGCCGCGCGCGCTTGCGCGGGGAATGTGTGGGCCCCTGGGAAGCGCTTGCGCACGCAGTCCGCGAGGGACATCGCGACGATGATGTGCCCGCGGACGGAGTCGGGGTCCAGCCGGAGGATGGCCTCCCCCGACCTGTAGGCGTCGTGCGCACGCCCCAGGCCGATGATGGCGAAGGCCATGATGGCGTAGGCGTCGGCGCTCTCGCCGTTCAGGGCGATCGCCTTGCGGGAGGCCTCGATGGCCTTCTCGTCCTGGTCGAGGCGTTCGTGCGCCACCGCCTTCAGCCTCCACAGGCGCCCCGACTCGGGCTGGGAGGTGAGCGCACGCTCGATGAGGGGGAGCGCCTCCGCGGGCTTCCCCCCGTCCAGGCGGAGGGCGGCCTGGTGGGCCAGGTCGTCGACACCGGTTCCGGAGCCGGGCATGGCCGCCGTCACCGCCAGGAGCGGTGGCGGCGGATGAAGTCGGCGAGTTCGTCGTAGGCGCCGTCGGCCGACCCGAACTCCACCATGTTCCGCGCGGTCTCCATCCACGGGCCTGTGGACGGGCGGAGCTCGCCGAGCGCCGCGCGGAAGTCGTCCATGCCGATGGGCCGCACGGCGCCGGTGCGGGCGGACTCCAGCAACGCGCGCTCGGCCGCGCTCTCCACCAGGTAGGTGATGTCGGCGCCGGAGAACCCGTCGGTGTGCTTGGCGATCTTCGCGGCGTCGATCCCCGCGGACGGGCGGTCCTTCAGCTCCATTCCGACGATCGCCGCGCGCGCCTTCTCGTCCGGCGGCGGCACGAAGAGCATGCGGTCCAGGCGGCCGGGCCGCTTGAGGGCGCTGTCGATGTCCCACGGGTGGTTGGTCGCCGCGAGGAAGAAGACGCCTTCGTTGTCCTCCTCGACCGAGTCCAGTTCCGTCAGGAGCTGCGTGACGACGGGGCGCAGCCACGCGGCCATGTTGCCGCGCCGCCCGCCCATGGCGTCGAGCTCGTCCATGAACACGACGCACGGGCTGTACTGGCGCGCCTGGCGGAAGAGGGCCTGGACGTTGCGCGAGCTCTTGCCGTCGAGGATGTCGGCGACCGACACGTACAGGAAGCGCGCGCCCATCTCGCCCGCGATGGCGCGGGCGATGTAGGTCTTGCCGCACCCCGGGGGCCCATAGAGGAGCAGGCCGCCGCGGAGGCTCTTGGAGAAGGCCTTGCGCAGTTCCTCGTTGCGCATCGGCATCAGGAAGGCGGCGTTGATGCGCTCCTTGACCTTCTCCATCCCCGCGACATCGGCGAGGGTGGTGTTCTCCCGCTCGGTGGGGAAGTCGTCGTCGGCCAACGGGTCGGGAAGCCCGGGGTCCCCGGTGAGGGGCGGCAGGGCGGCGCCAGGGGGCGTGGCGTCGCCGCCGCGCGCGCCTTCCTCGGGCGTGAGCGTGGCCGTTCCCCCGCCTTCGGAGAATCCGAAGCCGTTGCCCCCGGCCGGTTCGGGCCGGTAGTCGGCCGGCGGGCCGTCCTGGGGCATGCCCGGGGGTGCGCTCTCCGGCGCGGCGCCCTGCGGAGGCTGTGCCGACTGCGCGGGCTGTGCAGGCTGCGGGGCGGGCGCGGCCGGTGTGCCCAGGGCCTTGGACATCAGCTCCTTGGCCTTCTCCGAGGCCGGGTCCTGCTGGAGCGCGGTCGCGATGTGCGGGATGGCGGCGGCGCCGTCTCCGCCGTCGAGCAGCAGCTCCGCCAGGTGCAGGCGCAGGACGGGATCCGCGGGCGACCTCTCCACCACTGCGGTGATGCTGGCGATGAGCTGCTCGCGCGAAGACTCCACGGGGTGACCTCTCGGGGGCGGGGGGCGGTCGGGCCGCAGGAAGTCTACCGGCGGGGAACCACCCGGATTCGGAGGGTCACGCCCCCTGTGCCACGGTCCGCCCGTTGTGTGCCACGACCGCGTCGATCAGCGCCTGGCCAGGGAAGTCCATCATCACCACCCCCGTACGCGGAAGCGTCCCCTCCGCCGCGCTGTCCTGCAGGTACGGCCGCGCGTAGTCGTTGACGCCGTCGAATCCGAGGCCACCTGTGGCCACCTCCCTCGGATTGGCCCACGGGGCTCCGGACCCGCTCAGGTGGTTGATGAAGAGCGTCCCAGACGGCCCGGCCGCGGTCTTCTCGAAATGGCCGCGCGCCTTCCCCCACTTCTCGGGGATGTCGAAGAGCGTGGGCACCCGGTAGTCGTCCTGGATGTCGGTGTTCGGGCCGCCCCAGCGGATTCCGTATTCCTTGGAGGCGTCGAAGTCCTGCAGGATGACGATCTTGCCGCGCACTTCCCCCAGGGCGGGAACGCGCTCTCCCCCTGAAGGGCGCCACAGGTGCTCGGCGAGGAGCGGGGCGGTATCCGGGTCGGACCCGATGTAGTGGTCGAGCGTCTCCTCGTAGGTACGGGTGTTCTCCTCCTCGGTGTGCTCCTTCTTCAGCCGCATGAACACGGTCTCGGTGGGGTGCTCGCGCAGGAAGGCCGCCGTGTCGGTCACCACGTCGGTGAAGTTCAGGTGAAGGTACTCGGCGCCGTGGTGGATCGGGAACGCGTCGCGGAAGTGACGGGTGCGGACGTCGAGCGCGCGCACGCCCGATTCCAGCTGCGTGCTCAGGTCCATGTCCTGGGTGCGGCTCCACGCCGAGCCGGTCCATGCGCCCGTGTCGTGTGTTCCGGGTACCGAAAGGGAGGCGAGGGACGCGTCGTCGGGCAGGGCCGCCATCCACTCCGACGACGCGGCCGCGGCGGCGGTCCCGCCCCCGGGCGCGCTCGACGCGTCGGCGGACGCTGCAGCGGGCGGGGCGAGGAGGGCGGTGATGACGGAGGCGGACAGTAGGGTCGTCAGACCCGTGCGCGTGAACGGCATTGGGGGTGCCCTTCGAGGCCCGATGTCGGAAGATGAGCACGGAGAGCGTGCCATGGACGCGTGAGGACCGTAAGGCCCAAATGCGACAATGGTGAAGCACCCCCATCCCATGACGCCGAAAGAGAGCGACCCCGCTCATGGATCCTTCTTCGCAGCCCCCTTACGGCCAGCAGCCCGGCTATGGGCAACAGGGGTACGGCCACCAGGGCTATGACCAGCAATACCAGCAGGCGTACGGGCAGCAGCAGTACCAGCAGGGCTACGGGCAGCAGGGGTACGCCCAGCAGGGCGGCTACTACCAGCAGCAAGGCAACCCGTACGGGCAGCAGGAGATGCTGCCGCCCGGGACGGTGGCGGCCGACAAGGGGCGGCGCTTCGCGGCGGCCCTGCTCGACGGCCTGTTCATGGGACTCATCAGCCTCGGGATCATGCTCGTCCTGATGGGCGGCCCCGCGCTGCTGCTGGGCCTCACGGCCTCGTCCTCCCCGACCGGCGAGCCCGCCGCCTGGACGGCCGTCGTCATGATGATCGGGATGCTCGCCGGCTACGCCCTGCTGTTCGCGCTGCCGTTCCTCTACAAGGGCCGGGCCGAGGCCAAGCGCGGCTCCACCCCCGGCAAGCGGATCATGAAGATGCGCGTCATCGACCTGAACACGCTCGGCAACCCCCGCATGGGCGCGAGCATGCTGCGCACCCTCATCTACTACCTGCTGGGCTGGATCAGCTGCCTGTGGATCCTCTTCGACCCCCGCCAGCAGGCGCTGCACGACAAGGCCGCCACCACGGCGGTCATCGACGCCTGATCCCCGGCGGTCCCGCCGGACGGCCGGAGACGGGCCCACACACCCCTGGCGTGTGGGCCCGTCTCCGCCTCCCGCCCGCTCCGGGGCGGCCGGTCACAGCGTGACGCCGCCGCCCTCCAGCGCCTCGGCCAGCATCGGCGCGATCTTCTCGACCGCGTACGGCAGGCTGAGCGCCGTGCTCCAGGTGAGCGCGCCGGAGACCTCCTCGCCGTCGACGATGACCGCGCGGCCGTCCTTGTTGACGTCCAGGGACGTGTACACGCCCATGTCCGCGAGCTCCTCGCGCATCTCCGGGTTCCATCCGGCGTTCCACACCAGCAGTTCCCGGTCCAGCAGGTCGAAGTCCTCCGCCGAGACGTCCACGACGTCCTTGTCCCCGGCCTTCTCCGCCAAGTCCTCCGGCATCACGAACCCCAGGGACTCCAGGAGGCGCATACGCGGATCGGTTCGGGAGCGCACGACGAACCCGTCGTCGAGCCGCTCGGCGAGCACGACCTCCGTGCCCTCGAATTCCGGGTACTCCTCGCGCGTTTCCGCGAACGACCGGTCGACGTCCTCCACCAGGGCGGCGGCCTCGTCCTCCTTCCCCAGCGCCCGGCCGATGGACAGGGTCATCTCCTCCCACGGCGCGCCCCAGTCGGGGTGGTCGGGGTGCTGGGCCACGGTCGGGGCGACCGCCGACAGCGCCTCGTAGTCCTCCTCGGTGATGCCGGAGTACAGGCCGAGGACGAGGTCCGGTTCCAGGGCCGCCACCCGCTCGACGTCGGGCCGGTCGCCCTCGGGGCGCGGCATCACCTCGGGCTCGGCGCCGCCGAGCGCCTCCTGCGCCCACGGCCAGGCGGCGTGGTCGTAGTCCCCGTACCAGTCGGTGACGCCGACGAGGGCGCCCGCCTCGCCCAGGGCGAGCACCGCGTCGTGGTCGCTGAGGCCCACGGTGACGATCCGCTTGGGCGGGGCGGGGACCTCGGTCGATCCGTACTTGTGCTCGACCGTGATCGGGAAGCCGCTTCCGGCCGGGGCCTGCGCGGTGTCCGGCCGTCCCGTGCCCGAGCCGCAGGCGGTGGCGGCGGCCGCCGCCCCGAGGGCCCCGCCGGCCAGCAGGACGGTCCGGCGGCCCGGCGCCGGGCGGGCGGTGCGGTCAGTGGGCATGGGGGACCTCCGGTCGTGAAGTTCGGCAAGCCTTGCCTAAATTAGCAACGGCGAGCCGGGCGAACCAGCCCACATGCACGGAAACCGACGCGTAACGGAGGCGCCCTTCCCGGGAAACAGCCGCCGTTCACACTCCCCGGAGCAGGACCGCGACATCGGGGAGGAAATCGGTGCGAAGACGAACGTTCCTGGCGGCCGCCCTGGCCGGTACCGGAGCGGCGCTCACCGGCGGCTGCGCCCCCTCCGGGCCGGGCGTCACCCGGGACACGGTGCGCGTGGGCATGCTCCACTCGCTCTCCGGGACCATGGCCATCAGCGAGGTCACCGTGCGCGACGCGGTCCTGCTGGCCGTGGAGCGCGTCAACGCCGCCGGCGGGGTGCTCGGGCGCAGGATCGAGCCGGTCGTCGAGGACGGCGCCTCCGACGAGGTCACCTTCGCCGACAAGGCCCGCAAACTGCTGATGAGCGACCGCGTCGCCGCGGTGTTCGGCGGTTGGACGTCGGCGTCCCGCAAAGCGATGCTGCCGGTGTTCGAGGCCGAGGACGGCCTGCTGTTCTACCCGGTGCAGTACGAGGGCATGGAGTCCTCCCCGAACATCGTCTACACCGGCGCGACGACCAACCAGCAGATCGTCCCCGCCCTCGACCACCTGCGCGGACAGGGGCACACGCGCATCCACCTGGTCGGCAGCGACTACGTCTTCCCGCGCACCGCCAACCGCGTCATCTCCGCCTACGCCGAGGCGCACGGCATCGAGATCACCGGGACGGACTACACCCCGCTCGGGCACACCGAGTACACCACCGTCACCGCCAAGATCGCCCGCGCGCGCCCGGACGCGGTTTTCAACACCCTCAACGGCGACTCCAACGTCGCCTTCTTCAAGCAGCTGCGCTCCAGCGGCATCACCGCCGACGACATGCCGGTGCTCAGCGTCAGCGTCGCCGAGGAGGAGGTCGGCGGCATCGGCCCCGAGATCCTCGACGGGCACCTGGTGGCCTGGAACTACTTCCAGACCACCGACACCCCCGAGAACCGGGACTTCGTCGCGGCCTTCCAGGACGAGTACGGGCCGCGGCGCGTCACCTCCGACCCCATGCAGTCCGCTTACAACGCCGTCCACCTGTGGGCGGCCGCGGCGGAGGCCGCCGGGGGCTTCGACACCGGGGCGGTGCGCGAGGCGGCGGCGGGGCTGACCATCGACGCCCCCGAGGGCCCCGTCACCTTCGACGCCGAGTCCCAGCACCTGGCCAAGACCGCGCGCATCGGCCGGATCGGCGGCGACGGCGCCATCACGGAGGTGGCGAACTCGGGCGGGCCCATCACCCCCGACCCCTACCTGGCCGGATACGACTGGGCGGCCCCGATCCGCCCGTGAGGCCCGGCGGTCGGGCGGTCGGCAGGCTGGCCGACTGGCCGTGCCGCCCCCGGCCCCCTTCGCGCCCCCGGTCCGCCCTCCCCCGGCGGCACCCCGCAATCCGTTCCCTCGACCCCTGGAAGAAGGGACGCATGGACGCCCTACTCACGCAGTTGCCGATCGCCGCGGCCGTCGGCGCGGTCCTGCTCCTGGCGGCCCTCGGCCTGAACTTCACGTTCGGGCAGATGGGCGTCATCAACATGGCCCACGGCGAGTTCCTGATGGTGGGCGCCTACACCGCGTTCGCCCTGCAGGCCTGGGCGGGGCTCGGCGGCAGTGCCGTGCTCGTGGCGCTGCCCGTCGCCTTCGCGGTCACCGCGCTCATGGGCCTGGCCCTGGAGCGCGGGCTGATCCGGCACTTCTACGGACGCCCGCTGGACACCCTGCTGCTGACATTCGGGGTGAGCCTGCTGCTCCAGCAGCTCGCCCGGGACGTGTTCGGCGCGCCCAACGTGGACGTGGCCGCCCCCTCCTGGCTGGCCGGGGGCACCGGCGTGCTCGGCGTGTGGCTGCACCACTCGCGGCTGTTCATCATCCTGCTGGCGGCGGTCGCCGTCGTCGCGATCGCGCTGTACATCGGCCGGTCCCGCTCCGGGCGGTACATGCGCGCCGTGCTGCACGACCGCGACCTGGCCGCGGTGTCGGGCATCCCGGTGGGCCGGGTCGACGCGGCCACGTTCGCGGTCGGGTCGGGCCTGGCCGGCGTGGCCGGGGTGGCGCTGGCCCTCATCGGCCCGATCGGCCCGTCCATCGGCTCCTCCTACATCGTGGACGCGTTCCTGGTGGTCGTGGTCGGCGGGCTGGGGCAGCTGCGCGGCGCGGTCATCGCCGCCTTCGCGCTCGGGGCGCTCAACGCCTACAGCGAGCTGTGGACGGGCGCCAGCCTGGCCAAGGTCGTCGTCTTCGCCGTCATCATCGCGTTCCTGCAGGCCCGGCCGCAGGGACTGTTCTCCGTCAAGACGAGGGCCCTGGCATGACCGCAGCGAACCCCACCGAAACCGCCGCCGGATCCGTTCCCGAGGCCACCGACCGGAACGTGTCCACCGGACCCGCCGCGCGCGCCCGGCTCCTGTCGGGCGTCCCGCCCACGCTGCTGATCGGGGTGGCCGCCGCCGTCGTCCTGGCCGTCATGCCCCTGCTGCTCGACGAGTTCCGCCTCGGGCTGCTCACCCGCTACCTCTGCTACGCGATCGTCGCCGTCGGCATCGCCGTGGCCTGGGGGCGCGGCGGGATGCTCACCCTGGGGCACGGGGTGTTCTTCGGCCTGGGCGCCTACGCCATGGCCGCGCACATGACCCTGGCCGCGGCCCCAGACGGCGCCCTCCCCGAATTCATGGTGTGGAACGGGATCGGGTCCCTTCCCCTCCTATGGCAGCCGTTCCGGAGCCTGGCGTTCACCCTCGCCGCGGTGGTCGTCCTGCCCGGCGCGGTCGCCGCGCTGCTGGGGTGGGCGGTGTTCCGCCGCCGCGTCCGCGGGGCCTACTTCGCGATCCTCAACCAGGCGCTCGCCGCCGCCTTCGCGATCCTGCTGATCGGCCAGCAACACCTGACCGGCGGCTCATCGGGGCTGACGAACCTGCCCGTGCTCGCCGGGGTCGACCTGTCCACCGGCGCGGCGCGCACCGGCCTGTACTTCGCGGTGGCGGGGTTCCTGCTGGCCGTGTGGGCGGCCTACACCCGGCTGATGGACTCCCGCTACGGGTCACTGCTGGTCGCGGTGCGCGACTCCGAGGAGCGGGTCCGCTTCCTCGGCTACGACCCGACGTGGGTCAAGGCATCGGCCTACACGCTCTCGGCGGTCGCGGCGGGCGTCGCCGGGGCGCTGTTCGTGCCCGCGACCGGGATCATCACCCCCGCGCTCGTCGGGGTGATCCCCTCCATCCAGCTGGTGCTCATGGCGGCGCTCGGCGGCCGCCACTCGCTGACCGGCGCGGCGATCGGCGCGGTGGCGCTCGGCACCGCGGAGACCGCGTTCTCCGAGAGCTTCGCCGGGGGCTGGCTCTACCTGCAGGGCGCGCTGTTCGTCGCCGTGATCGCCCTGGCCCCGCGCGGACTCGCCGGGTTCGCCGAATCCCTCGCGTCCCGCCTCCCCTCCGTGAGGAGAAGCCGATGAACGCCCTGCTCACCGTTTCCGGACTGACCGTCTCCTTCGGCTCCTTCACCGCCCTGGACGGGGTGGACCTGGCCGTCGAGGAGCGCGAGCTGCGCTTCCTCATCGGCCCCAACGGGGCCGGGAAGACCACCCTGATCGACGTCGTCACCGGCCGGACCCGCCCCACGTCGGGCACGGTGCGCTTCGACGGCGCGGACACCACCGGCCTGGCCGAGCACCGAACGGTGCGGTCGGGCATCGGGCGCACGTTCCAGACCGCCGCCGTGTTCGACGCGCTGACCGTCGCCGACAACGTCGACCTCGCGGCCTCGTTCCGGCTCGCCCCGCACCGTCTGCTGCGCCGCCGCGACCGGGCGGACGTGCCCGAGGCGCTGGAGCGGGTCGGCATGGCCGACCTGGCCGAGCGGAAGGCGGGCGGGCTGTCCCACGGGCAGCGGCAGTGGCTGGAGATCGCGATGCTGCTGGCCCAGCGGCCCCGGCTGCTGCTCCTCGACGAGCCGGTGGCCGGGATGAGCGCCGCCGAGCGCGAGCGCACCGGGGAGCTGCTCGAAGAGATCGCGCAGGACACCACGGTGCTGGTGGTCGAGCACGACATGGAGTTCCTGCGGCGGCACGCCCGGACGGTGACCGTGCTGCACGAGGGGCGCGTGCTGACCGAGGGGACGCTGGAGGAGGTGCGGGCCGACGAGCGGGTGGCCGAGGTGTACCTGGGCCGGTCCGCGGCCGAGGACGGGCCCGAAGCCGGACCCACGTCCGGGCCCGCGGCCGAGAAGGAGACCGCCGATGCTTGAGGTGGACGGGGTCTGCGCCGGGTACGGGCGCGCCCAGGTGCTGTTCGACGTCTCCGTGCGCGCCGAGAGCGGTGCGGTGACGTGCGTGATGGGCCGCAACGGGGTCGGCAAGACGACGCTGCTCAATACGGTCGCGGGGCTGCTCCCGGCGACGGCGGGGCGCGTCGTCCTCGACGGTGCGGACATCACTCGGGCGCGCCCGCACCGCAGGGTCCGGGACGGGATCGGGTACGCGCCCCAGGGGCACGGCACGTTCGCGCCCATGACGGTGGCGGAGAACATCTCAGTCGCGCGCGAGGCGGCCGGCCGGGCGGGCCCCGAGGCGGTGGAGGAGGCGCTGGAGCTGTTCCCGCGCCTGCGCCCCCTGCTGGACCGGCGGGCCGGGTTCCTGTCCGGCGGGCAGGCCCAGCAGCTCGCCATCGCCCGCGCGCTGGTGACCGCGCCGAAGCTGCTGGTGCTGGACGAGCCGACGGAGGGCATCCAGCCGTCGATCGTCGCCGAGATCGAGGAGGTGATCCGCACGGTGGCCGAACGCGGTGTGGCGGTGCTCCTCGTTGAGCAGTACATGGACGTGGCACTGCGCCTGGCGGACGAGGTGGCGGTCATCGACGCCGGCCGGGTGGTGCACTCGGGTCCGCGCACGTCCCTGGAGGACGGCGAGGCCCAGAAGCTCATCGCGATCTGACCCCGCCCCGTCTTGTTGATCTCGGGGAAGTCGGGCTTATGGCGGCCCTCTTAAGCCCGACTTCCCCGAGATCAACGAGGGGGCGCCCCATAGGGTGCCTCCATGGACGTGTTCGATGAACTCCTCCGCGGCGTGCGCGGGCAGGGCGCGGTGTTCGGGCGGTCGGCGCTGCGTCCGCCGTGGTCGCTGCACTTCACCGATGAGGCCTACCTGACGCTGGTCATCCCCATGCGCGGATCGGTGTGGATCCTCACGGAGGACGGGGCGCGGCGCCGGGTCGTGGAGGCCGAGGCGGCGATCGTGCGCGGGCCCGCCCCGTTCACGCTCACCGACGACCCGGACGCGGACCGGTCGGCGGTGCGGCGGGAGGTGCGGTGCCTGTCCGACGAGGGGGCCGCCCCCGGCGGTGAGGAGGGTCCGGACGACCTCCAGGCCGAGACCGTGGTCCTCGCCGCCGCGTACGACGTGCGCGCGCAGGTGCCGCAGCGGCTGCTCCAGGTGCTCCCGTCCGTGCTCGTCGTCCCGGACGAGAACGAGGAGTGCAAGACCATGCGGGCCTACCTGGAGATGCAGCTCGTGTGCGGGCGGCCGGGGCGGCAGATCGTGTTGGACCGGCTGTTGGACTGGCTGCTGGTGTGCACCCTGCGGGGGTGGTTCGAGCTGTCGGAGGCCGAGTCGCCGAACTACTACCGGGCGCTGAGCGACGACGTGGCGGGGCCCGCGCTGCAGGCGATGCACGAGGACCCGGCGCACGCGTGGACGACGGCGTCGCTGGCGGCGCGCGCGGGGGTGTCACGGTCGACGTTCGCCAAGCGCTTCGCCGAACAGGTGGGCGAGGGCCCCATGGCGTACCTGACCGGCTGGCGGATGACGCTGGCGGCGGACCTGCTGCACCGACCGGACATGACGGTCGCGGCGGTGGCCCGGAGGGTGGGGTACGCGGACGCGTTCGGCTTCAGCGCGGCGTTCAAGCGCGTCCAGGGGGGTGAGCCCCACCGCCTACCGGCAGGCGGCGGAGGCATCACCGGAGGAGGCGGTCATCCCCGTCGGATGACGTGGAGGAGGGCCGCCCACTCAGAGGCGGGGAAGGAGAGGTGCCCGAGGTCGCGATTGCGGGTGTCACGGACGGCCGTCGTGGGGCCTTCGGCGACCTCGACGCAGTCCTGGTGCACGCCGCCGCTGTAGGAGGACTTGTGCCAGTGGTGCGCGACCTCGACGCACTCCTGATGCCCCCCTTTGCTGTGGGAGGACTTGCGCCACTGCAGTGCGACCTCGATGCAGCTCCCGCTCCCGCCGCTGTAGGAGGACTTGTGCCAGTTCTGCTCAGTCATCCTTCAACCCTTCCAGCACCTCACGAACACGATCGAGCGAGGCGCTCGGCTTGTCGGCCTCTGCCTGGATATGTCCGAACCTCAGCCTGAATTCTGCCACCACAGCGGCGTCGTCGACGAACTGCCCCTTGTACGCGGACTCCGTGTAGATCACCGCCGGACCTGCTTGAGGCGTCAGGACCTTGAACGGTCCGACCAACCCCGGATGTCCGCCTGGTTGAACGACTTGAAGACTGATTCGCCCCTCCGCCGCGACCGAGACCAGATGCTCTAGCTGCTCTCTCATCACAACACGGTCATCCACCGGTCCACTCAAGACCGCTTCACTCACCACAGCGACCATGAACGGGGAAGACCTCTCCAGGAAACGCTCCCCTCGTTCGCAGCGAATACGGGCGCCTTCCTTGACCCGTTCGATCGGCAGCCACGGAGAGATGGCCTTCATGACCATCAGTGCGTACTGCTCTGTCTGCAATAGAGACGGTATGAGCTGGTTCTGGAACTCTTGGATGGAGACGGCCTCCTGCTCCAGCTCCGACAGCCTCCCCAGCCAGGCGAGGTGACCTGACTGGTTGAGCTCGGTCCACAGGCGCTTCAGCTTGCCGCCCGTCTCCAGTGTGGAGTCGAGAAGCTGAAGGTTCTCGTGCGAAGGGCGCCGAACACCACGTTCCAGGTTCGAGATCGCCGTCCCGCCCACACCGAGCGCACGCCCCAGCGCCGATTGGGTCATACCCCGGGAGGACCGGAATTCCTGTAGTGCACGGCCCCACCGGATGGTGACGTCGTTGCCGACCTTGACCATGCAATCGAGTGTCACACACCGGCCGCTACTCGCGGGGCGATTCCACAGTTTTCGTCCACAACTCCACACTTGTTGCTCGGACTTGTCATGGCCCCACTGCTTTTCACCGATGATCCACTGCACCTGGATCGGCATTTCGCCTGGTGAGACCTTGCTTCATACACGAAGAGCCCTCGCGACGGCAGCCACCGTCCGAGGGCGTGGCCATCACCTGAGCAAGAGGTGACGACATGTCCCAGGGTATCCACCACCGCGACTCGGACCGCTTCCCGGTCCTCCTCAACCTCCTGGCGATGATCCTCCTCCTCGCCTGCCCCGCCCTTCTCGCGCTCCCCTCGCCCAACCCGCACCAGCCCCGGCACGCACGCGGCCTGTGCCCCGCCCCGGAGCAGCCGGAGCAGAAGGCGATCGCCCGCGCCTCCGCCCCCACCGCTCGCCGCTCGACGCACACCCGCTCCCCCGACCCCGATGTCCCGCCCGACTACGACGCCTTCCTCCTCGTCCACCACACCCATCGCGCCGACTGGTGCCTCAGCTACCGGTCGACCGTCACCACCCCCTACCTCGCCACCAACCGCATCGACCCCGAGATCACCGTCGCCGCCACCACGCTCGACGCCCTCGACTCCGCCCTCACCTCCTTCCAGCGCCCCTTCCACGTCCGCCCGTACATCGACTGCGTCCGCTCCTGGTGAGGCGACCACCCATGCACGAGCTCCATGAAGCCGCGTAACACCGCATGAACGCGCCGCGCGCCCGGGTCCACGGGGGACCGGGCGCGCGGTGTGGGCTCGGGGCGCTGCCTCGGGGTGGGCGGTCACCCCTCCCAGGCGCCGGACTTCGCCGCGTCGTCGGCGAAGGCCGCGAAGTCGCGGGGCGGGCGGCCCAGCGCGCGCTCGACCCCATCGGCGATCACCGCGTCCCCGCTCGTGCGGATCGGGGTCAGCGCGTTCGCCCAGACGGCCGCATCCTCTGCGGGCACCCCCACCCCGGCGAGCATCTCCGTGAAGCCCTCCACGGTCACGTCCGCGAACCGGGCCGGTCGGCCGGTCGCGCGGGAGATCTCGGCCAGCGCGTCGGCGACGCCGAGCGCCCGCGGCCCGGACAGCTCGTACTCCTGCCCGTCGTGCCCCTCCTCGGTCAGTGCCGCCACGGCCACAGCCGCGATGTCGTCGGCGTCCACGAACGCCGCGCGGCCGCCCCCGACCGGCAGGGCCAGCTCCCCCGCCACGACCCCATCGCGGAACAGGCCCTCACTGAAGTTCTGCGCGAACCAGGCCGGCTTCAGCACCGTCCAGGCGGCGCCCGACGTGCGGACGGCTCGCTCGCCTGCGAGGTGGCATTCGGTGATCACCGACTCGGGCCCGAAGTAACCGGGCACCTCCACGCCCCGCGCGGACAGCAGGACCAGGCGCTCGGCCCCGGCCGCGACCGCCTGCCCCACCAGGGCCGGCGTACGCGAGGGGGGCACGTCGAGCGGGGTGATGAAGGCGGCCCGGACACCGTCGAGCGCGGCCGCCCAGGTGCCGGGGTCGTCCCAGTCGAAGTG
This sequence comes from Nocardiopsis suaedae, assembly GCF_027706745.1. GTDB lineage: Bacteria > Actinomycetota > Actinomycetes > Streptosporangiales > Streptosporangiaceae > Nocardiopsis_A > Nocardiopsis_A suaedae. The sequence continues at coordinate 71,994 of NZ_JAQFWP010000023.1, read as the reverse complement.
AACCTCGGACCGGCGCGACGCCGCCCGCACGGGGACGCCCTCGTCGCGGAGGGCGGCGACGACGCGCCTGCCGATCGTTCCGGTACCGCCGATGACGAGAACAGGTCGAGTATCCATGGATCCATCGTCGCGATGTGGGCCCCCCGATCCCATGCGTGCGCGTATCGGCCCCATGTGCGTCCGTCTGCGCGGGGCCCCTCCGTCCCACGCCGGTTGCCGCTTCGGCAACGGCGTTTGCCTTCACCGCGGACGCGGGACCACATTGGCGGTCGACGACGTACGGGGGAAGGGACGGGGAACATGGACGCGCAGACCTGGGACGAGCGGTACAGCAGCCAGGAGCGGCTGTTCAGCGGGAACCCCAACGGGGTGCTCGTCGACGAGGCGGAGGGCCTACCGCCCGGCCGCGCGCTCGACCTCGGGGCCGGTGAGGGTGCCGACGCGCTGTGGCTGGCCGACCGGGGCTGGCGGGTCACCGCCGTGGACATCTCCCAGGTGGCGCTGGACCGCGCGGCCGCCTCCGGCGGCCCCCTCGCCGAACGGGTGGCCTGGACCCGAGCGGACGTGACCGCCGATCCCCCGCCGCCCGGCCCGTTCGACCTGGTGTCAGCGCACTTCTTCCCGCTGCCGGTCCAGGAGGGGCACACCGCCCTCAAGGCGCTGCTGGAGACCGTGGCCCCCGGCGGGACGCTGCTGTACGTCGGCCACTGCGCCGACGACTTCGGCCCCCAGCAGTGGCGGGAGATCGACGCGACCGCCTACTACTGGCCCGCCGATGTCGCCGAGGTCCTCGGCGACGAGTGGACCATCGAGGTGAACGAGATCCGCCCGCGCCCCGCTGTTCCCGAAGGGGCGCACCACACGCGCGACACGGTCCTCAGGGCGCGGCGCACGGGGTAGCCGCCGCACACCGACGCGCCCGGCCGGTGCGGTCCGGGGCCATCCGTCCTGGCTCCGGGTGCACCGGCCGGGCGCGTTCCGCCGACCAAGTCAGGCTCAGGCCCACACACCGGTTTCGGCGGTGCGGCGCACCCACTCATGGAAGTCGGCGGCCGGACGCCCCAGCGCGCGCTGCACACCGTCCACGACGTCGGCCGTGTGCCCGTCGCGGTGCAGTGCGAACATCGCGTCGAGCAGCGAGGCGAACTCCTTCGGGATCCCCTGGGCGAGGAGTTCGCCGACGTACTGCTCCGGGGTCAGCTCCTCGAACCGGACCTCGCGCCCCGCCGCCTCCCCGATGGCCCGCGCCGCCTCCGCGAAGGTGATCGCCCGCGGCCCGGACAGCTCGTACACCTGCCCGTCGTGGCCGTCCCCGGTCAGCGCCGCCACGGCGACCGCCGCCACGTCCTCGGCGTCCACGAAGGGCTCGGGGACGGTGCCGATGGGCAGCGCCAGCCGCCCGGAGCGGACCGGCTCCAGCCACAGGTCCTCGGTGAAGTTCTGGAAGAAGTTGTTGGGCCGGATCAGCGTCCACGCGGCCCCCGATCCCCGGACCGCCTCCTCGGCGGCGGCCATGCCCTGCCCGAAACCGGGCCCCGAGTGCTGGATGCCGTGGCCGGAGAGCACGGCGAACCGCTCGGTCCCCGCCGCGACCGCCGAGGCGACGAAGTCGCCGATGGGCGCGGGGTCCTCGGGGGCCACCAGGTAGACCGCGCGCACGCCGTCCAGGGCGGGCCCCCAGGTCCCCGAATCGGTCCAGTCGAAGGCGACCTCGCTGGAACGCGACGCCGCGCGGACCGGGACGCCCGCCTCACGGAGCCGCCAGACCACCCGGCGGCCGGTCTTGCCGGTGGCCGCGAGGACGAGGATGTCGCCGTCAGTGCTGAAGATGCCGTCGTCGTTCGTCATGCCTCGATCCAAGCGCGCGGCGGCCGCCGGGCACATGGGCGAGCGTGCGGCCCGCATACGCGTCCGTCCGGAGTCCGTCCAGAGGGCCTGCCCGTGATGATCTCGACGAAAGTGCTGTCAAAACCGCAGGAATGACAGCACTTTCGTCGAGATCATCGGCAGGGGGGCGGGGGACCGCGCCGCTACGCCCGGCCCGGTTCGCCTTCGGAGTCGTCGTCGGGGACGCGGCAGGCCCACTCCAGGAACACCGCCGCCCCGAACAGCACGATCCCCGCGGCCATCGTGCCCAGCGAGGTGAAGAAGTCCTCTCTGGGCAGCGGGGTCTGCAACCGGCCGCCCAGGTACACCGCCATGCCCGCGAACACCCCCACGACCAGGGACGCGACCAGCGCGCTCGCCTTGGCCAGGGCCACCAGCCGCGCCGCGCTCAGCGGCTCGACGGGCTCGGTCCCCGGGTCCCGGCGGATGCGGCGGCGGGTGTGGTACCCGGTGATCGCCTCACCCACCGCCAGCAGCAGCAGGGTCGGCACCGCCGTCCACGGCAGCGGGGGCAGCTCACCGTAGAACGCGGCCACCAGCGGGTAGGCCGCCAGCGCCGAGGCGACCGCCACCGCGATCGGCACCTTCCACCCGATGGGGTGCATGCGCCGCTCGTCGTCGGGGCCGCCGGGGCCGCCCCGCCCCCGGCCGGAGCCGGTGTCCGGCTCGTCGCGGCCCCACTCCTGGTCGTCGTGGGACACGGTTCAGACCCCCCGCCCCGGGAGGACCAGTTCCAGGTCGTCCCGGCGGTCCGCCTCCTGGTCGGCCACGGCCGCCAGCAGATCCGCCACCGGGCCGCGGCCCGGAAGCACGGCGCCCGGGTCGGCGTCGGCCCAGGGGCGCAGCACGAACGCGCGCTCGTGCGCCCGCGGGTGCGGCAGCGTCAGGTCGGGGTCGCCGCTGAGCTCACCGCCCAGCGCGATGATGTCCACGTCCAGGGTGCGCGGCCCCCACCGCACCTCCCGCACCCGGTGGAAGCGCTTCTCCACCTCCTGGGTGCGGGCCAGCAGCCCGTGCGGGGCCAGGGCGCACTCGGCGACCAGCACCGCGTTCAGGTAGGGCCCCTGCTCGGGACCGCCCACCGGCGCGGTCTCGTACACCGGGGAGACCGCGGCCGCCTCCAGCCCGGGGGCGGACCCGGGGCCGGTGAGCGCGTCCACCGCCCCCTGCAGCGTGGCCATCCGGTCGCCCATGTTGGACCCCAGGGCCAGCACGGCCGTGCGCGCCGTCCTCACTCGGCCCCCCTGACCACGGTCACCGAGACGTCCTCGAAGGCGTGCGGGATGGGCGCCGACGGCTTGTGCACCGTGACCTCCGCGCGCCGCACCGGCTTCTCCTCCAGGCAGACCCGGGCCAGCCGCTCGGCCAGCGCCTCCAGCAGGTTCACCGGTTCCCCGGTGACGACCTCCACCAGGCGCGAGGCCAGCTCCCCGTAGTGCACCGTGTCGGCGACGTCGTCGCTGGCCGCGGCCGGGCGGGTGTCCACCTCCAGCACCGCGTCCACCACGAAGTCCTGGCCCTCGCGGCGCTCGTGGCCGTAGACCCCGTGGTAGCCGTAGGCCCGCAGGCCGCGCAGGGCGATCCGGTCGCCCCGCGCGGCCGCGGTGTCGATGTCGGTGTCCTGGCTCATTCGGCGGGTGCGCCCCCCTGCTCGCCGTCCTCCTCGTCGTCCGGCATCACCGGGGAGGCGTGGTGCGACCACAGCCGCCACCCCTGCGGGGTGTGCACGAACATGTTGGTGGTGACCACCTGGCCGCCCGCGACGAACCCGGGGCTGCCGTCCTCGGCGGTGAGCACGTTCTCCTCGCACGTCACCATGGCGACGTCGCCGCTGACGCCGATATGGGTGTCGGTGAGCACGTACTGGATGTAGGGCACGTTCGCCATGATCAGCGCCCAGGCGCGCAGGATCTCGGCGCGGCCGCGCAGCAGCGGCCAGCCCGGGTTGACGCACACCAGGTCGGGGGCCTCGTCCTCCTCGGCCCAGACCCGGTGCATGGCGTCGATGTCGCCGTTCTCGATGGCGCCGTAGAACTGCGCGTTGGCCTCGGCCACGCGCTCCATGACCTCCTGGCGGGACCTCACCGGCCGCTCCCGCCGCGGCCGACCGCGTCGGCGCGGCCCTCGTCCAGCAGGGCGCCCCCGGTGCGCCAGGCGGCGGCCACCCGCACCGCGTCGGCGCTGGGACGCACGTCGTGCACCCGCACGCACCAGGCGCCGTTGGCGGCCGACAGCGCGGTGAGCGCCAGGGTGGCGTCATCGGATTCGGAGAACGGGCGGTCGTGGCCGTCGGCGTCGGCCAGCAGTCTGCCGAGGAACCGTTTGCGTGAACCGGCGATCAGCAATGGGCGTCCCAGATCGTCGAAGCGGTCGAGGTGCGCGAGGAGCTGCCAGTTGTGGGCCTCCTCGGGCCTCTTGGCGAAGCCCAGCCCGGGGTCGAGCACGATCTGCGCGGGGTCCACGCCCTCGTCGACCATCGCCTCCATGCGGTCCCGCAGTTCATCGTGGACCTCGGCGACCACGTCGGTGTAGACCGCGCGCCGCTGCATGTCGTGGCTGTGGCCGCGCCAGTGCATGAGGACGTAGGCCACCCCGGCCTTGGCGACCAGCGGCGCCATGGACGGGTCGGCCAGTCCTCCGCTGACGTCGTTGACCAGGACCGCCCCCGCCTGTACGGCGTGGTCGGCGACCTGCGCGCGCATCGTGTCGATGCTGACGGCGACCCCCTGCCGGGTCAGTTCCCGCACGACCGGGACGACCCGGCGCAGCTCCTCGTCCAGCGAGACCCGCTGGGCCCCGGGCCGGGTGGACTCGCCGCCGACGTCGACGATGTCGGCCCCCTGCGCGGCCAGTTGCAGGCCGTGCTCGACGGCGCGGCCGTGGTCGAACCACCGGCCGCCGTCGGAGAAGGAGTCGGGGGTCACGTTGACGACCCCCATCACCAGGCAGCGCTCCCGCCGGGGGAGCCCCGGGAGCCCGTATGTCGTCGACGCCATGCCCTCACCCTACGAGAAGCGGGGTCAGCGGTGGCCCAGGATGAGGCTCATCGCCTCCGCCCGCGTGCGATCCCGGTTGCGGAAGTCGCCGCGGACCGCCGAGGTGACGGTCTTCGCGCCGGGCTTGCGCACACCGCGCATGGTCATGCACAGGTGCTCGGCCTCGATCACCACGATGACCCCGCGCGGGTCCAGGTGCTCCATCACCGCGTCGGCCACCTGGGTGGTGAGCCGCTCCTGCACCTGCGGGCGGCGGGCGTACACGTCGACCAGCCGGGCCAGCTTGGACAGCCCGGTGATCTGCCCCTTGGCGTTGGGGATGTAGCCCACGTGGGCGCTGCCGTAGAACGGCACCAGGTGGTGCTCGCAGGTGGAGTACAGCTCGATGTCCTTGACCAGCACCATCTCCTCGTGCTCGGCCTCGAACACCGTGGTGAGCACGTCCCCGGGCCGCTGGTGCAGCCCGGAGAACTGCTCGGCGTAGGCGCGGGCCACCCGGGACGGGGTGTCCTGCAGCCCGTCCCGGTCCGGGTCCTCGCCGATGGCCAGGAGGATCTCCCGGACGGCCTTCTCGATGCGCGCCTGGTCGATGCCGTCCTCGGGCGGGCGGTCGGGCAGTGCGGTCACTCCCCGTCCCCTCTCTGCTCGTCACCGCCGACGGCCGGGTCCTGCCCGTTGCGGGTGTCCCGCCCGTCGTCGTCACCGTGGCCCGCACCGTGGCCGGACCGCTCGGCGGCGCCCTCGGCCCCGCCGGTGTAGTCGACCTGGCCGTTGCCGGACACCAGGTCCTCCACGTCCTGCGGGCCGAGCAGGGCCAGCTCCTTGGGCGTCTTGATCGGGGGCCGGCCCGAGGGCTGGCGCTTGCCGTAGCCGGTGAAGGAGCCGCGCGAGGGGCGCTTGCGCACCGGCGCGAAGATCTCCAGGACCTCCTCCTTGGAGACCGTCTCCTTGTCCAGCAGGTGCAGCACCAGGTCGTCCAGGACGTCCCGGTACTCCACGAGCACCTCGAAGGCCTCGTCGTGCGCGGACTCGATGAGGCGGCGCACCTCCTCGTCGATGAGGGAGGCGATCTCCTCGGAGTACTCGCGGGCGTGCGACATCTCCCGGCCCAGGAACGGCTCGGTGTTGCCGGAGCCGAACTTGCGGGCGCCCAGGCGCTCGCTCATGCCGTACTCGGTGACCATGTTGCGGGCCAGCGAGGTCGCCTTGTCGATGTCGTTGGCGGCGCCGGTGGTGGGCTCGTGGAAGACGAGCTCCTCGGCGGCGCGCCCGCCGAGCATCATGGCGAGCTGGTCCATCATCTCCGAGCGCGAGGTGAGGAACTTGTCCTCGGTCGGCAGGGACATGGTGTAGCCCAGGGCGCGCCCGCGCGGCAGGATGGTGACCTTGTGCACCGGGTCGGCGTTGGGCAGCGCGTGGCCCACCAGGGCGTGGCCGCCCTCGTGGTAGGCGATGACCTTCTTCTCCGCGTCGCTCATCACCCGGGTCTTGCGCTCGGGCCCGGCCATGACGCGGTCGATGGCCTCCTCCAGGGTGGCCATGTCGATGAGGTCCTTGCCGGCGCGGGCCGACAGCAGGGCGCCCTCGTTGACCACGTTCTGCAGGTCGGCGCCGGTCATCCCGGGGGTGCGGCGGGCGACCACGTCCAGGTCGACGTCGTCGGCCATGGGCTTGCCCTTGGCGTGCACCCTCAGGATGCCCTTGCGGCCCTCCATGTCCGGGCGGTCCACGACGATCTGGCGGTCGAAGCGGCCCGGGCGCAGCAGCGCGGGGTCGAGGATGTCGGGGCGGTTGGTGGCGGCGATGAGGATGACGCCGGTCTTGACGTCGAAGCCGTCCATCTCCACCAGCATCTGGTTGAGGGTCTGCTCCCGCTCGTCGTGGCCGCCGCCCATGCCGGCGCCGCGGTGGCGGCCCACGGCGTCGATCTCGTCGACGAAGATGATCGCCGGGGCGTTCGCCTTGGCCTGCTCGAACAGGTCGCGCACGCGGGAGGCGCCGACGCCGACGAACATCTCGACGAAGTCGGAGCCGGAGATGGAGTAGAACGGCACCCCGGCCTCACCGGCCACGGCGCGGGCCAGCAGGGTCTTGCCGGTGCCGGGCGGGCCGAAGAGCAGCACGCCCTTGGGGATCTTGGCGCCCATGGACTGGAACTTGGCGGGGGTCTGCAGGAACTCCTTGATCTCCTGCAGCTCCTCGATCGCCTCGTCGGCCCCGGCCACGTCGGCGAAGGTGCTCTTGGGCGTGTCCTTGCTGATCAGCTTGGCCTTGGACTTGCCGAAGTTCATCACCCGGGAGCCGCCGCCCTGCATCTGGTTCATGATGAACAGGAAGATGGCGATGATGATGACCAGCGGCAGGAAGCTGAACAGCAGCCCCGTCCAGATGCTCTCCTGGGGCACCTCGACGTCGTAGGAGTCCAGCTGGCCGTCCTGCTCCAGCTCGCCGAGCCGGTCGGCGATCTGCCGTCCCTGGTCGCCGACCCAGTAGGCCTCGTAGACCTCGCCGTCGTCGGTGGTGACCTCGACCCGCTGCTCCTTGTCGACGAGCTTGGCGTTGTCGATGTCGCCGTCGTCGATCAGCTGCATGACCGTCGAGGTGTCTTGCTTCTCCGGGCCGGAGCCGCCCCCCAGACCGGTGAAGTTGAAGACGGCGAAGAGGATGACGCCGATGGCCAGAATGTACAGCCACGGCCCGCGGTACAAACGCTTGAGATTCATCTATACGGAACCCCGCTGGGTCCGTCCCTCCTGACCAGGCGGCCTCTGCCCCGACACGGCGTTAGGGCACCGGGTCGGAAACGGGACCTATCGGACACGTAATTCCAGTAATCTATGCCGGGGTGACCGACGCTACACCCCGCCCGTGATCGGTCGCACTGCTGCGACGCGCCGTCATGACGGCAACGCGCGCACCGCCCGAGATGTTCCCGGCGCCGCCGGTCACCGCTCGTACACCTGCGGCGCGAGGGTGCCGATGAAGGGCAGGTTGCGGTACTTCTCGGCGTAGTCGAGCCCGTACCCGACGATGAACTCGTTGGGCAGGTCGAACCCGATGTACTTGACGTCCAGGTCGACGTCGAAGGCCAGCGGCTTGCGCACCATCGTGCACACCTCCACCGAGGACGGGCCGCGCGAGCGCAGGTTGCCCACCAGCCAGGACAGCGTCAGGCCGGAGTCGATGACGTCCTCGACGATGAGGACGTTGCGGCCGGAGATGTCGGCCTCCAGGTCCTTGAGGATGCGCACCACGCCCGAGGACGTGGTCCCGGCCCCGTAGGAGGAGACCGCCATCCAGTCCATCTCCGCCGCGTGGGACAGCCCGCGGGCCAGGTCGGCCATGACCATGACGGCGCCCTTGAGCACCCCCACGAGCAGGAGGTCCTTGCCGGCGTAGTCGGCGTCGATCTCGGCCGCGAGCTCCTTCAGCCGCGCCTCGATCTGCTCTTCGGTGACCAGCACCTTCTCCAGGGCGTCACCCATGTCCTTGGCGTCCACGCTCGTACGTCCTCGCTGCTCGGATCGCGGTCCTTCGGAACGCAACCAGGATAAACGGGCGAAGTCATCCGAACTCCAAGGCTCCGTCCGAGCGCCGCGCGCCGCGGCCTCCGGGCAGGTCGACGCGGGTCTGGCCGCGCCACTCGGACACCAGGCGGTCGACCTCGGCGACGTGCCGCGCGTTCAGCGCGCCCGCCGGGCACCCCGCCGCCACGGCGGCGCGGCGCAGCACCCGCGTGCGCACGGCGCGCGGCAGCTCCTCAAGGGTGCGCACGTCCAGGCGTCCGCCGCCGAGGTCGGCCGCGCGCGCGGCGTCGGCGGCCCAGCGGTCCAGCGCGTCGGCGTCGTCACGGAGCAGGTCGGCGGTGCGGGCGAGCGCGGGGGCGACGCCGGGGCCGATCTCCTTCTCCAGCGCGGGCAGCGCCGCGTGGCGCACACGCGCGCGGGCGAAGGCGGGGTCGGCGTTGTGCGGGTCCTCCCAGTGCGGCAGCCCCATCGCGGCGCAGGCCTCGCGCACCCGCGCGCGCTCCAGGCCCAGGAAGGGCCGCACATAGCGGCCTGTGCGGGGCGCCATGCCGGACAGCGACCGCGCGCCGGACCCGCGCGCCAGCCCCAACAGCACGGTCTCCGCCTGGTCGTCGGCGGTGTGGCCGAGCAGGACGGCCGCCGCGCCGGTGCGGTCGGCGGCCTCGTCCAGAGCGTCGTAGCGCGCGCGGCGGGCGGCGCCCTCAGGCCCGCCGTCGCGGCCCACCCGGACGGCGGCACGCTCCACGGGGTCCAGGCCCAGGCCGCGCATCGCGTCGGCGACCTGCCCTGCGCGCTCGGACGAGCCCGCCTGCAGCCCGTGGTCGACGGTCACCCCGCCGACGCGCAGCCCCATCCGGGGCACGGCGAACGCCGCCGCCCCGGCCAGGGCCAGCGAGTCCGCCCCGCCGCTGCAGGCCACCAGCACCAGGGCGCCCTGCTCCTGCCCGGACAGCGCGCGGCGCACCGCGCGCCGGACCTCGGCGACCGCGGGGGGCGGCCCGCTCACGCCTCCCGGGCCGGGGCCCCCGGCCCGACGACGCGGGCGATCCAGGACTCCGGGTCGCGGATCTCGGCCATGGTGGGCAGCGTCTCGGGGGACTCCCAGACCTTGTTGAAGTCCTCCATGCCGACCTGGGCGACGACCTTGCGGACGAAGACCGCGCCCTCCTCGTACTGCTTCATCTTCAGGTCGAGGCCGAGGAGCTGGCGGATGATGCGGTCGATGCGGTTGGCGCCCTCGCGGCGGCGCTGGAAGCGGCGGCGGATCGTGGCCACCGACGGCACCACCTCGGGCCCGACCGCGTCCATGACGTAGTCGCCGTGGCCCTCGGCCAGCGTCATCACCGCGGTGATGCGGTCCATGACCTCGCCCTGGGCCTCGCTCTGAAAGGCCTGGATGAGGCTGCCCTCGCCGCCGCGCACCACCTCGGCCACGGCCTCCCCCGCGGCGCGCAGCCGGTCGAGGAAGGCGGCGGCGTCCATCTCCGAGGAGAGCAGCAGGTCCTGCATCTGCTCCTGCACGTACCCGCGCAGCCAGGGGGTGGAGCTGAACTGCATGCGGTGGGTCTCCTCGTGCAGGCAGACCCAGAGCCGGAAGTCGCGCGGGTCCACGTCGAGCTCGCGCTCGGCCTGCACGATGTTGGGCGCCACCAGGGTCAGGCGCCCGGCGGGCGCGTTGCCGTCCGGGTCGGGCGGCAGGAAGAGCTCGTACTGGCCGAGCACCCGACCGGCCAGGTAGGACAGCACCGCGCCGAGCTGGGCTCCGGTGACGCGCGAGCCGACGGCGGTGGTGAGCGCGCCGGCGGTGCCGGCCGCGGCGCGCTCGGCGCCGAGCCGGTCGAGGATGGGTTCCAGCACGGTGCGGAACCCGTCGACGTTGGCGCGGATCCATCCCGGGCGGTCGACGATGACCGCCGGTCCGGCCGGTTCCAGGGGGTCCATGCCGGTGAACTCGCGCACGTGCCCGCGGGCCTCCTCGGACAGCTCCCGGAGCTGGGAGACGGCCTGCCGGGCGTCGGCGAGGTCCACCTGGGGGCCAGGGCGCACGAGGCGGATCCCGGTGTTGACGGCTACGTCCCAGTCGATCACAGTCACGCCCTCACCGTACCCGCGAGGATCCGAGGCAAGGCGGTGCGCGCGGATTTTCCGGGTTTCCTCAGGGACGGCCCCTCAGGCGCCGCTCAGGGGCGCTCCGCGGCCCGGTCGCGGCTCGGCTGCGGCTCAGGAGCAGCCGCAGGAGGCGACCGCCGCGGCCAGCAGGTCCAGGCTCGACCCCGAGGCCTGGTCGCCGCTGGACATGAAGGCGAACACGAGCAGCCGCCCGTCGGCGTCGTAGACCGTCCCGGCCAGCGTGCTCACTCCGCTGAGCGTGCCGGTCTTGGCGCGCACCACCCCGGCGCCCGCCCCGGAGCCGCTGGAGTCGTCGTAGCGCCCGGCGAGGGTGCCGCTGAAGTTGCCGGTGGGCAGGCCGCTCAGGACGTAGCCCAGGTCGGGGCGCTCCGGGTCGGAGGCGGCCAGCAGCATGTCCGCCAGGGCGTGCGGGGAGATGCGGTTGTCCACCGACAGGCCGCTGGCGTCGGCCAGCTCCACCCCGCCGACGCCGAGCCGGTCCAGCACGGCGGTCATGGCCCGGGACCCGCCCTGGAAGGACGGCTCCTCCCCCTCGGCGATGGCGGTCTGGCGTGCCAGCGCCTCGGCGACGTTGTTCTCGCTGGCCAGCAGCATCTGCTCGGTGAGCGCCGAGATCGGCGGGGAGGAGACCGAGGCCACGGGGTCGGCGCCGTCGGGGGCGGTGGCCGGTTCCGGTCCCCCGCGCACCTCCACGCCCTCGTCGCGCAGGGCGTCGGCGAAGGCGTCGGCGGCGGTGCGCGGCGGGTCGTCCACCCGGTCGCCGTACTTGGCGTTCCGGTCCTCCCGGCCGCCGTCGATCATCAGCGCGTGCACGGGGGCGACGGAGCCCTCCCAGACGTAGTTGTCCTTCCAGCCCGGGCCGGTGGCGGGGCCGGGGTAGAGGGTGTCGTCGTAGCCCAGGTCGACGGCGCCGACGCCCTGGTCCTCCAGGGCGCGGGCGGTGCGCTCGGCGAGCCGGTCCAGGGTGGCGGGCTCCGGGTAGGTTCCGGGGTCGGCGTCCCGGGTGAGCGTCGGGTCCCCGCCGCCGACGAGGATGAGGCGCTCGCCGTCGAGGACCGCGTCGGTGGCGATGCGCCGGTCGGGCCCGGCGGCCTCCAGGACGGTCAGCGCGGTGGCGATCTTGGTGGTGGAGGCCGGGACGGCGCCCCGGTCGGCGTCCCGGTCGAAGAGGCCCTCGCCGGTGGCGGCGTCGGCGACATAAGCGGAGAGTCCCTCACCCAGCCCGGAGTCGGACATGGGATCATCGAGGTGGTCCGCCAGGCGGCCGGGGTCGACCGGGTCGGCTCCGGGCAGGTGGGCGGCCGTCTCCCGCTGTGCGTGCGCGACAGGGTAGGGCACCGCGGGCAGGGGCCTCGACGCGACCAGGTCCGCCACGACGAACCCCGCCACCAGCACGAATATGGTGAGCATGGCCAATGCCAGGAGCACACCGGACCGTATCGTCCCCAACTCCGCCACCTGCCTTCCTCCTGGCTCCGCCGCCGCGTGACCGCTGGTACAGACAAGCGACACTAGTCGTAAGGGAAGCCGAGAACAGCATGAAATTCGACGTCACCATCGAGATCCCCAAGGGCGAGCGGAACAAGTATGAGATGGATCACGAGACGGGGCGGATCCGTCTCGACCGCATGCTGTTCACGTCCACGAGCTACCCCGCCGACTACGGGTTCATCGAGGGGACGCTGGGCGACGACGGCGACCCGCTGGACGCCCTGGTCCTGCTGAAGCAGCCCACGTTCCCGGGGTGCCTGATCCGCTGCCGCGTCGTGGGCATGTTCCGCATGCGCGACGAGGCGGGGGGCGACGACAAGCTGCTGTGCGTGCCGGCGACGGACCCGCGCATGGAGCACATTCGTGACATTCACCACGTCAACGAGTACGAGCGGCTGGAGATCGAGCACTTCTTCACGGTCTACAAGGACCTGGAGCCGGGCAAGTCGGTCGAGGGCGCCACGTGGGTCGGCCGCCACGAGGCCGAGCAGGAGGTCCTCGCGTCGGTGACGCGCGCCGAGGAGAAGGGCGCCCACGGGGACCGGTCGCACATCGACCTCGAAGACCAGGAGTCCTGAGCGGACCCGTCCGAGGTACCCGCCGAGGGGCCCATGCGCCGCGCGCACGGGCCCCTGCTTCTTTTCCGGGGCATCCCCAGGCGTGTCGCCCGGTTTCGCCGGTGATCGTCCGCTGTGCGGCGGAACCGCCGGACATGCGGTGGAATCGCCGGATACGCGGCGAACCCGCCGTGCCGGGGGCGTCCGGCCGCGTCACCGGGAGGCCATCGGGGGCACCCCCATCCAGGTGGGAACGCGCTCGGTGTCGGCGCGGGTGTAGACGTAGACCGCCAGCACCACCAGCAGGACGGCGCAGGCGGCCACGGCCAGGCGGGGCAGGAGCGCGCGCACCCGGTCACGGCCGCGGCGGGACGGCGGCACGGGGAAGCCGTCCGCGTCGAAGGCGTCGGCCCGGTCGGCCACGTGCTCACGGTGCCCGTCCAGGCCGGGGCACAGGGCGCCGCTGAGAACGCGCAGCCGCAGGCCGGGGGGCGGGTCGGCGAACGGCTCCCCGCCCCGGTCCCCGCTCCGGGGGTCCGGAGGCTCGGGCCGGGGGTCCGGACACTCCAGGTGGGCGGCGGCCGGTTCGGGCAGGCGGTGGTGTTCGCATTCGGCGCGGGCGACCGCCAGCAGCCATTCGCGCAGCCGCCCCGCGTCGTCGAGGCGGTGGATGTGGGCCCCGGCGACGATGAAGGTGTCGCGCAGGGCGGCCTGGGCGGAATCGGGGTCCCGCAGGAAGGCCCGGCACGCCCGGTACAACTCGTCGCCGTAGGCGTCGAAGAGGCGGGCGTAGGCACAGGCCTCGGACGGTCGACTGGATCTCAGGGCGAGGGCAAGGTCCCGGTCCATCATGTGACAGGAATCTACGGCCCATGCGCCCCATTGAGGAGACTTTCGACGAAAAACGCCACGAAGGCCTGATTTCCGCTCCTTTCCCGCACCCTCTGGCCACACCCGCCTCCAGAGCGCGCGCGAACGAGCGGGTGAAGCCCCCACGTCGGCGGCGACGGGGAGAGCCGACGCGACGGGGGCAGGAACCGACGCGACGGCACGGAAGGCGCCCCACTCCAGGGCCCCACCGGGGCACCGGGCCTCTGGAGCACAAGGGGGACGGCGACGACGAGGGTCGGCGGCCCTACCTGTTGTTCTGTCGGCTGCCGGGTGTGTGCGTGGTCACCGTGTTTGGCGGCGACGGCGGAGGCGGAGCGGTTCCCCGGCCCTGCCTGCCGTCCGCCCGCCCCCTCGCGGTCCGGGCGGGCCCCGGCTTCCGTCGGTGCCGTCCCCCGGGGCCGACGGACGGTCCCGTCGGCCGCCGGGCTCTGGAAGCGCTGCCTTGCCGACTCGGAGCGGTCAGCCGTCCGATTCCTCTCGCTCCGGGGGCTCGGACTCCTCCGGGGGCGCGGGGGTCGACCGCGCTTCGGGCTCTGCGCGGTCCGGGCTCCACAGGCGGCGGGCCTCGGCCGCCGCCTCCACCGCCCTCTCCGTGCCGTCCGGGAGCTCGGGGCGGTCCAGGATGAAGCGCAGCGCCGCCTTCGGCCGTGCCAGGACCGACCCGCCCGCGCGCATCACCGGGTCCGGCAGGCGGCCCGACACCAGCAGCACCGGGACCGCCTCCTGCACCCCCACCGCGCGGGCGGCCCGGGCGGCGGCCGCCGCGTGGCGCTCCACCACCCGCTCGGCCGGGCGCCCGCCGATCGTCCAGGTCCCGCCGCCGCGCGCCACCGCGTTCCGCCGGTGCCGCGCGTCCAGCAGGTACACCCCCGTCGACCCCGCCGCCAGCACCCGGCCCGACGGGGCGGCGACCAGGCGGTAGCCGCGGCGGCGCAGGCCGCGCAGCACCCGGCCGCGGGCCCAGGCCGGGCCGAGCAGCGGCGCGGCGGCGGCCGTGATCACGTAGGCGAGTGCGGTCAGGGCGGCCACGAGCAGCCCGGCCCGCCAGCCCAGGAACCCGGCGCCCATCACCCCGGCCGCGGCCGTGATCACCGCCCGGACCAGCAGGCGCGCCAACGAGCCGTCCGCCAACGGACACCGCACCCTTCGGTCGTCTCCCCCATGTGGGCCCCGCCCCGCGGGGCCTCTCATGCCACCACCGGAACGCCCCGCACCGCAATGGATTCGGCCGAAATCCCGGCGGTGGACGCGGCGAAACCCGTGACGCATCCGACACTCCGTTTCCGCCGTTCCCCTTGACAGCGTTCTCGCAGGTTGGTGTCCTTGTGCGCATGCATCCGCGTACCCAGGCGACCCGACCGGTCATGGCCCGCCAGGCCCATGAGGCCTCCCGCCGTGCGGCCGCCGTCGTGTGTCCGTCGCCGTGTACGCGCTTCTCGTGTCGCTGAGAGCGCCCCGCCTTCCCTGTAGAGCACCGCGCCTCCCGGCCTTGAGCCGCTGACCGCCGCTCGGCCGAGTACCGCCGCCCGCTGCCCCGCGCAGCCCGCGCCGCCTTCCCGCAGCGCCTCTCCGCACGCCTTCGCACGACCGAGGATCCGACT
This sequence comes from Nocardiopsis suaedae, assembly GCF_027706745.1. Taxonomy (GTDB): domain Bacteria; phylum Actinomycetota; class Actinomycetes; order Streptosporangiales; family Streptosporangiaceae; genus Nocardiopsis_A; species Nocardiopsis_A suaedae. Next base: position 56,914 of record NZ_JAQFWP010000023.1, on the reverse strand, counting down.
CCGGTGTCGAACACTGCCGCTTCCGCACTCGCCGTACCCGCTCCGGCACACTCCGCCGTCATCGATGGGCCCCGCACCGGCGGCCGCCCCGCCGTCCACCCGGACGGCATCGGCGACATCGTCGACGCGGGGCGCCGCTCCGCCTACCCGCACCTGGCACCGCCCCGCACCGCCCCCACTCCGGGCCGGCTCGCCGCGGCCGCCGCGGCGGCCGCCGCCGCCCTGGCCCGGCCCTCGCTGTGGCCCCGGCGGCGCGGGCGCTGGCAGCCCGCGCCGCGCCCGGCCCGCCGCCACGCCACCGGCCGGATGAAGGTGAGCACCCTGGCCCTGGAACCGAACGGCTTCGCCGCGCTCCCCGCCCCCGCCGACGGCATCCCGGGCACGGGGTCGGTGCTGCGCCTGGTGGCCGGGAGCGCCCACCTGGTGTCCACCTCGCCGGACGGCCGGATGCGTGCCCTGCGCGAGGTCCCCGCCGGGCGCACGCTCTCCCTGGGCTCCGGCGGCGGGCGCTGGCTGGTCAACACCGGCTCCGAGGCGGCCGTCGTGGTGCGGGTCAGCGGCTGACCTCCGTCCCGCCGTCCGGCCCGGACGCGCCCCCCGCGCCGCCCTCCCCGTCCTCGGCGGAGGCCTGCGCGCGCAGCGCGGCGTCGACCGCCTCGACCTGGCGCAGCAGCGCCGCGGTGCGCTTGCCCTCGTCCAGGTAGGCGTTCATCACCTGGTCGAGGGCGTGCGGGGGCAGGTGGTCGCGCAGGTCGACGCGGGCGGTGCGGTACCCCCGGCGTGCGCCCTCCAGGCAGGACGCGACGTGGATGCGCGCCAGCCGGGACAGCGCCACCGGGTGGCGCCGCAGCACCCCGTGCAACCGGTATTCGGCGGGCACCTGGTCGAACAGCCACACCACGGCGGTCTGCCCGAAGGACTCGGCGCCGGGCGGGTGCACACTCGCCGGCCACTCCGCGGGAAGCTGCTGGTCGGACATATCTCCAGCATACCCACCTGATACGAACACGTGTTCGACGACCCTGGCCGTAGGCGGCCGCCGCGCAGGGGCGGGGGTCCGGGAAGCACAGGGGGCTAAAGGGCGCACCCCTGCCGGGCACACCCTGCGGGGCGCGCCCCTCCGGCGGTCACGGCCTTAAAAGCCCGCGCGGACAGGCGGACGCGCCCTTGTCGATCTCCGGGAAGTCGGGGTCGAACAGTAGAGACCACCGACACCGAATGCGCCCTGCCGCCGCCCGGCCAACCGCTAGCCCTGTTCCTGCTCCTGGTCCTCCTTGGCGGAGGCGCGGCTCTCCAGTTCGACCCGCATGGCGTATTCGGCGGCGTCGACGGCGGCCCGTGAGGTGATGGCGTTGGTGTGCGCCCGCTCCAGGTCGTCGAGGGCGATGCAGTCGAACGCCACGCGCGCGTCGTGGATCGCGGCTTCGAGCTGGCGCTGGGCCTCTTCCATGCTCATCTCGTCCTCCTTGACCCTTCGGCCGACCCTTCGGTCCCTCCGGCTCCTTTGGGCGTACCCGGACCCGGGGGGCGCCATGTCCCCCGGCGGCCCCACCGGCCCCGGACCCCTGCCCTCCAGGCGTTCCGGCGCGAACCGTCGCACCCCGGCGATACGCTTCCGACGACCACGGGGAAAGCGAGGCCCGAGATGCGCAACAACTATGCGGGGACCTGTACCGCCTGCGGGTCCTCCGTCGCCGCCCGGGAGGGCGAGGCGCTCAAGGAGGACGGGCGCTGGCGCGTCTACTGCGCCGACCACGCACCGCGCCCGGCCGCGCCCCCGCGCGGGGACCACCCGGGCTGGCACTCCGGCGCCCTCGCCGGGTACGACTGCGAGACCTCCGCCCCCGACCCGCGCACCGCCTTCCTGGTCTCGGCGGCCCTGGTCGCCCCGGACGGGACGGCCCGCACCTGGCTGGTCGACCCGGGCCCGCGCGAGATCCCGCCGGAGGCGGTCGAGGTGCACGGCATCACCACCGAGCGCGCCCGCGCCGAGGGCCTGCCCGCGGAGAAGGTGCTGCCCGAGATCGCCGGTGCCCTCACCGGGCACCTGGCGGCCGGGCACGGCCTGGCCGTCTTCAACGCCCCCTTCGACCTGGGGGTGCTCTCCGCCGAGCTGCGCCGCCTGGGGCTGCCCACGCTCGCCGAGCGGCTGGCCGGGCGGGTCGGCCCGATCATCGACCCGCTGGTGATCGACCGCGGCGCCGACCCCTACCGCAAGGGCCGCCGCACCCTCGGCGACCTGTGCGCCTTCTACGAGGTGGAGCTGAACGGCGCGCACACCGCCGAGGGGGACGCGGCCGCCTGCCTGGCGCTGGCCCGCGAGATCGGCGCCCGCCGCCCGGCGGTCGCCGGACTCCCGCTGCCCGAGCTGCACGAGCGGCAGGTCGGCTGGGCCCAGGAGCACGCGCGGGGACTGCAGGAGTGGCTGGACCGCACCCGCCCCGGGCACGGCCGGACCATCGACGGCACCTGGCCCGAGAGCCTGTAGGGGGCCTCCGCCGGTCCGGGGCGGACGCCCCTGACCGGCGACGACTGTTCGAAAAGTAACAAACGCCTTCCCCGGGGCTTTATTTACCGTTCACCTCTGAGCCTGGTACGGGTGTGCCCGGCCGCACGGACCCGTGTCCGCCGGCCGCACCCGGCGTCAGCACCGCCCCCCCCCCGAAGGCGGGGCCGATTCGCCTGCCCTGAAGCCGTCAGAGTAAGGAGGCGGCGCGCCTGCTCCAGGAGCGTCGGATGGAACTGTGGCGATAGACAACGGCAACGGCCCCACCACGGGGGAGATCAGCACCGAGGACCTGCTCTGGGAGCCGCCGGAGCGCTCCCGGGCCGACCTCAAGCCCAAGACCGACCGGATCGTGTTCGGCGTCGCGGCGGTCCTCTCCATCGCGTTCCTCGTCTGGGGCGTGGTGAACAAGGACTCGCTGAAGGGCATCTCGGCCGGGGCGCTCCAGGCGCTCATGCACAACGGCGGCTGGGTCTTCGTCCTCGCCGCCTCGGTGTTCGTGGTGTTCGCCCTGTGGCTGGCGTTCAGCCGCTACGGCAACATCCGGCTGGGGCGCGACGACGAGGAGCCCGAGTTCCGGACGGTCTCCTGGATCTCCATGATGTTCGGCGCGGGCATGGGCATCGGCATGGTGTTCTACGGCGTCGGCGAGCCCTTGGGGCACTTCCTCACCTCTCCCCCGGGGACGGAGGGCGCCTCGACCGGCGCCGCGGTGGGGCACGCGATGTCCACCACCCTCTTCCACTGGACCCTGCACCCCTGGGCGATCTACGCGGTGGTGGGCCTGGCGATCGCCTACGGCACCTTCCGCCGCGGCCGCGGCCAGCTCATCAGCGCCGCCTTCACCCCGCTGATCGGCGAGCGGCACGCCAACGGCGCCCTGGGCCGCCTGATCGACGTCTTCGCCCTGTTCGCCACCCTCTTCGGCACCGCCGCCTCGCTGGGCCTGGGCACCCTGCAGATCGCCGAGGGCCTGCGCCAGATCGGCTGGATCGGAGAGCCGACCGAGCCCGTCCTGCTCGCCATCATCGGCGTGCTGCTGCTGTGCTTCCTGGCCTCGGCCGTGTCCGGCGTGGCCAAGGGCATCCAGTGGCTGTCCAACACCAACCTGGTGCTGGCGCTGGCCGTCCTGGTCTTCCTGCTGGCCACCGGGGCGACGGTGTTCGTGTTCAACCTGATCCCGACCTCCCTGGGCGCCTACTTCCAGGACTTCTTCGCCAACGCCGGGCGCACCGCCGACACCGCGAAGGGCGCCGAGGAGTGGCTGTCCGGGTGGACGATCTTCTACTGGGCCTGGTGGATCTCCTGGTCCCCGTTCGTGGGCATGTTCATCGCCCGGATCAGCCGCGGGCGCACCATCCGCGAGTTCGTCGGCGGCGTCATCCTGGTGCCCAGCGCCCTGAGCCTGGTCTGGTTCGCCGTGATGGGCGGCAACGCGCTCTTCCTGCAGATGAACGGCACCGACCTGTCGGCGGCCGGCGACACCGAGGCGCAGCTGTTCGGGCTGCTCAAGGAGTTCCCGGCGTTCACCTTCGTGGCCCTGGTGGTGATGGTGCTGATCGGCATCTTCTTCATCACCGGCGCCGACTCGGCGTCGATCATCATGGGCACCATGTCCCAGCGCGGCGCGATCCAGCCCCAGCGGCCGATCACCGTCTTCTGGGGCCTGATGATGGGCGGCGTGGCCGCGACCATGATGCTGGCCGGGGGCAGTGACGCGCTCAGCGGGCTGCAGACGCTCACGATCATCGTCGCCGCGCCGTTCACGCTGATCCTGCTGCTGCTGTGCGTGGCTCTCGTGCGCGACCTGCGGCGCGACCCGATGGTGCTGCGCTCGGCCAAGGCCGAGGAGGTGGTCACCGCCGCCGTGGTGGCCGGGGCCCAGGACCACGACGGCGACTTCCAGCTGGAGATCTCCGCCGCCGAGGACCCCTCCGCTCCGGAGGGCTCCGGGGACGGCGCCCCCGAGGGGGCGGGCCGCGCCTGACCCGCGCGGGTCAGGCGCGCAGGCCGATGGTCGCGCTGGCGCGGCGGCGGTCCGTGGGCATCCACTCCATGGGGACGAGCTCCGACAGGAACCCGTACCCCTGGCCCGCGGCGCCGCCGCGCACCCCGCCCCACCAGGCGGCCACGTCGGCCCAGCCGGGGGCGGACAGGGACCCGCCGGTGTGCTGGACCGACAGCGCGGCGCACAGGTTGGCGAAACGCAGCCGGCGCTCCAGCGGCCAGGCGGCCAGGGTGCCGACGATGAACGCGGCGCCGAACACGTCGCCCGCGCCGGTGGTGTCCACGCCCTCCAGCACCACGCCCTCGGCCTCCGCGGTCTCCCCGGTGGTCTGGTCCACCGCCAGCGCCCCGCGGGGCCCATCGGTGACCACCGCCACCGGCACCCGCTCGGCCAGCGCGGACAGCGCCGATGCGGGGCTTCCGGTGCGGGTGTAGGACATCGCCTCGATGGCGTTGGGCATGAACGCGTAGCACTGGTCGAGCTGGTCCAGCACCGACGAGCACCAGGTCTGGCTGTCGTCCCACCCGACGTCGGCGAAGATCCGGGCGCCGCCCTCGGCCTGGCGCGACGCCCACTCCGGCACCGGCCCGCCGGGGTTCAGCCCCACGAAGGCGGCCCGCGCCTGCGGCAGCGCCTCGGCCAGCCGCTCGACCGGCTCGGGCGGCGGGTGCTCGTGGGTGACCATGCCCCGGTCGCCCTTCCAGGCCAGCGACACCGTGAACGGCGAGTGCCAGTCGGGGAAGCGCTTGGACGCGCTCAGGTCCACCTTCTCCTGGCGCTCCAGGGTCTCCCAGGAGAAGTCGCCGTAGACGTCCTCCCCGAAGGCGGCGGCCACGGCCGTGCGCAGCCCCAGCCGCGAGGCGGCCACGGCCAGGTTGGCCACGCCGCCGGGGCACGACCCCATCCCCTGCGCCCCGACCTCGGTCCCCGGCGCGGGCGGGGCGGTCAACCCGGTCAGGACGATGTCGAAGAACACCGTCCCGCTCAGCGCGAGGTCGATCGCGGGGCCCTCCCCTTCGGGCCCCCGCTCTCCGGCCAGGACGTCCCTCCGCTCGCCGACGAGCGGCAGGGATTCGAGCGCGCGGCTCTGCTCCTCCATGTGCTCCTCCAATCGGCCATGGAGTGTGTGCCAGCAGGTTATGCACTCCGGGCCGAGGTGTCGCGCCGGAATCGGCCGCGCCGTTCGCGCCGGATCGGCGCCGGGTCCACGGGCCGTCGCACCTGATCCCCCTGTGGCGCCTGATCCCCCTGTGTCGGCCGTGTGGCGCCGATACGCTGGCGGCGTGCGTCTGACGATCCTCGGAGGGGGAGGATTCCGCGTCCCCCTCGTCTACCGTGCCCTGCTGGCCGACGTCCTGCGGGGCGACCCGGTCGTCACCGAGGTGGCGCTGCACGACACCGACCGCGGCCGCCTCGACGCGGTCTCGGCCGTGCTCGCCGCCCAGCGTGAGAAGTCCGGCGCCGACGTTCCGGTGCACACGACCACCGACCGCGCCGCCGCCCTGGACGGGGCGGGTACGGTGTTCTCGGCCATGCGGGTCGGCGGGATGCGGGGCCGCGTCCTGGACGAGCGCATCGCCCTCGACGCCGGTGTGCTGGGGCAGGAGACGGTCGGTGCGGGCGGGATCTCCTATGGGCTGCGCACCCTTCCCGAGGCGCTCGCCGCCGCGCACGACGTGGCCGAGCACGCCCCGGACGCCTGGCTGGTGAACTTCACCAACCCCGCGGGGCTGGTGACCGAGGCGATGGCGGGCGTCCTGGGCGACCGCGTGGTGGGCATCTGCGACTCCCCTGTGGGGCTGGGACGCCGCGCGGCCCGCGCGCTGGGGCTGGACCCGGCGGACGTGCACGTCGACTACGCCGGGCTGAACCACCTGGGGTGGGTGCGGGGCCTGCGTTCGGGAGGGCGCGACCTGCTGCCCGACCTGCTCGCCGACGCCCGCGCGCTGGAGTCCTTCGAGGAGGGGCGGCTCTTCGGCGCCGAATGGATCCGCGCCGTCGGTGCCCTGCCCAACGAATACCTGCACTACTACTACCTCGCCCGTGAGGCGCTCCAGGAGGCGAAGGCGGCCCCGCGCACCCGCGGGGAGCAGATCGTCGAACAGCAGCAGCGGTTCTACGACGAGGCTGGGGAGCGGCCTGCGGACGCCTACGAGCTGTGGGACCGCACCCGCCTGGAGCGGGAGCGCACCTACATGGCCGACAACCGCCGCGCCGCGGGCGGCTTCGAGCGCGAGACCGAGGACCTCGACGGCGGCGGCTACGAGGAGGTCGCCCTGGCCGTCATGCGCGCCGTCGCCCGGGACGAGCCCACCCGCCTGATCGTCAACACGCGCGGCCACGGCGCCCTGCCGGGGATCGCCCCCGACGCCGTGGTGGAGCTGCCCTGCATGGTCGACGGCTCGGGCGCCCACCCCCTCGCCGCCGCACCGCTCACCGGCCACCAGGAAGGGCTGGTCCGGTCGGTCAAGGCCGTCGAACGCGACGTGATCGAGGCGGTCCGCACGGGATCCCGCACGGCCGCCCTGCGCGCATTCGCCACCCACCCTCTGGTGGACTCGGTGGAGGCGGCCCGCACACTCCTGGAGGAATACACCCGGGCCTTCCCGGAGCTGCAGCGAGTGCTGGCGCACGACTGACAGCACCGCACCGCCACAGAGCCGCAGAGTGCCGCATACCTGGAAAGGCAGGCCGATGGACGAGGTCCGCATCGTTCGCTCGCTCGACGAGGAGGACGCCGAGCGCGTCCTGGCGCTGGCCGAAGAGGCCCACGCGCTGGACGGCGCCGAGGCGCTGTCCGAGCAGACGGTGCTGCGGGTGCGGCATGGGTCGCCCGAGGGCACCGCCCGCTTCCACCTGCTCGACGAGGAGGGCGACCTGGCGGGGTTCGCCTTCGCCGAGAAGTCCGCCGACGAGCCCGACTCGGCCGAGCTGCTGGTGGCGCCGGGACGCCGCCGCCGCGGCCACGGGACCGCCCTGGCCCGCTCGCTGCGCGCCGACGCGGGGGCCGCCGGGGTGCGGGTCTGGGCGCACGGCCGCCTGCCCGCCGCCCAGGGCCTGGCCGAGGCGCTGGGCTGGCACCGGGCGCGGGGCCTGCTCAAGATGCGGCTGCGGCTGCGCGGCGGGGACGGCGCCCCCGTCGGCCTGCCCGAGCCGAAGCCGTCCGGCGCCGTCGCCGACGGGGTGCGGGTGCGCGCCTTCCGCCCCGGTGAGGACGAGGCGGCGTTGGTGCGCAGCCACGCCGCGGCCTTCGCCGACCACCCCGAGCAGGGCGGGGTGACGCTGGAGGACCTGCGCCAGCGCCAGGCCGAACCGTGGTTCGACGCCGAGGGCTTCTTCGTCGCCGAGGAGACCGGCGGACCGGCGGCGCGGGGCGCGCAGGAGGCGCAGGACGCCGGAGAGGGCCGCATCGCCGGGTTCCACTGGACCAAGGTGCACGCCGACGGCGCGGGCCTGACCGACGGTGAACCGGTCGGCGAGGTGTACGTGGTCGGGGTCGCCCCCTCCTGGCAGGGCACCGGCCTCGGCCGCCTGCTGACCCTCGCCGGGGTCCGGTACCTGCGCGACCGCGGCCTGCCCTGGGTGCTGCTCTACGTCGACGAGGACAACCGGGCCGCCGTGCGCCTCTACGAGACCCTCGGATTCGAGGTCTGGGACGGCGACGTCATGTACGCCCCCGGCGACTGAGCGCACCGCCGCACTGGTCACCACGGCGCGCACAAGGGGGGCGCGCCGTGGTTAACCTCACGTCCACGCTATTTCCCACTGGCTTTCCGCCAGTCTCGTCCCCCCGTTCACCCTCTGTTCACCCTCGCTGGGACCGCTGGTCACCTCGCCTCCCTAACGTCGCATTTGGCGAGGTCAGCGGAGCTTTGAGCGTCGATCCGGACAATCCCCCCCGACGGACGACCGCGGAACTCGCCCACGGATGACGGTTCGGACGTCCAGAGGAAGGACACCGGGGCTGTGAAGCTCTTCAAGTACCGCCGGTTCGCGGGCTACACCGGCATCGCACTGGCCGGCACGATGGCCCTGGCCGCCTGCGGCAGTGACCAGGCCGTCGACCCCGAGAACGGCGGAGGGGCGGCCTCGGCCGGCTCCGCCGAGTGCGTCGACGGCGGCGGAACCCTCTCCGGAGCCGGCGCGAGCTCCCAGGAGAACGCGATGGCCACCTGGAAGGCGGCCTACGAGGGCGCCTGCGAGGGCACCACCGTCCAGTACGACTCGGTCGGCTCGGGCGCGGGCCGCTCCCAGTTCATCGACGGGGCCGTCTCCTTCGCCGGGTCCGACGCGGCGCTGGACGAGAAGGAGACCGAGCAGGCCGTCGAGCGGTGCAACGGCGCCGAGGTGGTCAACCTCCCCGCCTACATCTCCCCCATCGCCCTGATCTACAAGCTCGACGGGGTGGACAGCCTCAACCTGTCGCCGGAGACCATCGCCGGGATCTTCAACCAGGAGATCACCACCTGGAACGATGACGCGATCGCCGAGGACAACCCGGACGCGGACCTGCCCGACACCCCCATCGTCCCGGTGAACCGCTCCGACGAGTCCGGCACCACCGAGAACTTCGTCGCCTACCTCTCCGAGGCCGCCGGCGACGCCTGGCCGCACGAGGTCAGCGGCAACTGGCCGATCGAGCCGGGCGAGGCCGCCCAGGGCTCCTCCGGCGTGGTCTCGGCCGTGGAGGGCGGCCAGGGCACCATCGGCTACGTCGACGCCTCGCACGTCGGTGAGCTGAGCACCGCCGCGGTCGGCGTCGGCGACGGGTACGTCGAGTACAGCCCCGAGTCGGCCGCCGCCATCGTGGAGGCATCGCCGGAGCGCGAGGCCAACTCCGACAACGACCACGCGATCGAGCTGGACTACACCACCGACGACACCAGCGCCTACCCGATCGTGCTCGTCTCCTACGAGGTCGCCTGCATGGTCTACCCGGACCAGAGCGAGGCCGACCTGGTCAAGAGCTACCTGTCCTACGTGGTCAGCGAAGAGGGCCAGAACGCCGTCGCCGAGGAGGCCGGGTCCGCCCCGATCACCGAGGGCACCCGCGAGTCCCTCCAGGGAACGATCGACCAGATCTCCGCGGAGTCCTGATTCCGCAGAGCAGGGCCGCCTCAGGGTGGGGAGGGCGCCGCACCGGCGCCGTCCCCGCCCTTGGCGTGCGCGTACCCACCGATCCGGTCCGCACGGGTGTGCGGCGCGCCGCGTCGGGATGTGGTCGAAGCGCCCCCGGCGGCACCCCAGAATGTAGTCGGCCCTGTCATGGCATGTACCGAGGACAACCCATGTTCGCCCGGGGGCGGACCGTGACCCATTTCGACCGGAGTCTCACATGACCACCACGGACCCGTCAGCGACGGCGCCCCCGCAGAACCGGGGCAAGCGCCGTGTCGGCGACGTCGTCTTCGCCAATACCGCCCGCGGGTCGGGGATCCTGATCCTGGCGATCCTGGCGGGGGTGGCGGCCTTCCTGATCATCCAGTCCTCCGACTCGTTGGCCGCCAACACCGCCAACTTCTTCACCACCGAGTCCTGGGAAGCCAACACCCGTGAGAACCCGGCCTTCGGTGTCGCGGCACTGGCCTTCGGCACGGTGCTGGCGGCGACCATCGCGCTGGTGATCGCCACCCCGGTCGCGATCGGCATCGCGCTGTTCATCGTCTACTACGCGCCGCGCCGCATCGCCGCCGTCCTGGGGTACATGGTCGACCTGCTGGCGGCCATCCCCAGCGTGGTCTACGGCCTGTGGGGCATCGGCTACCTCGTCTTCGAGCTCCAGGGCTTCTACGACGGGCTCAACACCTACCTGGGCTGGATCCCGCTGTTCGCCGGGCCGGTCTCGACCACCGGCCGCACGATGCTCAGCGCCGGCATCGTGCTCGCGGTGATGATCCTGCCGATCATCACCGCCATGTCGCGCGACGTGTTCAAGCAGGTCCCCCAGGGGCACCAGGAGGCCGCCCTGGCGATGGGCGCCACCCGCTGGGAGATGATCCGCATGGCGGTGCTGCCCTTCGGCCGCCCCGGCGTCATCGGCGGCGCCATGCTGGGCCTGGGCCGCGCCCTGGGCGAGACCATGGCGGTGGCCATGATCCTCTCCCCTGCGCTGGTGATCTCGCCGTTCCTGCTGCAGAGCGGCAACCAGACCATCGCGGCGCACATCGCGCTGCAGTACCCCGAGGCCACCGGGTACGGCGTCTCCGCCCTGATCGCCGCGGGCCTGGTGCTGTTCGCCATCACCCTGGTCGTCAACATGGGCGCCCGGTTCGTCGTCGCGCGGCGCAAGGAGTTCTCCTAAATGACCACCACGACCCGACCGCAGTCCACCGGCTCGGCCGGTGACGGGCCGCAGGCCCAGCGCTCGATCCGCGGCGGCTCGCTGCCGCGCTACGCTCCCCCCGCGGTGCTGGCGGTCAGCGCGCTCGTCGCCTCCGGCGCCCTGTTCGCCCTCGGCTCCTTCCACCTGGTGACCGCCGGGCTGATCACCGCCGCGCTGTACGCCGTGGTGGTCGGCGCCGCCTCGGCCACCGTGGAGAACTCCCGCAAGGCCAAGGACCGCCTGGTCACCGCGGTGGTCTACATCTGCTTCGGCACCGCCATGCTGCCGCTGGTGTCGCTGCTGGCCACCGTGGTGCTGGAGGGGATCACCCGGCTCGACGGCTACTTCCTCACCGTCTCCATGAACGGCGTGACGCCGAGCATGGACGCCGGGGGCGTCTACCACGCCATCGTCGGCACCGTGGCCATCACCGGGCTGGCGGCGCTGATCTCCATCCCGATCGGCCTGTTCACCGCGATCTACCTGGTGGAGTACGGGCGGGGCAGGCTCGCCAAGGCGATCACCTTCTTCGTGGACGTGATGACCGGCATCCCCTCCATCGTGGCCGGCCTGTTCGTGGTCGCGCTGTGGATGGCGCTCTTCGGCCCCGGGGAGACCAACGGCGCGGCCGGCGCCGTCGCGCTGTCGGTGCTGATGATCCCGGTGGTGGTGCGCTCCAGCGAGGAGATGCTGCGGCTGGTGCCGCAGGAGCTGCGGGAGGCCTCCTACGCGCTGGGCGTGCCCAAGTGGCTGACCATCGTGAAGGTGGTCCTGCCCACCGCCGTGGCCGGTCTGACCACGGGAATCATGCTGGCCCTGGCCCGTGTTATCGGGGAGACGGCACCCCTGGTGCTCACCGCCGGGTCCTCGGCGGTGGCGATCAACTGGAACCTGTTCAACGGGCAGATGATGAGCCTGCCGGTGTTCATCTACTCGCAGGTGCGCATGGGAGGGGCGGTCAACATGGAGCGCGCCTGGGCCGCGGCGCTGACGCTGATCGCCATCGTCATGCTGCTGTTCCTGGCCGCGCGCCTGATCTCCCGGCTGTTCGCACCCAAACTCGGCCGCTGACCGGCACGACGACCCACCGACACCCGCTAGAGACACCTGAGGACTACCAGTGGCCAAACGAATCGACGTCTCCGGTCTGCACGTCTACTACGGCGACTTCCTCGCGGTCGAGGACGTCTCCATGACCATCGAGCCCCGGTCGGTGACGGCCTTCATCGGGTCGTCGGGCTGCGGCAAGTCGACGTTCCTGCGCACCCTCAACCGCATGCACGAGGTCACCCCCAACGCGCGCGTCGACGGCAAGGTGATGCTCGACGACATGGACATCTACGGCGCCGACGTGGACCCGGTCGAGGTCCGGCGCGAGGTGGGCATGGTCTTCCAGAAGGCCAACCCCTTCCCCACCATGTCCATCTACGACAACGTGATCGCCGGGGCCAAGCTCAACAACAAGCGCATGGGCAAGTCCGCCGCCGACGACCTGGTGGAGCGCTCGCTGCGCGGGGCCAACCTCTGGGAGGAGGTCAAGGACCGGCTCGGCAAGCCCGGGGCGGGCCTGTCCGGCGGCCAGCAGCAGCGGCTGTGCATCGCCCGGGCCACCGCGGTGGAGCCCAGCGTGCTGCTCATGGACGAGCCCTGCTCGGCCCTGGACCCCATCTCCACGCTGGCGATCGAGGACCTCATCCACAAGCTCAAGGAGGAGTACACGATCGTCATCGTCACCCACAACATGCAGCAGGCGGCGCGGGTGAGCGACCGGACGGCGTTCTTCAACCTGGCCGGCACCGGCAAGCCCGGCAGGCTGATCGAGATGGGCGAGACCAACAAGATCTTCACCAAGCCGGACGAGCAGGAGACCGAGAACTACATCACCGGCCGCTTCGGCTGAGCACCGGGCGCCCGGCGAGGGCGGCGGGGGCCGAGCCCCCGCCGCCCTTTTCTCATTCCGGAACCGGCGGGATCCCGTCCGCGTGAATGCGTTACCCAGGCGAAATAGGGCGGGGATATCTTCCCCGGCCCCACTCGGAGAAAACATCCCCACTTCACAGCCCCGGAACTCCGGTTCGGAACACCGTCGGCACGGAGTGTGAAGAAGGACACACCCATCGCACCGCCGGCCACCGCGGGCGCACCCTCACCCAGCACACCGCCCTGACCAGGTTGTTCACGGACCGCGACCGCCCGATAATTTAGTGCGACATTCAACGATCCGGGCGCCATACGGTAGACAATGACGGCACGCACGCCCGCCACCTGCCATCTTTACCGGATTTCAATGCACGCACACCGGCCGGCGGGCGCGTAATCGGGCCGTAATGCGAACACGGCCATTCGTTGCTACATTCTGCAGTGTTCCTCGCAATCACAAGTTGGAAGGGAACACCAATGAACCGCGTTATCCTCGCGGGTTCCGTCCTCGCCTGCGCGACCGCCTTCACGGCGCTCTTCCCGGCCACCGCCGGGGCCGCCGAGGCCGGAGCCGGCGATCCCTCCGGCGCCGTCCAGTGCCAGGGCGAGCAGTCCTGGCCCGAGCTGACGGGCGCCGACGCCCACACGGCCGAGCGCGTGATCGAGCGGGAGAACCCCCGCGTGAACGCCGTCCTCCTGCCGGAGGGCTCGTACGTGACCATGGACTTCCGGTGCGACCGGGTCCGCGTCTTCTACCTAGGCGAGGATCCCGCACCACTGATCGTCTCGCGCGCTCCGCAGGTCGGATAGCGCGCAGCAGAGCCGGACCGCCGGGCGCCGCCACCGGACGACCGCGCCCCACTCCCCGGGGCCGCGGGGATGGCGCCGAGGCGGTCCCGTCCCGCCGCACGGGGTGCGGGCCGTACGGCGGGACACGCGGCCCGCGCCGCGCGTGGACCTGTGGGAGCGTCCGCGCGGCGCGGGCCGCACTCCGTCGTCGGCCCCGGGAGGGGTCAGGACTTCTTGACCGCGATGGTCTCCACCGTGTTGGCCACGTGCTCGAAGGCGTCGGCGGCGGCCTCCAGCTCCTCCACCACGTCCTTGAGCTTCATCACCGTCAGCGCGTCGTATCCGCCGTCGAACAGGTGCGCCAGGAGCCGCCGGTAGATCTGGTCGGCCTGGTTCTCCAGCTGGTTGATCTCGATCCAGTAGCGCGCCAGGTCCTTCATGGTGCGCAGCCGGGGCATCGCCTCGGCGGTCAGCTCCGCCGCCCGCTCCAGCACCTCGACCTGGTCGATGATGCCCTTGGGCAGCCGCTCCAGCCGGTACAGGCCGATCAGGTCGACCGCGGCGTCCATCGCGTCCATCACGTCGTCCAGCGACGAGGCGAGCTTGTAGATGTCCTCCCGGTCGAAGGGCGTGGCGGAGCGGCCGTTGAGCCGCCGCATGATGGCGTGGGTGCGCTCATCCCCGGCGTGCTCGCAGGCGCGCATCTTCTCGCCGATCGCGTCGCGGTCGCCACCGTCGCCGATCAGCTCGGCCAGCAGCCGCGCCCCGATGACCAGGTTGTTCGCGGAGTCGGCGAACATCTCGTAGTAGCTGTCATCACGCGGTGTCAGGCGCAGGCGCACATTTGACTCCCGAAGTGCGGGTGGGTCGTCCGTAGGGATGGTACGGGGATCATTCGGACAAATTGGTCGCACTGTCGGCACGGGCACGTTCGCGGATCGCACGCCGGGCGACCCTCCCCGGCTGCGGGTTCATCCTAACCGCCCCGCTTCGCCCGTTACCTGGTCCGGGGCGGTGCCCGCCCCCGGCCGGTACCCGAACGGAAGATTCGCGAACAGGACATGAATCACAGGAGAACACCAGAGTGCGCACGGCCCGGCACCCCCTCTCCACTCGTGGGACGCCCGGTGTTCACCGGGGCGACGCGACGAGTTCCGCCACTGGACAGTTTCCAGGGAGGGCGCTGACAGGGCAACCACCCTGGCGAGGGCGATTACCCTTCCCCCATGCCCTCCCGCCCGACCGCCGCCCAGCGCCGCCAGGCCGCACTGCGCGAGGCGCTCGGCGCCCAGCGCGCCGCCCTCGGCCTGCCGCCCTACGACGGATCCGACCGCCCCGAGGCCACCTTGTGGGCCTGCATGGACGCGGTGCTGGAGGCCTACGCCCGGGGCGCGGCTCCGGTGCGGGCCGCCGTGCGGGCCGCCGTGCGCGGCACTCTGGACGAGCTCAGCGCCCGGGCGCCCGGGCACAGCCTGGAGGTGCGGGTGCCGCCGTTCGGCGCGGTCCAGGTCATCGAGGGGCCGCGGCACACCCGAGGGACGCCCCCGGGGGTCGTGGAGACCGGCCCGCGCACCTGGCTGGAGCTGGCCGCAGGGCTCCGGGAGTGGGACGCGGCGGTCGCCGGGCACGCGGTCGCGGCCAGCGGCGAACGCGCCGACCTGGCGGCGTTCCTGCCGCTGAGGGGCGCCGAATGAACCCCGGGTGGCACGTGGGGCCCAGGCAGGCACTAAGCTGAAAGCGTGTCGCAACCCGACGGCCGGCTCAGCATGGACCTCGACCCGTTCGAGCGCCCCGCACAGGACGAATGCGGTGTGTTCGGTGTCTGGGCACCCGGCGAAGAAGTCAGCAAGCTCACCTATTTCGGCCTCTACGCACTCCAGCACCGCGGCCAGGAGTCCGCGGGCATCGCCCTGAGCGACGGCGAGCGCATCGTCGTCTACAAGGACATGGGCCTGGTCTCCCAGGTCTTCGACGAGTCGACCCTGGAGTCGCTCAAGGGCCACCTCGCGATCGGGCACTGCCGGTACTCCACGACCGGCTCCCCCGTGTGGGAGAACGCCCAGCCGACGTTCTACACGGCCCGCGACGGCGGCCTGGCCCTGGGCCACAACGGCAACCTGATCAACACGCCCGAGCTGGCGGCCATGCTGCCGAACGACCGGCTCGGCGCCAGCACCGACACCGAGGTGCTCACCAACCTGCTCGCCCAGGGCGGGGGCCGCACCACCGAGGAGGCGGCGCTCGAGCTGCTCCCCACGGTCCAGGGCGCGTTCTCGCTGGTGTTCATGGACGAGAACACCCTGTACGCCGCCCGCGACCCGCAGGGCATCCGCCCCTTCGTGCTGGGACGCCTGGGCAACGGCTGGGCCGTGGCCAGCGAGACCGCCGCGCTCGACATCGTCGGCGCCACCTTCGTGCGCGAGATCGAGCCGGGCGAGATGCTCACCATCGACGAGCGGGGCGTGCGCTCCATGCGCTTCGCCTCCGCCGAGCCCAAGGGCTGCCTGTTCGAGTACGTCTACCTGGCCCGCCCGGACACCACCATCGCCGGGCGCAACGTCAACACCACCCGGGTGGAGGTCGGCCGCCGCCTGGCCGAGGAGCACCCGGCCGAGGCCGACCTGGTCATCCCCGTGCCCGAGTCGGGCACCCCCGCCGCGGTCGGCTACGCCCGCGGCAGCGGGATCCCCTTCGCCCAGGGGCTGGTGAAGAACTCCTACGTGGGCCGGACCTTCATCCAGCCCAGCCAGACCCTGCGCGAGCTCGGGATCCGCCTCAAGCTCAACCCCCTGCGCGACGTCATCGAGGGCAAGCGCCTGGTCGTGGTGGACGACTCCATCGTGCGCGGGAACACCCAGCGCGCGCTGGTGCGCATGCTGCGCGAGGCCGGGGCCGCCGAGGTGCACGTGCGCATCTCCAGTCCCCCGGTGATGTGGCCCTGCTACTACGGCGTGGACTTCGCCAGCAAGGCCGAGCTGATCGCGGGCAACCTGAGCACCGAGGAGATCCGCGCCTCGATCGGCGCCGACTCCCTGGGCTTCATCGGCCTGGACGAGCTGGTCGCCGCCACCGAGGTGGCCAAGGACCGGCTCTGCCGCGCCTGCTTCGACGGGGTGTACCCGATCGAGGTGGACGAGGCCTCCCGCGGCAAGTACCTGCTGGAGAAGGCCTGCGGCGCGCCCAAGGCGGGCTCGCCGGCCTGAGCGGCCGACCGCGCACGGGCCCGCGGCGGGTCCGGCGCGCACCGCCCCCGTTGACGACCTTGAGAGGTATTCCCGTGGCACAGGGCGCCGACCCCGCCGGGTCCCCGTCGGCCTACGCCGCCGCCGGCGTCGACATCGCCGCCGGAGAGCGCGCGGTCGACCTGATGAAGCGGCACGTGGCGCGCACGGCCCGGCCCGAGCAGATGGCCGACGCCAGCGGCTTCGCCGGGCTGTTCCGGCTGGACGTGTCCAAGTACACCGCCCCGGTGCTGGCCACCTCGACCGACGGCGTCGGCACGAAGGTGATGCTCGCCCAGGAGCTGGACGCACACGGCACCATCGGGCAGGACCTGGTGGCCATGGTGGTGGACGACCTGGTGGTCGCCGGGGCCGAACCGCTCTACATGACCGACTACATCGCCGTGGGCAAGGTGGTCCCCGAGCGCGTCGCCGAGATCGTCGGCGGCATCGCCGAGGGCTGCGCCCGGGCCGGGTGCGCGCTCATCGGCGGCGAGACCGCCGAGCACCCGGGGGCGATGGGGCCGGGCGAGTACGACCTGGCCGGGGCCGCCACCGGCGTGGTGGAGGCCGACGCCGTCCTGGGCCCGGACCGGGTGCGCCCGGGCGACGCCGTGATCGCGATGGCCTCCTCCGGCCCGCACTCCAACGGCTACTCGCTGATCCGCCGGGTGGTGGACACCGCCGGGCTGGACCTGCGCGCGCACGTCCCCGCGTTCGGCCGCACCCTCGGCGAGGAGCTGCTGGAGCCCACCCGCATCTACGCCAAGGACTGCCTGGAGCTGGCCGAGCGGGTCGGGGTGCACGCCTTCGCGCACATCACCGGCGGCGGGCTGGCCGCCAACCTGGAGCGCTCGCTTCCGCCCACCGCCGACGCCGACGTGGACCGCTCCACCTGGGCTCCGCAGCCGGTGTTCGGCCTGATCGCCGATGAGGGCGGCGTCGAGCGCGCGGACATGGAGTCCGCCTTCAACATGGGCGTGGGCATGGCGGCCCTGGTCGACGGCGCCGACGCCGACGCGGCGCTGGAGCTGCTGGCCGACCGGGGCGTGCCCGCCTGGCGCGCCGGGACCGTGACGGAGGGGTCGGGCCGGGTGCGCATGCACGGGTCCTACCGGGAGCACGCGTGAGGGGCGCTCCCCTCGGGGAGCGCCCCTCCTGCGCTTCCGCAGACAGGCATGGCCGGAACGACCCACCGGAGCGGCTCGGCCCGGCTATGCCTGTCTGCGCGCCCGTACGCCCGTGCGCGCGGGCTGCTAGCGGACGTCCTCTGAGCGGCCGGACCCCTCATCCGAGGGACCGTCGGGCGAGGAGTACCGCTCCGCCAGATCGGCGTAGCGCTCGACCAGGTCGTCGTAAGGCTCTTGATCCGGGCCCCCCGCCGAATCCGACGGCGCCCCGTTCTCGTCCTCAGCGACACCCAGCTCCGACCGCAGCCGATCGAGGTCGGTCCCGCCGGTGCTGTACTTCAGCCTCCGAGCGACCTTCTGCTGCTTGGCCTTGGCTCGGCCGCGCCCCATTGGCTCGACCCCCTCAACGAATGGGTAAACCCCAGATCACTAGCAAAACCGCAATGCCGGGCTGACGACCGTCAGCGCACTGACGACTGGCGCCAGCTTACGTACGGATACAACCGTACCCGGTTTACAACCGACCTGCCTACGCCGCCCACGCCTAACGGACGCGATACCGCACACGGGCCGCCCGGGGACGGGTGCCCCGCCGCCGTGTCGTATGCCAGGATGCGATCGTGCTGCCCTACACCGCCTATCTCCGCGTATACCAGCCCTTGGAGGCGTTTCCCAGCGCAGAGCGCGCGTACTGGAAGGAGTACGCCGATTCCGCGGACCGGCCGCGCAGGGTCGAGGCGCTGGCGGCCGAGCACCGGGACAGCCTGCGGCGGCTGGCGTCGGCGCCGCCGGTCCCCGCCCCCCGGGCCGAGAGCGGCGACGCCTACGTGCGGCGGATGGGCGGGCGCACCTACATCTGCCCGTGGCAGACCCGGCTGCGCTCCTGGCTGGGGCTGCGCGAGTTCCGCGACGCGACCCCGGCCCGGCTGCGCCCGGCCTATCTCCCCGACAGCGTGTGCGAGGACGCCGACGAGGCCTTCCGCCGCTGGCGCGAGCGCGGTGAACCGCTGCGCACCCGCATCCTGACGAGCACCTGGACGGTCCCGCTGCCGTGGTTCGCGCCGTTCGCCCCCGAGGAGCGGTGCCTGATGCTGGACCGGGGCGCGGACTCGGTCGCGGCGCCGCCGCGGGTCCTGCTGTACGTGACCGAGGTGGCGCGCGCCCGTGAGCGTCTGGAGCGCGTGGTGGGGGTGCTGCAGGAGCACGTGGGCGACAGCGCCCCGCTGGCCGGCGCCGAGCGGCTGGAGGACTGGCTGGCGGCGGTGGCGCACCCGGAGGCGCTGCTCGAGCTGGACTACGGCGGCCTGGTGTACCTGCTCGACGACGAGGCGCTGCGCGAGGACGAGTCGGTCGCCGAGATCGACGCCGCCGTGAACGGGCTGGACAACGGCGAGGACGAGCTGGCGGTGGCGATGTACCAGCGGGTCACCGGGCGCTGGAAGGCGGTCCAGGCCCTGGAGCACGCCAACTAGCCCCCGGCCCGAGCCGGACCCCCGTCGATCGCGGCGGACCGGGGGCATCGCGGAGGGCAACGGACGGTCACGTGTCGGCACGGTCCGCGTGTGATTCCGGCGCGTCCGAACATGAGATTCCCTCGCGTCCGGGACCCCGCGCCACGCCCGGGGGCAACCTGGTGTACCAGGTTTCTCACGCAGTGCCACTAATTTCTTCGCACGTCAGGCCAGGTCAAGCCGGGGCGAGCTTCCCAAGTCGGCATCATCGCCGACGAAAGTGGGCATACCAGTCGATAGACAACCACATAGACTGTGTCCAACCGGTCACCGAGCGCACTCTCGGTAACCGGGAGTCCGTGCCACGCGGAGGATCCGGGCATGCCGCAAGGGGGCGGTCGATGGGAGTAGACCTGGACACCGGTCACCGGCCCCTTCCCCGAGCCGACCCGGCCCCCAGGGCACGACCTGCGGACATCCCCCGCGGCGGCCCGACTCGGAGGGGTTAGCGCACGGTCCGCCGTAGCACTTTCGGTCCGCCGGATCGAGAAAAACAGGGCCGGAGAACGAAGTTTTGACCGAATACGCCACATGCCACTAAACGTGTCGCTAGAATCACTCAGCGTGACGCAGCACTTGGGCGACTTTGGGGCCTCCCATCAGACCAAGTCGCGTTAAGTGGCTGTGCAATCACCTCGGGTGATGCCAATATAGACCTAGAGGGCAATATTGGACATCCGGGCCAGGTGCCAGGATTAAGGCTCAGGATCGGCACACAGATCCAGGAGGAGAGGCCGTACACATGTCAACTCGCACGCCCGAGGCGGAGCCCCTGTTGACCCCTGCCGAGGTCGCCACCATGTTCCGCGTGGACCCCAAGACCGTCACGCGCTGGGCCAAGGCCGGCAAGCTGACCTCGATTCGGACGCTGGGCGGCCACCGCCGATACCGCGAGACGGAAGTGCGGGCGCTTCTGGCCGGGATCCCCAGCCAGCGCTCGGAGTGATCTCCCCGGCTCGTGCCGCATCCGGGGGGAGTAGGCCAGTCCCCGGGGAGGCGCACCGCCTCCCCGGACGACGCGTAGCGGGCCGCCGCCACGGCGGCCCGCTTCCGTGTTCCCCCGGCCCCTGATCCCGGGACGCCCTGGCCCGGCCCTCCCGGGATCAGGGGCCGGGTCACGGCGTCGCCGCGATCATCCCCGCCAGGACCGGGGCGCGCCGCTCGGCCTCCTCCAGGCCGATGGAGGCGGGCACATCGGCCGCCGGCCGCCCGTCCTCCAGCACCACCATCCGGTCGGCCATGCGCCGCGCCACCCGCAGGTCGTGGGTGACCATCACCAGGGTCCGGCCGTGCGCCTCGGCCTGCAGCAGGTCCAGGACGCGCTCCTGGGCCAGAACGTCCAGGCCGCTCGTGGGCTCGTCGGCCAGCAGCACCGACGGACGCACCGCCAGCGCCCGGGCCAGGGCCACCCGCTGCCGCTCGCCCCCGGAGAGGCCGGTGGGGCGCCGCCCGGCGAGAGCCGGGTCCAGGCCGACCCGCTCCAGCAGCTCGGCGACGCGTACGGCGGCCTCCCGCCGCCCCGTCCCGGCGGGGAGCGCGTCGGCGACCGCCCGCCCCGCCGTGTGCCGGGGGTCGAAGGAGCTGAGCGCGTCCTGGGGCACCCAGCCGAAGCGGCGGCGCAGCGCGCGCCGCTCCCGGTCGGGCAGGGCCCACACGTCGGGCACGCCGAACGCGCCCGCCCGCCCCTCCTGCGGCCGGTCGAGCAGCCCGGCCACCCCCACCAGGGTCGACTTGCCGGAGCCGCTGGGACCGACGACGGCCACCGCCTCCCCTTCCCCGACCACCAGGTCGACGCCGCTCAGCGCCTCGACACGGCGTCGGCGGGCCCCGAGGCGGCGCACCACCCCGGCCAACTCGATCGCGGCGCTCACCGGGCGCCTCCGGCCGCCCGGGAGGCCACCGCGGCGGGAGCACCGGCCGCCGGCCCGGAGGGGGCGGGGCGGGTCCCGTCGCGTCCGCCGGGCGCCGCGGCGCGGACCAGCTCTCGAGTGAAGGGGTGCCGCGGGGAGCGCAGCACCTCGTCCGCTGGACCCGCCTCGGCGATCCTGCCGCGGTCGAGCACCGCGACCCGGTCGGCCCAGCGCGCGGCCACCGCCAGGTCGTGGGTGATCAGAAGCAGCGACCCGCCCGCCCCGGTGCGGGCGCGCAGCA
The DNA here is from genome assembly GCF_027706745.1 of Nocardiopsis suaedae. Lineage (GTDB taxonomy): Bacteria > Actinomycetota > Actinomycetes > Streptosporangiales > Streptosporangiaceae > Nocardiopsis_A > Nocardiopsis_A suaedae. The sequence goes on along the minus strand of NZ_JAQFWP010000023.1, from coordinate 35,356 downwards.
CGTCCAGGACGGCGGCCTGGGTGAGGGGGTCGAGGGCCGAGGTGACCTCGTCGGCGATGAGCAGCCGCGGCTCCAGCACGCAGGCCAGGGCCAGGGCCACGCGCTGCGCCTGGCCGCCGGACAGCTCGAAGGGGTAGGCCCGCCACAGGCGTTCGGGATCCTCCAGCCCGGCTCCGCGCAGGGCGGCCAGGCCCCGCGCCCGCCGCCGGCTCCGCTCGGCGCCGTGCGCCTTGAGGGCCTCCTTCAGGTGCGCCCCGACGGTGACCGTCGGGTTGAGGCTGGCCTGCGCCTCCTGGAAGGCGTGGCCGATTCCGGGGCCGCGCAGGGCGCGCATCCGGCCGGGCGGCAGCGACAGCAGGTCGGCGGCGGTGCCGTCCCAGGAGGTGAACCGGGCGGCACCGGAGCGGGCGGCCCCCTCGGGGAGCAGGCCGGTCAGGGCGCGCGCGGTCAGGCTCTTGCCGCTGCCGCTGCGCCCCACCAGGGCCGTCGCCTCCCCGGCGCGCAGCACCAGGTCGAGGCCGTCGACGACGCGGCGGCCGCCGACGTCCACCCGCAGGCCGGACACGTCCAGGACGGGCGCGGTCACCAGGTCCTCCCCTCCCCGGCGCCGGGGCGCTCCAGGCCGGTGGAGACGGCGTTCACGGCGATGATCGTGGCCACGATGGCCCCGGCCGGCAGGGCGACCGTGTACCACTGGCCGGTGAGCAGCAGGGCGCGCGCGTCGGTGAGCATGTTCCCCCAGCTCGGGATGTTCGGCGGGATGCCGAGTCCGAGGAAGCTGAGCGTGGACTCGGTCAGGATGGCGTGGCCGACCTCGAAGGCGGCGACGGCGGCGACCGGCGGCAGGGCGTTGGGCACCAGGTGCCGCAGCAGGACGCGGGTGCGCGAGTGCCCCAGGGAGCGGGCGGCGCGCACGAACGGCCGCTCGCGCAGCGCCCGCACCTCGGCACGGGCGATGAGGGCGACCGGCATCCAGCCGGTGGCGGCGATCGCCAGCACCACGGTGGCCGGGGACGGCCCGGCGACGGCGGCGAGGGTCAGGGCGACCAGGATCATCGGCAGCGCCAGCAGGGCGTCGGCGACGCGGGTGACCAGCGCGTCGACCCAGCGGGGCGCGAGCGCCGCCGCGGCGCCGAGGGCCGTCCCGGCGACGACGGTCAGGAGGGCGGCGGACGCGCCGACGAGCAGCGAGTACCGGGCGCCGTACAGCATGCGGGAGAGCAGGTCCCGCCCGAGCTGGTCGGTGCCGAGCGGGTGCCCCGGGGATCCCGGCGGCAGGCCGGTGGCGGAGGTGTCGGTGGCCAGCGGGTCGTGCCCGGCCAGGAGGGGGGCGAGGGCGGCGGCCAGGACCATGGCCGCCAGCACCGCGAGCCCGGCGGCGAGCCCGCCGCGGCCCCGCACCCGGGGGGCGAGGAGCGCGGCGGGGGTGGCGGCCCGCGGGGCGAGCGGGGCGGTGGTCCGGCTCATGTCACGCCTCTCATGTCACGCCTCCCCGACGAGTCGGACCCGCGGGTCGAGGCGGGCCGCGGCGATGTCGGCCGCCAGGTTGGCCGCCACCACGATGGCGCCGGTGACCAGCACGACCGCCAGCAGCACCGGGTAGTCCTGCGTCTGCGCGGCCTCCAGGGCCAGCCGCCCCAGGCCCGGCCACGCGAACACCACCTCCACCGCGTAGGCCCCCGCGAGGAGCTGGGCGACCCCGACGCCGAAGCGCGCCGCGAACGGAACCAGCCCCGGCTTCAGCACGTGCCGCAGGCGCACCGCGCCCGGGGGCACCCCGCGCGCGTGCGCCGCGGCCACGTGCGGCGACGAGCGGACCCGGCGCACCCCGGTCTCCACCAGGCGCACGTAGACGCCGAAGTGGTGGCCGAGCGTCAGGGCGAGCGCCGGGAGCACCACCGACACCGCCACGGTCGCGGCGTCGGGCGGCTGCCCGGGGCGCCCGAGGCCGCCCGAGGGGAACCAGCCCAGCCACACCGACCCCGCGAAGAGCAGCAGCAGCGCGGCCACGAAGCCGGGTAGGCCCCCGAGGGCGAACACCGCCAGGCCGATGCCCCGGCGCACCGCCTCGGAGCGGGCCAGTCCGGCGGCCAGCCCCAGCGCGACGGCCCCGACGAGGCTGAACACGGTGGCGGCGGCCGCCAGCAGCAGCGTCCACGGCAGGGCGTCGGCCACCTGGTCGGCGACCGGGCGCCCGGTCATGTACGAGGAGCCGAGGTCGCCGGTGACGACCCCGCCGAGCCAGTCGGCGTACCGGACCGGGAGCGGGGCGTCCAGGCCCATGGCGGCGCGCGCGGCCGCCACGTCGGCGTCGGGCACGGGCCGCCCGCCCGACCGGGCCTCCAGCACCGACCGCGCGGGGTCGCCGGGGGCCAGGTCGAGCATGAGGAAGCAGAACACCGACAGCGCGGCGAGCACGGCCAGCGCCGTGCCCGCCCTGCGGAGCACGAATCCGGTGACGGCGGTCTCCTCTCACTCGTGGCGGGGCCGGGAGGGAGCCGGCCCCGCCAGGCCTGGCGGCCCCGGCGGCCCCGTCGGGCCTCAGCCGGAGTAGCTCCACTCCTCCGCGTTCCAGAAGAAGCCGTAGCCGTGGTGGGCCAGCGTCCGCTCCTCGGGGCCCACCAGGTTCTCGGGCACGGCGTTCACGGCGTCCAGGTAGGAGACGAAGACGTACGGCGGGTCCTGCGCGATCGCCTCCTGGAAGTCGGCGTAGGCGTCCGCGCGCTCATCCTCGTCGTTGGTGCTCCGCCCGGCCTCCAGGGCGGCGTCGGCGTCGTCGTCGGCGTAGCTCCCGTAGTTGGAGCCGCCGTCGGCCAGGGCCTCGCTGGAGTGGAAGGGCCCGAAGAGCGAGGTGTCCGGGTCGTAGGGGGTGCCCCAGCCGATGAGGAAGGCGTCCAGCTCGTCCCACTTGACGGCGTCGCGCGGCTGGGGGTCGGCGGTGACGTCGAAGCCCTGCTCGCGCAGCTGGGTGGCGAGGACCTCGATCATGGAGGCGCGCACGCCGTCCTCGGCGAAGGTGGTCAGGTCGAAGGCGTAGGGCTCGCCGTCCTTCTCCCAGACGCCGTCGCCGTTGAGCTCGTAGCCGTCGCCCTCCATGATCTCCTCCACCCGGTCGGGGTCGAAGGAGTACTCGGCGGCGTCGCTGTCGAACCGGGACTTGTCCAGTGGGCCGTCGGCCGGGGAGCCGAAGCCGTGCAGGACGCTGTCGATGACCGCGTCCCGGTCGACCGCGTAGTTCATGGCGGTGCGCGGCGCGGAGTCGGCGAACCGGTCGTCCGCCATGTTGAAGAGGATGCCCCGGTAGTCGGCCGTGGGGAAGCGCTCGGTGCGGTAGCCGTCGACGTCGAACCCGTCGGCCTGGCTGGGCTCCAGGTAGGCGGCGTCGACCTCGCCGTTCTGCAGGCGGATGAGCCGGGCGGCGGCGTCGGGCACATAGGCGATGGTGACAGCGTCCAGGCCGGGGGCGCCCCCGTAGTAGTCGCCGAAGGCGCTCAGGGTCGCGTACTCGCCGTGCTTCCACTCGTCCAGCTCGAACGGGCCGGTGCCGACCGGGTTCTCCCCGAACCCGGGGTCGTCGATGCCCTTATCGGCGAGCAGGTGCTCGGGGAGGATGCCGTTGGACAGGTTGTCCAGCAGGGCCGGGGTGGGCTCGCTGAGCCTCACGACGACGGTGTCGTCGCCCTCGGTCTCGACGTCCTCGACGTTGGCGTACTTGTTGCTGGTGGGCAGGTCGCCGTCGCGCACCGCCTCGATGGTGAACTCCACGTCGGCGGAGGTGAAGGGCTCGCCGTCGTGCCAGGTGACCCCGTCGCGCAGGGAGAAGGTGTAGGTCCGCCCGTCGTCGCCGACCTCCCAGCTCTCGGCCAGCGCCGGCACCACCTCGTTGTCGGCGTCGTGCGCGGTCAGGCCGCGGAAGACCATCTCGGTGACCGGGTCCAGGTGCTCGTCGACCAGGGCCGGGTTGAACGCGTCGGGCTCGTCGCCCAGGGCGTAGGTGAGCGTGTCGCCGTCGTCGGCGCCGCCGCTCTGCGCGGAGCACCCCGCGGCGGCGAGGGACACGGCGGCCCCGACGGCGGCCAGAGAACGCGAGCGGATCATGGTTCCCCACTTGTTGCGAATAATTTGCAACTACCAACAGTACGCTCCCGGCCCGCGCCGCACCCCGCCAGGGGGCCCACATCCCGCCGGACGCACCGCGGCCCCCGCCCATGACCTGGGCGGGGGCCGCTGCGGGGGGGGCGGCGGGCGCTCAGCCCACGACCCGCCCCTGGACGTACTCGTGCCCTTCCTGGCGCTCCCACTCCAGGAAGCGCTCGGTCTCCCCCATCAGCCCCGCGGCCAGCCACACCGCGACGAAGGCGTCGTCGGCGAGGCCGAACAGCGGGATGAACAGCTCGGGGACGAGGTCGACGGGGCTGACGACGTACACGAGCGCCGCCGCGAACATCAGCACACGGGAGACGGCCATCCCCGTGTAGCGCCCGGTCATCCGGGCACCCAGCATGCGGGGCACCGCCCCGGCGCGCGCCCACAGCGTCGGCTTCCCGGGCTCGATCCCCTCGTGGACCACCTGCCAGGCGGCGGCGCCCGCGGCGGCGCGGTTCGATCTGCGCATCCGACCCCCTCGGTCGTTCTCAGGGCGGGGGGCGTCCCGGCCCTCTACTCACGATATGACGCGAACGGGACGGAGTCTGTTCCCCCGGACGCCTCCGACAGGCGCTACGTTGGCCCAATGCCCCACTTCCGCCCGTTCGGTCCCACCGCCCTCGCCGCCGCTCTGCTCGTCCCCCTCGCCGGGTGCGCCTCGGTCGCGGACGGCGCCGAACCGCACCCGCACGCCCGGGTGCGCCCCGACGGGACGGCGGGGGACGGCGGCGGAACGGGGGACGGTGACAGCGGCGGCACTGACAGCGGGCACGGCGGGGACGGCGCCGACGGCGAGGACGACCGCGAAGACGGCGACGGCGGCGGCGACAAGCCCCTCAGCGGGTTCACCGTGGTCATCGACCCCGGGCACAACGGCGGCAACGCCGACGCCGCGGAGGAGATCTCCCGCATGGTCCCCGCAGGTCCGCACGACAAGGAGTGCGACACCGTCGGCGCCGAGAGCGAGAGCGGGTACGAGGAGCACGCCTTCAACCTGGACTTCTCCCGGCACATGCGCGACGAGCTGGAGAGCCGCGGGGCCGAGGTGGTGCTCACCCGCCAGGACGGCGACGGGGTCGGGCCGTGCATCGACGAGCGCGCCGAGATCGGCAACGAGGCCGGCGCCGACGCGGCCGTGTCGGTGCACGCCGACGGCGGCCCGGAGAGCGGCCGCGGGTTCCACGTGATCGCGCCCGGTGAGCTGGACGGCTTCACCGACGACATCGCCGGGCCGTCGATGCGCCTGGCCGAGGAGCTGCGCGACACCTTCGAGGCGGACGCGGGCGTGCCGACCGCCGACTACCTCGCCGAGGACGGCCTGGACGAGCGCACCGACCTGGGCGGGCTGAACATGTCGGACGTGCCGAAGGTGTTCCTGGAGGCGGGGAACATGCGCAACGCCGACGACGCCGAACTGCTGGAGGACGCCCGGTGGCGGGAGGAGGCCGCGGCGGTCGCGGCGGACGGGGTCGCCGCGTTCCTCCTCGCCGAAGAGGGCTGACCGGAGCCCGCGGCCGGGGCGGCCGGGGCGCGGCCAGGGCCGCACGGCCGGGAGGAGCGGCCGGGACCGGCCGCCCACCGCCCCGGGTGCACCGCTCCCCCGATCCGGCATGATTCGGTACATGTCTGATCTTCCCCCACAGCTCTCCCAGCTCTTCGGGCCCGAGCGCCCCACCTTCGACGTCACCCTCCGCGGCTACCACCGCGGCCAGGTCGACGCGCTCGTCGAGCGCCTGTGGTCCGGCCCGGCCGCGACCGCGCGGGAGGTGCGCGGCGCCGCGTTCGACGTCGCTCTGCGCGGTTACGACCAGGCGCAGGTCGACGCCTTCACCGAGCAGGCCGCGGCCCGCCTGGAGGAGGGCGCCCCCGACGACACCGGAGCCGCCTCCTCGGCCGACCCCTCGGCCGAACCGTCCGCCGCCCCCGACGAGACGCCCGAGTTCGACATCGCCATGCGCGGATACGACCGCTTCCAGGTGCAGGAGCTCATCGAGCGCTACCTCCGGAGCGACCCCGCACTGACCGCCGAGGACCTGGCCTCGCCCCGCCTCGGCACGGTCCTGCGCGGGTACCACCGCGACCAGGTGGACGCCTACCTGGCTGCCGCCGCGGAGCGCCTGCAGGGCCGCTGAGCAGCCGCTCGACACCGCGCACCCCGGGGTGGAGCAGGCGAACCGACCGATGGGTCGGCACAATGGGGACATGCCTCTGACACCCGCCGACATCAGGAACAAGCGCTTCACCCTGGTGCGCTTGCGCCCCGGATACAACGAGGACGACGTCGACGCGCTCCTGGACCGGATCGAGGAAGCCTTCGCCGTGCTGCAGCGCGGCCGCGCCGAGGAGCCGGTGATCACCGCCTCGGAGGTGGAGGAGTCGGTCTTCCGCGGCACCCGGCTGACGCCCGGTTACAAGGAGGACGAGGTCGACGACTTCCTCGACCAGGTCGTGTCCGAACTGCGCGCGGCAGGGCTGTCGCGGCCGGGCGACACGCCGCGGTCCGGCACGGGCGCGACGGCCGCTCCGATGGACGCGGGTGCGCCGGTCGCGCCGCCGGAGCCGCCGCGTCCCGACGGTGCCGGGGCCGGGGCCGGTGTCGGCGGCGCCCCTCAGGCCCCGCACGGGGCGCCGCAGGGGGCGATGACGCCCGAGCACGTCCGCAACAAGCGGTTCGCCACCACGCGCCTGACCACGGGTTACAACGAGGACGAGGTGGACGCGTTCCTGGACAGCGCCGAAGTCACCGTGGGGGCGCTGCTCAACGGCCGCCCGGACCGGGCCCTGCTCGCCGCGTCCGACGTGGAGCGGGTCCGCTTCTCGACCACACGCGCGCGCCCCGGCTACGACCCCGCCCAGGTCGACGCGTTCCTCGACGAACTCGCCACCGAACTCCGCCGATACGAGCCGGGAGGCCACTGAGCACCGCCCGCGCGGCGGACCTCACGGTCCTTCCCCGGCGGAGACGGGTCCCCGTAATGTAAGGAACGCCGGACATCGTCACTACTCGCTGCCACCTTCCTGCCTCAGGAGGTGGCGCAGCATGGGAAGCGCTTTGATCGAGCAGAAGCCCGAGGAGCAGAAGGCCGAGAAGAAGTCCCCGCGCACCACGACTCCGCGCGCGAAGGCCCCCGAGCCGTCCGAGCCCCCTGAGTCCCCTCAGACCCAGGAAGCCCAGGAGGCCGTAGAGGCCCCCTCGCCCACGCCTTCGCGGGCCGAGTCACGGTGGGAGCTCCTGCTGCGCACCTGGCAGGAAATCGACATGCCCGACGGTTGGCGGGCTGAGATCCGTGAGGCAGGAATCGTCTTGGTCCCCCCACCCGCCCCGGCGCACAACGACATAGCCGCTCTCATCAGCGCCCAGCTCCACGACGTGCTTCCCAGGCACATCGCCGTCCATCAGGGAACCCCTGTCGCCATCCCCGACCAGGAACGAATGCGCGCCCCCGACCTCATGGCCTTCCCCCGGAGCGCGCTCCCCCAGAGGCGCGGGGAAGGTGTCGACCCCGCGGAGGTCCTGCTCGTCGTCGAGATCGCCTCCAAGAGCAACGCCGACGATGACCGAACCGCCAAACGGTACGAGTACGCAGGAGCCGGGGTCCCGCTCTACCTGCTCATCGACGGCTACGACAAGCGCGGCTCATCCATCTCGCTCTTCTCCACACCCCGTGACGGCGACTACGACGCCCGTACGACCGTCGAGTGGGGGAAGCCGATCGAGCTGCCCGAGCCGTTCGCGTGCTCCTTGGAGTCCTCCGAGTTCCGGGTGCCGCTGGACTGAAACGCCCGGAGCCCCTCTGCCGCGACACGCCCGGGACGCCGTCGTTCCGGATCGGTTCGTGCGTCGCCGAGCAGCGCCGATATCGCCGCCGACGCCCCGACTCCGCCCGCACCGGCGCGTTCGCGGGGCCGTTGCCCCTAGGGTGAGCCCCGGCGCGGACCACTGCGAATGCGAACATCCGTTCGATACTCTGCCCCGGTGAGTCTCTTCAACGAACGGATCGACGTCCGCACGACCTCTTCCGGCCGCCCCTCGCTCTTCGCCTGGCGGGGGCGCCTCTACCGGGTTCAGCGCGTCATCGGCCACTGGGAGGGCGCGGTCGACCTCGTCCGCGTCGCCGCCGAGTCCGATCAGGGCGAGCCCAGCATCGCCGACATCTCGGTCGACCGCGCCACCGAAGACTGGACGATGCGCCACCACTGGAGCTGACCGGGGCGAACGGGGACCGTTCCGCCGGAACGGGCCTACGATGGTCCGCGATGCGCATACTCGTGGTCGAGGACGACGACCGGGTCGCGCGCGGGCTGGTGACGGCGCTGCGCAACGCCCGGTACGACGTCGAGCGCGCGGCGACCGCCCAGCGCGCGCTGCAGGCGGGCCCCGCCGACGTCGTCCTGCTCGACCTCGGACTGCCCGACGCCGACGGCATCGACCTGCTGCGGCGGCTGCGCGAGCGGCCCGGCACGGCGATCATCGCCGTCACCGCCCGTGCCGAGGAGCGCGAACGGGTGCGCGGTCTGCGCGCCGGCGCCGACGACTACGTGGTCAAGCCCTTCGGTATCGCCGAACTGCTCGCCCGGGTGGAAGCGGTCCTGCGCCGCACCCGGGCCGAGCGGGCCTCCGCACCGCCCGGCGACCGGCTGCGGGTGGGGGCGCTCGCCGTGGACCCGGGGCTGCGCCTCGCCGAGCTGGACGGCGCGCCGCTGTCGCTCACCCGAAAGGAGTTCGACGTGCTCGCGCTGCTGACGGCGCGGGCCCCGGCGGTGGTCGGCCGGGACGCCATCCTCGACCAGGTGTGGGGGACCTCCTGGGAGTCGTCCTCGCGCACCCTGGACACGCACATCGCCGCACTGCGCGGCAAGCTCGCCGGGGCGGTGCTGATCCGCACCGTGCGCGGGGTCGGCTACCGGCTGGCCCCCGCCGGCGAGGGCGACTGAGCGGGGCCGCGCCGTGCTGCGCCGCCTCCTCGCCCTGCTGGTGCCGATCGCCTTCCTGATCACCGCGTCGCTCGCGGTGCCGCTGGGCGCGGTCACCGCGCAGCGGCAGACCCAGGAGATGTACGTGGACCGGCTCAATGACGCGGGCCGGTTCGCGTCGCTGGGCTCCACCGCGCTGCGCACCGGCCGGGTGGAGGGGCTGCGCGGCGAGCTGGAGCGGTACGAGGACCTGTACGGCGCGCGGGTGGCCGTGGTCGACCCGTCGGGGCGGCCGGTGCTGGCCTCGTCCCCGGACGCGGCGCGCGCGGCCCGGGGCCAGGAGGAGGCCCACCGGGCGCTGGGCGGGTTCCGCCCGGCGCCGCCGACGGCGGTGTGGCCGTGGTCCACGGAGGACCTGGTGATCGCCGAACCCATCGGCCGTGACAGCGGGGTGGAGGGGGCGGTGCTGATCTCCGCGCCCACGGGAGAGCTGCGGGAGCGGATCCTGGGCTCGTGGGCGCTGCTGGGGGCGTTGTCCATGGTGCCGCTGGGGGTGCTGTCGGCGGTGGCGTGGCCGCTGTCGCGGTGGGTGCTCCGGCCGGTGCGGCGGCTGGACGAGGCGACCGCGGCGATCTCCGAGGGCGACCTGTCGGTACGCGCCGACCGGGTGGGCGGGCCGCCGGAGCTGCGCCGCCTGGCGGCGTCGTTCAACGCCATGGTGGACGCGGTGGAGCGGGCGCTGCACCGGCAGCGGGCGTTCGTCTCCGACGCCTCCCACCAGCTGCGCAACCCGCTGGCGAGCCTGCGGCTGGCGGTGGAGAACCTGGAGCCGCACGTGAGCGGCGAGGAGGCGCGCCAGGCGCACGCCGACGCGGTCGAGGAGGCCAAGGCGATGCACCGGCTGCTGAACTCGCTGACGGCGGCGACCCGGATGGAGAGCTTCCGCGCGTCCGAGCCGGTCGAGCTGGACGAGGTGCTGGCGACGCGGCTGACGCGGTGGCGGGCGCTGGCCGAGGTGGAGGGCATCGGCCTGGAGACCCGCGTGCCGGAGGGACTGCGCGCGCTGGCGCCCCCGGGCGGGCTGGGCAGTGTTCTGGACGAGCTGATGAGCAACGCGATCCGGTTGTCCGGCGGCGGCCGGATCCGCCTGAGCGCGTCCGCCGGGGACGGCGAAGCCGACGCGGGCGCCGACGGCGACCGCGGGGACGGGGCCCGCGGGAAGGGGTCGGTGGTGCTGCACGTGGCCGACGACGGAACCGGCCTCACCCCGGAGGAGCGCCAGAAGGCCCTGCAACGCTTCTGGCGGGGCCCACGCCACCAGAACGTGGAGGGCACGGGTCTGGGCCTGGCGATCTGCGCCGACCTGGTGGAGTCGTCCGGCGGGTCTTTGCGCCTGCTCCCCGGCCTTCCCCGCCCCGACGGGGGCTTCGGGCTGGACGTGGAGGTGCGTCTCCCGAAGGCATGACACCGCCGCCCGCCGCCCGCCGCCTCAGAGCTTCTGTTCACGGAACCAGCGCGCGGCGCCCGGGTGGAGGGGGACGTTCCCGGTCGCGATGCCCGTGCGGATGTTGATCTGGGCCGCCTCCGGGCGGCGGGCGGCCAGTTCCGAGGAGCGGGTGAACACCGTCGCGGTGACCGTCGCCGCCACGTCGTCGGGGAGGTCCGCACGGGCCAGCAGGATGTTCGGCAGGGTCAGCGTCGGCGTGGCCGCCACCCCCTCGTAGCCGCTCGCCGGGAGGATCGCGGGCAGGTACACCCCCGGCACCTCCCCCGCCATCGTGTCCGCCGCCTCACCCAGGTCCACCGCGCGCAGGCGGACCCGCCCGGCCAAGTCGGTGATGGCGGGGGTGGGGATTCCGGTGAGCGAGAACATCGCGTCGATCCGCCCCTCCTCCAGCGCCCGCGCCGACTCGGCCTGGTTCATCAGGACGCCGTCCATGCGCGCCCCGGTCGCCTCGACCAGGCGGCCCACCGTGTACTCGGTGCCCGACTCGTCGGCGCCGAACGACACCCGCCGCCCGTCCAGGTCGGCGAGCCCCTCCACATCGGAGTCGGCCCGCACCATCAGGTGCAGGTAGCTGTCGTAGAGGCGGCACAGCGCGGCCATCCCCCCGCTCCGCCCGCGCGCCGAGTCGAGGCTGACCGGCGCGATCTGCGCCGCCCCCTCCCCCAGCAGCCGCAGGTTCTCCGTCGACGCGCTGGTGCCGCGCACCTCGATCCGCGTACCGGGCAGGGTCGTGCGCAGCTCGTCGGCCAGGGCCGCGCCGATCTCCCGGTAGACGGCGCCGGGTGGCCCGGTCGCCAGCACCAGGCGCGGATAGGGCTCGGGGTCCGGGCCGGCGCAGCCTCCGGACACCGGTGCCAGCGCGCCCGCGGCCACGGCGGCCAAGGCGCCGCGCAGCACCGTGCGCCGCTCGATCGGTCCCGGTCCGGTTCCCATGTGAGCAGGATAGACATCGCCGAACGCCGACCCCCGACCGGCCGCGCCACTCACTGTGCGTTCCGGCACGAACACGGACGGCCGGGGCAATGTCAGAGGAATCCCAAGTTTTTCCGCGATGTTTGCGTGGCCCCCGCCACAGTGACCACGCTCACCCTGTGACCGCGGAGAGAGCGGGGCGTTCCCCGCGGCCACGCGCATCCCCCGTATCCGCACGATCACCGCCCCGCCATCAGAGGAGGCGCGCCCCATGTCGAGCGCCCAGGGATCCGACACCCCTGAAGCACCTGCGGCCACATCCGCCGCGAGCACGGACCCCGGAAAGCCGGGCTCCAACGGTTCGTTCACCACCAAGGCCGCCGGCCTGGCCGCCGGAGTCGCGGTGCTGGGCCTGTTCATCCTGCTGTTGCCGGACTCGCTGTCCACCGAGGGCAAGGTGACCGCCGGCATCGCCGGGCTGATGGCCGTCTGGTGGGCGACCGAGGCGATCCCGCTGGCCGCCACCGCACTGGTGCCGCTGGTGCTGTTCCCGGTGCTGCTCGGCGCGGACATCGAAGACGTCGCCGCGCCCTACGCCGACGACATCATCTTCCTGTTCATGGGCGGGTTCATGCTGGCCCTGGCCATGCAGAAGTGGAACCTGCACCGGCGGATCGCGCTGAGCATCGTCGCCGCGATGGGCAGCAGCCCGGCCATGCTGATCGCGGGCTTCATGGCGGCCACCGGCGCCATCACGATGTGGGTGAGCAACACCTCCACCACGGTCATGATGATGCCGATCGGCGTGGCCGTGATCGGCATGGTGGCGCAGCTGCGCGACGGGCGCACCGACCCCAACTTCGCGACCGCGCTGATGCTGGGCATCGCCTACTCCTCCTCCATCGGCTCGGTGGCCACGCTCATCGGCACCCCGCCCAACGCGTTCATGGTCGGCTACCTGGCCGAGAGCCACGACATCCACGTCGGCTTCGGCCAGTGGATGCTGGTCGGCCTGCCGCTGGCCGCGGTCTTCCTGGTGCTGGCCTGGCTGGTCCTGACCCGCCTGGTGTTCCCGCCGAAGATCAAGGACCTGAACGGCGGCCGCGAGCTGATCCGCGAAGAGCTGCGGGCGATGGGGCCCATGTCGCTCCAGGAGAAGATGGTCCTGGCGATGTTCCTGCTGGCCGCCGCCTCCTGGGTGAGCATCCCGCTGCTGGCCGACTCGCCCGTCGGCGAGGCCGCCCCGTGGCTGGGCTCGATCAGCGACGCCGGGATCGCGATGACCGTCGCGGTGCTGCTCTTCCTCATCCCCGCCGGCCGGGGCGACGGCTCCCGGCTGCTGGACTGGGACTCCGCCGCGCAGCTCCCCTGGGGCATCCTGCTGCTGTTCGGGGGCGGGCTGACCCTGGCCCGGCAGTTCGACGGCAGCGGCCTGAGCGCCTGGATCGGTGAGCAGGTCGGCGGCCTGCCGGTGCCGATGTGGGTGCTGGTGCTCCTCGTCGCCGCCGCGGTGCTGCTGCTGACCGAGCTGACCAGCAACACCGCCACCACCGCGACCTTCGTCCCGGTGATGGCCGGGGTGGCGGCCGGTGTGGGCGCCGACGTGATGACCCTGGTCGTCCCGGCGGTCCTGGCCGCGTCGCTGGCCTTCATGCTCCCGGTGGCCACCCCGCCCAACGCGATCGTGTTCGGCTCGGGCCACATCACCATCCGCCAGATGATGCGCGGCGGCCTCGTGCTCAACGGGATCGCCCTCGTGCTGGTCATGGTGGTGATGTACACGATCGCCGGCCGGGTCCTGGGCTTCGCCCTCTAGGGCGGCCGCGAGACGGGCCGTCCCCTCCGGACCGTCTCGCCCCGGGCGGTGTCCCGTGCGCGCATCCCCTCCCAGCGCGCGGGGCACCGCCCTCTTTCGCGCCGTGGCCGGGGCGGGCGGGGTCGGGAGCCGGGAACGGGGCCGGGGGGCGCGGTCAGCCGATGTTGAGCCAGACCGCCACGGCCGTCTCGGTGCCCTGGTTGGAGATCCGGTGCGGCGTCGTGGAGGGGTACATGATCGAGTCGCCCGGGCGCAGCTCGTGCGTCTCGAAGCCCACGTCCACGGTGAGCACGCCGCTGACCACGTTGCCGATCTCCTGGCCGCGGTGGCGCACGTACTCGGCGTTCTGGCTGGAGAACGCCCCGGGCGGGTACACCGACTCGAAATAGTTCAGTCCGGGAACACCCGCGGGGGACAGGCGCCGGTACCGCACCCCGTGGTCCAGTTCCAGGACGGCGGCCTCGTCCCGCCGGATGAGCTGCACTCCGTCGGCGGCGCCGGTGCCGCCGGGGTCCTCGGGGAACTGCGGGAACCCGGGCGCCGCGGTGTCGTCGCCGTCCCCGGCGCCCGTCGGATCCTCGCCGAAGGCCGAGGACATGGGCGCGTCCAGCTCGGTGAGGATCTGGTAGAGCCGGGTGACCGACGGGCGCATCTTGCCGCGCTCGATCTGGGAGAGGGCACTGGCGCTGATGCCGAGCCGCTTGGCCAGCACCCGCAGGGACAGGCCCCGTCGGGTGCGGAGTTCGCGGATCCGCTCGCCGAAGCGCTGTTCATCGAAACCCGCGCGGGCGAGGGCGGTGGCGGCGTTGGTGGCTTCCGGGGAGTCGTCCATGGCGCTGTTAAGTATAGATGTCGATCACGTGAAGCTATTGCTTTATAGCTCGTGAAGTTATAACTTCACATCACGTGGCGGGCATCACATGCCCCGCCCGTCCGCCCAGTACAGGCCGCCACGCCCGGACGGAAGGACCCCATGCGCATCCTGTTGGTCAACGTCAACACCTCCGAGCGCGTGACCCGCGCGCTGGCCGACGAGGCCCGGGCCGCCGCGCGCCCGGGGACCGAGGTCGTTGCGCTGACCCCCCGCTTCGGCCCCGAGTCGGTCGAGGGGAACTTCGAGAGCTACCTGTCGGCCGTGGCGGTGATGGACCGGGTCGCCACCTACGACGGCCCCTACGACGCGGTCGTCCAGGCCGGGTTCGGTGAACACGGCCGGGAGGGCCTGCAGGAGCTGTGCCCGGTGCCCGTCGTCGACATCACCGAGGCCGCCGCCCAGCTCGCCTGCCTGGTGGGCGGGGAGTACTCGGTGGTCACCAGCCTGCGGCGGACCGTCCCGCAGATCCGCGCCCGGCTCCGCCAGGCCGGCCTGGACACGCGGTGCGCCTCGGTGCGCGCCAGCGGCCTGGCCGTGCTGGAGCTGGAGCGCGACCACGGCGCCGCACTGCGCGCCATCGCCGCGCAGGCCGAGCGCGCCGTCGAGGAGGACGGCGCGGACAGCATCGTGCTCGGCTGCGCCGGAATGGCCGGGCTGTCCGAAGCGGTGCGCGAGGCCACCGGTGTCCCGGTGGTCGACGGTGTGGCCGCCGGCGTCGCGCTGGCCGAGTCCCTCGTCGGACTGGGCCTGTCCACCGGACGCAGGGGCGCCTTCGCGCCGCCCCTGCCGAAGGAGATCACCCACTGGCCGCTGAGCCCCGCCCTGGAGGGGGCCGCCCACGGCCCGTCCCGCCCCGCCGCCGCCGACGCCGCCGACGGCCTGACCGCCTCGTGCCCCGCACGCACGAGATAGCCCCGGCCCGCCCGGAGATTGCGAGGATCCCCCATGGAAGCGCCGGTCCCTGGTAGCCGCACCGGCGGCGCCCCGCCGCCGGGCGGCGGTCCCGCACCCGACGGCGACGTCCCCCGAAGCGGCCACGGCCGTGTGAACCACCTGCTCGAAGAGGCCATCCTGCCCACCTGGCTGACCCAGCGCCCCATCTCGGTGTGGGGGTTCGCCTGGATCTGGGTGGGCCTGGCGGTGGTCATCGTGACCTTCCAGTACGGCGCCAACGGCGTCGAGGGCGGGGTCCCGCTGGCCCAGGTGATGGCGGTGGTCTTCGCCGCGACCGCCGCGCTCGCCGTCATCATGACCCTGACCGCCGACATCGGCACCGAGCACGGGCTCTCCTTCGCCGTCTACCTGCGCGCCCCGTTCGGCACCGTCGGCACCCACTTCCCGTCGGTCTCCCGCGGCGTCGTCGCCGCCTGCTGGTTCGGCATCCAGACCTACCTGGGCGCCCTGGCCATCAACGGGCTGGTCGAGTACTGGACCGGGTTCGCCTTCTGGCCCCTGTGGTACGCGGTGTTCCTGGCCGTGCAGGTGGTCAACGTGGCGCTGGGCATCAAGGCGGTGGAGCGGCTGGCGTCGCTGGCGGCCCCCTGCATCCTGGCGATCTCGCTGTGGATGTACCTGACCCTGAACGGCATCGCCGACCTGGAGGGGACCAACATCTGGACGTTCGCCGGCGAGGGCGACACCACCCTGGTCGCCCTGTTCCTGGTGAACATGGTGGTGTGGGCGCCGCTGGCGGTGGACATCCCCAACATCACCCGCTTCGTGGCCACCTCGCCCGGACAGCGCGGCTTCGTGCGCCGCAACCGCAACGTCATCGTGGCCCAGTTCGCGGTGCTGCCGGTGATGCAGACCTGGATCGCCTTCATCGGCGCGGTCTCCTTCGTCGTCACCGGGAACTGGAACCCCATCGACGTCATCCGCGAGCAGAGCACCGGGGCCGTGCTGGGGGTGCTGCTGGTCATGGTGCTGCTCGCCCAGTGGTCCACCAACACCGCCGCCAACGTGGTCCCGGCGGCGCTGAACTTCGTCAACGCGGCCGCGCCCCGGCTGTCCTACCGGATGGGGGTGGTGCTGGCGGGCGTCGTCGGCACCGCGGTGATGCCCTGGCTGCTGCTGGACAACCTGTTCACGTTCCTGAGCTACTACGGCGGGTTCATCGCCGCCATCGCCGGGATCATGATCGCCGACTACTACGTGCTGCGCCGGCGCCGGGTGAACGTGCCCGAGCTGTACCGCCCCGACGGGCAGTACCGGTACGCCCGCGGGTTCAACCCGGCGGCGCTGATCGCCTGGTTCTCCGCCTCCGCGATCGCGCTGTGGCAGCCCGACTACGCCTACATCATCGGCTTCCCGGTCGCCTTCGCCGTCTACCTCGTCCTCATGAAGGCGTGGATCCTGCCGCGCCACCCGCAGGCCGAGATCGGTGCCGAGCGGCCGGACGACTACCTGGCCACCAGCGTCGGGGCGAGCTGGGTCTACGACTCGGCGACCGACCGCTTCTCCCGTCCCGCGGTCGCCGACCTTCCCCGGGACCGGGCCCGCTCCGACATCTGAGGCGGCGGGGGCGCGGACGCCCGCCCCCCCCCCGCCCGACCCGGAACCTCCGCCTCACCCGTCCGTCCACACGGCTCGACCGCCTCCGAGCCCGCCCATATCCGAGGACCCGCCATGACCGACCCGACGACAGCGGCCCCAGCGGCCGCCAACGAACCGGCCTCCGCCGCGGGCGCCACCGAACCGGTGGCCGCCCCGCTCGTCCCCGGCGCCGACCCGGCGCTGTACAACGAGGACATCGCTCCGCTCCCGGAGAAGAAGCGCACCTGGGGCTGGTTCGAGATCTTCAACGTGTGGTCGAACGACATCCAGAGCCTGTTCGGCTACACCCTGGCCGCCACCCTCTTCGTGTC
Source organism: Nocardiopsis suaedae (assembly GCF_027706745.1). GTDB lineage: Bacteria > Actinomycetota > Actinomycetes > Streptosporangiales > Streptosporangiaceae > Nocardiopsis_A > Nocardiopsis_A suaedae. The sequence continues at coordinate 18,323 of NZ_JAQFWP010000023.1, read as the reverse complement.
CTACGGGCTGAACGGGTGGGCGGTGTTCGCGGGCATCATGCTCGCGGGCGTCATCATCATGTTCCTGTGCAACCTGGTCGGCCGCCCCAGCGTCCGGTACGGCATCCCCTACGCGGTGGTGGCCCGGGCCTCTCTGGGGGTCTACGGCACCCAGTTCCCGACGATGCTGCGGGCGATCACCGCGGTGTTCTGGTACGGCGCCCAGACCTACTTCGCCTCAACGGCGGTGGCGCTGATGATCACCGCCGTGTTCGGCCCCGGCCCGGACGCGACGTTCCTGGGGATGTCGGCGGTGGGCTGGCTGTCCTACGCGATCGTCGCGGTGTTCCAGCTCGCCCTGTTCGCGCGCGGCATGCAGTGGATCGGCACCTTCCTGAACTGGGCGGGGCCGGCGGTCTACGTGGTGATGATCGCCCTGATGGCGGTGATCTGGTGGCGCGCCGGAGGCGGGCTGCTCGCCGAGATCGGCACCGTCTTCTCCGGCTCCGAGGCCCAGGCCACCGAGGCGAACGGCGGCGTGGGCGCGTTCTTCGCGGTCGTGGGCACGATGGTGGCCTACTTCGCGGCGGTCGTGGTGAACTACGGCGACTTCTCGCGGTTCGTCCGCTCGGAGCGGTCCATGAAGCTGGGCAACCTGCTGGGGCTGCCGGTGAGCCTGGCCGTGTTCTCGTTCCTGGCGCTGGTCATCACCGCCGGGACCGGGGTGCTGTACGGCGAGGCGCTGACCAACCCCTCCGACATCGTGGAGCAGGTGGACAACACCGCGCTGACCGTGGTGGCGGCGCTGACCTTCTTCGTGGCGACGGTGGGGATCAACCTGGTCGCCAACTTCATCCCGCCGGTGTACGCGCTGGCCAACCTGGCGCCGCGGAAGATCAACGCCCTCACCGGCGGCCTGATCACGGCGGCGGTGGGCTTCGTGGTCGGCGGCCTGTGGGTGGCCTTCATCGAGGGCATCGGGATCGCGGCGTTCGTGGACACCCTGGGGGCGGTGCTGGCGCCGCTGTTCGGGATCATCGTCGCCGACTACTACCTGCTGCGGCGGCAGCGGTTCGACGTGAAGGCCCTGTACTCCTCGGCGCCGGACGGCCCCTACCACTACACGCGCGGGTGGAACCTGCGGGCGATGGCGGTGTTCGGCGCGGCGTCGGTGTTCTCCATCGCCGCCGTCTGGGTGCCCGCGCTGGAGTTCCTGTCCGGCTTCGCCTGGATCCTGGGAGCCGCCCTGGGCGCCGTCCTGCACTGGGCGATCATGCGCGGAAAGGTGCGGGAGGCCGTCTCGGCCGAGTGACGCGCGGCCGAGGCCGCCCGGCCCGCGCACGGGCCCGGCCCGGTGCTCCGGCACCGGGCCGGGCCCGTTCCGGTCGAGTGGGCACGAATCCTTCGATCCTCCGGACACGGCGCGCATACCCGAGGAGGCTGAAAGCATGGCCGACACCACGCGCATCACGGTGACACTCCCGACCGATCAGGTCGAGGAGCTGCGCCGAGTGACCGACAACATCTCCGGATACGTAGCAGAAGCGGTTTCCAGAAAGATCCGACACCAACTCCTCGCCGAGGACCTGCGGCGGTACGAGGAGGAGCACGGAGAGTTCACCGAAGAGGAGCTCGAAGAGGCCCGCGAACGGCTGTATGCAGCGTTCGCCGACAAGCCCGACAAGGAAGCGGCGTGACCCGACCGTACGAGACCGCTGTGCTGGATTCACAGGGCCTGTCCGGCTGGGTGGACGGCGACCGGAAGACCACGGCGATGCTGAAGGAGCTGAACGACACCGGGAGCGAGATCGTCATCAGCGCCCACACCATCGTAGAAGTCACCCATGAGCGGATCAGGCTCCCCAGGCTCGAGTGGGCTCTGCCGCGGATGAAGATCGAGCCTGTGGCGGAGGTCGCCCTGCGTCAGCCGGGGCCGGTCGCCCTTCTCACCTCTGAGCCGGTCCTCGGCGACAAAGGCACACACGGCCGACCCGGTGCACGCCCTCTCAGGGGGCCATCAGGTCGCCCCCTCCTGCCCGCTCCCCTTAGCCGGGACGAACCAGGCCCGGCCGTTCTCGTGGGCGCGGAGGACGCGGTCGAGGACGCGGTCGGCCATGGGCGGCAGGCCGTCCATCGGGAACCACGCCACCTCCAGCGACTCGTCCTCGTCCAGCCGGATCCGCCCGCCCACGGGGCGGCACCGGAAGGCGACGTCGACGATCTGCACCACGTCCCCGTTGGCGTAGGTGAACGGGTCCCCGGTGACCACGCTCGCCACCCGCTCGGGGACCGCGACGATCCCCGTCTCCTCCTCCACCTCGCGGACCAGCGCCTCGGCGGGCTGCTCACCCGGCTCCAGGATGCCGCCCGGCGGCGACCAGGCCCCGTCGTCGGCCCGGCGGTGGAGCAGCACCGCGCCCTCGTCGCCGACGGCGCCGTCGCCGATGACGACCCCCGTCACACCGGTGAGGAACAGCTTCTCGTGGCCGACGTGCTTGCGCAGCCGCAGGATGAAGTCGGGTGTGGCCATGCGGCGACACTATCGCCGGAGCGGCCCCCGGGGCCCCAGGCGCGGCCGGCGTCAGTGCCGGGTATAGAACAGGCGGTACCGCCAGAACAGCAGCCGCCGCACCCGCACGCCGGGCAGGACCCGGCCCGCCTCCGCGGCGATGCGGCGCAGGCCCATCTCCGGCTCGGCGACCGGCATCCCCGGCTCGGCCGGGTCGGGCACCCCGGCCAGGGCGCGGCCGGCGGCCAGCGCCCCGCCCACCGCCCACTGCGGCACCAGCACGGCGGCCGAGGCCGCCCGGTCGTTCGCGGTCTCCTCCCGGTACAGGCCCAGCACCGCGAGCACGCCGCCGGGCGCCAGCGCCGCCTCCAGGCGGCGCAGCGCGTCGCCGAACTCGGCGGCCGGGAGGTGGTGCAGGGAGGAGATCGCCGACACGAACCCGTAGGCGCCGGGTTCGAGGTCGATCTCGCCCAGCGCCGCCTTGGTGAAGCGCACGTCGAGCCGGTCGGGGGTCCGGGAGCGGGCGGCGTCCACCATCCGGGGGTCCGGGTCGATCGCGTCCACCTGGCCGGCCGCCCCGGCCAGCAGGCGCGCGAAACGCCCGTCCCCGCAGCCCACGTCGAGGGCGCGGGCGCACGGACGGGGGACCCGGTCCAGCAGCAGGCCGTGGTAGTGCGCGTTGTGGTTCCAGGACAGGTCCACGGGGCGTGCCTCGATCGGGGGTCAGCCGGCCTGCTTGGCCTCCAGCGCCTTCATCGCGCTCACGGCCACCGGCACGGTGCGGTGCACCGGCACCTGCCGGTGCAGTCCGACCAGCCGGACCACCTTGGTCACACGGTCGTTGGGCGCGGCGAGCGCGAGGCTTCCGCCCCGCTCCTTGACCGCGCGGTAGATGTGGATGACGGCGTTCAGCCCGCTGGAGTCCATGAACTCCAGCGCGCTCAGATCCAGGATCAGCCACGGCCCGTGCTCGCCCACGGCCTCCGTCACATGCTCCTGGAGATCCCCGGCCGTCGCGATGTCGAGATCGCCCTCCACCGTGACGATCACGGTGTGGTTCTCGACCCGGGTGCCGAGCCCAAGCCTGTGCACGTTCACTCCTCCCAGCCTCACTGATGGTGAGGGGTCCCCATACCGCCCGACCGCGCGGCCGAGGCCGCCCGACCCGTCACGCCGGGTGGGCGCCCGGCTCCCCTCGCCGGTCGCGCGCGCATCCCTGACCACCCACGGTATTAGCCGATCGGCCCGACGGGAATGCCGATTCGGAAGTTATTTTCGTCCGCGCACGGCCCGGTGAACCCCGTGTGCGCTGTGGCCTGCGTCATCCTCCGCCGCCCGGTGGGCCGCCGGAGCCCCGGGAGAACCGCTCCAGGAGGCGCTCGGCGGCCTGTGTCGCGGTCCGCTCGCCCGAGCGCACCGCCTCCTCCAGGCCGGGCACCTCCGCGGCGACGCCGGGGTCGTGCACCAGGCGGTCCATCAGCCGGTCGCGCACCTGTGACCACATCCACTCCACCTGCTGGCGGCTGCGCTGCTCGGCGAACTCCCCGGACTCCTCCAGGGCGGCGCGCTGGTCCAGCACCGCCCGCCACACGTCGTCCAGGCCGTCGCCGGTCATCCCGCTGCAGGTGAGCACCCGGGGCCGCCACACCTCGTGCACCGGGCGCAGCATGCGCAGCGCCCGCCCCAGCTCGCGGGCGGCCTTGCGGGCGTCGCCGGCGTGCGGCCCGTCGGCCTTGTTCACCGCGACCACGTCGACCAGCTCCAGCACGCCCTTCTTGATGCCCTGGAGCTGGTCCCCGGTGCGGGCCAGGGTCAGCAGGCAGAAGCAGTCGACCATCCCGGCGACCGCCACCTCCGACTGGCCTACGCCCACCGTCTCGACCAGCACCACGTCGAACCCGGCGGCCTCCATGAGCACCATGGTCTCCCGGGTGGCGCGGGCCACCCCGCCCAGCGTCCCGGCGGTGGGCGAGGGCCGCACGAACGCGTCCGGGTCCACCGCCAGCCGGGCCATCCGGGTCTTGTCCCCGAGGATGCTGCCCCCGGTGCGGGTGGAGGAGGGGTCCACCGCCAGCACCGCGACCCGGTGGCCGCGCCCGGTCAGCGCGGTGCCGAGCCCGTCGATGAAGGTCGACTTGCCGACGCCGGGCACCCCGGTGATGCCCACCCGGTGCGCCTTCCCGCCGTGCGGGAGCAGCCGCACGAGCAGCTCCTGGGCGCGCTCGGCGTGGTCCGGCCGCCGCGACTCCACCAGGGTGATCGCCCGCGCCAGGGTGGGCCGGTGGCCCGCCAGGACGCCCTCGGCCAGCGCGCCGACGTCGATCCGGCGCCCGCTCACCCGTGCCCCAGCTCGTCGGCGAGCCGGTCGAGCAGTCCCCCCGCCGCCTCGGCGATCACCGTCCCGGGCCCGAAGACGGCGGCCGCGCCCATCTCGGCGAGGGCGGCGTGGTCGGCCGGGGGGATCACCCCGCCGACGACGACCATGATGTCCTCCCGCCCGTGCGCGGCCAGGGCCTCGCGCAGCGCCGGGACCAGCGTCAGGTGCCCCGCCGCCAGCGACGACACCCCGACGACGTGCACGTCGGCCTCGGCGGCCTGGGCGGCCACCTCCCCGGGGGTCTGGAACAGCGGGCCCACGTCCACGTCGAAGCCCAGGTCGGCGAAGGCGGTGGCGATCACCTTCTGCCCCCGGTCGTGGCCGTCCTGGCCCATCTTGGCGACGAGGATGCGGGGGCGGCGCCCCTCCCGCTCCTCGAACGCCGCGACCTTGTCCGCCACGCTCTCCATCGCCTCAGCGGCCCCCTTCGCCGACGACGCCTCCTCCCGGTACACGCCCTGGATGGTGCGGATCTGCCCGGAGTGGCGCCCGAACACCCGCTCCATGGCGTCGGAGATCTCCCCCACGGTCGCCTTGGCCCGCGCCGCGTCCACCGCCGCCGCCAGCAGGTTGTTCTCCAGTGTCCCGCCGCCCGGCTCCTTGGCCGCGGCCTCGGCGAGCCGCTCCAGGGCGGCGCGGGTCGCGTCCTCGTCGCGCTCCTCGCGCAGCCGCCGCAGCTTCTCCAGCTGCTCGGCCCGCACCCGGCTGTTGTCGACCTTGAGGACCTCGATCTCGTCGGGGGTGTCCGGCAGGTACTTGTTGACCCCGACGACCGGCTGGCGGCCCGAGTCGATGCGCGCCTGGGTGCGGGCGGCCGCCTCCTCGATGCGCATCTTGGGGATGCCGGCGTCGATGGCGGCGGCCATGCCCCCCGCCTCCTCCACCTCCCGGATGTGCGCGCGGGCGCGGCGCGCCAGGTCCGCGGTGAGGCGCTCGACGTAGTGGCTGCCGCCCCACGGGTCGATGCTGCGGGTGGTGCCCGACTCCTGCTGCAGCACGAGCTGGGTGTTGCGGGCGATGCGCGCCGAGAAGTCGGTGGGCAGCGCCAGCGCCTCGTCCAGGGCGTTGGTGTGCAGGGACTGGGTGTGCCCCTGGGTGGCGGCCATCGCCTCCACACAGGTGCGCACCACGTTGTTGAACACGTCCTGGGCCGTCAGCGACCAGCCCGAGGTCTGCGAGTGCGTGCGCAGCGACAGCGACTTGGGGTTCTGCGCGCCGAATCCCCGCACCAGGTCGGCCCAGAGCAGCCGGGCCGCCCGCAGCTTGGCCACCTCCATGAAGAAGTTCATGCCGATGGCCCAGAAGAACGACAGCCGGGGCGCGAACGCGTCCACCTCCAGCCCGGCGCCGCGCCCGGCGCGGATGTACTCGGCCCCGTCGGCCAGGGTGTAGGCCAGCTCCAGGTCGGCGGTGGCCCCCGCCTCCTGCATGTGGTAGCCGGAGATGGAGATGGAGTTGAACCGGGGCATCCGGTTCGAGGTGTAGGCGAAGATGTCGGAGATGATCCGCATCGACGGCGCGGGCGGGTAGATGTAGGTGTTGCGGACCATGAACTCTTTGAGGATGTCGTTCTGGATGGTCCCCGCCAGCTTCTCCGGCGGCACCCCCTGCTCCTCGGCGGCGACGATGTACAGGGCCATCACCGGCAGCACCGCGCCGTTCATGGTCATCGACACGCTCATCCGGTCCAGCGGGATGCCGTCGAAGAGCTGCCGCATGTCGTAGATGGAGTCGATCGCCACCCCGGCCATGCCCACGTCGCCGGACACGCGCGGGTGGTCGGAGTCGTAGCCGCGGTGGGTGGCCAGGTCGAAGGCGACCGACAGCCCCTTCTGCCCGGCGGCCAGGTTGCGCCGGTAGAAGGCGTTGGACTCCTCGGCGGTGGAGAAGCCCGCGTACTGGCGCACCGTCCACGGCTGGTTGACGTACATGGTCGGGTAGGGGCCGCGCAGGTAGGGGGCGATGCCCGGGTAGCCGGACACGAAGCCCAGCCCCTCGGTGTCGGCCGGGGTGTACAGCGGCCGCACCCCGATGCCCTCGGGGGTCTCCCACACGAACGCGTCCGGGCCCTTCCCGGTGGCCTCGGCCAGGGCGGCCCGCCAGTCCTCCGGGCCGTAGGCGCCCGCGGCCGGGGCCGTGGAGCCCGGCGGGACCGTGCTGAAGTCGGGGATGGCCTCCCGGCCGCCGCCCGCACCCGTGCTCATCGCCCCACCCCCAGCGTCTCGTGCAGTTCCTTGAGCAGGCCCAGGGCGTCGGCCCCGGCGTGGAGGAAGCCGTCCGCACCGGCCGCCCGGTGCTCCCCGTCCGGCCTCCCGGCCAGCAGCACGCGGTGGGCCCCGGCCCGGTGCAGGGCCTCGACCGCCTCGGCGGCGTGCTCGTCGTAGAGCGCGTCGCTGCCGCACAGGCAGGCCACCTGGGCCCCGGAGCCGGCGAACGCCTCGGCCGCCTCGGCCGGGCCGCCCGTCGTGCCGCCGCCCACCGGCTCGATCCCCCCGGCCTGCAGCAGGTTGGCGGCGAACGCGGCGCGGGCGGTGTGCGCGGCCACCGGACCCAGGGTGGCCAGGAAGACCGCGGGGCGGGCGCCGGTGGCGTCCCGGTACGCGTCGGCGGCGTCCCGCAGCTCCTCGAACTCCTCGGCGTAGCGGCGGGCGGGCAGCACCGACCGCTCGGCCTCGTCGGCGCGCGGCGCCGGGACGGGTTCGCGCTCCAGCAGCTCCTCGGAGAGCAGCGGGAACTCGCTGACGCCGGTGACGGGATCGGCGCGGTGGGCCACGGCGTCGCGGCGGCGCTCCCACACCTCGTCGACCCGGTCCCGCAGCAGTCCCGAGTCCAGCGCCCGGGGCAGGCCGCCGCCGGCCTCCAGCTCCTGGAAGAACGCCCACCCCCTGTCGTACAGGTCGGCGGTGAGCCGCTCGACGAAGAACGACCCCCCGGCCGGGTCGATCACCCGCGCCAGGCCGGCCTCCTCCACCAGCAGGGCCTGGGTGTTGCGGGCGATGCGCCGGGCGAACCCGTCGGGCAGCCCCAGGGCGGAGTCGAAGGGGCGCACGGTGACCGCGTCGGCGCCGCCGACCCCGGCGCCGAAGCAGGCCAGGGTGGTGCGGAGCAGGTTCACGTACGGATCGCGGCGGGTCATCATCGCCGCCGAGGTGACCGCGTGCAGCCGCATCGACCGGTGCTGCTCGGCCAGGCCGCAGGCCTCGCCCACCCGCGCCCACATGGCGCGGGCGGCGCGCAGCTTGGCGATGGTGAGGAACTGGTCGGCGGAGGCGGCCAGGCGGAACTCGATGCGCGCGGCCGCCTCCGCCAGGCCCATCCCGGCCTCGGTGAGGGCGCGCAGGTAGGCGGCGCCGACCGCCATGGCGGTGCCCAGCTCCTGGGCCTCGGAGCCGCCCGCGTCGTGCACCGGGGTGGCGTCGGCGGCCATCAGCAGCAGGCGGGGGTGGCGGTCGGCGTGCGCGCGGGCGGTGGCGGCCGCGTCGGCGAGGTCGGCGCGGACCCCGCGCATCCGGATGCCCAAGGGGTCGATGCCCAGCCCGCCGACGGCTCCGGAGTCGGCGCCCGCGTCGGCCCACACCTGCAGGAGGGCGTCGGCGGCGGCCCGGTGGTCGGCGCCGGGCTCCAGGTGGACCGGGGCCATGTCCAGGTACACGTCGGTGAGGGCCTCGCGCAGGGCCGAGGGGGACAGGCCGCCGTCGCCGACCCGCAGCCACAGGGCGCCGACCCCGTTCTCCAGGTCGGCGAGCACGGCGGTGCGGGCCCGCGCGGGGTCGGGGTCGACGTGCATCTGGCGCACCTCCCACCCGGAGGCGGCGGCGCCCTCGGGGCGCCCGCCCCGGGTGAAGGGGGACAGGCCGGGAAAGCCCGAGTCGAAGGCGTCGTCGGGGGTGTAGAGGGGGCTGAGGGTGATGCCGTCGTAGGTGGCCGAGGCCAGCATCGCCTCGGGCTCGGAGGCCTCCGGTCCGATTTCGACGCCGCTCTTCTTCAGCACCCCGGCCACGAGCGACCGCCATTGCTCACGCGACGCGTGGGGGAACGCGGATCCCGGGACCGGGTCGCCGCCCGTCTGACTGTCCGGCATGTCCATACTCCGAGATGCTATAGAACGGGGTTCTGCGGCTGGCAGAGCGGGGTGCGCAGAGTGTGTCGGGGACCACGTGCCCGGAGAACGCGGGTTCAGTCCTCACGGCCCGCCGGATGCGGGGCTCACTCCCCGTCCGGCGCGTCCGCCGGAGCGAAGACGAAGCGCTGCCGGTCGTGCACGACCACCGCGTAGCCGTCGGCGCTGACCGCCTCGACGGAGGAGTCGAGGCCTTCGGCGGCCTCGTCCTTGGAGCGCGCCTCCAGGACGACCTGGGTGGTGTCATCGGCGCCGCGCGCGTCCGCGTAAGCGAACCCGCCCGCGGCGAAGGCGACGGACAGGGCGCGCTCGTCCTCGCCCTCGAACTCCCACAGGAGGTCGCCGGTGGCCGTGTCGAGCGCGGCCACCGGGGTCCGGCCGCCGGCCTGCGGGAGCAGGAGGGTGCCGGTCTCGGGGTCGGAGACGGCCCCGGCGAGCGGGTCGGGGGCGAAGTCGGGGTCGGCGGGGTTGGTGCCGGGTTCCTGGAGGGTCCAGACGACCTCGCCGGTGTGCAGGTCGTGCATGGAGAGGAGGGACGGCTCCTCGGGGCGGGTCCAGCGGACGAGGACCCCGCGCACGGCCGCGTCGGGGCCGTCGTCGGCGGTCCCCTCGTCCGGGGAGGGGGACTCCCCGCCCTCGTCCGAGGCGCCGTCCCCGGGTGAGGCGTCCTCGGGTGACGCGTCCCCGGCTGAGCCCTCCTCGGGGGCGGGCAGCGGGTAGTGGCCGACGACCCGCGGCGTCGGGCGGGGGACCGCGCCGTCGCCCAAGAGGTCGGCATCGTCCCCGGTCACACTCCACAGGGGCTCGTCGGGCTCCTCAGGGTCGCGCGCCTGGAGCAGCCCGGCGCCGTCGTCCAAGAGGAGGACTCCGTCGTCGGCGGCGACGGGCACGCCCATCCGCTCGGGGTCCGGAGCAGAGGAGCCCGCGGAGTCGTCCCCCTCGGCCACTCCATCCCCTCCGTCTCCTCCGGTGTCCTCGTCGCCCTCTCCGTCACCGGCGCCGTCCGCGTCCTCCTCGTCGCCGGCGCCGTCCGGCGCCTCGAACGTGTACTCCCACAGGGGCTCGCCGCCGCCGGGGCCGCTCACCGCGAACGCGCCGTAGGGGTCGTCGGGCGACCACTCCTCAGGGCGGCGGACCGAGAAGCCGGGCACGTACACCTCGCGGCCGCCGCCCTCCCAGACGGTCTCGCCTTCGTCGTCGACCACGCTCGCGCCGCCCTCGCCGGTCAGCCGGAGCGCCGGGCGGCCTTCTGCGGTGCGGGTGAGGCCGTCCACCCGCTGCCCGCCCTGCCAGAGGGTCGTGCCGTCGGACGCGCGCTGGAGCAGGTGGCGCTCCTCGCTGTTGGAGCTGATCAGGAACGCGTCGCCGAGGGCCTGGATGCGCACGCCCATGTCGTCGTCGAGGATGTCGGGGCCGTCGGCGCCGGGGCCGTGCATGTGCCGCACCGGGTCGCCCATGACGCCCGGCGGCCGCTCGCCGTCGAAGGCGGTGGGAAGGGGCTGGGGCGAGGCGTCCGGCGGGTCGGGCTCGTCCGGGGTGCACGCGGTGCTCCCCAGGAGCACGGCCGCCGTGAAGGACACGGCGCCCGCGGTGGCCGCCCGCGGGGCCCACCGCGTGGTGCGCATTGCCCACTCCCTAGGACGACGTTCCGTAGACCGAATCCTAGAACGCGGGAAGCGCGGGGAACACGCCCCCTTAGCGCACGGATAGGCGGACGTGCCGCAGGGAGCCGGGCCTCGCGCCCCGCCACCGATCGCTGCCCCTGCCTCGTTGATCTCGGGAAAAGCGCCTCTAAAAGTGGACCGGTAGCGTCGTTTCTCCCGAGATCAACACGGGGTCCGCGGGCCTATCCGCGCGGGCTCCTACTCGGTGCGGGGCTCCGGCGGGACCTCCACGACGGTGCTTCCCTCGACCTCGCAGACCGCCTGCCCTGCGGTGGCCTCGGCCAGCCAGGCGCGGAAGCCGTCCAGTTCCTCCTCGCTCAGCGCGACGTCGATGCGCACGTCGGCGCCGTACTCCACGGACCGCACCGTGTAGGGGGAGGAGCGCAGCTCGCTCTCCAGGCGCCCGGCCTGCAGGTAGTCGGCCATCACCGCGACCACGAGGAGGGTGCGGCGCTCCAGCAGGCCGAGGGTGTCGAGCGTGGCGGACACGGCGCCGCCGTAGGCCCGGATCAGGCCGCCCGCGCCCAGCTTGACGCCGCCGAAGTAGCGGGTGACCACGGCGACCGCGTCGGTCACACCGCGGTGCCGCAGGACCTCCAGCATGGGGACCCCGGCGGTGCCGGAGGGTTCGCCGTCGTCGCTGGAGCGCTGGATTCCGCCGTCGTCGCCCAGGATGTAGGCGCTGCAGTTGTGGTTGGCGCTCCAGTGGGCCTTGCGCCGCTGGGCGATGAAGGCGCGCGCCCCGTCTTCTGAGCCGACGCGCGCCATCGCGCAGAGGAAGCGGGACTTCTTGATGTCGAGTTCGTGCTCGCCGTCGCGGCTGATGGTTCTCATAGGCGCTCCGATCGTACGCGTCCGTGAAGGACACGCCGGGTGCGCCCGGCCCCCCGGGCTGCGGCGCGACGCACGTCCCCTCGCCCTGCGCAGGGCGGTGCCTCAAAGGGGCGCGGATTCTACATTCGGGTCCGCAGGCGGTATACGGGGCGTACGAGATTCCATACGATCTCTTAACGCCCGTCCGTACGCCGCACCGCCCGCACCGCCGCGGAGCGGTCACCGGCCGCGCGGGGACGGCGGCCCCGGCGCCCCGCCCAGGGCGGCAGGCGACCGGAAGGGAGGGGGGACATGGAAGCCGCGTTCATCGGCGCCGCCTTCGCAGGGGGCCTCGCCGCCACCGCCGTACGGCTGCCGCCGCTCGTCGGGTTCCTCGCCGCCGGGTTCGCGCTCAACGGCCTGGGATACGGGCTCACCCCCGAGCTGGAGGCCGTCGCCGACCTGGGCGTGACGCTGCTGCTGTTCACGATCGGCCTGAAACTGGACGTGCGGAGCCTGCTCCGCCCCGAGGTGTGGGGCGCGGCGGGCGCCCACATGGTGGTCTCGGTCCCGCTGGCCGCGATCGCCCTCGGCGCGCTCAGGCTGGCCGGCCTGCCCCTGCTCCAGGGAACGGCGTGGTCCGGCCTGCTGCTCCTCGGGTTCGCCCTGTCCTTCTCCAGCACGGTGTTCGCGGTCAAAGTGCTGCAGGACCGCAGCGAGATGGGGTCGCTCTACGGCCGCCTGGCCATCAGCGTGCTGATCATGCAAGACCTGTTCGCCGTCGTGTTCATCACCGCCTCCACCGACACCCGGCCCAGCCCGTGGGCACTGCTGCTGCCGCTGCTGATCCCCGCCGCCCCGCTGCTGCGGCGGCTGCTGGACCGCATCGGCCACGGAGAGATGCAGGCGCTGTTCGGGGTGGCGGCCGCGCTGGTGCTCGGGTACGGCCTGTTCGACCTGGTGGGGGTCAAAGGCGACCTGGGGGCGCTGGTCCTGGGCGTCCTGCTGGCCCCGGCCGCCAACGCCCCGGCCCTGGCCAAGACGCTGTTCTCGCTCAAGGAGCTGTTCCTCGTCGGGTTCTTCCTGAGCATCGGGCTGACCGGAGTGCCCGCCTGGGAGACGGTGGGCCTGGCGGTCGGCCTGCTGCTCCTGCTGCCCGTCAAGGGGGCGCTGTTCACCGCGCTGTTCCTGGGGCTGCGCCTGCGCGGGCGCACCTCCCTGCTGGCGGGAGCCACGCTCGGCACGTACTCGGAGTTCGGGCTGGTGGTGGTGGCGTCGGCGGCGGCGCAGGGGTGGCTGTCGGACGACTGGCTGTCGGCGCTGGCGCTGGCCGTCGCGCTGAGCTTCCTGGTCGCGGCCCCGCTGAACACGCACGGGGAAGAGGTCTACCGCTCCGCCGCACCATGGCTGCGCCGCCGCGAACGGGCCGATCTGCTGCCCAGCGACCGGCCCATCGACCTGTCCGGGGCGCGCGCCGTCGTGCTGGGCATGGGCCGGGTCGGGCGCGGCGCCTACGACCGGCTGCGCGAGGCGCACGGGGTCGCCGCCGTCGGCGTCGAGCACGACCCGGCCACCGTGGAGCGGCTGCGCGAGGCGGGCTACCGGGTCGTGGAGGGCGACGCCACCGACTCCGACTTCTGGGACCGGCTCTCCCTGTCCGAGGAGGTCGGGCTGGTCATCCTGGCCATGCCGCACCAGCGGGGCAACCTCGCCGCGCTGGAGAGCCTGGACGCCACCGGCCACCGACCCGTGGTGGCGGGGGTGGTCTCCCACGCCGAGGAGATCGGGCAGCTCCGTGCGCGCGGCGCCGACGAGGTGCACCACCTGTACGGCGAGGCGGGGCGCGCCCTCGCCGACGACGCGGTGCGCCGCACAATGGGGGGATGACGCAGGACGCCGCGGACGGCCGCGCGGGAATGACGGCCGAGGAAGCCCCCGGAGACCCGGCGATCGGCGCGGCGGGGGCGCTGGCGGACCCCGTGCGCCGCAGGCTCTACCGGTACGTGTGCGAGCGGGGCGAGGCGGGGCGGGCCGACGCCGCCGAGGCCCTGGGGGTCGCCCGCACACTGGCCGCGTTCCACCTGGACCGGCTGGCCGAGGCCGGGCTGCTGGAGGTGGAGCGGCGGCGGCTGACCGGGCGGCAGGGGCCGGGTGCGGGGCGCCCGGCGAAGGTGTACCGGCGCTCGGGGCGGGAGGTGAGCCTGCACCTTCCGCCGCGCGACTACGAGGCGGCGGCACGCCTGCTCGCCGAGGCCGTCGAGCGGGCGGGGGCCGAGGAGGCGCTGTACGCGGTCGCGCGCGAGGAGGGGCGGCGGCGCGCGGCGGCGGCCGAGGGGGCCGAGGGGCCCACCCGGCTGGAGGAGGTCGCGGCGGCGCTCGCCGCGTGCGGGTACGAGCCGGTCGTCCCGGCCGCCGGGGAGGAGAACGGCAGGGAGGAGAACGGCGGGGAGAGCGGCGGCCAGGGCTGCGGTCAAGGCGGCGAGGTCCGCCTGCGCAACTGCCCGTTCCGGTCGCTGGCCTCCGATTTCCCGCCGCTGACCTGCGGGATGAACCTGGAGCTGGTGCGCGGGATGATCGAACGGTGGGGCGGGTTCACCGCGCGGACGGCCCCGTCGCCGAAGGGGTGCTGTGTCGCCATCTCTAAAAACAAAAATGATTGACTTAGAAACCGCGGCCGTGCTGTGCTGTCCCCCATGAGCGCCCCCCACCTCGCCCAGCTGAACATCGCCCTCCTGAAGGCCCCCCTGGACGATCCCTCGATGGCGGATTTCGCCGCCGCCTTGGACCCGATCAACGCCCTCGCCGACGCCTCCCCCGGTTTCGTCTGGCGCTACACCGACGAAGGGGCCAACGACGCCAGCGCCAGCCGCCCTTTCGGCCCGGACCTGCTCGTCAACCTGTCGGTCTGGGAGGACGTGGAGTCGCTGCGCTCCTACACCTACGGAAACAGCGGCCACCTCGACTACCTGCGACGGCGCCGCGAATGGTTCGCGCCGCTGGGACGCCCCGGGCTGGTCCTGTGGTGGGTGCCCGCGGGAACGCTTCCGACCCTGTCCGAGGCCGGCGAGCGGCTCGAACGGCTGACGGCGAACGGCCCGGGGCCCAAAGCGTTCACCTTCCGGTCCCCGTTCCCCGCCCCTGGGGCCGGAGCCGGGCTGGAGCACGCCTCCGACCCCGGATAGCCCGCGCAGCACCACCCCGACCGGCGCTCAGCGTGTCACGACCCGCACTCAGGGTAGCTACCATCGGCGACAGCGACTCGGCTCTTCCAGGGGTGGACGACATGGACCTGACGCGGCATCTGACCCGGACGATCGCCGGCCTCGCGCTGCTCCCGCTGCTCGCGGCGGGTTGCGCCGGGGACGACATCGACCGCGGAGGCGGGGGCACCTACGGCCAGGGAGAGGGGTCGTCCCCCGACGCCAGCGAACACGATGACGGCGGCACGGCGGACGCGCAGGCGAAGCTGGCGGACGTGAAGGAGGAGTTCGAGCCCTACTCCGACGGAGCGGCCGCGGTGACCTACGACGAGGACGCGGTCCCGGCGGGCGCGCAGGTGGAGCTGGCGGTCTCCTCGGAGGGCGCGGACGGGGACGCCGACGACCAGGACGGCGGGGACGGCGACGACCAGGACGGCGGGGACGGCGACGACCAGGACGGCGGGGACGGGGGCACCGAGTTCTCGCTCCGCGTCGTCGGGCTGATGCCCGACCGCGACTACGGGGCGCACATGCACACCGGGGCCTGCGGGGAGAAGCCCGGCGACTCCGGTCCGCACTACCAGGACGAGAAGGACCCCGAGCAGCCCTCGACCGACCCGAAGTACGCCAACGACGACAACGAGGTGTGGCTGGACTTCACCACCGACTCCGACGGCAACGCCGACTCCGACGCGGACGTGGACTGGGCGCCGCGGCCCGGGGAGATGAAGTCGCTGGTGATCCACGACGAGCACACCAAGACCGGCGAGGGCGAGGCGGGCTCCGCCGGAGACCGCCTGGCCTGCGTGAACGTGAAGCTTTGAAGGCTCCCGTGCCTGTAGGCGGGGAACTCCCGCCTCCATGGCGTGCGCGGGGGATTCACGGCTCAGGCAGCCGCCCGGGCCGACGGCCCGGGCGGTCTTAGGCCATCGACACCGTCCGGGCTCCAACCCGCCCGGACCAGCATCACACGCGCGGAGTTCTTGTCCCTGGGGGACACCGCCCCCACTCCTTGATCAGGGCGCGCCGCGCGGTGTTCGACAGACGCGGACGGTAGGTGTACCGGGCGTGACCGGCATCCTGTTCCGTCGCGTGTGCACTCATGCGCGCCAAGCTAACGGCAGGGTGCGACATTCGCGGGATCGGGCTCCCGACCGCCCAGCGGCGGTCCGTGCCCACTGTCCCGCTACGGGGGAACCGGAGTGCTTTCCCGCCCTGAAGGACGGGGCTTCCTCCGGCAGGACCGGTGACCCGACCGGCGCCCACCCCGCCCGGCGCCGCGAGGGGCCATCCGTCACGCCTTGACCAGGCGCCTGAGCAGCAGGCGCTCCCCCACCGTCCACGCGGTACTGGTCGCCAGGTACAGCCCGGCGGCCAGCGGGACCACCGCGGCGGCGGCGACCGTCATGAACGGCAGGTAGGTCATCAGCTCCCTACCCGGGAGCGCCGGTGCGCCGCCCCGCCCCTCGCCGTCCGCTCCCTGGCCGTTCTGCCGCATCGCGGGCAGGGTCAGCCATCTGCGCGTGGCCCACGCGGCGGCCGCGACCACGGCGATGAGCACGGCGAACACCGCCACCGCCCCGGGACCGGAGGCCACGGCGTCGGCGAGGGTGGAGCCCAGCGGTACGGGGCCCAGGGCGTGCTCCAGCAGGCCGTTGGGGCCGCCGGAGACCTCGGGGCTGATGAACAGGCCGTAGAGGACGAGGAACACCGGGGTCTGGGCGAGCATCGGCAGGCACCCGGCCAGCGGCGAGGTGCCCTCCTCGGCGTAGACGCGCTGCTGCTCCTCGACGAGGCGCTGCGGGTTCTTGCCGTGCTCGCGCTGGAGCTCCCGGATGCGCGGGGCCAGGCGGGCGCGCTGCTTCTCGGCGCGCACCTGGGCGCGGGACAGCGGCAGCAGGGCCAGGCGGACGAGAACGGTCAGGGCGATGACCGCGGCGGCGGCCGCGGCGCCCCCGAAGAGGGGGGCGAGCAGGGCGGTGATGGCGGAGACGGCGGTGGAGGCCGCGGCGATGGCGGCCGCGATCGGTCCGAACGTGTACATGGGAGAACCCCTCGGCGGCGGGTCGGCTGGTGGTCGCCGGACGCGGCCGCGCGCCGCCGCGGGGGCGGCGGTCAGGCGGCCGCGGGGACCGCGCCGGGAGCCCTCGGACGGGGCTTGCCCGCGGCGTCGGGATCGCGCTGCGGGGGGACGGGGGCGGCGTCGGAGCGGCGCCGCATGGAGCCGCGGCGCGCCTCGCCGGAGTCGGGGAGGATCCAGGCGGCGAGCCCGCGCACGACGGCGCAGACCAGCGCGGTGCTCACGGTGACGACGGCGAGCAGGGCGAACGCGCCGAATACGGGGGCCGAACCGTCGGCGAGCGGGGCGGCGGCGTCGGCGGACCACCCGGCCGGACCGAGGAGGAGCGCGGTGAACAGCGCGTAGATGAAGGCCATGCCCGCGCCCCCTCCTCTCAGCGCCGCCGGTGGTCACGTTTCCTTCCGACGTTACGCCCCCTGAGACGTAAAACGGACGCGCGGAGTTCCCGGCACTTCGCCCGATCGGACGACACACCTCCCATGGAGGGCGACTGGGCACGCACGGCGACCGATAATCACAGCAAGTGATCATCACCCCCGCCGCTCCGAAGGGACCGCCGTGCCGATCCGCTCCGCGAACCTCGCCACCATGTCCGCCACCATCGCCGGCGCGAAGGCCGGGACGCGGGGCGGACCGGGCCGCGCGGTGGTGGTGTTCGAGTCCGGCCACCGCCAGGAGGTGGAGGGCGGCGGCTGTCGCCGCCTGGACGCCGAACAGGGCGGCGTGGTGTCGGTGGAGACGGAGAAGGCGACCAGGTTCGCCCTGTTCAAGGGCACGAGCTGCCAAGGCGGCAAGGCCGACGCCACCGGCACGGGCCCGGTGACCTTCGGCGTCCCGGTACTGGCGGGCGCCATCGTCTTGGGGTGAGGCGGCGGCACAGCAGGTCCCCCGCTCCCGGGCCCCGGCCGGGCGGCGAACCCCGGAAGTGCCAGGCGAAGGGCGGCGACGACGAAGGTCAGCGCCCCTACCTGCAGGGCAGTCGGCCGCGCGGCGTGTGCGTGGTCACCGTGGTTGGCGGCGACGGGGTGAGCGGGGTGGTTGCCCGGGCCTGCTTGCCGGGCGGCGGGTTCCTCGCGGTGCGGGTGGGTGGCACGCGCGTGCGTGGCACGCGCGTGGGTGGCACGCGCGTGGGTGCGTGGTCGCCCGTGTTCGTGGCGTCCGACGGGCCGGTACGCCCTCCCTGCGATGATCTCGACGAAAGTGCTGCCATTCCGGCGATTTTGGCAGCACTATCGTCGAGATCATCGCAGGGAGGGGGCGGCAGGGCGCCGGGGGTGGGGATGGCGGGAGCGGGGCAGGGCTTTTGGCCACCTGGTGTGGTGGATGAACCGTTTGGGAGCAGGCGGGGTGGCGGAACCGCCACCCTCGATGGCCCCGGGGGGCTGGGTGGAGCTCCGGGCCCCCGGGGGGGTGGGGTGCCCTTTCGGCTCATTCTCGGGGGGTGTGGTTGGGGTGGCTTATGCGGCCCGGGGTGGGGAGGAGTCCCCGTCGTCCCCATCGGAGCCCCCGCCCGGGTCCTTGCCCTGGTCGTGTTTTCCGGTGCGGGCGTGGTGGCGGCGGGCCCGGTAGTGGGCCTCCAGG
>NZ_JAQFWP010000022.1 GCF_027706745.1 Nocardiopsis suaedae | reverse complement strand
GCCATCACCGCCTACCTGACCAGCGTCAGCCACCCCAACGGCGGCGACCCACCGGACGCCCGTTCGCAACCTGGTTTAGACCACCAGGGCCCAGGAACGCTCTAGAGTGGGAAGAGTGACACGACGAGCAAAGATCGTCGCGACCCTCGGCCCGGCCACCGCGAGCCCGGAGATCCTCCGCGAGCTCGTCGACGCCGGCCTCGACGTCGCACGACTCAACCTCAGCCACGGAACCCACGACGACCACCGCGCCAACTACGAGAACGTGCGCGCGGCGGCCCACGAGAAAGGCCGCAACGTCGGCATCCTCGCCGACCTCCAAGGCCCCAAGATCCGACTGGGCACCTTCGCCGACGGCCCCGTCGAACTCACCCCCGGCGACCCCTTCACCATCACCGTCGACGACGTCCCCGGCGACGCCCGCCGCGTCTCCACCACCTACAAGGGACTCACCGGCGACGTCCGCCCCGGAGACCGCGTCCTCATCGACGACGGACGCATCGCCCTGGAATGCACCAAGACCACCGGCACCGACGTGCACACCCGCGTCGTCATCGGCGGCCCCGTCTCCGACCACAAGGGCCTCAACCTGCCCGGCGTCGCCGTCAGCGTCCCCGCCCTCACCGACAAGGACACCGAAGACCTGCGCTGGGCCCTGCGCCAAGGCGTCGACATGGTCGCCCTGTCCTTCGTGCGCAGCCCCGCCGACGCCGACGAGGTCCACGCCATCATGGACGAGGAGGGCGTGCGCGTCCCCCTCATCGCCAAGATCGAGAAACCCCAGGCGGTCGAACGCCTCCAGGACATCATCGAGGTCTTCGACGGCGTCATGGTCGCCCGCGGCGACCTCGGCGTCGAACTGCCCCTCGAGAACGTCCCCATGGTGCAGAAGCGCGCCATCGAGCGCTGCCGCGACAAGGCCAAACCCGTCATCGTCGCCACCCAGATGCTCGAGTCCATGATCAGCGCACCCCGGCCCACCCGCGCCGAGACCTCCGACGTCGCCAACGCCGTCCTCGACGGCGCCGACGCCGTCATGCTCTCCGGCGAGACCAGCGTCGGCGCCTACCCCGTCGAAACGGTCCACACCATGGCCCGCATCGTCGTCGCCGCCGAACAGGAATCCCTGCGCGCCTCGCACATCCTCAACCGGGTGCCCGAGACCACCGGCGGAGCCATCGCCCGCGCCGCGGCCGAAGTCGGCGCCACCATCGGCGCCAAGGCCCTCGTCGCCTTCACCATGTCCGGCGAGACCGCCCGCCGCCTGGCCCGCTACCGCTCGCCCATCCCGCTGATCGCCTTCACCACCCTGGACACCACCCGCGGGCGCCTGTCCCTGCAATGGGGCGTCGACGCCTACTGCGTCCCCTGGGTCGACCACACCGACGAGATGGTCCGCCAGGTCGAGACCGAACTCCTCGACATGGGCATCTACCAGAAGGGCGACAAGATCGTCATCGTCGCGGGAAGCCCGCCCGGAACCCCCGGTTCCACCAACTCCCTGCGCGTGCACCGCATCGGCGACGCCATCACGCACGGGAAGTGATCCGCCGCTGAACCGGCAGGGGCACCGGCCGAGGGACGCACACCGTCCCCGCCGACGACGCCCCGCCGACAGGCCCCGCACCCGGGAACGCCCCGAGGGCGACTCCCGGGCGGGGGCCTGAGGGGGCGGCGGACCGGCCAACGGGCGCACCACGCGCCTGCCGACCGCCCCCACCCCGCCGGCACGGCCCGACCGCACCCGCGCACAGCGGGGGGAGCAGCGGTACAGCGGCCGCCGAGCGAAGACCAGCGGTGAAGCCCCACGGTCGAAACCTGGGGTGAGACCCGACGGGGAAGCCCGAGCGTCACAGCGAACGCAAGGCACACCGCGCCCGCGAGCCGACGTCACACGGACGGCCCACGCGACACAGCGCCGCGAACACCGAAGAGACCCGCTGTCAGGCAGAGGCGGGCGTGCGCGGTCCGCTCCGCCCCGCGGATCAGTGCGGACCAGTCAGCGCGGATCAGGGCAAACCAGCATGGACCGGCGCAGACCAGCAAGGGCGCTCAACGAGGCCCAGCGTCAGCGTCAGCACCCGGGGTCAGCGCCGACGCGCACCCGCCGGGCCGCCCTCGACACCGCCGAACGGCTCGCCCCCCGGCTCGCCCTCCTCGGGCGCAGCGCCCTCATCCACCGCAGCACGCGGCCGAGGAGCCTCCTCCGCGTCCTCGGCGTCCGGGCCGCCGACCACGTCGCCGCCCGCGCCGTCCTCAACCGGACCGACCGACTCGACCGGATCGACCGACTCATCAGCTTCGGCATCCCCGGCCCGACCCGGAGCCCCCGCCCCGGCACGACCGGTCACAGGAAGGCCCGCCTCGGCCGCCTCCAGGCCGCCGACGTCGTCGAAATCGACCTCATCGAGCTCCGGGTCCCCGACACCGTGCTCCGCCAGAAGCGGGTCGTCCGCACCCACGGCACCGACGGGCCCGCCACCGCCCTCAGCACTCTCGGCACCCTCGGAGGCCTCCGGGCCCACCGTGCCCCCGCCAGCGGACGGGCTCTCCGCCACCGAACCGCCCCTGGCGGCCTCATCCGCCTCACCGGAGGACCTACCGTCCGACGGCCCACCCGCCACGGCCCCCGGAAGCACGTACGACCCCTCACCGGTCCCCGACGACTCGTACGGCACCCGCTCCAACGGCATGTCCCACGGCAGCAGACGCCATGGGCTGTCATTGTCCGCCGTCAAGAGCCCCAGCGCCGTCCAGACCCGGTCCGGCTCGCCCTCCCCGCCGGCACCGCCCCGCCACAGCAGATAGCCGCCGTGGAACGCCGCCGACAGCCGGTCCCAACTCGAGAACCGGCGCTGCAGATCCGTGGCCACCCGGCGGAGCAGGTTCTGCGTCTCGGCCTGGCTCAACCAGCTCAGCGTCGCACCGCCGCACGCCAACCGCACCAGGTGCGCCGACTTCCACCACTCGAAGGAGCCGATCACCACCGAATCGACGCCCTCCTCGGCGCCGGTCACCTCGCGCATCCGCTCCACCTGCTCCGGCGTGAGCCGCACACGCTGCTCCGGCGCCGCACCGCCCGCCGACCCGGCCACCTCGGACGGGCGCGTGCGCGCCACCCCGGTGCGCAGGTCCACCAACAGGTCCGGGTGCGGAGCCGAGTGCAGCTCCTCCCAGAGCGACTCCACCGTGGCCAGCAGGCCCGCGCGGTCGGTGATGCCCCACTCCTCCTCCAGCACCTTGCGGTACCGGCGGCGCAGCTGAGGGCGGGAGATGACGTCCCACGGCTCGGCGACCGCCACCCGGAACGGCGCGGCGACCGCCACCGCCCAGCGCTCGGTGCTCAGCGGGGCGTCCCGGTCCCGGGCGCGCAGGGACGGGGCCTCGCGGGACCCGATGACGAGTTCGGCGAAGGACAGGCCCATGAGGGCGGCGATGGGCAGGAACGCCCAGCCGCCCTGGCCGGTGGCGACGAGCACGACGATGAGCAGCGCCAGCGGGGCCAATAGCCACGGCTGCCGCCGCTTGGAGCCCCAGGCGACCACCGCCCAGGAACCGATCACCAGGATCCCGAGGATCCCGGCCACCGCGGTCAGCACCGCCCACTCCCTTCGCACCGGACGACGCCGAAGGGCGCACGTCCGCGACACTCCCGAACTTCCAGCATCGGGGACTCGCGGCCGTCATGGCGACGAAACCCACGTGTTGTGCTCAGGTTGTGGCCGTGATGTGACCACAGGGAGTGACGTGCCCGTCGGCGGAGGATAGGGATGTGCCGGATCAGCTTTTCGGGCCGATGAAGGTGTCCAGGAGGGCCACGGAGTCGCGCTTGGCGACGGAAAGAGTGCCGGTGTCCTGATGGTGCGCGGCCTTGGTCGGCACCCAGACGAGCTTCCACTTGGCTCCCACTTGGTCCAGGGTGTCTCCGAGGATGGTGTGGATGTCCTTGGAGGTGTTGCTGAAGGAGTACCGGGGGTACTCGTAGTACTTCCACTCACCGGACACCATCCGACGAACCCTGTTGGTGGCGCGACAGCCGTCGGAGTGGAAGAGCCCTCGGATCAGTTGCTGGGGGTGGGCCCTCACAACTTCCTGCTGCCAGGCATCGAGCTTGATCAGTCTGGAGTGCTTGGGGCCAGGTCCGTGCTGAGGGAATATGCACGGCCAGTGTTTCGATACCGCCTGCACGACCGTGCACCCGGGCTTCTCGCGAGTGAAGGGCTTGACGGGAAAGACGGCTCTCACCGAACTACGACACTCTTCGACGAGATCGGTGTAGATGGCGCTGCAGTAGATCGCCAATAAGTAGGTCCCCTTCCTGGCGCGGACGATGTGGCCGTCACCCAGATACAAGCCGAGAAGGTAAGCGTAGGCGTTCTCGTCGAGAGGGGCGCCAGCGCACAACGGGCAGTAAGTAGTCCTGTCTTCGCGGTAGCTCTCCTGTCTGGGGCCTCGCCGACGTCCTGTTCTCCAGTGCCGGACGGTCCAGATCGAGACGCCCACGGACTCGGCGACCCGTCGATCGGTCCATCCCTGGGCATGCAGGCGCAGGGCCTCATTCACGACTTCGCGCGGGTACATGCGTTCGAGTATCGCCCGCGGAGGCGTACTTGTGTTCGAGTTCCACAGAAAAAAAGAAAAGCCATCCGAAAGATGGCTTTTGGAGGGAAGTGCCCCGAGTGGGATTCGAACCCACACTGTACGAGGTTTGAGCTCGCTTTCTCTCCCTGTTGGAATATCGGGGCCTTTGTGCCCAATGGGGCGATTTTCAATTGTCGCTCGGAGTGGATCCTCTAAGGGGGTGCCCCGTCCTCGCTCCCAGCGCGCGCCGCAGGCGGTGCAGACCATCGTAGCGGATCTCGGTACCCTCGTGTTCGTGACGACGACGCAGAGCCGCGTGGTGATCGCGGAAGACGAGGCCCTGATCCGGCTGGACCTCAAGGAGATGCTTGAGGAGGACGGCTATGCCGTCGTGGGCGAGGCGGGCGACGGCGAGACGGCGATACGCCTCGCCTCCGAGCTCAAGCCCGACCTGGTCATCCTCGACATCAAGATGCCCGTCCTGGACGGGCTGTCGGCCGCCGAGCGGATCGCCGCCGAGCGCATCGCCCCCGTCGTCATCCTGACGGCGTTCTCGCAGCGCGAGCTGGTCGAGCGGGCGCGTGACGCCGGGGCGATGGCCTACCTGGTGAAGCCGTTCAGCAAGTCCGACCTGGTGCCCGCCATCGAGATGGCGGTCAGCCGGTACGCCGAGCTGTCCGCCCTGGAGGCCGAGGTGTCGGGGCTGCAGGACCGCCTGGAGACCCGCAAGCTCGTCGAGCGGGCGAAGGGGCTGCTGCAGAGCCGGCACGGGCTCAGTGAGCCTGAGGCCTTCCGCTGGATTCAGAAGAACTCCATGGACCGCCGGCTGACCATGCGCAAGGTGGCCGAGACCGTGGTCGAGACGCTCGAACAGGAGCAGCAGGGCTGACGCGGGGTACGGCGGCCGCCCGGGCGACCCCCGGACGGCCGCCGAACCCCGAAACGGTCCCGGTCCAGGCCCCGCCGCACATGCGGCGGGGTTTTTTCTCGTGCCCGGCGCACGCTCCCGGCCTCGCTCCGCCCCGGCCCGGCAACTGGTCACCAGCACCCCGGCAGCCCGGTAACCCGGCCGTTCATGCCGCCCCGCCGCGCTCCGCCGTTCCCCGCCGCTCCCTCCGGCTCCGTCCCGCGCTCCGCACGCGCCCCTCCATGCACCGGTGTCCCACCCCGTCGGCCCCTACCGTCCCACCCCTCCCGCCGGTCAACCGGAACCCCGTTCCGATCCGGTCACAGATCCGCACGGTGGGGTACCGGTTGGATCACGTCGCATTAGACCTGCTGAACAGCCTGCCTAAACCGGGCTAAACTCGCGCCACCGACGGAAAACACCAGGTTCCGGGCGAACCGTCCGGAACCCGTTCAGTTCTCAGATGCGCAAGGAGCGCGCGTGCGCACACGCCTCGTGACTGTGCTGCTCGCCGTGATCGCCGCTCTCATGGTGATCCCAGGAACGGCAGCGGCAGACGCCCCGGGCGGTGAGAACCTCAACGGTCAGATTCGTCAGCCGACCACCATCGAAGGCCTGGACATCACGGTCTACGAAGGGTTCGAGGGCGACGAGGTGATCGGTGAGGCCACCACCGACTCCGAAGGAAAGTGGGAAGTGGGGTTGCCCGGACCGGGCGACTACCGCGTGGTCCTCGACGAGGACACGGTTCCCGACGACTACGTGGTCCCCGAGAAGCCGGGGTCGGAGCTGGAGGTGAGCGTTCGCCCGGACCAGCAGCGGACGGTGGTCTTCCGCCTGATGACGCCCGCCGAGGCGGCCGAGGAGTCCAAGGAGGCCTCGCAGGAGGCGACCGAGGACGATGACGCCGGCGGCGCCGGCGGCGGGGACGCCGCCGAGGGTGAGGAGGGCGCCGCGGCGCCCGGAGCGGACCCGGGGACCTCCTTCGGTGAGAGGTTCCTCCAGCTCACGGTGGCGGGCCTGACGTTCGGGCTGATCATCGCCGTCTCATCGGTGGGGTTGTCGCTGATCTTCGGCACCACCCGGATGATCAACTTCGCGCACGGGGACATGGTCACCTTCGGCGCGTTCATGGCGATGATGTTCGCGAACATGACGCTGTTCTCGTCGCTGCACGACGTGTTCGAGGGCGTCCCGGTGCTGGACTTCGTGTTCAACCCGCTGGTGCTGGGGCTGGTCTTGGCGGTGGTGCTGGGCGGTGCGCTCGGCGCGGGCCTGGAGCGGTTCCTGTGGCGGCCGCTGCGGCGGCGGAACGTGGCGCTGATCCAGATGTTCATCGTGACCATCGGGTTCTCGCTGGTGCTGCGGCACGTGCTGCTGGTGGTCTTCGGGGCGCGGCGCGAGAAGTACGCGCAGTTCCGCATCCAGGAGCCGTGGCAGCTGGGGCCGCTGTCGCTCACCCCGCGCGACGCGGCGATCATGGCGCTCGCGGTGGTCGTGCTGGTGCTGGTGGCGAGCATGCTGCAGTTCACGCGGATGGGCAAGGCGATGCGCGCGGTCGCCGACAACCGGGACCTGGCCGAGTCGTCGGGGATCGATGTCAACCGGGTGACGCTGTACGTGTGGGGCCTGGGCGGCGCGCTGTCGGCGCTGGGCGGTGTGCTGTACGGCCTGAACGCGACGGTGCACTGGCAGATGGGCTTCCATCTGCTGCTGTTGATGTTCGCGGCGGTGATCCTGGGCGGTCTGGGGACCGCTTACGGGGCGATGGCGGGCGGCATCGTGATCGGTCTGGTGGCGATGCTGTCGACGCTGTGGTTCTCGCCGCAGCTGATGAACGTGTGGGCGCTGGGGATCATGATCCTGGTGCTGCTGGTCCGGCCCCAGGGGATCCTGGGCCGCCGTGAGCGAGTGGGCTAGGGGGATTCGCGATGGACATCTTGACGATCTCCCTGGAGACGGCGATCGGGCCGATCGCCGCGGTGTACGTGCTGGCGGCCATCGGGCTGAACATGCACTTCGGGTACACGGGCCTGCTGAACTTCGGCCAGGTGGGCTTCATGCTGGTGGGCGCCTACGGTGTGGGCGTCGGCGTGGGGACGTTCGGGCTGTCGCTGTGGGTGGCGGTGGTGTTGAGCATCGCGTGTGCGGCGGTGCTGGCCCTGCTGCTGGGCATTCCGACGCTGCGGTTGCGGGCGGACTATCTGGCGATCACGACGATCGCGGTGGCGGAGGCGGCGCGGCTGCTGTACCGGGCGGAGTTCGCGCGGCCGCTGACGGGCGGTGTGTACGGCCGGCAGAGCCTGGCGGAGGGGTTCTACGACGCGAATCCGGTTCCGCCGGGCCGGTACGGGGTGCTGGGCGTCGACTTCTCGGCGAACCAGGTGTGGCTGATGCTGGTCACCTGGGGCGTTGTGGGTGTTGCGCTGTTGTTGACGTCGGCGTTGATGCACAGCCCCTGGGGGCGTGTCATCAAGGGCATCCGCGAGGACGAGGACGCGGTGCGCAGCCTGGGCAAGGACGTGTTCGTCTATAAGACGCAGAGCCTGGTGCTGGGCGGTGTGCTGGGCGGTCTGGCCGGTGCGATGCTGGCGATCAACCAGCAGAACATCACGCCGGACCAGTTCATGCCGCAGGTGACGTTCTATCTGTGGGCGATGCTGCTGTTGGGCGGTGCGGCGCGGACGTTCGGTCCGGTGCTGGGCCCGATGGTGCTGTGGTTCCTGCTGACGGCGTTCGACGAGACGTTGCGGACGTTGGCGTCGGAGGATCTGCTCCCGTTCATCGACGGCAGCGACATCGGTGCGCTGCGGCACGCGTTCGTGGGTCTGGCGCTGGTGCTGTTGATCGTGTACCGGCCGCAGGGCCTCATCGGCGACCGCAAGGAGATGCTGGTCAATGTCAAGTGAGCCGAGGACCGCCGATGGGGCGGTGCGCGACCGTATGGCCGGTGTGGAGCCTGCGGCGGGTGTGGCGAAGCCGGATCCGATTCTGAAGGCGTCGGGGGTGCGCCGGTCGTTCGGCGGCCTGACGGCGGTGGACGTGGGGCACCTGGAGGTGCAGCGGGGCACGATCACGGCGTTGATCGGGCCGAACGGTGCGGGCAAGTCGACGCTGTTCAATCTGCTGACGGGGTTCGACCGGGTGGACGCGGGCGAGTGGTCGTTCGAGGGCCGCCGGTTGAACGGTCTGGGGGGCCACCGGGTGGCGCGCCAGGGGATGGTGCGCACGTTCCAGTTGACGAAGGCGCTGACGCGGCTGACGGTGTTGGACAACATGTTGTTGGCGGCGCCGGGCCAGGTGGGTGAGCACTTCTTGGGGGCGTTGCTGCGTCCGCGGTGGCGTCACCAGGAGGAGGCGAACCGCGAGCGGGCCATGGAGCTGTTGGCGCGGTTCAAGCTGGACGCGAAGAAGGACGATCTGGCGGGGAGCCTGTCGGGTGGGCAGCGGAAGCTGTTGGAGATGGCGCGCTCGCTGATGGTGAACCCGTCGATGGTGATGCTGGACGAGCCCATGGCGGGGGTGAACCCGGCGCTGGTGCAGTCGTTGCTGGGGCATATCACGTCGCTGCGGGACGAGGGCATGACGGTGCTCTTCGTGGAGCACGACATGGACGTGATCATGGGGATCAGCGATTGGATCGTGGTGTTGGCGCAGGGGAGCGTGATCGCTGAGGGGCGGCCGGAGGACATCCGGTCGAACCAGGAGGTGGTCGACGCTTATCTGGGTGCGCACCATGACGAGCCGGGCGCGAGTGCCCCGGGTTCGGGGGAGGAGGCCTGATGGCGGAGAGCGGTGGGCCGGGCCCCGCGGACGAGGGGGCGCCCCGGGAGACCCGTGAGGAGGTGCTGGAGCACGCCGGGACGGGTCCGGTGGCGGACTACTCGGAGTTCCTGCTGGTGGCCGATGAGGTCAAGGCGGGGTACATCCCTGAGGTGAACATCCTGAACGGGTGCACGCTGACGCTTCGCGAGGGCGAGGTGGTGGGCGTGATCGGCCCGAACGGGGCGGGTAAGTCGACGCTGATCAAGACGGTCTTCGGGCTGCTGCCGGTGCGTGAGGGCTCGCTGGTGCTGCGCGGGTCCTCGATCGCGAATCTGAGCGCGCACGAGCTGGTGGAGCGGGGTGTGGGGTACGTCCCGCAGACGCAGAACGTGTTCCCGTCGCTGACGGTGGAGGAGAACCTCGAGATGGGGGTGTTCCTGCGGCCGAAGGCGTTCCGGGAGCGGTTCGCGGTGGTGGCGGAGTTGTTCCCGCTGTTGGCGCAGCGCCGCCGGCAGAAGGCGGGGGCGCTGTCGGGCGGTGAGCGCCAGATGGTGGCGATGGGCCGGGCGCTGATGATGGAGCCGTCGGTGGTGTTGTTGGACGAGCCGACGGCGGGGTTGTCGCCGATCTACCAGGATGAGGTCTTCCAGCGGGTGCGGCAGATCAACGCGGCGGGGGTGTCGGTGATCATGGTGGAGCAGAACGCCCGCCGGTGCCTGCAGATCTGTGACCGGGGCTATGTGCTGGACCAGGGGCGGAACGCCTATACGGGTACGGGCCGGGAGCTGTTGGAGGATCCGAACGTGATCGAGCTGTACCTGGGGACGCTGGCGAAGGCGGACTGAGGGTCTTTCGTCCTTGTCGCGGGGGCGGCGCCGTGGGGCGCCGCCCCCGTTCGTCGTGTGCGGGGCGGCGGGCCGGTGCCGTTCTGGGGGCCTTGCACGCGGCTTCCGGGGGCGGTGTCCGAGACCGGCGGTGGTGTGCGCCCCGGAAGGCTGTGGGCGGGAGCGTCGGCGGTCTCAGGGGAGGACAAGCGGTCTTGTTGCGGCTCCAGGGCGCCGACGTCCCTGAGGGCGGTGCGCGGCCCGCTGCCGGGGACCTCTGTCGCGGTGGTCCCGGGTGTTCTTAGCGAAGGTGCCGTCGCTCCAGCGGTCATGGCGGCCCCTTCGCCGAGACCGGGGGAGGGGCCGCCGGGGGCGCGGGCATGGAGAAGGCCCCCGCACGGCGGTGCCGTGCGGGGGCCTTCAGCGTCCGCCCCTAGGTGGGCGTCGGCCCCTCGCCGCTCCGGGCTAGGGGACGGTGATCGCGTCCTGCTTGTCGTGGACGCCTTCGTCGTCGAATCCGTAGACCTGGAAGGTCGCGGTGGTCACGTTGCCGTCGTCATCGAAGTCGATGGGACCGCTGACGCCCTGGTAGTCGATGTCCTCGCCGTCGGCGATGAGCTGCTTGCACTCCTCGAAGGTGGAGCACTCGGTGCCGTCCTTGGACACGGCGCCGACCTCGTTGACGAACTCGGCGGGGTCGTTGGTGCCGGCCTGCTCGGCGGCCAGGGCGGTGACGATGGCGCAGTCGTAGACCTGGCCGGCGAACTGGAACACCTCGAGCTCGGGGTCGTACTCGGTGAGCCCGCCGAGGAAGTCCTCGGTGCCGACGTCGGGGGCGGTGCCCTGGAAGCCGGCGATGGTGCTCGGGTCGTTGGAGTCGACCTTCTCGGCGAGCTGCTCGTCGTTGAGGCCGTCGGTGGCGTACATCTGGTCGGCGTTCACGCCGCTCTCGATGAGGCCGGTGATGATCTGCACGCCCTCTTCGAAGGAGACGAGCACGTTGGCGTCGGCCTCGGCGTTGGCCATCTCGTTGACCACGGCGTCGAAGTTGGGCGCGTTGGGGTCGTAGCCCTCGTTGTAGGAGACCTCGATGCCGTTCTCCTCCAGCGCGTCGGCGGCGGCGTTGGCCAGGCCCTCGCCGTAGTCGTCGGCGCGGTAGGTGATGGCGACGCTCTGGTGCCCGTCGCCGGCGATCTTCTCGGCGAGCACGGGGCCCTGGAGGAGGTCGCTGGGGGCGGTGCGCCAGTAGAACCCGGTCTCGTCCTCTTCGGCGAGCCCGGGGGCGGTGTTGGAGCCCGAGCACTGGACGACCTGGTTGCTGGTGACGGTGTCCATGATGGCCTGGGTCATGCCGGAGGCGGCGGCGCCCAGGATGATGTCGGCGCCCTGGTCGACGGCGCGCTGGGCGGCGTCGTTGGCCTGGGCGGCGTCGTTGGCCTCGTCGCCCTCGATGAATTCGGGGAGTTCGGACCCGTTCACGCCGCCGGCGTCGTTGATCTGCTGGAGGGCGTACTTGGCGGCCGACTCCTGCGGCGGGCCGAGGTGGGCCAGGTCGCCGGTCTGGGGGAAGACGTACCCGAACTGCAGGGCGTCTCCTTCACCTCCACCACCGCCGTTGCCGCCGTCGCCGCCGCATGCGGCGAGGCCCAGGGTGAGGGCCGCGGCCGCAGCTGTGAGGCTGAGGGCCTTGGTGCTCGGCATTCAGGTCTCTCCGTTCAACCGGCTGGATCGGTTCGAGGTCGGCGGTCGGCTCAGCGGGTGCGCGGCGGGCGGGCCGGTGGGGCCGCCTGCCGCGCTTAACCGACTGCGTTAGCGGAGCTTAATTCGATTCGTGGTGGTTTCGGAAGAAGGCCGGATCCGTTGCTGCCGACTCGGGTTCATGCCGTTATCGGGTCGTAGTGAAGGGGGAGGCAACCCGCCGTGGTGGTGACGTCGCACGTCAGAGCGGTCACCCTGCGGGAGGGGCGAGGTGGGGCGGGCGCAGGAGGGCGCGGGAGAAAAGTTGAGGGGCCCATCCCGGCGCGTGCCGGGTGGGCCCCTCTCGGTCGGGGCGCGGCGCCGTCGGCGGTGCCGCGCCCCGGCTCAGGCGTCGCGGAGCATGCACGTCAGGCGGGAGGTGCACACCCGCTCGCCGTCGTCGCGGGTGATCTCGATCTCCCAGGTGGCGAGGGTGCGCCCGGCGTGCACCGGGGTGGCCACACCGGTGATGTGCCCGGCGGTGGCCGCCCGGTGGTGGGTGGCGCTGATCTCGATGCCGACGGCGATGCGCCCCTGCCCGGCGATGAGGGCCGAGCCGACCGACCCGAGGGTCTCGGCGAGGACGCAGGAGGCGCCGCCGTGCAGCAGGCCGTAGGGCTGGGTGTTGCCGTCGACGGGCATCCGCCCGACCACGCGCTCGGTGGAGGCCTCCACGAGTTCGATGCCCATCCGCTCGCCGAGCCCGCCGCCGGGGTTGGCGGCGCCCATCAGTTCGGAGAGCTGCTCGGCGTTGAGGGTCATGGCGGGGTGCCCCTTTCCTGAGGACGGCGCATCGTGGCTCGGTGTGGCTCCTGCGGGCGCGGCGCCGCTCGTCGGCCGCGCGAAAAGTCCGCACCGCATCCTAGGATTCCCCTGTGGCGAACACACAGGAGACCCCCGGTCAGAGCAGTGCAGACGGCGCGTCGGCGGCGGGCGGCGGCGGCCGCCTGCTTCTGGTGGACGGCCACTCGATGGCGTTCCGCGCGTTCTTCGCGCTCCCGGTGGACAAGTTCGGGACGACGACGGGCCAGTCGACCAACGCGGTGTACGGCTTCACGTCGATGCTGATCAAGCTGCTGCGGGAGGAGGAGCCCACGCACATCGCGGTGGCCTGGGACGTGTCGGGGCCGACGTTCCGGCACGAGGCCTACGGCGAGTACAAGGACGGGCGGGCCGACACCCCGCCGGAGTTCCCCTCGCAGGTGGAGCTGGTCCAGGAGCTGCTGCGGCTGCTGGGCATGGAGTCGGTGTCGGTGCGGGGCTTCGAGGCCGACGACGTGATCGCCACGCTGGCCCGCCAGGCGGGCGCCCAGGGCATGGAGGTGCTGATCGCCTCGGGGGACCGGGACGCCTTCCAGCTCGTGGACGCCGGGTGCACGGTGCTCTACCCGGGCAAGAGCGTGTCGGACCTGACCCGGATGACGCCGGACCGGGTGGAGGAGAAGTACGGGGTGCCGCCGGAGCGGTACCGGGACCTGGCCGCGCTGGTGGGGGAGAAGGCGGACAACCTGCCGGGGGTGCCCGGTGTGGGCCCCAAGACCGCGGCCAAGTGGATCCTGAAGTACGGGTCGGTGGACGCCCTGGTGGAGCACGCCGACGAGCTGACCGGCAAGGCGGGGCAGAACTTCCGCGACCACGTGGACGACGTGCTCCGGAACCAGCGGCTGAACCTGCTGGTGGGGGACGTGCCGCTGGAGGTGGGCCTGGACGGCCTGGTTCCGGGGGCCGCCGACCGGCAGGGCGTGGACACCCTCTTCGACGACCTGGAGTTCGCCTCCACCCTGCGGGACCGGCTGTTCCAGGTGGTGGACACCGGGCACGCCGGGGCCGGGGCCGAGGAGTCCTCGGGCGAGGACTTCGACGGCGCCGTAGTGGTGCCGGGGCCCGGCGCCCTGGGCGCGTGGCTGGACGGGCACGCCGCGCAGGGCCGCTCGGGGGTGGCGTTCTCCGGCACCTGGGGGGCGGGCACCGGGGCGCTGACGGGTGTGGCCATCGCCGCCCCGGACGGCGCGGCCGCCTACGTCGACCCCTCCGACCTGGGCGAGGAGGACGAGCGCGCCCTGGCGGCCTGGCTGGCCGACCCGGACCGCGCCAAGGCGGTGCACGAGGCCAAGGGGCCGCTGCTGGCGGCGTTCGCGCACGGCTGGGACCTGCGCGGGGTCACCGGCGACACCGCCGTGGCGGCGTACCTGGTGCAGCCGGGCCAGCGCAAGACCGGCCTGGAGGACATGTGCCGCCAGTACCTGAACAAGGAGCTGGTGCGGCGCCAGGAGGAGGGCGGGCAGCTCTCGCTGGACATCGGCGGCGGCGAGGCCGCCGACGAGGGCGAGGCGGCGCGCGCGGACCTGGCGGTGCGGGCGCGCGCCACCCTGGAGCTGGCCGACCGGCTGGACGCGCTGCTGGAGCAGCGGGGCGGCGCCGGGCTGATGGCCGACGTCGAGCTGCCGCTGGTGCGGGTGCTGGCGGGCATGGAGCGGGTGGGCATCGCCGCCGACCGGTCCTACCTGGACGGGCTGGAGGCCGAGTTCGCCGATGAGCAGCGCAAGGCCGTGGAGGCGGCCCACGAGTCGGTCGGCGGGGAGCAGTTCAACCTGGGCTCGCCCAAGCAGCTGCAGCAGGTCCTCTTCGAGAAGCTGGGCCTGCCCAAGACCAAGAAGATCAAGACGGGCTACACCACCGACGCCGACGCGCTGGCGTGGCTGGCGACGCAGACGGAGCACCCGCTGCCGTCGGTCCTGCTGCGCCACCGGGACCAGACCCGGCTGCGCACCACGGTGGAGGGCCTGGTCAAGACGATCGGCGACGACGGGCGGATCCACACCACCTTCAACCAGACGGTGGCGGCCACCGGCCGGCTCAGCTCGGTCGAGCCCAACCTGCAGAACATCCCGGTGCGCACCGACGCCGGGCGGCGGATCCGCCGGGCGTTCGTGGTGGGTCCGGGCTTCGACGCGCTGATGACGGCCGACTACAGTCAGATCGAGCTGCGGATCATGGCGCACCTGTCCGAGGACGCCGCCCTCATCGAGGCGTTCCAGACCGGGCACGACTTCCACGCCGAGATCGCGGCCCGGGTGTTCGGCACCGACCCCGAGCAGGTGGGGCCCGAGGAGCGGGCGCGCATCAAGGCGATGAACTACGGGCTGGCCTACGGCCTGAGCGAGTTCGGCCTGTCCCAGCAGCTCGGTGTGGCCCCGGGCGAGGCCCGCACCCTGATGGAGGACTTCTTCACGGTGTTCGGCGGGGTGCGGGACTACCTGCAGGCGGTGGTGGAGCAGGCCCGCCGGGACGGCTACACCGAGACCATCCTGGGGCGCCGCCGCTACCTGCCGGACCTGACCAGCGACAACCGGCAGCGGCGGCAGATGGCCGAGCGGATGGCGCTGAACGCCCCCATCCAGGGGTCGGCGGCCGACATCATCAAGGTGGCGATGCTGGACGTGGACCGGGCGCTGCGCGAGGGCGGCCACCGGGCGCGGGCGCTGCTGCAGGTGCACGACGAGATCGTGCTGGAGGTGCCCGAGGACGAGGTGGAGCCGGTCCGGAAACTGGTTTCGGACAAGATGGCCGGCGCCTATGACCTGCGCGTCCCCCTGGCCGTCTCGGTCGGCCTGGGCGAGAACTGGCGCGACGCCGCACATTAGGCCGGCGCGCGGCCCCGGTCCCGCCCTCCGGGGCGGCGCGGCCGGGGCCGCGGTGAAACCGGCGTGCCTTTCGGCGTTTCGGCGGCTACGCTCTGAGCGGAATCGAGGGAGGGACACCGATGGCGGACAAGGGCGCCGCGGGGCGCGGCCCCGCACTGCCCGAGGCGGAGCTGGTCTGGCGCTTCTCCCGTTCGGGCGGGCCGGGCGGCCAGCATGTCAACACCTCCGACACACGGGTGTCGGTGTCGCTGGACGTGGCCGCGACCTCCGCGCTGACCGGGCGCCAGCGCGAGCGCGCCCTGGAGCGGCTGGCCGGGCGGCTGCGGGGGACGGTGCTGACGGTGACCGCCTCCGACACCCGCTCCCAGGCCCGCAACCGGGAGCTGGCGGCCGAGCGGCTGCGCTCGGCGCTTGCCGCCGCGTGCGCCCCGCCGCCGCGCGAGCGCCGGGCCACCCGGCCCAGCAGGGCGGCGCGGCGCCGCAGGGTGGAGGACAAGCGCCGCCGCTCGGCGCTGAAGCGGTCCCGGTCCTGCCGAAGCGACGACTGAGCCGGCCCCGGGGCGCCGTTTCGGGTCCGGCGCGCGGGGCGGGGCGTCTTTCCGCTCGCGGGCGCGGGCGGGTAGCATGCCCAGAATGGGGACTTGGCCCGATAGCGGGCCGGGATTCCGATTGACCAGGGGGCGCGGGTCTCATATTCTGGCCGAAGCGTTGTGGCCACCCGTGCGCACCGCGGTTCTCTCACGACCGCATGAACCATCGCAGACGGGCGGCGACGGCGTGACCTTCTAGCCATTGTCCGTATCCGGAGTCCACCCACACATGACGAGCAGCACCGAGGCAACCTCGACACCCCAGGTAGCGGTCGACGACATCGGGTCCGAGGAAGCCTTCCTCGCGGCGATCGACGAGACCATCAAGTACTTCAACGATGGGGACATCGTTGAAGGCACCATTGTGAAGGTCGATCGAGACGAGGTCTTGCTCGACATCGGCTACAAGACCGAAGGGGTCATCCCCTCCCGGGAGCTGTCGATCAAGCACGACGTCGACCCGGGCGAGGTCGTGGCCGTCGGCGACCACGTCGAGGCCCTGGTCCTCCAGAAGGAGGACAAGGAGGGCCGGCTGATCCTGTCCAAGAAGCGCGCCCAGTACGAGCGCGCCTGGGGCACGATCGAGAAGATCAAGGAAGAGGACGGCGTCGTCACCGGCACGGTGATCGAGGTCGTCAAGGGCGGTCTGATCCTCGACATCGGCCTGCGCGGGTTCCTGCCCGCCTCGCTGGTGGAGATGCGCCGCGTCCGCGACCTGCAGCCCTACGTCGGCCGCGAGCTCGAGGCCAAGATCATCGAGCTGGACAAGAACCGCAACAACGTGGTCCTGTCCCGCCGCGCCTGGCTGGAGCAGACGCAGTCGGAGGTCCGCCAGACCTTCCTCAACACCCTGCAGAAGGGCCAGATCCGCAAGGGCGTGGTCTCCTCGATCGTCAACTTCGGCGCCTTCGTCGACCTGGGCGGCGTGGACGGCCTGGTGCACGTCTCGGAGCTGTCCTGGAAGCACATCGACCACCCGAGCGAGGTCGTGGAGGTCGGCCAGGAGGTCACCGTCGAGGTCTTGGACGTCGACATGGAGCGCGAGCGCGTCTCCCTGTCGCTCAAGGCCACACAGGAGGACCCCTGGCAGCAGTTCGCCCGCACCCACCAGATCGGGCAGGTCGTTCCGGGCAAGGTCACCAAGCTGGTGCCGTTCGGTGCGTTCGTCCGCGTCGAGGAGGGCATCGAGGGCCTGGTGCACATCTCCGAGCTGGCCGAGCGCCACGTGGAGATCCCCGAGCAGGTCGTGCAGGTCGGCACCGAGATCTTCGTCAAGATCATCGACATCGACCTGGACCGCCGCCGCATCAGCCTGTCGCTCAAGCAGGCCAACGAGAGCGTCTCCCCCGAGCAGGAGGAGTTCGACCCCACGCTCTACGGCATGGCCGCCGAGTACGACGAGCAGGGGAACTACAAGTACCCCGAGGGCTTCGACCCCGACACCGGCGAGTGGATGGAGGGCTTCGAGACCCAGCGCGACGAGTGGGAGCGCCAGTACGCCATGGCGCAGGCCCGCTTCGAGGCGCACCGCAAGCAGGTCGCCGAGGCCCGTGCCGCCGAGGCCGAGGCCGAGGCCGGCGGCGGGTACGAGGAGGAGGCCGCTCCGGCGCCCTCCGGCGGCGGCTCCGCCTCCTCCGGCGGCGGCTCGGACGCCGCCACCGGCGGTGCCCTGGCCTCCGACGAGGCCCTGGCCGCGCTGCGGGAGAAGCTCGCGGGCGGCGGCGAGTAGCCACCGACCCCGCTCCGGGACTCCGGAACCGGACAGCGAACCGCCGAGGGCCGCTCCCCGCCAGGGGGGCGGCCCTCCGCTATGCTCGGCGCGCACCCGGACGCGAGAGGGACGCCATGCGCGCCGAGACCCCGCCCGAACCGACCGCCGCCCCGGTCCTCGCCGAGGCCTCCCCCGAGGACGCCGGGGAGATCTGGACCCTGCAGCGCGCCGCCTACCTGTCCGAGGCGCAGCTCTACGGCGACCCCTACCTGCCGCCGCTGGCCGAGACCGGGCAACAGGTGCGGGCCGCCTTCGACCGCGGGCCGGTCCTCAAGGCGGTGCTGGGCGGGCGCATCGTGGGCGCCGTGCGCGGCGCCGCCGCCGAGCGCGCCTTCCTGGTCGGGCGGCTGTCGGTGGCGCCGGACGCGCGGCGGCGCGGCATCGGCCGGGCGCTCATGGCCGAGCTGGAGCGGCGGGCCGCCGCCGACCACCCGGCCCTGGAGCGCTTCGCCGTGTCCGTGGGGCACGGCAGCGAGGCCGCCCTGCGGCTGTTCCGCGGCCTGGGCTACACCGAGGCCTCCCGCGAGCGCATCGCCGACCACCGCACCCTGGTGCACCTGGGCAAGGCGGTGCCCGCCGCCGCGCCCGAGGGGGCGGTGCCGTAGTCTCGGCCCCATGCTTCGAGTGGGACTGACCGGGGGCATCGGCTCCGGCAAGAGCGAGGTCGCGCGGCGCCTGGCCGCCTCGGGCGCGCTGGTCATCGACGCCGACGCGATCGCCCGCGAGGTCGTGGAGCCGGGCACCCCCGGCCTGGCCGAGGTGGTGGCCGAGTTCGGCGCGGGGGTACTGGACGCCGACGGGCGGCTGGACCGGCCCCGGCTGGGCGCGATCGTCTTCTCCGACACCGCGAAGCTGGAGCGGCTGAACGGGATCGTGCACCCCCGGGTGGCCGAGCGCACCGAGGAGCTGATGGCGCGGGCGCCCGGGGACGCGGTGGTGGTCTACGACGTGCCGCTGCTGGTGGAGAACGGGCTGCAGGGGATGTACGACCTGGTGGTGGTCGTGGACGCGCCCGAGGAGGTGCGGGTGCGGCGCCTGGTGGAGGACCGGGGCATGCCCGAGGAGCAGGCGCGCGCCCGCATCGCGGCGCAGGCCTCCCGGGAGGAGCGGCTGGCGGCCGCCGACATCGTGGTGGACAACGCCGGGCCGATCGGGGACCTGGACGCGCGCGTCGCCGAGGTGGACAAGGAGCTGCGGGCCCGCGCCGACCGGGCCTGACGCCGGGCGCGCGGCGCCGCCGGTCCGCGGGGCTGCCCGTGGGAATCGGCGGGCGGCCGGGTGCGTTGCACGCGGCGGTCCGGCGCTGTCGCAGGGCGGCGCTAGGTTGGAGGGGCGGGCACGGGCTGCCCGCGCTGCACGAGGCGACGATGGGGGCGGCATGCGACCGGTGACCGACATCCAGCGCAGGAAGGCGCCGTTCGAGGTGGTCTCGGACATGGTGCCCGCGGGAGACCAGCCCTCGGCGATCGCCGAGCTGGCCGGCCGGGTGGACCGGGGCGAGGCCGACACGGTGCTGCTGGGCGCCACCGGTACCGGCAAGACCGCCACGGTGGCCTGGACGGTGGAGCAGGTGCAGCGGCCCACCCTGGTGATGCAGCCGAACAAGACGCTGGCCGCGCAGTTCGCCAACGAGCTGCGGCAGATGCTGCCGAACAACGCGGTCGAGTACTTCGTCTCCTACTACGACTACTACCAGCCCGAGGCCTACGTCCCGCAGACCGACACCTACATCGAGAAGGACTCCTCGATCAACGACGAGGTGGAGCGGCTGCGGCACTCGGCCACCAACTCGCTGCTGACCCGCCGCGACACCGTGGTGGTGGCGTCGGTGTCGTGCATCTACGGCCTGGGCACCCCGCAGGAGTACGTGGACCGGATGACCCACCTCAAGGCGGGCACCGAGGTGGACCGGGACGAGCTGCTGCGCCGCCTGGTGGAGATGCAGTACACCCGCAACGACACCGCCTTCACCCGCGGCACCTTCCGGGTGCGCGGGGACACCGTGGAGATCATCCCGGTGTACGAGGAGCTGGCGGTGCGCATCGAGATGTTCGGCGACGAGGTCGAGCGCCTGCTGACGCTGCACCCGATCACCGGGGAGGTGCTGGGGGAGGACGACGAGGTGTTCATCTTCCCGGCCTCGCACTACGTGGCCGGGCCCGAGCGGCTGGAGCGGGCGGTCGGCCAGATCGAGGCCGAGCTGACCGGGCGCCTGGCCGACCTGGAGGCGCAGGGCAAGCTGCTGGAGGCGCAGCGCCTGCGGATGCGCACCACCTACGACATCGAGATGCTGCGCGAGGTGGGCAGCTGCTCGGGGGTGGAGAACTACTCGCGGCACTTCGACGGGCGCGAGCCCGGCAGCGCCCCCAACACCCTGCTGGACTACTTCCCCGAGGACTTCCTGCTGGTCGTCGACGAGTCGCACGTGACGGTGCCGCAGATCGGGGCCATGTACGAGGGGGACGCCGCGCGCAAGCGCACCCTGGTCGAGCACGGGTTCCGGCTGCCCTCGGCGATGGACAACCGCCCGCTGAAGTGGGAGGAGTTCCTGGAGCGCATCGGGCAGACGGTGTACCTGTCGGCGACCCCGGGCCCCTACGAGCTGCGGCAGAGCGGCGGCGACGTGGTCGAGCAGGTCATCCGTCCCACCGGGCTGGTCGACCCGGAGGTGGTGGTCAAGGCCACCGACGGGCAGATCGACGACCTGGTGCACGAGATCCGCGAGCGGGCCGGGCGCGGTGAGCGGGTGCTGGTGACCACCCTGACCAAGAAGATGGCCGAGGACCTCACCGACTACTTCGCCGAGCTCGGCATCCGGGTGCGCTACCTGCACAGCGAGGTGGACACGCTGCGCCGGGTGGAGCTGCTGCGGGAGCTGCGCACCGGCGAGTTCGACGTGCTGGTCGGCATCAACCTGCTGCGGGAGGGCCTGGACCTGCCGGAGGTGTCCCTGGTGGCGATCCTGGACGCCGACAAGGAGGGGTTCCTGCGCTCGGAGACGTCCCTGATCCAGACGATCGGCCGCGCGGCCCGGAACGTGGCCGGGCAGGTGCACATGTACGCCGACACCGTGACTGACTCGATGCGGCGCGCCATCGACGAGACCAACCGGCGCCGGGCCAAGCAGCTCGCCTACAACGACGAGCACGGGATCGACCCGCAGCCGCTGCGCAAGCAGATCGCCGACATCCTGGACTCGCTGGCCCGCGAGGAGGTCGACACCCAGGAGCTGCTCGGCTCCGGGTACCGCCAGGCGGCCGCGCCGGTGCCGGGCGGCGGCGGTGGCGGCGAGGGGCGCGCGGACGTGTCCCAGATGCCGCGGGCGGAGCTGGCCTCGCTCATCGACCAGCTCGACGCGCAGATGCACCAGGCCGCGACGGACCTGCAGTTCGAGCTGGCGGCGCGGCTGCGGGACGAGATCAAGGAGCTCAAGCGCGAATTGCGGGGCATGGACGCGGCCGGGGTGGAGTGAGCCCCGCCCGGGCCGGCCGGGGCCGACCCGCCGGTAGGGTCCGGGGCGGGGCGCCGCCGTGCCGCTCCGCATGATCCCCGCCGTTGCGCGGGTCCCGCCGGATCCGGCCAGAGCGGTGTCGAGTACGGTGGCGGCTGACGGGAAATATCCGAAATGGGATTGCACCGAATCGGATAGGTAACGGAATTCGGTGTTCTGCCCGGTATGCACCCGAGCGGGCGCTAGACTCGTCGCGGTCGGCGGACGACGGTCCGTCACCACCCGGTGCACGTTCCGTGGATGTTCACGGACCGCGTCCGGACGGCCTCGCTCCGCGAGCACCACGGAAGCGGTCAGGGAGGGTGGAGGATGAGCGGCTATGTCGCGCGCGTGCGCCGCGGCGACCTGCCCGGGCGCGGGACCGGCTACGAGGCGCTGGCCGAGTCGGCGGCGCTGCGCTGGGCCGCGGTCGACCCGCTGCTGCCCGCGCCCCCGCGCCTGCGCCGCGCCGGGGACACCCTGCTCACCGTCAGCGACGAGGCGGGCCGCACCGTCGCCGCGGGCACCATGCGCTACTCCTGGTACCAGCCCGGCGAGGTGGGCCGCACCTGGGGGATGCCCGACCAGCACTGGCTGACCCCGGTGATCGGCGGCCCCGACCCCGAGGGGGCCCTGGACTCGCTGCTGACGAGCTGGAAGGACCAGCTGGAGGCCCAGCCCGGCGGCACCGGGGCGGAGTCCTCGGCGCTGCTGACCTGGCCCTCCCGCGACGTGTGCGGCATAGCGCCGCTCCAGCGGCACGGCCTGCAGCCCTACAGTGTGCTGTCGGTGCGCCCGCGCGGGCGCGGGGTGCCGCCCTCGCTGCCCCCGCGCGACGTGGCGTTCCGGATGGCCGACCGGCAGGACCTGACCCCGGCCGTGGGCCTGCTGATGGAGCAGCACCGCTTCGAGGAGCGCTTCGGCGGGGTCTTCGTGCAGCAGGAGACGGCCGGGCAGACCCGCAGCGTGCTGTCGGCGGCGCTGAACCGGCGCCCGTCCTGGATATGGGTGGCCGAGCGGCGCGGCCGGATGGTGGGCCTGGTGTGGGTGACCCCGCCGCAGCGCGCGCGGTGGACGGGGCCGCTGGTGTCGGCGTCGTCGGCGGCCCACATCGGGTACGGCATCGTGACCGAGGGCGAGCGCGGCCGGGGGATCGGCACGGCCCTGGTGGAGCAGGCCCACCAGGCGCTGGACACCTGCGGGGCCGAGACGGTGCTGCTGGACCATTCGCTGATGAACCCGCTGTCGACCCCGTTCTGGGCCCGGATGGGCTACCGCCCCCTCTGGACCACCTGGGAGGCCCGCCCGGCCACGGCGATGCGCTGAGCCGGATGAAGCGACCGCCACCGGCGGGCGGCCGGGGCCGCGTCGCCGAAGGGCGGGGTGCCGGTCCAGGTGAGCACGGTCGGCGCGGCGCCGAGGGCGGGCCGGGGGCCGCCCGCTTGAGACCCCGTGCGGATGGGCGGGCGTTCCGCGGGAGACCGAGCCTCGCGCCCCGTCGCCGACCGCCGCCCCTGTGCCGTCGGTCTCGGGAAAAGCGCCCCCAAAAGGCGGGGGCCGGGTCAAGGGGCGAGTGCGACTGCGCCCCGAGCTCGGAGGCGGTCGCGTCCCGTGCGCCCAGGGGGCGCACGGGGACCTGCGGAGATCGCCGATGGTGGCGTGACCATCGGACGGGAAGCGCACGGCGTGGTCCCGCTCGTGGGCCCTGGCGGGCGGGGACCGGCCCGGGGTACCTTTCTGCGGCGCCGCCCCTCCCGGGGCGGTCCCGGGTGCCGCCGGACCGGAAGGGCCTCTTCCATGCTCGGTTCGCGAAAGCCGCGCGGTGCGCTCGCCCTCGGGGCGGCCGCCGGCGCCCTCCTGGTGTGCGCGTCGGGGCTCTCCGCCGCCGCCGATGACCGGGACCGTCCGCCGGGGTCCCCCGACCGGTCGCCGGTCGCGACCGGGTACGGCGGGGCCGTGTCCACCGTCGACCCCGACGCCACCGCGGCCGGGATGCGCATGCTCCGCCGGGGCGGGACCGCGGCCGACGCCGCCGTCGCCGCGGCGGCCGCCCTCGGGGTCACCGAGCCCTACTCGGCGGGCTTCGGCGGCGGGGGCTACCTCCTCTACTACAGCGCCGAGGACGGCCGCGTGCACACCCTCGACGCGCGGGAGACCGCCCCGGCGGCCATGGGCGAGGACGCCTTCACCGAGGACGGCGAGCCCATCCCGTTCCGCGAGGCCGTCACCTCCGGCCTGTCCGTGGGCGCCCCCGGCGCCCCGGCCGCCTGGGAGCGGGCCGTGGACACCTGGGGCCGCAAGAGCCTCAGGCAGGTCATGCGCCCGGCCATCGAGCTGGCCGAGGACGGCTTCACCGTCGACGCGACCTTCCGCGACCAGACCGCGGCCAACGCCGGGCGCTTCGCCGACTTCCCCGCCACCGCCGAGCTGTTCCTGCCCGGCGGCGCCCCGCCCGAGCCGGGGACGGTCTTCCGCAACCCCGACCTCGCCGAGACCTACCGCGCCTTCGCCCGGGACGGCGCGCAGGTGCTCGACGGCCCCCTCGGCCGGGACGTCGCCGCGGCCGCCGCCGACCCGCCGACGGCGCCGGGCACCGGCCGCGAGGTGCGGCCCGGCCTGCTGACCGCCGCCGACGTCGCCGGGTACGCGCCGGTGCGGCGCGATCCCGCGCACGTGGAGTTCCAGGGGCTGGACGTGTACGGCATGGCGCCCTCCTCGTCCGGCGGCACCACGGTGGGGGAGGCCCTGGCCATCGTCGACCGGTCCGCCCCCGGGGACGGCGACGGTGCCGGGACGCTGCACGCCGCCCTGGAGGCGAGCAAGCTCGCCTTCGCCGACCGCAACGCCTACATCGGCGACCCGGCCTTCACCGACGTGCCGGTCCGGGCCCTGCTCTCCCCGGAGTACGCCGAGCGCCGCGCCTGCCTCATCGACCCCGCATCGGTCCTTCCGGCCCCCGTGGCGCCCGGCGACCCCTCCGGCGGGGACGGAAACGGGTGCCCCGCCCCGGTGGCCCAGCCGGCGGCGCCCGACACCGAGGGGCGCTCCACCACCCACCTGGTGACGGCCGACCGCTGGGGGAACGTCGCCTCCTTCACGCTGTCCATCGAGCAGACCGGCGGCAGCGGCATCACCGTCCCCGGCCGCGGGTTCCTGCTCAACAACCAGCTCACCGACTTCGACTTCGCGGCCTCCGGGCCCGGCGCGGGCGAGGCCAACCTGCCCGGCCCGGGCAAGCGCCCCCGCTCCAGCATGTCGCCGACCATCGTCCTCGACGACGGCGCGCCGGCCATGGCGTTGGGCTCCCCGGGCGGGGCGACGATCATCACCACGGTCCTGCACGTGATCGTGGACACCGCCGCCCTGGGCACGCCCCTGCCCGACGCGGTGGCGGCGCCCCGGACCTCCCAGCGCAACGCGCCGGAGACCGACGCCGAGCCGGGCTTCTTCGGCACACCCGCCGAGAAGGAGCTCACCGCGCGCGGCCACGCCTTCTCCGCGACCCCGGAGATCGGTGCGGTGGCCGCGCTGGAGTACCTGGAGGACGGGCGGATCCGGGCGGTCGCCGAGCCCGAGCGGCGCGGCGGCGGGCACGCGGAGGTGCTGCGGCCCGGGGGCTGAGGGGCCGCCGACCCCCTCTGACGGGCGCGGACGCGGCGGCGCCGTCCGCGCGCGTGCCGTCGGGTGGGCCCGGGCCTGTTATCCTGGTGGCCCGTGGAGTCCGAGGCCCGGAACGGGGAACCGCCGGGACCGAGAGGGCGCCGCACGGCCGCCCGTCCTCATCGATCGGGCGGTCCGCAGCCATTCGACCACGGGAGCAGCACTTGGCATCCGCCGCGAGTACCAAACACCTCTTCGTCACCGGCGGCGTCGCCTCAAGCCTCGGCAAGGGCCTGACCGCGTCCAGCCTCGGCCGGCTGTTGAAGTCGCGCGGTCTGCGGGTCACCATGCAGAAACTGGACCCCTACCTCAACGTCGACCCCGGGACGATGAACCCCTTCCAGCACGGAGAGGTGTTCGTCACCGACGACGGGGCCGAGACCGACCTCGACATCGGCCACTACGAGCGCTTCCTCGACACCGAGCTGTCGGGGTCGGCGAACGTCACCACCGGCCAGATCTACTCCAGCGTGATCGCCAAGGAACGGCAGGGCGCCTACCTGGGCGACACCGTCCAGGTGATCCCGCACATCACCAACGAGATCAAGTCGCGCATCTACGCGATGGAGTCCGCCGACGTCGACGTGGTCATCACCGAGATCGGCGGCACGGTCGGCGACATCGAGTCGCTGCCCTTCCTGGAGGCCGTGCGGCAGATCCGGCACGAGATCGGCCGGGACAACTGCTTCTTCCTGCACGTGTCGCTGGTGCCCTACCTGGCGCCGTCCGGGGAGCTCAAGACCAAGCCCACCCAGCACTCGGTGGCGGCGCTGCGCAACATCGGCATCCAGCCCGACGGGCTGGTGTGCCGGTCGGAC
The DNA here is from genome assembly GCF_027706745.1 of Nocardiopsis suaedae. Classification (GTDB taxonomy): domain Bacteria; phylum Actinomycetota; class Actinomycetes; order Streptosporangiales; family Streptosporangiaceae; genus Nocardiopsis_A; species Nocardiopsis_A suaedae. The sequence continues at coordinate 62,586 of NZ_JAQFWP010000022.1, read as the reverse complement.
CGGCCGATCCCGGACGCCATGAAGTCCAAGATCAGCCTGATGTGCGACGTGGACGAGGGCGGGGTGATCTCCTGCCCGGACGCCCCCTCCATCTACGACATCCCCAAGGTGGTGCACCGGGAGGGCCTGGACGCCTACGTGGTGCGCCGCCTGGGCCTGGCCTTCCGCGACGTGGACTGGACCGAGTGGGACGACCTGCTCGGGCGGGTGCACCGCCCCGAGCACGAGGTCACCATCGCCCTGGTGGGCAAGTACATCGACCTGCCCGACGCCTACCTGTCGGTGACCGAGGCGCTGCGCGCGGGCGGCTTCGGCGAGGACACCCGGGTGAACATCCGCTGGGTGGCCAGCGACGACTGCCGCACCCCGGAGGGGGCCCACCGGGAGCTGGAGGGCGTGGACGGCGTCCTGGTGCCGGGCGGCTTCGGCGTGCGCGGCATCGAGGGCAAGCTGGGCGCGGTCCGCTACGCCCGGGAGAACCGCGTCCCGATGCTGGGCATCTGCCTGGGCCTGCAGTGCATGGTGATCGAGTTCGCCCGCACCGTCGCCGGGATCGAGGGCGCCAACAGCGCCGAGTTCGACGACAAGGCGGCCGAGCCGGTCATCGCGACCATGGCCGACCAGGCCGACGTGATCTCCGGCGACCGCGACATGGGCGGCACCATGCGGCTGGGCCTGTACCCGGCCGACCTGGCCGAGGGCTCGGTGGTGCGGGAGGTGTACGGCAAGGGCCGGGTGTCCGAGCGCCACCGGCACCGCTTCGAGGTCAACAACGCCTACCGGGGCCGCCTGGAGGACGCCGGGCTGCGCTTCTCGGGCCTGTCGCCCGACGGCCGCCTGGTGGAGTACGCGGAGCTGCCCCAGGAGGAGCACCCGTTCTTCGTGGCGACCCAGGCCCACCCGGAGCTGCGGTCGCGGCCCACCCGGCCGCACCCGCTGTTCTCCGGCCTGGTCGCGGCCGCCCTGAAGCGCTCGGCCGAGGCCCGCGCCTGATGGGCGCCCACCACGGCGGCAAGCCCGCCGACGTGCCCGACCGGCGCGACCCGCTCGCGCGCGAGGTGCCCTTCCGGGGCGCCAAGACGCGGGTGCACGTGGACCGGCTGGCCCTGCCCGGCGCCGACGGGCCCGAGGAGGTGTCCCGCGAGTACCTGGTGCACCCGGGCGCGGCGGCGGCGCTGGCCCTGGACGAGGCCGGCCGGGTGCTGATGGTGCACCAGTACCGGCACGCGGTGGGCGAGCGCCTGTGGGAACTGCCCGCGGGGGTGCGCGACGAGGAGGGCGAGGCCCCGGTGCGCACCGCCATGCGGGAGCTGGAGGAGGAGGCCGGGCACCGCGCGGAGCGCTGGTTCGAGCTGGCCGACTTCTACCCGTCGCCGGGGTTCTCCAGCGAGCGCATCCAGGTGTTCCTGGGGCGGGGCGTGAGCCCGGTCCCCGAGGCGGAGCAGACCTTCGTCCGCCTGCACGAGGAGGCCGACCTGCACCCCGAGTGGGTGCCGCTGGAAGAGGCGGTGCGCGCGGTGTCGGAGGCCCGGGTGCGCAACGGTGCGACGGTGGTCGGCGTGCTGGCGGCGGCCGCCGCCGAGCGCGACGGGTTCGCCTCGCTGCGCCCGGCCGAGTGACCGGAGCCCGGACCCCGCCCCGCCGGGCGGCCGGGCGCATGGCGCCGGCGGCGCGGTAGGGCCGCCGAGTCCGGAGGAGGGTGCCGCGGTCCCGAAAGGGGCCGCGGCGCTTTCGTTTGCGCGCCTTTCCCGCCGACGGCGCACCCTTATGGCATCATCTGTCCCGGAAATCGCGGGAAGCCGGGTGATGACGACGAGCGCCGAGCACGAGGCCGTGGCGGACCGGAGCGACGCCGCCGCCGCGGTGCGGACCTACCTCGACCACCTGGCCGTCGAACGCGGACTGGCGGCCAACACTCTCGCCTCTTACAGGCGTGACCTGCGAAGATACGTGCTGTTCCTGGAGTCGCGCGGGCTGGCGTCGCTCGCCGGGGTCGCGGCCGGGGACGTGTCGGCGTTCCTGCGCGCGCTGCGCGAGGGCGACGAGGAGCACCCCCCGCTCGGCGGGAACTCGGCGGGCCGCGCGGTCGTGGCGGTCCGGGGCCTGCACCGGTTCGCGCTCCGGGAGGGGCTCGCCCCGGCCGACCCGGCCGCGGAGGTCAGCCCCCCGCGCCCGATGCGTCGGCTGCCCAAGGCGGTCCCGCTGGAGGACATCGAGGCCCTGCTGGAGGCGGCCGGGTCCGAAGGGGACCCGCGCGCGCTGCGCGACCGCGCCCTGCTGGAGCTGCTCTACGGGACGGGCGCCCGCATCTCCGAGGCGGTGGGCCTGGACGTTGACGACGTGACCGGCCCGGCGCCGCCCGGGGCCGAGGACGGCGGGGTGGTGCGCTTCCGCGGGAAGGGCGGCAAGGAGCGCGTGGTGCCGGTCGGCCGGTTCGCGCGGGAGTCGGTCCAGGCCTACCTGGTGCGGGGGCGGCCCGCGCTGGCCGCATCGGGCCGCGGCGCCCCGGCCCTGTTCCTCAACGCGCGCGGCGGCAGGCTGACCCGTCAGGGCGCCTGGGCGGTGCTGCGCGCGGCGGCCGAGCGCGCCGGGCTGCGCGACGTCTCCCCGCACACCCTGCGCCACTCCTTCGCCACCCACCTCATCGACGGCGGCGCGGACGTGCGCGTGGTCCAGGAGCTGCTGGGGCACGCCTCGGTGAGCACCACGCAGGTCTACACGCTGGTGACCGTCGACCGGCTGCGGGAGGTGTACGCGGCCGGCCACCCCAGGGCCCGCCGCTGACGGGCTTCCGAGTCCGACAAGTGCGGCACGGGCGCGCCCTGAGCGCGTAGAGTGTCGCGTTGAATCACCCCGTGCGGACGTTCTAGAGTCGCCGCACGACGGCAGGCCGCTGTCGACATGGCGAGTTGTTTCCGACGGCCGGCCGCTCGGTGGGCCCACCGGGCCCGGGCAGCCGGTCCGTAGGGAGGTCAAAGGGTTGTGAGCTGGTCGCGATACGACGATGCGGAGGCGGGAGCCCCCATCGACGACGGCATGCACGGCGCGGCGGCGAGCAGCCCGTGGGGGGAACCGCGCAGCACGGGGGACGAACTGCAGACGACACGAGCGAAGCCGAGCTTTCCGGATCCGGAGCCGCTGGACCGCCACGGTCCGGCCCGGATCGTGGCACTGTGCAACCAGAAGGGCGGGGTCGGCAAGACCACGACCACCATCAACCTCGGGGCGGCCATCGCCGAGTTCGGGCGGCGGGTGCTGCTCGTCGACTTCGACCCGCAGGGGGCGCTGTCGGTGGGCCTGGGGCGGCTGGACCCGCGCGAGCTGGACCTGACCGTTTACAACCTGCTCATGGAGCGCGACGTCACCGTCGAGGACGTGCTGCTCAAGACGGACGTGGACGGGCTGGACCTGATCCCGAGCAACATCGACCTGTCGGCCGCCGAGGTGCAGCTGGTCGGCGAGGTCGCCCGTGAGCAGATGCTCAAGCGCGCGCTGAGACCGGTGCTGGACGACTACGACGTGGTCCTCATCGACTGCCAGCCGTCGCTGGGCCTGCTCACCGTCAACGCGCTCACCGCCGCCGACGGCGTTGTGGTGCCGCTGGAGTGCGAGTTCTTCGCGCTGCGCGGGGTGGCGCTGCTGATGGACACCATCGAGAAGGTGCAGGAGCGCCTCAACGAGGAACTGGTGATCGACGGGTTCCTGGGCACCATGTACGACCCGCGCACGCTGCACGCGCGCGAGGTCCTGTCCACCATCGTGGAGGGCTTCGGCGACAAGGTGTACGGCACCGTGATCAACCGGACCATCCGCTTCCCCGACGCGACCGTCGCGGGGGAGCCCATCACCCGCTTCGACACCTCGTCGGCGGGGGCGACCGCCTATCGGGATCTCGCGAAGGAGGTGCTGGCCAGGTGGGCAAACAGCGATCACGCCGTGTGACGCTGCCCGGCGCCGACGAGCTGTTCTTCCGCCCGTCGGAGCCGCCCGCCCCAGAGCCCGCACCCGACCGCGCGGGGGAGATCCCCGCACCGGCCACGGGGGCCGAGGACACGGCCTCCGGGGGTTCTGTGCGGCGTTCATCGACTCCGCAGAGTAGCGAAATGGGTGCGGACGGTGGTGATGCGGGCGGGGGCGGCCGGGCGGACCCGGACGCCCCGGACGAGCCCGGCGCCGCGGACGTGCCGGACGCGTCGGCCGACACCCCGCCCCCGGAGCCGCGGGCCCCGGAGGCGGCCGGGCCGGAGCGCAAGGCGCCCCGCAGGCGCAAGGCCCCGCCGGCGGCGCCGCAGCCCAGCGGGCGGCAGCGGCACGACGAGAAGATCACCGTGTACATCTCGGCGCAGGAGCTGCTCGCGCTGGAGCAGACCCGGCTGACGCTGCGGGCCGAGCACGGCCTGGCCGCCGACCGGGGGCGCCTGGTGCGCGAGGCCGTGGCCGTGCTGCTCGCCGACTTCCACGAGAACGGCGGCGACAGCGTCCTGGTGCGGCGCCTGGCCGACTGACCCGCCGCCCCGGAGCGGGGCCGGAGGAGCGAGCACGGGAGCGGAGGCGGGACGGGCACCGCCCGGGCGGTGCCACCCTAGAGGGATGACCGACGAGCGCACCGGCGAGGAGGCCGAGGACGGGGGCGGCTTCCAGGTGCACCTGGAGAACTTCGAGGGGCCGTTCGACCTCCTCCTCGGGTTGATCTCCAAGCACAAACTGGACATCACCGAGGTCGCCCTGTCCAAGGTCACCGACGAGTTCATCGCCTACATCAAGGAGAACGAGGGCTCCTTCGACCTGGACCAGGCGAGCCACTTCCTGCTGGTGGCGGCCACGCTGCTGGACCTGAAGGCGGCGCGGCTGCTGCCGCGGGGCGACGTGGAGGACGAAGAGGACCTCGCGCTCCTGGAGGCGCGCGACCTGCTGTTCGCCCGGCTGCTGCAGTACCGGGCCTACAAGCAGGTCGCCGCGCTGCTCCAGGAGCGCATCTCCGCCCAGGGGCGCCGGTTCGCGCGCGCGGTGCCGCTGGAGCCGCGGTTCGCCGACGCGCGGCCGGACGTGATGCTCAAGCTCGGTCCCCAGGAGTTCGCCGCCCTGGCGGCGAAGGTGTTCACCCCGAAGGAGCCGCCGAGCGTCCCGGTGACCCACATCCACCAGCCCAAGACCTCGGTGCGCGAGCAGGGGGCGCTGGTGGTGGAGGCGCTGCGCGCGGCGGGGGAGATGACCTTCGCCGAGCTGACGGCCGACTGCACCGGTACCTTCGAGGTGGTCGCCCGCTTCCTGGCGCTGCTGGAGCTGTACCGGGCGTCCAACGTCGGCTTCGACCAGCCCGAGCCGCTGGGGGAGCTGCTGGTGAGCTGGACCGGCGGCACCAGCGGCGAGGTGGACGTGAGCGACGAGTACGACGACGCCGCCCCCGGGGACGGGCAGGACGGCGGAGGGGAGCGCGGGTGACGGTGGGACAGGACACGGCCGGAGGCGCCGGAACGGTGGGCGCGGACGGCGCCGGGGGAGCCGACGGCGCGCGCACCGGCGCCGACCCGGCCCTGCGGCGCGACCTGGAGGCCGTGCTCATGGTGGTGGACCAGCCGGTGGCCGCCTTCGACATCGCGCGCGGGCTCGGCCGCCCGCTGGACGACGTGGCCGCCGCGCTGGAGGAGCTGGCCGAGGAGTACACCCGCCAGGACCGCGGCTTCGACCTGCGCCAGGTCGCCGAGGGGTGGCGTTTCTACACGCGCCCGGAATGCGCGGAGGTCGTCGAGCATTTCCTTAAAGAGGGCCAGGAGGTCCGGCTGACGCAGGCGGCGCTGGAGACACTCGCGGTCGTCGCCTACCGGCAGCCGGTCTCCCGGGGAAGGGTCTCAGCGGTCCGGGGTGTGAACTGCGACGGGGTTATGCGTACCCTCGTACTGCGAGGGCTCATCGAGGAGGCGGGACAGGACCCCGAGTCCGGGGCGCACCTGTACCGCACGACCAGCTATTTCCTCGAGCGTCTGGGCCTGTTGAGCCTCGACGATCTTCCGGATCTGGCCCCGTTCCTGCCTGACGACATCGAAGGTATTGACGAAACCGGTGAACACACCACGTAAGAACGACAGGTCCCGCGGTGGGCGGGACTCGACCGGACCGCGCGGTGAGCGCGGCCGGGCCCCGCGCGGTGAGCGCGGCGACGACAAGCACGAGCGTTCCCAGCGCCGCGAAGGGCGGCGCACCGAGCACCGGTCCGAGCCCCGTTCCGAGCGGGCCGAACGCGGCGGCCGCGGGGGCGACAGGCGCGAAGGGCGCGAGGACCGCCCCGAGCGGCGCGAAGGGCGCCGCTACGAGGAGCGTCCCGAGCGCGGCGGCCGCCAGGGCGCGGCCCGCGGCGGCGCGCGCGAAGGCGGACGCGGCGGCGGCGACCGCGGCGCCCCGGAGCGGGGGGACCGCTCCGGCCGCCAGGAGCGCGCTGGCCGTCCGGAGCGCGGTGGCCGCCCTGAACGGTCCGGCCGTCCCGAGCGTTCGGGCCGTCCTGAACGTTCCGCGCGCCAGGACTCGCCCCGCCAGGAGCGGAGCGGGCGCCCCGAGCGGTCGGGCCGCCCGGAGCGCGGCGGACGCCCTGGGAGGTCCGGGCGTCCCGAGAGGTCCGGAGGCCCTGAACGGTCCGGGCGTCCCGAGCGTTCCGGGCGTCCTGCCGGGCGGGGAGGCCCCGACCGCGGGGACGGCGGCCGGGCGCCGCAGAAGGGCCGCGGTTCCGAGCGCGAACTCTCGCGCGAGGCCCGCGCCCGCCTGAAGGCGCTCCGCTCGGAGTTCGACCCCGGCGACGAGGACCACCGGTCCGACGGGGACCGCGACTCCTACCAGGGCGTGCCCGGCGGCATCCGGCTCCAGAAGGCCCTGGCCCAGGCCGGTGTGGCGAGCCGCAGGGCCAGCGAGGAGCTGATCGCCGACGGCAGGGTCACGGTCGACGGCCAGGTGGTGCGCCGCTTCGGCGCCCGCGTGGACCCCGAGCGCTCGGAGATCCGGGTCGACGGGATGCTCGTCAACACCGCCCCCGACCGGCTGTACTACGCGCTGAACAAGCCGCGGGGCGTGGTCAGCACCATGTGGGACCCCGAGGGGCGCCCGACGCTGTCCGACTACGCCGGGCAGACCGAGGAGCGCCTGTTCCACGTGGGGCGGCTGGACACCGAGACCGAGGGCCTCATCCTGCTCACCAACGACGGCGAGCTGGCGAACCGGCTGACCCACCCCCGCTACAAGGTCGTCAAGACCTACATCGCGAAGGTGCCGGGGCCGGTGCCGCGCGAGGTGGTGCGGGAGGTCCGCAAGGGCGTGGAGCTGGACGACGGCCCTGTCGAGGTGGACTCCTTCCGCGTGGTGGAGAACCTGGAGCCCCGGGCGCTGGTGGAGATCCGCCTGCACGAGGGGCGCAAGCACATCGTGCGGCGCCTGATGGAGGCGGTCGACCACCCGGTGGCCGACCTGGCCCGCACCCAGGTGGGGCCGATCGGCCTGGGCAACCTGAAGACGGGCACCATGCGCGCCTTGACGGCGCAAGAGGTGAGCGAGCTGTACACGGCGGCGGGCATGTAGCCCCCGCACCCGTCGAGCGCCGCGGGGCCCACTGTCTGGGCCCCGCGGCGCCGTCGTGTGCTCCGCCTGTGCGCGGCGGGGGATTCCTGGGCGCCGCTGGAGTGGTGGAACTTTCGCCGGCCCTGGCCGCCGTTGCGGGCACCTCTGGCCCGGCTCCCCGATGGTCTCGGAGGAGACGACACCGCTCCAGCGGACACGAGCATTCCTGGCGGCACCGGTCCGTCCCCAGCTCTTGGGGGGACCCGGGGCCGCGTGCGGACCGCTAGGGAGCCTGGGGGCGCAATCCCGGATCCGGTCGTCATTGCGTCTCCTCGGGCCCGATTCACCAGGCGGGAAGGCCGAGGCCCCGCACCACAAGGAGTACGGTGGAGCGGGCAGAACGCGGGACGGGAGCCGGTGGTTCTCGGGACGCCGCAGAAGAGCGGGAGAGGGACGAGGCGACAGTGGCAGTGCGAGCGATCCGTGGGGCGGTTCAGGTCGACGCCGACGAGCGCGAGCTCGTCATCGAGGCGACCGCCGAGCTGGTGGCGGAGGTGATGCGCCGCAACGGCCTGTCCACCGATGACGTGATCAGCGTCCTGTTCACCGCCACACCGGACCTGACCTCGGAGTTCCCCGCGCTCGCCGCGCGCAAGGTGGGGTTCGCCGACGTGCCGCTGATGTGCGCGAGCGAGATCGCCGTGCCGCACGGCATGCCCCGGGTGGTCCGCCTCATGGCGCACGTGGAGACCGATCTTCCCCGCTCCGACCTGCACCACGTCTACCTGCGCGGGGCCCAGGCGCTACGGCTCGACATCGCCCAGTGACCCCGGCCCGGGAACCGGCGGCCGCCCCGCGCGGTTGAGGGGCGGTCCCGCGGCCGGTTCGGTCGTACCTTCTGAAGCGGTGTCATCTCCCTGGGGGCGGTCGGCAGCAGGCCCATCCGTCCGGGACCAATGCGGCGGGCGAGTCCCAGACCCCCGGTCGGGGGCAGGTGCGCCCCGCTCTTCTAGGCCGGTCGGCCGTCGCCGACGCCCCGGGCACCACCCCTGGGGCGCGTCCTCGGAAACCCCATCGGACCAGGTCACAGCAGTCGATACGCCGCTGGGGCGGCCTGCCCCCAGAGCCCTGGCCGGCACCTCGTCCGACGGGCGGGGCGGCGGAGCGCAGTGCCGGATACCGATACGCTCGGCACGGCCTCCCGGGGGCAGGGCACCGGCCCGCGGACCTGCCCGCTGGGCCGCGGCCCGTGCGGGGCTTCCCGCCGCGACGTGACACGGCGCCGCGGGGGCCCTCCGGCCCGACCGGACGCCCGATACGCTTGAAGTGCGCCCCTGACCTGCGGGCGCGCCGGAACTCGGAGGGAACGCACACCCATGATCGACCGCGCCGTCGTCATCGGGGCCGGGCTGATCGGCACCTCGGTCGCGCTGGCGCTGCGCGGGCAGGGCGTGCGGGTCCACCTGGACGACCCCGACCCGCGCAACCTGCGCATCGCCCGCGACATGGGCGCCGGTGAGGAGCTCGGGGCGGACCCCGGCCCACCCGCCGACGTCGCCGTGATCGCCGCGCCCCCGGCCGCCGTGCCGGCGGCCCTCCTGCGGGCCCAGCGCCGGCACCTGGCCCACGTCTACACCGACGCCGCCAGCGTCAAGGCGCGGGTGGCCGAGGGTGCCGAGCGCGCCGGATGCGACATGTCGGTGTTCGTGCCGGGCCACCCCATGGGAGGCCGGGAGAAGAGCGGCCCCGGCGCCGCCCGCTCCTACCTGTTCCAGGGGCGCTCCTGGGCGGTGTGCCCGACCGCCGAGGCGGGGACCAAGGCGGTGGCCGCCGTCACCGAGCTGGCGCGGCTGTGCGGCGCCGACCCGGTGGTGATGGACGCCGCCGCGCACGACCGCGCGGTGGCCCTGGTCTCCCACGCCCCCCACCTGGCCTCCTCCGCGGTGGCCGCCCGCCTGGCCGGCGGGGACGCGCAGGCGATGCGGCTGGCCGGGCAGGGGGTGCGCGACGTCACCCGCATCGCCGGGGGCGACCCCGCGCTGTGGACCGAGATCCTCGGGGGCAACCCGGGCCCGGTGGCCGAGGTGCTGGAGGCCATGGCCGCCGACCTGTCCGCGGCCGCCGGCCGCCTGCGCGAGGAGGGCGGAGCGGGCCTGGGGGGGGTGCGCGCGCTGCTGGAGCGCGGGGTGGAGGGCCGCGGGCGGATCCCCGGAAAGCACGGGGAGCCGTCGCCGACCATCCCCCGCTACACCGAGGTCCCGGTGGTGCTGCCCGACGAGCCGGGGGCGCTGGGCCGCCTGTTCTCGGCGGTCGGCGAGGCCGGGGTCAACATCGAGGACGTGCGCATGGACCACTCGCCGGGCCAGCCGCTGGGGCTGGCGCAGTTGGCGGTGCTGCCCGAGGCCGCCGAGGGCCTGGTGGGGGCGCTGCGCGAGGGCGGATGGTCGGTGCACATCTGACCGCTGCGGCGGGCCGCGGGTGACGGACGGGCCACCGGTCCGGCGGGCGCCGCTGGGGCGTCGATCACCCTGAGACCGACCGCCCAGGCCGCCACGGGGACCGACCGTCGGAATCGTGCGGCCTCCGTCCGGCCGGGGGCGGCGGGACGGCACAGGCTCGGGAACGGTCTGCCTTCGGCGCAGTGTCCGTGTCCGCCGATGGGACCGTGTACGCGGAACGTGCGTTCGGCCCGGTCGGCGGGGCCGCCACCGCTCAGGTCCGCACCTGGCATGCCGCCGTGGCGCCGACCACGGCCCCACGGCGGCCGGGAGCCGCAGCGGTCCGGCGGATGCCACCGCCACCAGGGATCACGGGCGCGCCCGTGCCGCTCCGGGCTGTTCCGACCGCCCGGCGATCCGGGCGGAAGAGGGGGACTACGGCTGTAACCTGTTTCGTTGAGATGAGATGGAACCCAACCCCTGGGGAGAGAACCGACGTGAGCGCGCAGGGCAACGCCGGAGCGGGCGCCGAGGGCGCGGCCGGGCCGGGCATGGTGATCGCCATCGACGGGCCGTCCGGGTCGGGCAAGTCCAGCACCTCCAAGGGCGTGGCCGCCGCGCGCGGCTTCGCGTATCTCGACACGGGGGCGATGTACCGCGCCATGACCTGGTGGATGATGCACCACCAGGTCGACGTCGGCGACGCGGAGGCCGTCGCCACCGCCGCGTCGCGGCCGGTCATCACCATGGGCACCGATCCGTCGGCCCCCACCGTCCAGGTGGACGGCACGGACGTGGCCCAGGCGATCAGGACGCAGGAGGTCACCTCCGGCGTCAGCGCCGTCAGCGCCGTACCGGCGGTGCGTGAACGGCTGGTGGCCATGCAGCGCGACACGATCGCGCGGGCACGGCGCGAGTCGGGCGGAATCGTCGTCGAGGGGCGCGACATCACCACCGTGGTGGCCCCCGACGCCGCCGTGAAGATCTACCTGACGGCCAGCGCGGAGGCGCGGGCCGCGCGCCGCAGCAAGGAGGTGCGCACCGACGACGTCGAGGCCACCAAGCGCGCGCTGGCGCTGCGCGACCGGCTGGACTCCTCGCGGGAGGACTCGCCGCTCACGCAGACCGAGGACGCCCTGGAGCTGGAGACCAGCGGGCTGGGCCTGCAGGAGGTCATCGACATCGTCGTCGGCCTTGCCGACGAGGCGGCCGACGGCGCGCAGGCGCAGGCGGCCGCGCAGTAGCGGCGCCGTACCGCCATCGTCCTCCGGGAGGGCATCGCGCCCCGCTCCAGGGGCGCCTCCCCGGTCGGCCGTGGGCCGGTCGGGGCCGGAGGACGCGTGCGCCCGGCCCGGGCGCACCGCACGCAGTACACGACCACCCCCGCGGCACGCGTCCCGGGCGCGCGGGGGATACGGAACCGGGAGAAGGTTCGGAGAGGCATGAGCGAGAAGAGCCCCGCCGGCGAGGCGTGGGAGGCCACGGAAGAGGCAGCCCAGGCGGCCGAAGCGGGTGAGCAGGCGGCGGTCGTACCGGTCGTCGCCGTCGTCGGACGCCCCAATGTCGGAAAGTCGTCCCTGGTCAACAGGGTCCTCGGACGGCGTGAGGCGGTCGTGGAGGACGTGCCGGGGGTGACCCGGGACCGGGTGGCCTACGACGCCTCCTGGCAGGGGCGGCCCTTCACCCTGGTCGACACCGGTGGCTGGGAGACCGATGCCGAGGGGATGGCGGCCAGCGTCGCCCGGCAGGCCGAGTACGCGGCCCAGGCCGCCGACGTCGTGCTGTTCGTGGTGGACGCCACCGTCGGGGTCACCGACGCCGACGCCGCGGTCACCCGGGTGCTGCGCTCCACCCGCCGCCCGGTGGTGCTGGCCGCCAACAAGGTGGACGGCCCGGCCCAGGAGGCCGAGGCGATGGCGCTGTGGAACCTCGGTGTGGGCGAGCCCGTCGCGGTGTCGGCGCTGCACGGGCGCGGCACCGGCGACCTGCTGGACGCGGTGGCCGCGCACTTCCCCGACCGGGAGGAGGCCGGGCAGCGGGCCGCCGCCGAGGACGAGGGGCCGCGCCGCATCGCCCTGCTGGGGCGGCCCAACGTGGGCAAGTCCAGCCTGCTGAACCGGCTGGCGGGGGAGGACCGGGTGGTGGTCGACCCCACCGCCGGGACCACCCGCGACGCCGTGGACGAGCTGATCGAGCTGGGCGGCACCACCTGGAAGTTCATCGACACCGCGGGCATCCGCCGCCGGTTCCGCCGCCTGCAGGGCGCCGACTACTACGCCACCGTGCGCACCTCCACGGCGCTGGAGCGCGCCGAGGTGGCGGTGGTGCTGATGGACGTGTCCGAGCCGCTGGCCGAACAGGACATCCGGGTGGTCGAGCAGGTCATGGAGTCGGGCCGGGCGCTGGTGCTGGCCTTCAACAAGTGGGACACGCTGGACGAGGACCGGCGCTACTACCTGGAGAAGGAGATCGACCGGCAGCTGTCCCGGGTGTCCTGGGCGCCGCGGGTGAACATCTCGGCCAAGACCGGGCGGCACATGGAGAAGCTGGTCCCGGCCATCGAGGCCGGGCTGGACTCCTGGGACGCGCGGATCCCGACCGGGAGGCTGAACAGCTGGCTCAAGGAGCTGGTCGCGGCGACCCCGCCGCCGGTGCGGGGCGGGCGCCAGCCCAAGATCCTCTTCGCGACCCAGGCCGACGTGCGGCCGCCGCACTTCGTGCTGTTCACCACGGGGTTCCTGGAGGACAACTACCGGCGGTTCATCGAGCGGCGGCTGCGCGAGGACTTCGGGTTCGAGGGCAGCCCGATCAAGGTCAGCATGCGCATCCGCGAGAAGAAGGGCGGGACCAAGGCGTCCAAGGGCAGCGTCCGCCCCGACTGGCGGCGCTGACCACCGGCGGGGGCGGCGGCGTGCCGCCGCCCCCGCCGGTCGCCTTCCCGCCGGTCCGTTCGCACCCCGCCCGGGGTGCGGGAAACGAGGTCGGCCGTGTACAAGGTGCTGGTGAGCGCCTGCCTGATGGGGCGCAAGGTCCGTTTCGACGGCAGGGCGAAGACGTCGGGGCACCCGGTGCTGGAGCGCTGGCGTGCGGAGCGGCGCCTCGTCCCGCACTGCCCGGAGATCGCCGGGGGGCTGGCGGTCCCGCGCCCGCCCGCCGAGATCGCGGGTGCGGCGGGGGCCGAGGCGGTGCTCGACGGCGCGGCGGCGATCGTCACCCCCGAGGGACAGGACGTGACCGGCCAATTCGTCTCCGGAGCGCGCGCGGCCCTGGAGACCGCCCGGAGCCAGGGGGTGCGCCTGGCGGTCCTGAAGGACGGCAGCCCGAGCTGCGGGACCCGGTCGGTCTACGACGGGAGCTTCACGGGGGCGAAGGTCACGGGCCCGGGGGTGACGTCGTACCTGTTGAGCGACAGCGGCATCCCGGTCTTCACCGAGGACGAGATCGACGCCGCCGAGGCCTACTTGAAGTCCCTGGAGCACGAGGAACCCGAGGAGCCGGAGATTCCCTTCTGGGGGCTCGGGGCCGATTCCTGACGGCGCTCTGCGGCATGCCCGAGACCGCGCCTCCGGCGTTCTCGTGGACGCTCTCGGAAGCGGGCGGGAACGCCAGCGGCGCAGGCGTTCCCACCCTCCTCTCGCGCTCTCCCTCGCCATTTGCGGGGCTGCTGCGGCCGGACCAGAATGGCGCTCGGCTATAAGGATCAGGAGTGCCACGGCGATGACGAACACACCCCCCACGCCCGGCGGCGGAGCGATCGACACGAGTGTCCCGCACAGCGCGCGCATCTGGAACTACTGGTTGGGCGGCAAGGACAACTACCCGGTCGACCGTGAGGCGGGGGACCGCTTCCTGGAGGTCTTCCCCGGCATGGCGCAGGGCGCCCGGGAATCGCGCGCGTTCCTGAAGCGGACCGTGCGGTACCTGGTCGAGGAGGCAGGGATACGCCAGTTCCTCGACGTCGGGACGGGGCTGCCCACGCACGACAACACCCACGAGGTCGCCCAGGCCTGCGCGCCGGAGTGCAGGGTGGTCTACGTCGACAACGACCCGCTGGTGCTCACACACGCCCGCGCGCTGATGACCGGCACTCCGGAAGGGGCGACCGACTACATCCACGCCGACCTGCGCGAGCCGGAGGCCATCCTGAAGGGGGCGGCCGCGACGCTGGACCTCGACCGCCCCGTCGGGCTGATGCTCATGGGCATCCTCGGGCACGTCGCCGACCTGGAGGAGGCCCGGGGCATCGTCCGGCGCCTGCTGGCGGGGCTGCCGCGCGGGAGCCACCTGACGGTCAACGACGGCACCAACGTGCTCAGCGACGCCAACGTCGAGGCGCACGAGCGCTACAACCAGAGCGGCGCGGTCCCGTATGTGCAGCGCAGCCCTGAGGAGATCGCGTCCTTCTTCGAAGGGCTGAAGCCCGTCGAGCCCGGCGTGGTGATGGTGACGCGCTGGCGGCCCGAGGCGGGGGAGGGGCCCTTCGCTGTCGAGCCGCCCGAGGTGGACGGGTTCGGCGGGATGGCGCGCAAGGCCTGAAGGGCTCATCGGCTCTGCCGACCGCCCCCCGGTGCTCCGCCGGGCCACGCCTCTGCCAGGGGAAACGGGGCGGCGCGGTACCGGGGGTCCACTCGGGAACCGGGCATTCGGGAATCTACCTCGTAAAGGTGGCGATGTGGGCGTTTCTCACGAAGGCCCACGCGCGGCGGCGGGTCGGCCACTACAGTTGCCTGCCATGCGGACGCCCTGGAGCGCAGGCCGCACCCGAGCCCTCACCCCCGAAGGACGATCGATCCCATGGACGACTACGACGCCATAATCATCGGCGCGCGCTGCGCGGGATCCCCGCTCGCGATGCTGCTCGCCCGCTCCGGCGCCAGGGTCCTGCTGCTCGACCGGGCGACCTTCCCCAGCGACACCGTGTCCACCCACTACATCCACCACGCCGGGGTGGCGCGCCTGGCGGCCTGGGGGCTGTTGGACGAACTGCGCGCCTCGGGGTGCCCGCCGATCGAGCGCGTCGCCTTCCACGTCGCCGGGACCGTCCTCGACGGCCTGCCGCCCGAGGTCGACGGGGTCCGCACCGGCTACGCGCCGCGCCGGACGGTGCTGGACACGATCCTCGTCGAGGCCGCGGCGCACGCGGGGGCAGAGGTGCGCCAGGGGGCGTCGTTCCGTGCGCCGCTCTACCAGGGAGACCGTGTCGCGGGAGTGACCTGCGCCGCCGGAGGGCGCGAGTTCAGCGCCCGCGCGCGCGTGGTCATCGGAGCGGACGGCAAGCACTCCACACTGGCGCGCGTGGTGGGGGCCGAGACCTACGCGGACGAGGGCGTCCAGGGGTGCATGTACTACGCGTACTGGAGCGGGCTGCCCGACGAGGGGTTCCGTGTGTACACGGGGACGGGGTGCACCGTCATCGTCATCCCGACCAACGACGGCCGCACGGTGGTCGCCGTTGGCTGGCCCCGTGAGGCGTTCGGGCGGGTCAGGGCGGACGTGGAGGGGCACTACACCGAGGCGCTGCGGGAGGCCGTCCCGGGCCTGTACGCGGCGCTGGCGCAGGGGGAGCGGGAGAGCCGCATCGTCGGCGACGGCGGGCTGGCCAACCGGTACCGCACCTCCTCCGGCCCGGGGTGGGCGCTGGTGGGGGACGCCGGGCACGTGAAGGACCCGCTGTGCGCGCTGGGCATCACCGACGCGTTCGTCCAGGCCGAGCTGCTGGGCGAGCGGCTCATCGGAGCCCTGGGGGAGGGGCCCGAGGCGGTCGACCGTGCGACGGCCGACTACGCGGCCGAGCGCGACCGGCGCACGTCGGTGTCCTTCCGCACGTGCTCAGGACTGGCCAAGGGGGAGATGCCCGAAGGGCTGCCGGAGGCGATGAAGGAGGCGGCCGGGGACCCGGACCGCGTGGCCGAGTTCTTCGGCCTGCAAGCGGGCCTGGTCTCGTTCGAGGAGTTCCTCGCGGGCACCGCCCGCAGCTGACCGGTGTCGGTGCTTGGGTGGGCTGCAGGGCTCGTCAGGGGGCCGCTGGCTCCGCTCCTTGGTACTGCGTGGCCCCGGATCGGCCCGGTACTGCAGTCGGTCTCGGGGCGGCGCCTGCCGTCCTTGGAGGCTCCTGTCCGTCGGAAGTTCGGCAGGCGCCTTCCGAAACGGTCATCCGCGTCAACACTCATTCGTGTCGACGCTCGTCCGGGTCACCCGAAGGCGGTGTCGAGTTGGGCGTCCAGGGCGGTGACGGCGTCCTCGGGGCTGCATTCCCGGGTGAGAATCTGCGTGCCCAGGCCCTCGGCGAGGGCCAGAAGCGCTACGGCCGCAGGGTAGGGGGCGGGGACTTTCGAGCGCGCCGGGGCCCCACCTGCGCCCGCCTGCTTCGCCCCTTCCGCGCGCGCTGAACGGATGAGGTCGGCGATGTGCGCGCGCAGGGGCTCGGGGTCGGGCAGCACGGCCCCGGCCACATCCGAGTGCACGGCGGCGTGGGCCTGGAAGGCGAGGGCGGCCTTGCCTTCCACTGCGCGTTCGCCGTCCAGGGGGAGGAGCTGCATGAGGAACCCGCGCACGCTCTCTTTGGGCGGGAGGGTGTCCGGGCGGGCCTGTTCGAGCCGGTCTTGCACGCGTTCGGCCACGGCCCGCAGGGCGAAGGCCATCATCGCGTTCTTGTCGCGGAAGTAGTGCTGGACCATGCCGGTGGAGACACCGGCCTCGGCGGCGACCTGGCGCAGGCTCACCGCCTCCAGTCCCTGGCGGGCGGCGACGCGGATGAGGGCGTCGGCGATGCGGGTCCGGCGGGCGTGGTGGTCGACCGTCTTCGGCATGGCCGCCAGTTTTTCACGATGCGGACGCAATGACACCCGAGGGGTGGGGTTTTTGCATTGCAATCGTACTGGAAAAACCGACGGCACCCCCTCTGAGGAGCCCGCCCATGCCCGATGAGGCCGCACCCGTGCCGGAATCCATGATCCGCCTGCCGCTGTAACGCCCCGGCCCGCTAGCGCCGCCGAGCGCCTACGCCGCCCTACGCGGAATGCCCCCGTCGCCGCCGCCCGTACGGTCGGCGGCGCGGAGTCGGAGTCGCGCTTGCCGGGGTTGGCTCTGGCGGTCGAGCCGGCGAACATCCCGCGGGAGGCGTCGATGGTGGACGAGGGCCCGGGGGAGCTGCCCGTGCGCTGGTGACCGGCACGGGCCGTGCCCCCGCCTGCTCGCGGCTCGCCTGCCCTAGAGCCCGATCTCATCCCCGGTCGGGCCTGTGCCCGGCGCCCTGCTCTCCCCTCCGTCCGCACCGGAGCGCGCCCGCCGGGCACGTGCGCGGTCCAGGACCTCCTTCCAGGCGGTCGCGGCATCGGGCAGGGCGACGATCCGCTCCAGCAGGCCGACGTCGGCCGCGCGCCCGGCGGCGAACCCGGCGGCGGAGGTGATCCCGTGGTCGGGCCGGTGCACCACCTCCACGGGGTCGCCGGCGCGCACCCGCCCTTCGTCGAGGACGCGGAGGTAGACGCCGAAGCGCCCCTCCTCGGTGAAGGACGTGACCCAGTGGTTCTCACCGATCCAGGCCTGGAACACCCGGCAGGGGGTGCGCGGCAGGGTGACCTCGAGGAGCGTGGTGCCGACGCGCCACTGCTCGCCGATCACGGCGCCGGTGACGTCGACCCCGACGGTGGTGAGGTTCTCCCCGAAGGCCCCGTCGCGGAGGGGGCGCCCGAGGCGTGCCTGCCAGGCGTCGAGGTCTTCGCGGGCGTAGGCGTAGACGGCCTTGTCGGGCCCGCCGTGGTGCTCCCGGTCGGCCTGGTCGTCCCCGTCGAGCCCGAGCAGCCCGACGACCACCGCCCCGGCGGCGGACCGTTTGTCGATCGCCGTCCGTTTCATCCTCCCGGCCCAGTCGGCCTCGATGACGGGTCCCGTATTGACCGATGCGATCGTCCCCTCGCTGTGCATGGGGGAAGCCTAGTGGGAGTGATCATCGACCGCCCGCCGTTCCCGAGGCGGCCACCGGTGCCGTCGACGGGAGTGGCACCGAGGAAAGGGATGGTCCCCTTCTCCGGGCCCCGACCGTCCGGCGGGTGGGCGGGGTGCCGGGTATCTTGCGGCGACGAAGAAGGGCACCGGCCCTTGCGGCGGCGCTGTCGGCCGCCGGGCGTGTGCGTGGTCGCCGTGATCGGCGGCGACGGAGTCGGCGGGCGGTTCCCCGGGGCCTGCTCGCCGGGCGCCGGGCTCCTCGCGGTCCGGGTGGGCGGTGCGGCCGGGAAGGTGGGGCTTGTTCGTGTTCGTGGCGGCCGCCGGGTCTGAGCCTCGGGGCCTCGGGCAGGGCCGTCCGGGGCGGGAGGGTCCCGCATGGTGCGACGGAGGGGCCGGGGTTCGCCCTCTCCGGCGCCCGGGCCCGCCCCCGCCGGGCCCGCCCCGAATCCGGCAGCACGCTGACCTGGGCGAACACTCCGCGTTAAGGGTGGGCGGGAGCGGGAAACGTGCTCAGCGACGCCCGCGAGGGCTCCGGGCGTGCGAAGTCGACGATTCCAGAACAGGTTCTGGAACTGGAATGCCCGGTTCGTGCCCGTCCGGGCGGTCCCGGTGGGGCACCGAAGCGGGGGCGCGGCAGCCCGGGCGTCCCCGCTGGGCGCCCGGGGGGTCGCTCCCGGCCGATGTCGCCTACACGCAGTGACGACAGGGGTAGCAAACGGTCCCGGTGTGCCGCTTGGGGTCCTTCTGGAGGCAGAACGTGTTCTGGAGTCGTGATGACCGCGCACCCCCGCTGCCCGCGCCGCCGCCCCGGGCCTCGAACAGGGTGAGGGAGGAGCTTCCGCGGCCCAGGAAGCGGACGAACCGGACGCCGGGCGGGTAGCGGCCGGATCGGAACCCGCCTTCCGGGCGCCACGCCGGGCCCGGGACCGTCCCGTGCGGCGAAAGAGGCGCTTTCCGTGTGATCGCGTGGCGAATCCGCCACACATCACCGCCGGAACCTCCCCCTTGTGACCGATATGCCCGGAATGCGGGACTGGGTCGCCCCATCAGGAGCACGGGCGCGCGCCCGCTCCCCGACGGCGCCGCCCCCGGACCGCAAGGAGCCCGCCGCCCGGCAAGCAGGCCCAGGGAACCACCCCGCTTCCGCCGTCGCCGCCCATCACGGTGACCACGCACACGCCCGGCGGCCGACAGCGCCACCGCAAGAGCCGTGGACCTTTCCTCGTCGCCGCCCTCCGCCCTACACCCCGGCGACCCGCCGCCCACCCGGACCGCGGGGAACCCGCCACCCGGAAGGCAGGCCCGGGGAACCGTCCGGCTCGGCCGTCGCTGCTCCTCGCCTGGCATCCCGGTGGCCGGGCGGCTGACCGGGGCCGAAAGCGGGGAACCACCTGACCGGGCGCCGCTCCTCGGGGGGATCGCCGGATGGGCGTGCGCCCCAGCGTGGTCCGGGGCCCCACCGTGGTTCGACGCCCCGGCGTGGTCGTCCACCGGCGTGCCCGCGAGCCGCAAGGTGAGGCGTCAAACAGGATGGGCCGTCAAACGGTGAACGCTCCGGCGCGGGCGTTCTCGTGGCAGCGGGTCTCCTCGGGCCGGTCCCAGCCGAATTCCTCGCGCAGTTCCCGGAACTCGCGGTCGAGGCTGGTCGCCGACGTCGTGCGGGCGTCGGTGGACACCGTCACGGCGAACCCCTCGGACAGGAGGCGGTCGGCCGGGTGCACCGACCGGTGGGCCACAGCGCCCGTCTGCACGTTGCTGACCGGGCACATCTCAAGTGTCACCGCGTCCGCCTTCAGACGGTCGAGCAGCGCGTGCTCCTCGACCGATCGGACCCCGTGCCCGATCCTCCGCGCGCCGAGCACCTCCAGTGCCTCCCACACGCTCTCCGGGCCTGCGGCCTCCCCGGCGTGCACCGTGACCGGCAGCGACGCGGCGTGTGCCGCCTCGAACGCGGCGCGGTGCGGCGTCCCCGGGCGGCTCTCGTCGCCGGCCAGGTCCAGGCCGGACACGGTCCCCATGTGGCGCACGGCCGCATCGGCGACCTCCTCGCTGACCCCGGGGGACTGGTGGCGCAGGCAGCACAGCAGAAGACCGGTCTCCACGCCCGTCGCCGCGGCTCCCTCCTCCAGCCCGCGGGCGGCGGCCGCGACCGCGCCGTCCATGTCCATGCCCTTGCGCGTGTGGAGCTGCGGGGCGAAGCGCACCTCCCCGAGGGCGACGCCGTCGGCATGCCAGTCCTCGACCAGCTCACGGGCGCCGCGCTGCAGCGCTTCGGGGCTCTGCAGCACCTCCAGCACCGGGTCGATGTAGGAGATGTAGGCCATCAGGTCGCCGCAGTCGCGGGGTGCGGTGACCATCTGTCCGACCGGGCGGTCGAATACGACGCCCTGCTCGCGGGCCAGCTCGGCGACGGTGGCCGGGCGCACGGACCCGTCCAGGTGGCAGTGGAGTTCGACGCGGCCGGTCATGAGCGGCCTCCCCGGCCCAGTGCGTCCATGAGCAGGGCCTTGAAGCCGTCCTCGTCCACGCGGCGCACCAGGGCCAGGTTCGGCGCGTCGGCGACGCCCCGGCGGTCGGGGCTGGTCTGGCCGCGTGTTCCGGGGGCGAGGCTGACCTGGACGTGCGCCTCCTCGGAGTCGGTGACCAGCTCGGGCCGGAGCGCGACGGCCATGGCGACCGGGTCGGGCAGGTCGTATCCGGCCAGTCCGGTGACCGTGGTGGCCCACTCGGCGACCTTGCGGTTGATCTCGTGGGCGAAGGCGGCGACGGGTGTCCCGAGGCCCCGCAGCCGCTCCTGGTCGGCGGGGGTGATCACGGCGTCCTTCCGGGAGACGTCCCAGCCGACCCAGGTGACCCGGTCGGGGGTCGCGGCCTCGGCCACGATCTGCGCGGCCTCGGGGTCGGCCCAGGCGTTGAACTCGGCGGTGGCGCTGATGTTGCCCACCATGTCCGGGGCGCCGATCATGCACACGACGTGCCGGAACCGGGTGAGCAGCGACCGGTCGCGCAGGAGCGCGGCGGCGATGTTGGTCAGCGGCCCGAGGGCGACGAGGGTGAGCTCGCCCGGGCGGCGCCGGGCCAGGTCGAGGATGGCGTCCACCGCGTGTTGCCCGCTCGGGGCGGCGGCGGGGTCGGGCAGGCCGATGTCGCCCATGCCGTCCTCGCCGTGTACCTCCTGGCCGGTGTGCAGGGGGCGGAGGATCGGCCGGCCGCACCCTTCGTGGACGGGCACGGCGCCCGCGTCGGCGCGTTCGAGGCTGATCAGGGCGTTGCGGGTGGCCAGCGGGAGGGGGACGTTCCCGGCGACGGTGGTGACGGCGCTGATGCGCACCGACGGGTCGAGCGCGGCGAGCAGCAGCGCCACCGCGTCGTCGGAGCCGGTGTCGGTGTCGATGAGCAGGTCGGGCATGCGGCCTCCGGTGCGTCCGGGGAGGAGTCTAAACGATTAGAGTGACCCCGTTACGATGAACCGCGCGCCCCGGCGGTGTCAAGGCCGGGCGCGGCGGGCGGGCGCGCCGGACGCCGCCCGGGAGAGGGGGGACGGCGCTCATGGCGGTGACCATGGCCGACGTGGCCCGCAGGGCCGGGACCTCGGTCGCGGTGGTCAGCTACGTGGTGAACGGCGGTCCCCGGCCGGTCGCGGCGCGCACCCGGGAGCGGGTGCTCGCCGCCGCCGCCGAACTGGGCTATCGCCGCAACCGGGTGGCGGCGGCGCTGCGCTCGGGGTCGTCGGGGCTGGTCGGGGTCGTGCTGCCGGACGCCGCCAACCCGTACTTCGCCGCGCTCGGCCGGGCGCTGGAGGCGGCGCTCTCCCGGTCGGGGCGGCTCACGGTCGTCGCCACCACCGGCTACGACGCCGAGCGGCAGGCGGAGGCCGTCGAGCGCATCCTCGCCGCCCAGCCCGACGGGCTCGTCGTCGCCTCCGCGGACGGGGCCGACGACCCGGCGCCGGCGGCCGCTGACGCCGGCGTGCCGGTGGTCGCGGTCCACCACCGCCCCGAGGGGGCGCGGGCGGTGCTGGTCGCCGCGGACGACCGTGCGGGGGTACACGCGGCCCTGGAGCACCTGCGCGGGCACGGCCACGAGCGCATCGCGTTCCTGGCGGGGCCGGCCGACGATGGGCCGGTGGCCGAGCGGATGCGCGCCTGGCGCGAGTCGCCCGCCGCGGGGGAGCTCCTGCGCTGCGGGTATGCGCGCGGGTCGGCGGCGCGCCTGACCGCCGGTCTGGCGGCGCGGGGGGAGCTGCCGCGCGCGCTGCTCGCCGCCACCGACGAGCAGGCGGTGGGCGTGCTCGCCGCGGCGGCCGCCGCCGGTGTGGCGGTGCCGGAGCGGCTGGCGGTGGCGGCCTGCGACGGGACACCGGACGCGGCGTTCACCGTGCCGTCCCTGACCGCGGTGGAGCAGCCTTTCGAGGAGGTCGCCGAAAGGGCGGTCGCGGTCCTCCTCGGCGGCGAGGAGCCGAGGGAGCGGCCGTGCGGCCGCCTGATCCCCCGCCGGAGCTGCGGATGCCCCGAGCCGGGCTTCGCCGATGTGCTGGAGGGGTGAAGGGCGCTCACTTCGGCCGTGGTGCGCGCCTTGGAGCGGTGAGCGGTGGATGCCCCGTTCGGCGAGGTCGGCCCGACCGTTACGGCGCTGGGACCGCCCGGTGCCGCACTCGGGTCTCCTGGTCGGTGCCCCGCCCTTCCGGTGGAGGCGGCCGGCCGCCGCCCGAAAGCGGCTCGCCGGTCAGCTCCCCGGCGGCGGTCTGGTCCGGGGGCGTAACGAAACCGCCGACCTACCCGAACGCGGACCACGCCACCCCGGCGGACACTGGTCGTGTCCGCCCGAGCGGTGGGACTTGCGGTGGTCATGGCCGCCGTCCGGGGTGTGACGGGAGCATGGGCGGACTCGTCCTTGCGGCGATCTCCGGTGGGTCGTGTCCTCAATCGGCCAGCCCTGGTGCTCCGCCGCGGATCGCCGTCGGCGGGCGTTAGTATCGCTCTCCGTGCCGTCCGACGACGGCCGGGGCTCGGGCGCTCGAACGGCGGTTCCGCCGAGCGGTCGGCGACGATCCGTCCATGCGACGGCGCGGCTTCTCCGCCGTGTGCCCGACGGCCGACGACGCCGCGCGAAGCGTGACCGGCCGCGCGCCCGTCGGCCGCCGTCGGTGAGATGACTGGAGCGGATCGTTGTTCCTGAGCCGGGTCCCCGTCAACGAGATGTCGCGCGCCTTCCGGCGCGACTACGCCGATGTCCACGACATGCACCGCACACTGATGAGCGTCTTCGGCGAGGCCGGCGTGGACGCGGCCGCGCGCCGCCACCACGGCCTGCTCTGGCGCATGGACGAGGTCGGCGTCGCCCGCGTGGGAGAGGGCACCGCCGCCCGCTCTCTGCTCGTGCAGAGCCGGGTGCGGCCCGACTGGACCCGCCTGCCCCACGGCTACGCCTCCGGGCGGATCAAGGTGACGTGCCTGCAACCGGTCCTGGCGGCGGCCGTCCCGGGCGGGCGGTTCGCCTTCCGCCTGGTCGCCAATCCGACCCGCAGCACCCCGCCGGTCGGCGGAGCGCCGGGCGGCCGGGCGCGCGGGAAGCGGCGGCCGATCCACGATCCCGAGGAGCAGGTGGCCTGGCTGATCCGCCAGGGCGAACGGCACGGCTTCGTCATCCCCACGGCCTCCGACGGCGCCCCGGACGCGGCCGCCGAGCCGCGTCCCGCGCTCGTCGGCAGGAAGGTGGACCAGCGCTCCAAGGCGCGCGGAGACTCCCGCCTGAAGATCTCGATCCTTCCCGCGGCCTTCGCCGGTCGGCTGATCGTCACCGACCCCGGGGCCTTCTCCGAGGCGGTCAAGGAGGGCATCGGCAGGGCCAAGGCGTACGGGTGCGGCCTGATGGGCCTGGAGCCGGATCTCTCCGCGGTCCGGCGCGCCTCGTGAGCGCGGCGGCGCCGTGGGGGTGACGCGGCCCGCCGGGGGCCAGGAAGCGGCAGGCGAGGGAGGGCCAGTGCACGGCCGGAGCGGGGCGGGCGGGGACGCCCTGGGGAACGGCGCCCCCGCCCTGGGAACACCCCGCAAGGTCGGCGTCCGCGGCGGAAGCGGAGGACCCGCACCGCGGCGGCGTCGGCCAAGAGGGCCCGTGGCCATGCCGCGCCGCCCGTTCCATAGGGCGAAACCGACGGCGGACACCGCGCCGGGTGGCGCGGCCGCGGCGACGACCGTGCGCACGCTCCCGTGGGAGTCCCCGGGGGGTCGGGGGACCGTGCCGCCAGGCCTGCAGGGGGGAGTCGGCCGTCGTCGGCTCGGCCACCGAGAGGTCCCGGTGGGAGGCACAGATGCATGCTGTCACGCGCCGGGGGCCCACGCAGCGGTTTCCGTGAATTGATCGCAAGGCGGGCCGGAGGTCCCGGCCCGCCGGAGCACCCGTCCCGAACCGGACGCCGGTGCGGCCGCGCGCCGCCGGTGGGCCGCCTCTGTATGTTGGGTGGCTCACGCGCGGCGGGGACGGGGGGCGGAGCGGGTGCGGCGTGGGGAAAAACGTTTCAATTCCCGTCTCGTCGAACGATGAAGTGTCCCTGCGGCCACCGCCTGGGGAATGCGGCTCGGTGGACCGGCGTCGCACACACACCACTCCCCTCGCAAGCCCCGTTGCCGCACCGCCATTGACACGTTTCAATACCGCCTGAAAGGATGAACGGGCACACTCGTGACCTCTGGCCGTGACTCCTGGGAAGGGCAGCGGTGGAACCGAGCGAACGCGCCGACCGGCCCGTCGGCATCAACGACGTCGCGGCCCGCGCGGGCGTGTCCGCCGGGACCGTCTCCAACGTGCTCAACCGCCCCGAGCGCGTCTCCGAGGCGACCCGCCGCCGGGTCGAGCGCGCCATCGAGGAGCTCGACTACGTGCGCAACTCCTCCGGGCGCAACCTGCGCTCGGGGCGCAGCGACTCCATCGGCCTCGTCGTCCTCGACGTCACCAACCCGTTCTTCACCGAGGTCGCCCAAGGGGTCGAGGACGTCGCCGCCGAGGACGGCCTGGCGGTCGTGCTGCTGAATTCGGCCGAGCGCAGCGACCGGCAGCGGCGCTCGGCCCGCCTGCTTGCCGAGCAGCGGGCCGCCGGAGCGGTGGTCATGCCCGTCGACGGTGACACCGCCGACCTGTTGTGGCTGCGCAAGCAGGGGGTGAGCGGGGTCCTTCTGGACCGCGGCGACGTCGGCCCCGAAGTGGCGTGCAGCGTCTCGGTCGACAACCTCGCCGGCGGGGCGGCCGCGGCGCGCCACCTGATCGGTCTGGGGCACGAGCGCATCACCTTCCTGAGCGGGCCCGAGGGGCTGGAGCAGTGCCGCACCCGGCTCCAGGGCCTGCGCGAGGGCCTGGCCGAGGTGGGCATCGACCCGGAGGCGGCCGTGCGCGTGGTGCACACGGCCCAGCTCAACGCCGAGTCCGGGGAGAAGGCGGTGGAGGAGGTCCTGGCCGGAGGGCCGGGGCGGCGCCCGACCGCCGTGTTCTGCGCCAACGACCAGCTCGCGCTCGGCGTCCTGAAGGGGCTGGGGGAGCGCGGCCTGAGCGCGCCGAGCGACCTGTCGGTGGTCGGGTACGACGATGTGGCGCCCGCCTCCCTGGTGCATCCGGGGCTGACCACGGTGGCCCAGCCCAAGTACGAGCTGGGCTGCGCGGCGATGCGCCTGCTCCTCGGGGAGCTGCACGACCCCGACCACACACACGAGCGGGTGCGCTATACCCCGGAACTGGTGGTGCGCGGCTCGACGGCGGTCAACCGGCGCTGAACCGGCGCTGATCCGGGGCGCGGGGCCGGGCAGGGACTCAGGGCGGGCGGAACCCGCCAGGCCCGCCGGTGGTCCGTCGGTCCAGGCGCGTTCCGCGACGGCCACGCCGCGCGCACCGGAGGCCGGTGGTCGGGCGCGCCGGAGGATCGCGGCGTACGGCGCAGCGACCAGGAACGACCGGCGGACCGGTGCCCCGGTCGAGTGGTGGTCGACCGCCTACGATCACCGGCCGGGGCGCCGACCCTCTTCGGCCTCGGTGAACCTGACGACCGTCCCTCCGACCTCGTACTCGTCCAAGGGCGAGGTGGCATCGGGGTTCTGCCGGGTCTCCTCGCACGACATCGGAAGCCGCCCGTCGCCCGGTCCGCCCTCGGGGTCGTGCGCTGCCAATTGTTGGCACGAAACGCCGCCCAAGTACAGGCGCTGCACCCCGGTCCCGGCCCACCCGGTCATGACCTCTCCCTCACCCGATGCGTACCTCTCGACGAGGTCCATCGCGTCCCTGCAGCCCGTCCCCCACGACACGGCGTGTACGTTCCAGTCCCTCCCGCCCACGGACACCCGGCCGCACGGGGGCGTGTACATGAGCGTGTCGTAGGGCACCTCGAAGACCTGCGTCTCCGGTGCGAACATGGCGCCCTCCGGCTCCTCGACCGAAGGCGCCTCGTCGACGGAAGCGAAGTCCACGGTCGTCGTCCAGTCGGCCGAGGAGTAGGCCAGCCGCAGCGGCAGCCCGTCGTCGTCCAGATCCATCTCCCCGCGCGCTTCCATCTCCTCGCCGTCGGGGCCGTCGACCGTGAAGGTCCCGGTCAGGCGGGTCGCCTGGGCGCCCTCCGCCTCGGTCTCGCCGCTGTCCAGGTCCGCGGCCCCCGCCAGCGCCGCCACGGCGCCGAGCACCGCGTCCCGGCTGTAGGCGTCGGCCGTGAACCGGTCCGCTTCGGCGTACCACCCCACCGGGTCGTCCACGACGGCCGCGCGCGGAGCGTAGGCGAGGACGCGGCCCCCGACATTGGCGACGGTCTCGCCGCCCTGCTCGGGCGGGAGACGGTAGACCAGCGTGTCCTGCCGGTCGGGGGCATAGAGCAGTTCGGCGGTGAAGGGCTCGCCGCCTCCGGAGCCTCCGTCCGCCGGTTCGCGCACCAGGCTCGCGGTGAACCCGGCGCCGTTCTCCACCACCGCGGCCGCCTGCCCGGCCAGCTCCGCGCGCTGGGCGGCGGCATAGGACTCGTACCCGAAGTAGCCGCCGATCCCGGCGGCACCCGCCGCAACGACGGCGGCGGAGGCGATCGCGATGCCCTTGGCGCCGAGAAGGGCCGAACCGCCCCCGGTCGCCGCGGCCCCGCCGAGGCCGCCCCCGGCGCCCGCACCGACTGCCCCGCTCCCCGCCCCTGCGGAGACGGCTCCGCTCCCGGCCGCCGTTCCCGCCCCGGTGGCGGAGGCGGCTCCGCCGCCTGCCGATCCCGCGGCCCCGGCACCCGCGCCGATGCCGGAGGTCGCGGTGGCAGCGGCGGCCGTCCCTGCCAGGGCCGTCCCCGCGGCCATCCAAGCCTCGGGGCTGTGCCCGGCGGCGTCGAACCCGCGCCAGACGGAGGCGAGGGCCGAACGCAGGCGCGAGCGCGGCGACGCGTCCGCCTCCTCGTGGAAGGGCTCGGCGCCCACGGGCGCGGCGTCACCGCCCCCTGCGGGCGCGGCCACGTGGAGCGCGGCGGCGAAGCAGTCGCGCGCGCTCGGACGCAGACCCGGGTCGGGATCAAGGGCGGCCGTGACGATGCCGAGGAGTTCCTCCGGCACCCCTTCCAGGTCGCGATCGCCCGCGCGCGTGCGGGCGAGAACCGTGTCCACCTCGCCGCCGCCGAACGGCGGCCGCCCCGTTGCGGCATAGGCGACCATCGCTCCCCAGGCGAACACGTCGACGGCCGGGGACGGGGGCGCCCCTCTGAGGCGTTCCGGCGCGAGGTACCCGGGGGTCCCCTCGATCCTCTCGGGGCCGGGGCGTCCCGCTGCGCGGGCGATGCCGAAGTCCAGCACCCGCGGGCCGGTGGGGGAGAGCACCACGTTGCCCGGCTTGATGTCGCAGTGGACGACGCCCAGCCGGTGCAGCGCCTCCAGCGCCTCGGCGGTCCCGGCCGCGAAGGCGGCGAGCGCCGGGGGCTCCAGCGGGCCCGATTCCCGCACCCGGGCGCGCAGCGTGCGTCCGGGGACGAACTCGATCGCCAGCCAGGGCGGTTCGGCCGAGGGGGCGGCCCCGAGGAAGGCCGGGGCGCACTCGGCGTCCAGGGAGCGCATCAGGTCGGCCTCGCGGGCGAACGCGGCGCGGTACTCCGGGGCCGCCGCATGGCGCGGGTGGACCACCTTCACCGCCACGCACCTGCCCCGAGCGTCGAGCGCCCCGTACACCGCGCCCATGCCGCCGGAGCCGAGCCTGCCGACCGGGCGGAACGGTCCGATCGCGCGGGGGTCTCCCGGCTCCAGCGCCGCCAGTTCGGGGGGAAGGGGGATGTTCACGGTTCTCCTGTCGGGCGGCGGGCGGGTGTACCGATCATGCCGGTACGCCGCGCGCGGCGTGATCCGGGCCCCGGGTCACTCCGGAGGGCCGACCTTCTCCGCGGGACGCCCGGGGAACTCCACGAGGGTGAAGAACTTCTCGGTCTCGGCGCCCCTGATGGCCCGGTACCGCTCGAAGAGCGACCGGTCGGCCTCGGCGAGGCGGGCGTCCCGCCCGGGACCGGCCGTCCCCGGGTCGGCGGTCGCCAGCGACCACTCCAGGTGCGCGTCCTCCAGGTCCAGTTGGGCGCCGCGCAGGAGCTGCCACTGCCGGTCCCAGCGGAAGAAGGCGTGCAGGCTCGCCGACAGGGACATCGCCACACCGGCCACCGAGACCGCCGCGGCCTTGTAGGGGTACTCGGCGATGGCGAACAGCGGCATCGCCGCGCCGAGCAGGATGAGCGCGGTCCCCGAGAGGCGGAACAGGAGCAGGGCCCGGTCGGCGCGGCGCCGGTACTCGTCGCGCAGGCGCAGCACGGCGGCCGGGACATCGCCGGGGACGGCGTCGGCGGGCCGGTTCACGAGGGGTGGGCCGCTGGGCGGCCGGGCGCCGGACCGGCACCCGGGCGGGGGCGTGGGCGGGGTGTGCGGTGCGGGGGGTGGGGCAACGCGCCTCCTCGTTCGGCCGGTCGGCGGGGAGCGGTTGCGCCCAAGATAGCCCGCGTACGCGGGATGCAGCAGGGCCGTGGGCGGTTCGGGCGGCCACGGGCACTTACCTAGGTATCAGCACTTACTTATAAGTGGGTACCAGAGATTCGGAATGTGCGGGAATGGGCGGTGGTTGGAGGGGCTGACGGCCGGGACAGGCTCGGCCGCGACCGAGAGAGGACCGCCCATGTCCGTCGTCGTCACCGGAGCAACCGGCCGGCTCGGCCAAGCCGCCGTCGAAACACTCCTCGGCCGAGGCCTCCCCGCCGGGTCGGTCACCGCCGTGGGCCGCGACCCCGAACGGCTGTCGGGACTGGCCGAGCGGGGAGTCCGCACGGCGCGCGCCGACTACGGCGACCCTGCCTCCCTCAAGGCGGCCTTCACCGGCGCCGACCTGCTGCTGCTGGTCTCCGGCAGCGAGATCGGCCAGAGAGCGGCCCAGCACCGCAACGCCGTCGAGGCCGCGTCCGGGGCCGGGGTCCGGCACATCGTCTACACCAGTGCGCCCAAGGCGACCGACACGACGCTGGTGCTGGCTCCCGAGCACGCGGCCACCGAGAAGATCATCGCCGCCTCCGGTCTGACCTCCACGATCCTGCGCAACGGCTGGTACAACGAGAACTTCCTCCCGCAGCTGGAGGAGGCCCAAGCGACGGGCCGGATCGTCGGCAGCGCGGGGGAGGGGCTCACGGCGAGCGCCGCCCTGCGGGACTTCGCGGAGGCCGCCGCCGCGGTCCTCCTGGAGCCCGAGGCGCACGCGGGCGCCGTGTACGAGCTCTCGGGCGACACCGCGTGGACGCGGGCGGACCTGGCCCGGACCCTGTCCGAGGTGCTGGGGCGGGAGGTCGTCTACCAGGACGTGACCACGGAGGAGCACGTCGCCGCGCTGCAGCAGGCGGGTCTGGACGCGGACACGGCCGGATTCGTGGCCGCCCTGGACGCGAACACGCGCGACGGCGAGCTGGGGGAGGTCACCGACACTCTGCGGCGGCTCATCGGGCGTCCGACCACGCCGCTCGCTGAGACGCTGCGTGCCGCCGTCTCAGGCTGAGGCCGCTCTGGGCGTGCGCCCTCGTCTCCTCGAGGACCGGTCCGGCGGCACGCCGCCGGGCCGGTTCCGGGGCCGGGGTGAGCCGGGGCCGGCGCGGCCTGTCCGCGCGGCCGGTCAGACCAGGAAGCCGAACAGCGGGCTGTCCGGCGACACCCGCTCGATGCGCGGCGGTGCGGCCTCCATCCGCTTCAGCAGCGGCTCCAGGTTCTCCGGCGCCCCCAGTTCGACGCCCACCAGCGCCGGGCCGGTCTCCCGGTTGTTGCGCTTCACGTACTCGAACCGGGTGATGTCGTCG
This sequence comes from Nocardiopsis suaedae, assembly GCF_027706745.1. Taxonomy (GTDB): domain Bacteria; phylum Actinomycetota; class Actinomycetes; order Streptosporangiales; family Streptosporangiaceae; genus Nocardiopsis_A; species Nocardiopsis_A suaedae. Next base: position 32,361 of record NZ_JAQFWP010000022.1, on the reverse strand, counting down.
TCGGGCCCCAGCACGTCGTCGAGGAACCGGCGCAGCGCCCCCGGCTCCTGCGGGAACTCCACCAGGAAGTAGTGCTTGCGGCCCTGATGGATCAGGGCCCGCTCCACGATCTCGGAGTACCGGCTCACGTCGTTGTTGCCGCCCGAGAGCACGCACACCACCGTCGCCCCCTGCGGCAGGTCCGCCGCCGCGGCCGCGGGACCCAGGGCGGCCGGGGCCAGCGCACCGGCGGGCTCGCTGATGATCCCGTCGGTCTGGTAGAGGTCCAGCATCTCAACGCAGATCCGGCCTTCCGGGACGGCGGCCGTGTGCGGGGCCCCGGCCGCCGCGATGGCGTGGGTCAGCCGCCCCACCCGGCGCACCGCCGCCCCGTCCACGAACGGGTCGATCTGCTCCAGCCCCACCGGGTGCCCGGCCTCCAGGGCGGCGGCCATGCTCGCCGCGCCCAGCGGCTCGGCCCCGACCACCGGCACCTCGGGGTGGGCCTCGCGCAGCCACGCCAGGGTCCCCGCCAGGAGGCCGCCGCCGCCCACCGGCACCACCACGGCGTCGGGGGCGTGCCCCAACTGCTCGACGGCCTCGCGGACCACCGTCCCCTGGCCGGCGACCGTGCGCGGGTCGTCGAAGGCCGGAAGCAGCGTCATGCCGAGACCTTCGGCGTCGGCGCGGGCCGCGGCGGCCGCGTCGTCATAGGTCTCCCCGGTGACGATGGGATCCACGAAGGACCCGCCCAGGGCCGCGACGCGGTCGCGCTTCTGGCGCGGTGTGGTGCGCGGCAGGTAGACCCGGGCCCGAATGCCCAGCGAGGCGCAGGCGAACGCCACCCCTTGGGCGTGGTTGCCCGCGCTCGCGCAGACCACGCCGCGCCTGCGCTGCTCCTCGTCGAGCAAGCGCGCGAAGTTGAGGGCGCCGCGCCCCTTGTAGGAGCGCATCGGAGTGAGGTCCTCACGCTTGAGGCGGACGTCGAGGCCGTACTGGACCGACAGGCGCTCGCTGCGTTGCAGGGGCGTGGGCGGGATGACGCCGGAGATCCGGGAGGCGGCCGCGGCCACGTCGGCCGCGGTCACCGTGGTAGGGGCCGTGCGCTCGTCCGTGCCGTTCTCGGTCAACGCGATCCTTCTTTCCACTGGGCGGGGTCGCAACGACCGTACAGCGGTGCACACCGTCATGCGGGCGGACCCGGTGGAGAACAGCGTGATCCCCGAATGGGACGGTGGCCGCCCGGAACGCCCCCTGGGCCGATACGGGGAGTGTGCGGCGTTTTGCGCTAAGCCCGGAAAACCGCTTCGATGGGACGCCCCCGCGATCGTTCAATGGGAATCGGCGGGGTCCGGTGCAGGCGGCCGCCGTGGGCCGGGGCGCAGGCACCGGGCGCCGCGCGGCGCCGTGCTCGGCCCAGGAACGCGGATGCCGGGTCGTTAACATTGCGACAAGGGAGAGGGGCAGTCGTCCATGGCTGAACAGGGCAAGGTGGCCCCCGCCAGGCGGCGGGGACTGGCCGGTGAGGTCGCCGACCGCATTCGGGAGGCGATCTTCAACGGCGCCTATGCCCCGGGGGCGCAGCTGCGCGAGGTGGAGCTCTCCACGGCACTGGACGTCAGCCGCGGACCGGTCCGTGAGGCGCTGCTGCTCCTCGAACGCGAAGGACTGGTGCACAGCGCCTGGCACCGCGGCGTGACCGTCACCGAGCTGGCCCCCGGAGACGTCGCCGAGCTCGACACCTTGCGCGACGCCCTCGACGGCCTGGCCGTGCGCACCGTCGTCGCCGGGGCCGCCGAGGAGGACCTGGACGCGGTGGAGGCGGCCGCCGACCGGATGGCGCGGGCCGAGGACGGCCACGCCATGGTGCGGTGCGACATCGCCTTCCACGACGCGGTGTACGCCGCCTCCGGCCACCGGCGGCTCCAAGAGGCCTGGCAGGCGATCCGCTCCCAGGTGCACCTGTTCCTTCTGACACGGATCGGCCGGGACACCGACGGCTACCTCGCGCACATCCCCGGAGAGCACCGGGAACTGGCCGCGGCGCTGCGCGCGCGGGACGCCGGGCGTGCGCTGGAACTGTTCGCTGAGCACCGCCGCGTCGCTTTCGACGTGGTCACGCGGTCGGAGGACGGGCAGGCGCCGACGGCGGACGGGGTCCATGCTCCAGAGCGCTGACGACGCGCTCGCCGCGCGGCCGCCCCGGTCCGACCACCGCGCCCCCACCCTCCTTAGGATCGGGGGAGAGTGCGTTCCGGCCGTCGAGGAGGCGCCATGCGGGCCAACAAGGTCCCGACCGAGGAGATCAAGCGCGAACCGGCGGCCTTCGCCGACCGGGTCACCTCCGACGGGCGGTTCGGGAGGGCCGCCGAGCCCGGCCGGTACCGCCTGGTGGTCAGCAGGGCCTGCCCGTGGGCGCACCGTGTCGTCATGGTCCGCAGGCTCATGGGCCTGGAGGACGCGGTCTCGCTCGCTGTCGCCGACCCCGTTCAGGAGATCATCGAGGGCGACCCGCACTGGGTGTTCACCGAGGAGACGGGCAGTCCCGGCGGCCGGGACCCGGTGCTGGGCGTCCACGCCCTGCGCGAGGCCTACCTCGCCGCCGCCCCCGGCTACGACGGCGGGGTCAGCGTGCCCGCCCTGGTCGACACCGGGACCGGGCACGTGGTGTCCAACGACTACGACCGGCTCTCGACCGACATGGCCGCCGAGTGGGGGCCGCTGGCCCGCCCGGGGGCGCCCGATCTGTACCCCGAGGGGCTGCGGGAGGAGATCGAGGAGATCGGGGAAGGCGTCTACAACGACGTCAACAACGGCGTGTACCGCACCGGGTTCGCCCCCGACCAGGAGCGCTACGACGCGGCGGTCGGCCGCCTGTTCGCGCGCTTGGACGAACTGGAGGAGCGGCTGAGCGCTCGGCGGTACCTCGTCGGCGACCACATCACGCTGGCCGACGTGCGCCTGTGGTCGACGCTGCTCCGCTTCGACGCGGCCTACCACGGCCTGTTCAAGTGCAACGTGCGCAAGATCAGCGAGTATCCGGCGCTGTGGGCGTACGCGCGCGACCTGTTCCAGACGCCGGGGTTCGGCGACACCGCGAACCTGGACCACATCCGGGCGCACTACTACCGGGTGATGACGGGCATCAACCCGACCGGCGTCGTCGCGGCGGGCCCGGACCCGCGGGGCTGGCTGACCCCGCACTACAGGGAAGAACTGGGAGGCAGCCCCTTCGGCGGGGGGACGGCGCCCGGCCCGGTCCCGGAGGGCGAGCAGGTGCCGCCCATCGGCTGAGACGCCGGGGTCCGGAGCCGGCCCGCCGGGCGCGGCCGACGGGGCCCACTCGCACCGGGAGGCGCTGGTGGGCCGTCTCCGATGTGCCGACAGGCCGGAGATGCGATAAGCTTCCCAACGCCCCAAGGGAACCGGCCGAAGAGCCGGAGGCCCACGGGGGCACCGGGACGTGGCGCAGTTTGGTAGCGCACTTGACTGGGGGTCAAGGGGTCGTGGGTTCAAATCCCGCCGTCCCGACAGATGAGGGGTGCTCACCTTGGTGGGCGCCCCTTTTGCGTTTCCGGTGAGGGCACGTATCGGGAGCGGTATCGCTTGATGGCGGGTTCCACCGAGGGATTCCAGTGCCCCCGGTCCACGCTGAACGACGCGGACCCGTACCGGAGGTGACCGGTGTCGCCCCTTGGGCTCTCTTGGGAAAGCCCTGCGGTTTCCGCGCGCCATCACACCGGAACCGAACGCTGGCACGCTCCTCGTGATGCGACGGGTTCCGAGGGCGCTTCCTGAACTCGAAGGCTTGGACCACCGGGTTCCTCTGTGGCGGCGGGAGCGGAGCACCGCGGCTGTCGGCAGCGGAGCCGGCCCATCACACCGGCGGCAGATGGGCGCCCGGTCATCTGTCGGGTGACGGGATGCCCACGCCATGGAGAAATCCGTTCGACGGCCGTTGACGCATCGGTGGTTCGGGCCGCTCAATGGTGGCCATGCGAATCTCCCCGCTGTTTTCGCGTATCGGTACCGCAGCCGTCCTCATGGCGGCGCTCTTCGTCGGCGGTGCGACCGCCCCGGCCGTGGCCGCCGTCGGTCACGTCTGCTACACCGCCCTGCCCCCGGAGGCCCACGACACCCTCGACCTGATCGAGGACGGCGGTCCCTACCCCTACCCGCAGGACGGAGGGACCTTCTACAACCGGGAAGGCCTCCTCCCGGACCAGGAGACCGGCTACTACCACGAGTACACCGTCGAGACCCCGGGCTCGCCCGACCGCGGTGCCCGCCGCATCGTCACCGGCGACTCCTACCAGGAGGACTACTACACCGCCGACCACTACGCCTCGTTCCGCCTGGTCGACTACGGCTGCTGACCCACCGGGGCACGGCCCCGCGGGCGGCGTCCGCGGGGCCGTGCCTCCGACGGAACACCCCCTGAGGAACCCCACCGACGAGGAAAGGCCGGGTACCCTCCGCCCATGACGGCGACCTACGTGATCGACGGCCGCGAGGTGACCGGCCTCGACCGCTTCTGGCAGGTGATCGGCGAAGCCGTGAACGGCCCGGGCGGCTACTTCGGCACGAACCTCGACGCGTTCGCCGACTGCCTGAGCGGAGGGTACGGCACCCCGCCGGACGGGGACTTCGTCATCGAATGGCGGCACCACGAGGCGTCCCGCCGGGCCCTGGGACACGACGAGACCGTGCGCCGCCTCGATGAACGGCTCCAGAAGGCCCACCCCTCCAACCGGCCCGCGGTGCAGGCCGACCGCGACCGCGCGGCGGCGGGCGAGGGGCCGACCGTGTTCGACTGGCTGGTGGACATCATCGAGGCCCAGGCCCCCGGGCGGCTCCGGCTGGAGTAGCCGCGCCCCGGCCCCTTATACGGCGGGGCGGTCCCCGAACCCCAGTTCGCCCCTCAGGAGGGGCAGCGCGCTGGTGAGGGACGGGCCGTACCAGGTGAGCAGTCGTCCGGTCACCAGCCGGGCCCGCTCCCCGAACTCCTCCGGGCCGTCGTCCGCCGAGAACGGGTAAGGCTCGTCCGGCAGCACCACCAGGTCGGCTCCGGAATCGCGGATCTCGTCGAGCCCCACGCGCGGGTACCGGCCCTCGTGCTCCTGGAACACGTTCGCCGCGCCGGCGTGCCGCAGCACGTCCGAGGCGAAATTGCTCCGGCCGACCACCATCCAGGGGTCGCGCCAGACGCACACCGCCGCGCGCGCGAGGGGAGCGGGCGGCGGCGCCGCGAAAGCCGCGCGGGCGCCCTCCCACCAGCCGGGCACCGGGACGCCCAACGCCTCCTCGAAGAGGCGGCGCATGGAGCGCAGCGCCTGCTCGACGTTCTCGATGACGGTGACCCACACGGGTGTGCCCGCCTCCCTCAGGCGCCGCACGTCCAGCTCGCGGTTCTCCTCCTTGTTGGCGATGACGAGGTCGGGACCAAGGTCCCGGATGCGGCGCACGTCCGGGTTCTTCGTCCCGCGCACCCGTTCGGCCTCGAGCCCCGGCGGGTGCGTGCACCACCGGGTCGCCCCGACCAGCGTGCCGGGCGCCGTGGCCGCGACGGTCTCGGTCAGGGACGGCACCAGCGAGACCACCCGGCGCACGGGACGGCGCAGGGCGACGGGCGCCCCTGTGCCGTCGTACGGTTCACCAACGCTCACGAGCCCTCCGTGGGACGAGATCGTGCGGCGCCGCGGACCGGCGCCCGGGGCGATCCTCCCAACGGCCTCCGGTGGGCCCCGCCCCCGGCCCCTTCGAGGCCCAGATCACGCTCCGTCCCACGGGTTCACGCGGCCCGGCCTCCCGGAGCCGTAAGACAATCGTGGCACCGACCGATCCAACGGACGATTGCGAGAGGCGTGACGGCATGCGGCAGCTCCCCGTCATCGCGCTGACCGGGCACCTCGGCGCGGGCAAGACGACCCTCCTCAACCGGCTCCTGCGCGCCCCCGGGGCGCGGCTGGGCGTGGTCGTCAACGACTTCGGGTCCATCAACGTCGACGCGGGGCTGGTGACCGGCCAGGTCGACGACGCCGAGGCGATCAGCGGCGGCTGCGTGTGCTGCCTGCCCGACGCGGGCGGTCTGGACGAGGCGCTGGAGAAGCTCGCCCGGCCCCGGCTGCGCCTGGACGCGGTGATCGTCGAGGCCAGCGGCGTCGCCGATCCGTCCTCGCTGGCGCGGCTGATCCGCTTCAGCGAGGTCAAGGGCGTGCGCTCGGGCGGGGTCGTCGACGTGGTCGACGCCGGGGAGCACTTCGCGACCGTCGACACCGGGGTGCTGCCGCCCGAGCGGTACGCGGCGGCCACCCTGGTCGTCATCAACAAGATCGACCGGATCGCCGAGGCGGACCGGGACGCGGTGCGGGCGCGCATCACCGGGCGGATCAAGGAGCGCAACCCGCGGGCGCACGTCGTGGCGGCCGAGCGCGGGCGCATCGACCCGGCCCTGGTGTTCGACGCGGCCGCGGAGGAGTCCGCCCAGCCCGAGCTGCCGTTCGCCGCGGCGGACGGGGAGGACCACGCGCCGCACGTGCACGCCGACGGCGTGACCGTCGCCGCGGAGGCCCCGGCCGACCCGGGGCGCCTCGTCGATTTGCTGGAGGACCCGCCGGAGGGTGTCTACCGGCTGAAGGGGACGGTCGCGGTGGCGGCGGGCCGGGGGACGCGGCGGTTCGCGGTGAGCATGGTCGGAAGGCAGCTCCATGTGGAATCGCACCCGCAGGGCGGCGGACGGGACGGCCTGGTGGCCATCGGCATGCACCTGGACACGGCCGAGGTGGGGCGCCGCCTGAGGGAGGCCCTGAGCCCCGCGGGTCAGGCGGCGGAAGGCGACGGCCTCCGCCGCCTGACCCGACTGCGACGCCTCAGCGAGTGACCTCCCGGGAGCCGCCGCGGACGATCGGGGGAGATCGCCCGGCGGGCCGGGGGAGGGCCCCGTCGGGCGCAGGGCGGTCGGCCGGTCCGCCGCCGGGGACCGCACGCCGGGTGTCCGACTCGGCCGGTGCCCGCCCGCGGACGACGATCACCCGTCCGCCTGCCGTGCGGCCGCCGTCGGCCCCTGGGCGAGGGCCGAGGCGGGAAGGTCGTCGGGGGAGACCGCCCCGGTCATGACCGCGACGGCGTCGGCCATGGTGCACACCGCGGGATTCAGGCAGGCCGTGCGCCGTCCGAGGCGCTGCACGTGGACGCGGTCGGCGACCTCGAAGACATGGGGCATGTTGTGGCTGATCAGGATGACGGGCAGGCCCTTGGCCCGGACGCGCAGGATCAGGTCCAGTACGGCGCGGGACTCGCGCACCCCCAGGGCGGCCGTGGGTTCGTCCATGATCACCACCTCGTTGCCGAACGCGGCGGCGCGGGCGACGGCGACCGCTTGGCGCTGGCCGCCGGAGAGCGTCTCCACCGACTGCTTGGGGTTCTGGATGGTCATGATGCCCAGGTCGTCGAGGTGCCTGCGGGCCTCGGCGCGCATGCGCCCGTGGTCCAGTGACCGCGACACCGACCCGAGCAGTCCGCCCCTGCGCAGCTCGCGCCCCAAGAAGAGATTGGTGGCGATGTCCAGGGACGGGGCGACCGCGAGGCTCTGGTGGACGGTCTCGATGCCCGCGTCACGGGCCGCGATCGGGGACGTCAACCGGACCGGCCGCCCGTGGACCCGGACCTCGCCGGAATCCGGGGTGATCGCACCGGACAGGCATTTGATCAGACTCGATTTGCCCGCGCCGTTGTCACCGATGACCGCGAGGATCTCCCCCGGATACAGTTCCAGGTCGGCTCCGGCGAGCGCGGTGACGCTGCCGTAGCGCTTCACCAGGCCATGGGCGCTGAGGACGGGTTCGGCCGTGTCGTTCACCGGCGCACCTTCCGAATCCACTGGTCGAGGGCGACGGCGACGATGACGAGGACGCCGACGGCGAGGTCCTGCCACAGCACGTCGACGCCGGCCAGGGACAGGCCGTTGCGGCAGACGCCGACGATGAGCGCGCCGACGATGGTCCCGACGATGAGGCCGCGCCCGCCGAACAGGCTGGTCCCGCCGAGTACCACCGCGGTGATGCTCTCCAGGTTGTTCATGATTCCGGCCTGCGGGCTCGCGGAGCCGACACGGCCGATGAGGATCCACGCGGTGAGCGCGTAGACGAGCCCGGCGGTGATGTAGACGCTCAGGAGCAGGCGGTCGACGCGGATCCCCGAGAGCCGTGCCGCCTCACGGGCGTCGCCCGCGGCGTAGACGTGGCGGCCCCAGGCGGTCCGGTGGAGGCAGTAGCCGAGGACCGCGACGAGGGCCAGCATCATGACCGAGCCGTAGGTGAGGCGGGTGTCCCCGATGGTGATCACCCTGCCGGTCCACAGCAGCAGCGGGGACATGTCGGAGCCGCGGATCGTCTCGCCCCGGGAGAGCCAGAGGTTCAGGGCGAAGAAGATGTTCATCGACCCCAGAGTGACGATGAACGGCGGCAGTTTGATCCTGGTGACCAGCGTCCCGTTCAGCAGGCCGCACAGGGCGCCGCAGACGAAGCCGGCCACGAGCGCCAGGGGGCCGGGCAGGCCCAGCTCACTGGAGGCGCGGGCCATGACGATCGAGCACAGCACCATCACCGCCCCCACCGACAGGTCGATGCCCGCGGTGAGGATGATGAGCGTCTGGCCGAGGGCGAGCGTACCGATGACGGCGGTCTGCTGAAGGATCAGGGAGATGTTGGCGGCGGAGAGGAAGCGGTCCGACACGATCGCGAATGCGATCACGGCGATCAGCAGCACGACGGCGGGGCCGAGCGTCGCCTGGGCGTGCATCACCCGCTGCACCCGGTCCAGCAGGGTCGGCGTGCCGGAGCCGGGGACGTCCGGTTCGGTGATCGCCCCCGGCTCGTGTTCTCCGCGGTGGGGCGTGAGGGAGTTGGATGCAGTCACGTTCAGGTTCCTCAGGGTGGGGGGCGGCGTTTCGGGTGGGCGTCAGCCCCAGCAGTTCTCCAGGCCCCAGTCGGTGTCCTTGGAGTCCAGCCCTTCCTGCGGCTCGTCGGTGATGAGCTCCACGCCCGTGTTGACGATCTGCTCGCCTTCATCGGGCTCGGGCACGGTCCCGTTCTCGGCGTGGTCGGCGACGGCCGCGACCCCCTGCCGGGCCATCTCCAGGGGGAACTGCATCGATGTGGCGCCGATGACGCCGTCGGCCACGTTCTGCACCCCGGGGCAGCCGCCGTCGACCGAGACGATGGTGACGTCGTCCGCCTTTCCGGCGGCTTGGAGCGCCTCGTGGGCCCCGGCCGCCGCGGGCTCGTTGACGGTGTAGACGAGGTTGATGCCGGGCTCGCGCTGCAGCAGGTTCTCCATGGCGGTGCGGCCGCCCTCCTCGGCGCCCTCGGTCTCCTCGTGCCCGGCGATCCGGGGGTCCTCCTCGTCGCCGATCACCGCGGGGTCTCCCGTGTCGATGCCGAAGCCCTGCAGGAATCCCTGGTCGCGGTCGACGTCGACGGCGATCTGGTTGGGGTTGAGGTCGAGCATCGCGATGGACGGCTCCACGCCCTCGGCGGCGGAGTGCTTCTGGGACCACTCGCCGATGAGTTCGCCGGCGAGGAAGTTGTCGGTGGCGAATGTGGCGTCGACGGCGTCCGCCGGCCGCGTCGGCGTGTCCAGGGCGAGCACCGTGACCCCCTGGCTGCGGGCCGCCTCCAGCGCGGGAACGATGGCCTCGGAGTCGTTGGGGGTGATGAGGATGCCGTCCGCCCCCTGCGCCACGAGGTTCTCGACGGCCCGCACCTGGGTGTCGTTGTCGCCGTCGTAGTCGCCGGCGAAGGTCTGCAGCTCCACGCCGTGCTCCTCGGCGGCCTCCTCCGCGCCCTCGCGCATCTTGACGAAGAAGGGGTTCGTGTCGGTCTTGGTGACCAGGCCGACGACGACCTGTCCGTCCTGCTCCCCGGGTGAGGAGCAGGACGTCAGGGCGAGCGACAGCACCACCCCGATACCGGCGGCGTAGCGGCTCCGATGGTCCGGGCGACGGTGGCGCATGGTGCCCTCTCTCCTGTGCGGGACATCACAGATGACAACGATGTCAGGTGAGTCTCATCCATCCGCGGATCGCCTGTCAATGTCGCTGATGCAGTCATTGACAACGTTGACATATCGGGTGATGGTGTTCCTCACCACAGGGCCGGTGCCCCCAGTGGCGCCAGCGCCACGGCGCGCGACCGGGCCACTCGCCGGGCCGTGGAATGGAGGCTTGCGCATGATCGGAACCCGGGCGGCCCGGGGCATCGTCCGCTGCTGCGCCGCACTGGCGGCGGCGGCCTGCACCGTGCCGATGATCTCCCCGCCGGCACTGGCGGCCGAGCACCCGCACCGACCCCGAGTGCACTACACGCCCGCGGAGAACTGGATGAACGATCCGAACGGGCTCGTCTACCACGACGGCGAATACCACCTCTACTACCAGCACAATCCCGAGGGGAACGCGTGGGGCAACATGTCGTGGGGCCACGCCGTGAGCCCTGATCTCGTCCATTGGGAGGAGCGCCCGCTGGCGATCCCCTACACCGAGGAGGAGCACATCTTCTCCGGCGGCGTCGTGGTCGACCACGACAACTCCAGCGGCCTGGGAACAGACGGCGAGGCCCCGATGGTGGCCGTCTACACCAGCGCCTACACCGAGCGGTCCGAACACGCCGGCATCCAGGCGCAGTCGCTGGCCTACAGCAACGACGGCGGCGAGACCTGGACCAAGTACGAGGGCAACCCCGTCCTGGACATCGGCTCCGGGGAGTTCCGGGACCCCAAGGTGTTCTGGTATGAGGAGGGCGGCTACTGGGTGATGGCGGTCGTCGTCGCCGACGAGCGGGTGGTCCACTTCTACCGCTCGGACGACCTCCTCGACTGGACCAAGCTCAGCGAGTTCGGCCCCGCCCATGCCACGGGCGGCGTATGGGAGGTGCCCGACCTGTTCGAGCTCCCGGTCGACGGCGGCGCGGGCGGGAGCAAGTGGGTCCTGGTCGTCAACCTGAACCCCGGGGCCGTGGCCGGCGGCTCCGGCGCCCAGTACTTCGTCGGCGACTTCGACGGCGTCGAGTTCACCCCCGACCGCCTCGTCACCGGGGACGATCCGCCCGAGGGGGAGGTGTTCGCCGACTTCGAGAACGGCTACGGCGACTGGGAGATCACCAACGACCTCGACGGGACCGGGACCGAGGGGCCCTTCGGCTCCGCGCCCGCCGCGGGAACCCTGCCGGGCCAGCAGCCCGTCGACGGCCACCGGGGCGGGCACCTGATGAACGGCTTCGTCGACGGGGACGCTCCGCGCGGCGAGGCGGCCTCACCCGCGTTCACGATCGAACGCGACTACATCAACCTGCTGGTGGGCGGCGGCGACAACCCCCGCTCCGACACCGGCGACACCTCCGTGAACCTGGTGGTCGACGGCGAGGTGGTGCGCACCGCCACGGGGCGCGACTCCGAACACCTCGACTGGACCGCCTGGAACGTCAGCGAATACCGCGGGAGGACCGCGCATATCCGGGTCCGCGACGACGCTTCGGACGGCTGGGGGCACGTGCTCCTCGACCACATCATGTTCTCCGACGCACCGGCGCGCAGCGGGTTGGAGAACTACGACTGGCTCGACCACGGCCGCGACTACTACGCCGCCGTGTCCTACAACGACGCGCCCGACGATGAGCGGATCATGCTCGGGTGGATGAACAACTGGGACTACGCCGGCGACATCCCGACGTCGCCGTGGCGGGGCGCGATGAGCCTGCCCCGCCGGCTGGAGCTGGCGACCCTCGACGGGCGGCCCCAGCTGGTGCAGCGTCCGGTGGACCAACTGGCGTCCCTGCGCGGGGACATCGCCTACTCCCACGACGCCCTGCCCCTCGACGGCGGGGAGCGGCGGCTCCCGCCCAGAGCCGAGGGGGAGGTCTTCGAGCTCGACGTGGAGCTCGACCCCGAAACGGCCGACGAGATCGGCCTCACGGTGCGGCAGGACGGGACCACGGGGACCGTCATCGGCTACGACGCGCGGCGCTCGCGGTTGTTCGTGGACCGCGAGCGGTCCGGCGACGTCGGCTTCAACAGCGCGTTCCCCAGCCGTAGCTCGGTGGCCGTGGACCCCGGCGCGACGCTGGAACTCCGCGTGGTCGTCGACACGTCCTCGGTCGAGGTGTTCGCCGAGGGCGGCTCCAGGGTCCTGACCCACCGCATCTTCCCCGGCGCCGAGGCGACGGGGATCTCCCTGTACGCCGAGGGCGGGCGCGGCTACGCCCGTGACCTCTCGGTCCGTCCGCTGAACCCCTATCGCGACGGTACGGCACAATAGGACATGCGATATCGGCCCGCGCCGGGGAGACGGGAGGCGAGTCCCGGGTCCGGCGCGGGCCGGACCACACAGGCGGCCAGGGCGAAGAACCGGGGGAGACAGGGCGTGGCGGCGGGCAGCGCTGGGCAGGACGGGACGCTCGGCTCGAAGGCGGACCCCCCGGCCCGTCGGCCGACGATGCGGGACGTGGCCGCCCTGGCGGGCGTGAGCATCAAGACCGTGTCCCGGGTGGTCAACGGGTCCCCGGAGGTCTCCGCGGAGCTGCGGCAGCGGGTATCCCAGGCGAGTGCCCAGTTGGAGTTCCATCCCAATCTGGCCGCGAGCAGCCTGCGCCGCAGAGACGGCAAGACGCGGCAGGTCGCGCTGCTGATCGAGGACGTCGCGAACCCGTTCTCGGCCACCCTGCACCGCGCGATCGAGGATGTCGCCAACACGCACGACACCCTGGTGTTCGCCGGGAGCCTCGACGAGGACCCCCAGCGGGAACTGGAACTGGTGCGCGCGGCGGTGCAGCACCGCATGGACGGCATCATCATCGTCCCCGCGTCGTCCGACCACGGGTATCTGCACCGCGAGATGCACACCGGAACCCCGGTCGTGTTCGTCGACCGGCCGCCGCGGGGCCTCGTGGCCGATGCGGTGCTCTCCGACAACACCGGGGGCGCCTACCGTGCGACGGCGCATTTGGCGGCCTACGGCCATCGCGACATCGCCTTCCTGGGCGACGACTGGTCGATCCGTACCGTCGTGGAACGGTACGAGGGCTATGAGCGGGCCTTGGCGGACCAGGGGCTGCCGCGCCGGGAGGAGATCGTGGCCTGTGACCTCTCCGATGCGGCCGCCGCGGCCCGGGCCACGCAAGGGCTGATGCGGCTGCCGAACCCGCCGACGGCACTGTTCACCAGCCAGAACCTGGTCACCATGGGGGCGATCGAGACCCTCCAGGCGATGGGCCTGCACCACCGTGTCGCGGTGGTCGGGTTCGACGACTTCCCGGCCGCCGACCTCCTGGACCCCCGGGTGACCGTGGTGGCCCAGGACGTCTTCGGGATCGGCACGCTGGCCATCCGCCGCCTGTTCAGCCGGATCGCGGGGGACGCGTCCCCGGTGTGGGAGGAGCGCCTGGAGACACGCCTGATCGTGCGGGGGTCGGGGGAACTGCCCCCGTCCGACGGCCTCATCCGGTAGCCGCCGCCGACCGCCGCGGCAGGGGCCAGGTGTTGGGGGAGCGGCGCACGGCGCCTCGTCTGGGCCCCGTTTGAGCACTGTGGGACGCCGGACGAACGTCTCCCCGCGCCATCACGTGGCGGCAGGGGGCGGACATTCAGGAGCCCGACCGCCGGTCTCCGGAGGTCGGGCTCCTGAACTGCTCTGATATGTCGGGACGGCGGGATTTGAACCCACGACCCCTTGACCCCCAGTCAAGTGCGCTGCCAAACTGCGCTACGTCCCGTGTCCTGCCGCTGGGCCGGAATCCGCGCCCCCGGCGACGGATGAAACTCTATCGCACTCGCGGCCGTGGTCGGGACAGGTTTCCCGGCCCGCAGGCGATCCCGGGACTTTCGTCGCTCTGCGTGTATGTGCTGGTGACAACCGGCGATCCGTGATGCACCATGAACCATGGAGCACAGACAGGCCGAACAGGCCGGACGCCGGGTTCCGCCCGAGGTCGTCGACGTCGTCGGGCGCATGGCGGGGCTCGTCCCCGGGCAGGCCCGTGCGGTCGGGGTCGTCGCCCGCACCTACCGCCCCGCCGAGCTCGAGACCCGGGGTCAGCGGGAGACCGCCGACGCGGCCGCGCGCACCGCCGTCGCCGAGGAGATCGAGGAGCGCTGGCCCGGCGCCCCCTACGTGGTCCGCCACGGCCCCGCCGAGGACTTCCCCGGGGCTGTGCCCCAGGCCGCCCACGGGGACGAGGTCGTCATCGGCATCGTGTACCGGGTCGGTTGGCCCTCGGCCGGGGAGTGATCCGGGGCCTCAAGGGCGTGTGGGGCGCCGCTCCGGGAGCGCTGGGAGTTCCGCGAGTGCGGATCGGCGGGGCGCCGTGAGCCGGAAGGGCGCCGACTCTTCGGCCACGTGCGGCCCCGGGGCGGCCGATCGTGCCCCGGAAGCGTCGTCCGGAGTGTGTTAGCGCACGTCCGCTTGCGGTCGGCGCCTCCGTGCCGCATGCTCGGGCGGCGGGCCCGGTCCGACGCGACGGACCGGGTATGAGGGGAATCGGGAGTGGCGCTGGGCACAGCGCGCCTCCCGCCGGAATGATCTTCCGGGGCTCGGGGTTCAGCCGCGGAGGACGCGAATGACCGCAACGGGGGAGAGACATGTTCGAGGTGCCTGAGGTCACTCTCAACAACGGCGTGCGCATGCCGCAGCTGGGCTTCGGGGTCTGGCAGGTGGGCTCGGCGGAGGCGACCGACGCCGTCGGCACCGCACTGCAGGCGGGGTACCGCAGCATCGACACGGCCGCCGCCTACGGCAACGAAGACGGCGTCGGCGAGGCGGTGCGCCGCTCGGGCATCGCGCGCGACGACCTGTTCATCACGTCCAAGCTGTGGAACAGCGACCAGGGGTACGACGCGACGATGAGGGCCTTCGACGCCTCCATGCAGCGCCTCGGCCTGGAGCAGCTCGACCTGTACCTGATCCACTGGCCGCTTCCCGCCCGGGACGCCTACGTCAGCACGTGGAAGGCGCTGGAGCGGCTCTACGCCGACGGGCGAGTGCACGCCATCGGCGTCTCCAACTTCCACGCGTCCCACCTCGAGCGGGTGATGGACGAGGGCGGCATCACGCCGATGGTCAACCAGATCGAGCTGCACCCCAGACTCGTCCAGGAGGAGCTGCGCCGGTTCGACGCCGAGCACGGCATCATCACCGAGGCGTGGAGCCCTCTGGGGCAGGGGAACCTGCTGCAGGACCCGGCCATCGTGAAGATCGCCGAGGCCTACGGCAAGGCCCCGGCGCAGGTGATCATCCGCTGGCACCTGCAGCTCGGCAACGTGGTGATCCCCAAGTCGGTGACCCCGGAGCGGATCCGCGCCAACATCGACGTCTTCGACTTCGAGCTGTCCAGCGGCGACATGGAGGCGATCACCGCCCTCAACGCCGACCAGCGCTTCGGCCCCGATCCGGACACCTTCGACGTGGCCGACTGACGTGCGCTGACCGGCAGGACGAAATGCGGCGGTGGGCGGCGACCCCGTACCGGGGAGCCGCCCACCGCCACGCTCATGTGCCCCTGCGGGTCCCGGCCGCTGAGGCGCGGCCGTCCCGCCGGGCGCGGCCGGTCAGGCCAGCTCGCGGCGCTTGCGCGCAGCGGCCAGCGTGGCCTCAGGGCCCATGCGCGCCACGCGCGCGGTGTAGAAGGCGAAACCCCCGAAGATGCTGACGGGGATCGCCATGATGACGGCCAGCATGATCAGGCCGGCGATTCCGAGTTCACCCATGGGGTCCATCCTAAGCGCCGATACCCGCCCCCGAGCAGCGGGGAGGGGAAGGGGGGAGAGGCGAGCCGGTGTCCTCGTGCCCGGTGGCGGCGAGGTGTCGTCGGCGTTCCTTTCGGGGGGGTCGTCGGCTGTCGGGCGTGTGCGTGGTCACCGTTGCGGGCGGTGACGGGGGAGCGGGGCGGTTCCCAGGCCCTGCTTGCCGCCCGTCGAGCCGCTCGTGGTCCGGGCGCGCCCTTCCTGCCGATGATCTCAACGAAGATGCTGTCGATCCGTCGGCCGGAGCACGTGGTGAGTGCGACTACGGGCCGGGTGCCGGGGCAGGGGCGATCAGCTCGGCCAGGCGCTGGGCCGGGGTGTGCCACCCGAGCGTCTGCCGGGTGTGGGAACGCCGGTTCGAATGTCTGGCGTGGTGAAAAGGCCTCGTCAGGGGCGATCGGGCGGTTGAACCGCCGCCCTCGAACGCTCTTGTGGGGCCACACGGCAGAAGCGGTGTCCGGGGGGGTCGCCGTTCGAATCAAGTGTGTCGTATTCGTGACGGCGGTCATGATCGAGTGATACCTTGCCTCCATGGAGGCTGCCCCCCGACGCGCCCTGGTGTCCGGCGGGGCCGGTGGAATCGGCCGCGCCGTCTGCGCCGAGCTGGTCCGCGCCGGTCTCGACGTCGTCGCCCTCGGGCGGGACGCACAGAGGCTGGACGCGCTCTCCCGTGACCTCCCGGTGCGCACCCTGGTCTGCGACGCCGCCGACGAGGACCAGGTGGCGGCCGCCGCCGACGCCCTCCCCGGCCCGGTCGACGTGCTGGTCAACAACGCGGGCGCGGCCGAGTCGGCCCCGCTGCACCGCACCGGCCTGGACTCCTGGAACGCCCACTTCGCCGCCAACGCCACCACCGCCTTCCTCCTCACCCGCGCCCTGCTGCCCGGCATGCGCGAGCGCGACCGCGGCCGGATCGTCTTCGTCGCCTCGACCGCCGCCCTGGCCGGGACCCCCTACACCGCCGCCTACGCCGCCTCCAAGCACGCCGTCCTCGGCCTGGCCCGGGTCGTCGCGGCGGAGGTCGCCGGAAGCGGCGTGACCAGCAACGCCGTATGCCCCGCCTTCGTGCGCACCCCCATGACCGAGCGCTCCGCCGCCCGCATCGCCGAACGGACCGGCCGCGACGCGCGCGCCGCGGAGGAGGCGCTGGCCCGATCCGCCCCGCTCGGCCGCCTGGTGGAGCCCGATGAGGTCGCCGCGGCCGTGGCCTACCTCGCCTCCGGCGCCGCGGCCTGCGTCAACGGCCAGTCCCTCGTACTCGACGGAGGAGGAATCCAGTCGTGAGCCCGTTCCGCGCCTCGGCGCCCTTCACCCCGGAGTGGAAGCACTTCGGCTTCACGGTCGACGACGGGGTGGCCACGGTCGCCTTCGACCGCCCCGACCGCCTCAACGCCCTCACCTTCGAGGCCTACGCCGACCTGCGCGACCTGCTGCTGGAGCTGCCCCACCGGGACGACGTGCGCGCCCTGGTGCTGCGCGGGCGCGGCCGCGGGTTCTGCTCGGGCGGCGACGTCGACGCGATCATCGGCGCCACCCTCGACATGGCCCCCGACGACCTGCTGGCCTTCACCCGCATGACGGGCGAGACCGTGCGGGCGATGCGCGAGTGCCCGGTCCCCGTCGTCGCCGCCGTGCACGGGATCGCCGCCGGGGCCGGCGCGGTGCTGGCCCTGGCCGCCGACTTCCGGGTGGTGGAGAGCACCGCCCGGTTCGCCTTCCTGTTCACCCGGGTGGGCCTGGCCGGGGGCGACATGGGCGCGGCCTACCTGCTGCCGCGCATCGCCGGGCTGGGCCACGCCACCCGGCTGCTGATGCTGGGCGACACGGTGGACGCCGCGGAGGCCGACCGGTGCGGCCTGGTCAGCGAGGCGGTGGGGGAGGGCGGGGCGGCCGATGCCGCGCAGCGCCTGGCCCGCCGCCTGGCCGACGGCCCCGCCTTCGCCTACGCCCAGACCAAGGCGCTGCTCTCCCGCGAGCTGGACATGGGCCTGTCCGGCTCGGTGGAGCTGGAGGCGGTCACCCAGGCCCTGCTGATGAAGAGCGAGGACTACCGGGAGTTCCACGCCGCCTTCACCGGCAAGCGGGACCCCGAGTGGAAGGGGAGGTAGTGCGATGACGGCGGATGCGGACGGTGCCGGGCGCGCCGGTGACGGCGCGGAGACCGAGGGCGACGCGGGGTCCGGGCGCACCGCGGGCGCCGGTGACGGTGCGGGGACCGGGGGCGGCGGCCCCGAGGAGGCGAGTGCGGCCACCCGCCACCGCATGGTCGACCCGCCGGGGCTGGCGCCCGCCGTGGGGTTCGCCCACGCGGTGGCGGCCGCCCCCGGCCGCACGGTCCACCTGGCGGGGCAGACCGCGCAGCTCCCCGACGGCACCATCGGCGCCCCGGACCTGCCCGGCCAGTTCCACCTGGCGCTGGGCAACCTGGTGACCGCGCTGCGGGCGGCGGGCGGCGCCCCGGGCGACCTGGTCTCGCTGACCGTGTACACCACCGACGTCCCGGCCTACCGTGCCGACCTCAAGCACATCGGCCGGGTGTACCGCCGCCACCTCGGGCGCCACTACCCGGCGATGGCGCTGTTCGGCGTGACCGAGCTGTTCGACCCTCAGGCGAGGGTGGAGCTGGTGGGCATCGCCGTCGTCCCTGAGGACGCGCCGTCTGGGCCCTCAGGGGATCCGGCGGCCGGTTCGGGCTGACCGGAGCCGGAGGGCGCCGCGCCGGGGACGGCCGGATCGGGGAACGGCCCCGCGACGTCCTCGACGTGGCGCAGCGCCGGTTCCCGCAACAGGGCGTGCAGGTCGGTGAAGACCCGGCCCGCACGCACCCCCGACCATTCGGCGGGCAGCACCTCCGGCGGCAGCCCCGGGTCGAGGAAGGGCATGCGCCGCCAGGCGTCCACGGCCCGCAGGTGGTCGGCGAAAGCTGAAGGCGCGTCCGCCGCCCGCTCCTGGGGCCGCTCATGCGCGGCCCCGCCGTGGCCGCTGTGCAGCACGGCGCGCCAGCGCGCGAGGACGGGCTCGAACTCGTCCAGGAAGCCCTGGTACATCTCCTGCAGCGCGTCCAGGTCCCACCAGTCGGCGACGGCGTCCGACAGTTCCCCGAAGCCGATGCGGTGCCCGCTGAACAGTTGGGCGTATTCGCTCACGCCGAGCTCGCCCAGGGCCCGGCGCGCCTCGCCCGCCAAGTGGGCCGGGGCGATCCACACCCCCGCCGCCGTGGCTCCGAACCCCAGCCAGGCCAGGCGTGTGCGCAGCAGGTGCCGCTTGCCGCGCTCGGACTCGGGGATGGAGAACACCACCAGCACCCACCCGTCGGCCAGGTCGGCCGGGCGGCGGTCGAAGATCCGGCGGTCGCCGTCGGCCAGGATGCGCACCCCCTCCTCCGACAGGCGGTACCCGGCGGCCCCGCCGCGCCGCTCGGCCTCCAGCAGCCCGCGCCGCTTGAGGCGGGAGACCGCCGAGCGCACCGCGGGCGGGTCCACGTCGAGCCCGCCCATCAGGCCGATGAGGCCCGAGACCGAGACCCAGCCGCCGATGCGGCGGCCGTGGGCGCCGAAGAAGGACACGATGAGCGACCGGGGGCGGCGGTTGCGCCGCTCGCCGCCCGTGCGCGGGGCCCACCCGCCCCCGGCCGCGTTCGATGGGGTCGTCACACCGGCACGATACCGGCGGACGGGGTCCCGTGTCGTCCCATTGACGAGCGTCACCAACTCTGTATATTCGGGAGGGAGCCACCGGTCACTCGGGGAGGGCACATGGCGTTCTCGCTCAGCCCGCACCACCGCGGCTTCGCCGATTGGGCGCGGACCGCGGCCGAGCGGGAGTTCGGCCGCGACGGCCCGGAGACGGCGCCCGCCCCACGCACATCGGACCGGGGCGATGGGCCCGGCGGAGGCGAGCGCGACCTCCTGCGGCGACTGGCGCGCTCCGGGCTGCTGGGCCGCCTCTTCCCCGGCGGCCCCGCCCCCGCCATCGAGATCTGCCTGCTCCGCGAGGCCGTCGCGGGCGTGAGCACCGCCGCCGAGACGGCCCTGGCCCTGCAGGGCCTCGGCGCCTACCCGATCCTCCAGTCGGGCACCCCCGAACAGGTCGAGCGCTGGATCCCGGAGGTCGCCTCGGGGCGCGCCGCGGCGGCCTTCGCGCTGAGCGAGCCCGAGGCCGGATCCGACGCGGCCGCCCTGAGGCTGGAGGCCCGCCGCGACCCGGTCGGCGGGGGGTGGACCCTGCACGGTGAGAAGACGTGGATCTCCAACGCCCCCCACGCCGACATCATCACCGTCTTCGCCCGCACCGGGCCCGAACAGGGCGCCAAGGGCGTCACGGCGTTCCTCGTGCCCGCCGACCGCCCCGGCCTGTCGGCCGAGCCCATCGACATGCTCGGCGAGCACGCCCTGGGCACGCTGCGCTTCGACGGCGCCCCGGTTCGGCGCGGCGACCTGCTGGGCGAGGAGGGCCGGGGGTTCCGCGCCGCCATGCGCACCCTCGACCTCTTCCGCCCCAGCGTGGGCGCGTTCGCCGTGGGCATGGCCCAGGCGGCGCTGGACGCCGCCCGAGGGCACGCCGACCGCCGCCAGGCCTTCGGCGGCCCCCTGCGCGACCAGCAGGCGGTCGCGCACACGCTGGCCGACATGGCCACCCGCACCGAGGCGGCCCGCCTGCTCGTCTACTGGGCCGCCGACGCCCTCGACGCCCAGGGCGGCGGAGAGGGCGGCCCCTCCGGCGCAGAGAACGGCGCTCCGCCGAGTACCGCACCCGGCCCCGGCGCCACCGAGCGCGCCGCCATGGCCAAGCTCTACGCCACCGAGACGGCGCAGTTCGTCGTCGACGCCGCCGTCCAGATCCACGGCGCCCGCGCCCTGCGCCGCGGACACCTGCTCGAACACCTCTACCGCGAGGTGCGCGCCCCGCGCATCTACGAGGGCGCCTCGGAGGTCCAGCGCGGGATCATCGCGCGCGAGATGTACCGCCGCGCGGACGCCTCCCGGACGCACCGCACCGGCGTCGGCTGACCACGCCGGTCCGGCACCGGATGAGGAAGACCGGAGGAGGAGCACGCAATGGAGCCGACCCTTTCCCCGTCCGCCTACACCGACACATTCGCCCGAGACCGCCTTCCCCCACCGGAGGAATGGCCCGAACTCCGCTTCACCCTGCCTGAGCTCGACCGCACCGGCCGGCACCTCAACTGCGCCGAGGAACTGCTCGACGGCGGCCTGGAGCGCTTCGGCGCCGACCGCCCGTGCGTGCGCGGCGAGCACGACGGCGCGCGCCACGCCTGGAGCTTCGGCCAGCTCCGCGCGCGCGTGGACCGCATCGCCCGGATGCTCACCGAGGACATGGGGGTGCGCCCCGGCAACCGCGTCCTGCTGCGCGGCCCCAACTCGCCGTGGCTGGCCGCCTGCTGGCTGGCGGTCCTCAAGGCCGGGGGCGTCGTGGTGACCGTGCTCCACGTGCTCCGCACCGAGGAGCTGGAGGCGATCCTCCGCTCGGCGCGCGTCTCCCACGCGTTGTGCGACGCCCGGTTCGCCGACGACCTGGAGGAGGCGGCCGACCGCGCTGCCCCGCAGGTCGGGGAGCGCACAGCGATCGCGCTCTACGGCGGCGGCGGACCGCACGACCCGGCGGTCCTCGCGGAGCGCGCCGCCGCCGAGGGGGAACCCCCGTTCCCCGCGGTGCGGACGGCCGCGGACGACGTCGCCCTCATCGCCTACACGTCGGGGACCACCGGCCGCCCCAAGGGGTGCGTGCACTTCCACCGCGACGTCACCGCCATCGCCGACACCTTCTCGGCCCACATCCTCAAACCGCGCCCGGACGACCTGTTCGCCGGGAGCCCGCCGTTCGCGTTCACCTTCGGCCTGGGCGGGCTGCTCATCTTCCCGATGCGGGCCGGAGCCGAGACGCTCCTGCTGGAGAAGGCCGGGCCCGACCGCCTCGCGCGCGCGGTGGAGGAGGAGCGCGTCACCGTCCTGTTCACCGCCCCCACCGCGTACCGGGCGATGCTGTCCGACCCCCGGGCGCACGCCTTGTCCTCGCTCAGGAGGTGCGTATCGGCCGGGGAGCACCTGCCCGAGGCGGTATGGGCCGCCTGGTACGAGGCCACCGGGGTGAAGCTGATCGACGGCATCGGCGCCACCGAGATGCTGCACATCTTCATCTCCGCCTCCGACGACGACATCCGCCCCGGGTCCACCGGCAGGCCGGTGCCCGGGTTCACCGCCGAGGTGCTCGACGAGGAAGGCCGCCCGGCCCCGGACGGCGTCCCCGGCCGCCTGGCCGTGCGCGGCCCCGTGGGGTGCCGCTACCTGGCCGACGAGCGCCAGCGCCGCTACGTGCAGGACGGCTGGAACATCACCGGCGACACCTACGTCCGCGACGCCGACGGCTACTTCTGGTACCGGTCGCGCTCGGACGACATCATCGTCTCCGCCGGGTACAACATCGCCGCCATGGAGGTCGAAGAGGTCCTGATGCGCTCGCCCCTCGTGCGCGAGGCGGCGGTGGTGGGGGTGCCCGACCCCGGCCGGGGCCAGATCGTCAAGGCGGTGGTGGTCCCCGCCGAGGGAACACGCTCGGACGAGGCCACCGCCGAGGAGCTGAAGGCCTTCGTCAAGCAGAGCGTGGCGCCGTACAAGACGCCGCGGCTGGTCGAGTTCACCGCGGCGCTGCCCCGCACCGAGACGGGCAAGCTCCAGCGCTACAAGCTGCGCGAGAACGGCTGAGGGGGGACATGCGCATCGCCTGCGTCGGCGGCGGCCCGGGAGGGCTGTACTTCGCCGCCCTGATGAAGGGGCTCGGCCCCGGACACGAGGTCACCGTCTACGAGCGCAACGCCCCCGGGGACGCCTTCGGGTTCGGCGTCGTGCTCTCCGACGAGACGCTCGGCGGCATCGAGCACGCCGACCCCGAGGTGTACGCGGCGCTCTCGGCCGAGTTCGCCCGCTGGGACGACATCGACGTGCACTACCGGGGCACCGTGACGACCTCGGGCGGGCACGGGTTCTCCGCGGTCGACCGCCGCCGCCTGCTGGGCATCCTGCGCGACCGGTGCACGGCGCTCGGCGTGGACCTGCGCCTGCGCACCGAGGCCCCGCCGGCCGAGGAGCTGGAGCGCACCCACGACGTGGTGGTGGCCTGCGACGGCGCCGGGAGCGCCACCCGCACCGCGTTCGCGGGCGACTTCGGCACAACCCTGGAGCGGCGGCACTGCCGCTACATGTGGCTGGCCACCGACAAGGTCTTCGACGCCTTCAACTTCCACGTCGTCGAGACGCCTTACGGGGTGATGCAGGCGCACGCCTACCCCTACTCCGACGGCGCCTCGACGTTCATCGCGGAGATGCACGAGGACGTGTGGCGCGCCGCAGGGTTCGACGCGCCGGGGCGGCCGACCGCCCCCGACGGCACCGACCTGGAGGCCGTGGAGCGCTGTGCCGACCTGTTCGCCGACGCCCTGGAGGGCCACACCCTCATCCCCAACGCCTCGCGGTGGCGGTCTTTCACCACGGTCCGCAACCGCACCTGGAGGCGGGGCGCCACCGTGCTCCTGGGGGACGCCGCGCACACCGCGCACTTCTCCATCGGTTCGGGCACCAAACTGGCGATGGAGGACGCCCTGGCGCTGGCGGCGTGCCTGCACGAGCACGATGGGGTGAAGGAGGCGCTGGCCGCCTATGAGGAGGAGCGGCGGCCCGTCGCCGAGAGCGTCCAGCGCGCGGCGCAGGCGAGCCTTGAGTGGTTCGAGGACATGGCGATGCACGTCGGCCAGGAGCCGAAGCAGTTCGCCTTCAACCTGCTCACCCGCAGCCGCCGTGTCGGTCGGGACAACCTCCGGCTGCGGGACCCCGACTTCGCCGACGCGGTGGACGACTGGTTCGGCCGGGCCAACGGCGGCGGCGAGGCGCGGCCCCCCATGTTCCACCCGTTCCGCCTTCGCGGCCTGGAACTGAAGAACCGGGTCGTGGTCTCGGCGATGGACATGTACTCCTCCGAGGACGGCACCCCCGGCGACTTCCACCTGGTCCACCTGGGCTCCAAGGCGCTCGGCGGTGCGGGCCTGGTGATGACCGAGATGGTGTGCGTGTCGGCGCCGGGCCGCATCACCCCCGGGTGCGCGGGGCTGTACGCACCTGAGCACACCGAGGCCTGGCGGCGCGTCACCGACTTCGTGCACGAACGCTCCACCGCGGCGATCGGGGTGCAGCTCGGGCACTCGGGCCGCAAGGGTGCCACACGCCTGATGTGGGAGGGCATCGACGAGCCCCTGGAGGAGGGGGAGTGGCCGATCGTCGCCCCCTCGCCGCTGCCGTACCGCGAGGGCGTCAACCAGGTGCCCGAAGAGCTGACACATGACGGCATGGACCGGATCCGCGACGCGTTCGTGCACAGCGCGCGCGAGGCCGACCGCGCCGGATTCGACCTGCTGGAGCTGCACTGCGCCCACGGCTACCTGCTGTCGTCGTTCCTGTCGCCGGTCACCAACCGGCGCACCGACCGCTACGGCGGCGACCTCCAGGGCCGCCTGCGCTACCCGCTGGAGGTGTTCGCGGCGGTGCGCGAGGTGTGGCCGGACCACAAGCCGCTGACGGTGCGGATCTCGGCCACCGACTGGGTCGAGGGCGGCACCACCGGCGAGGACGCGGTGGAGATCGCGCGCGCGTTCGCCGAGGCCGGGGCCGACGCCATCGACGTGTCCACCGGCCAGGTGACACCGGACGAACAGCCGGCTTATGGGCGCAGCTTCCAGGTGCCCTTCGCCGAGCGCATCCGCGCGCGCGTGGACGTGCCCGTCGTCGCGGTGGGGGCCATCTCCTCCTATGACGACGTCAATTCGCTGCTGCTGGCGGGGCGCGCCGACCTCTGCGCCCTGGGGCGCACGCACCTGTACGACCCGCAGTGGACCCTGCACGCCGCCGCCGAGCAGGAGTACTCAGGGCCGGGCGCGCAGTGGCCGGTGCAATTCAAGGCGGGGTCCCGGCGCCCGCCCACCGGGCGCACCGACGGCCCGCGCCCCCGCCTGGAACTGCTGCGCAGTCCCGACCCCGGGCCCGCGCACCGGCGGTGGCGGCCCCAACACGCCGGAGGCCCGCGCACCGCTTGACCGGGCGTCCGGTGACGGAGGATGGGAGTCATGGAGCGCGATGAGCGGGAACTGCGGTACGGAGACCACCCGAGCCAGCGGGTGCGCGTTCTAGGGCCGGAGTCGGGCGGGGACGGCCCCGCGCCGGTGGCGGTCCTGCTGCACGGGGGGTTCTGGCGGGACCGGCACGGCATGGAGCTGATGGAGCCGATCGCCGAGGACCTGGTGCGGGCCGGGTGGCAGGTGTGGAACGTGGAGTACCGCCGCACCGGCGCCGACGGCGGCGGCTGGCCGCAGACCCTCGACGACGTGCGGGCCGCGCTCGTGCTGCTGTCCGAGGAGCTCTCCGAGCACCCGGAGGGGGCCGCGCCCGGCAAGGTGGTCGCCGTGGGGCATTCGGCCGGAGGCCACCTGGCACTGCTGGCCGCCCCCGGGTCCCCGCTGCGCGGGGTGGTCGGACTGGCGCCCGTCACCGACATGGTCGACACCGCCGAACGGGGGCTGGGGGAGGGCGCGGTCGACGCGTTCCTGGGCGAGGAGGCACCGCATTCGGCGTTCCACGAGTCCTCGCCCCTGCGGCAGGTGCCGGTGGGCGTCCCACAGTTGATCGTGCACGGGGACCAGGACCAGCGCGTCCCGATCGAGCAGAGCAGGACCTATGTCCAGGAGGCGCGGCTGGCCGGGGACGAGGTCGACTTCGAGGAGGTCTCGGGTGCCGACCACTTCGTGATGATCGACCCGTCCCACCGAGCCTGGGCGGCGGCACGCGCATGGATGGAGTCCAGCTCGGGGTCCTGAGCCGGGCCCCTGCCCGCTTCCGGCCACCGTGCTCCCGGGGCCCTTCGGGCCCCGGGAGCACGTGCAGGAATCCAGGCACCGCAGCCGACCTGGATCGGGCGGGGGCGTGTTCCGCCCCCTCGTGCCGGGTCAGGTTCGGGCGTAGCGCGAGTAGGTGACGCCGCTGCGGAATTCCTTCGTTTCGAGCAGCCTCAGCGTCGGCACTTCGCCCCCCTCCGGGAACAGGCGACGGCCGCGGCCTTGCACAACGGGATACACGAAGAGCCGGAACTCGTCGACCAGTCCGGCCCCGATCAGGGTGTGGCACAGCGTGATGCTGCCGGTGACCACGATGTCCCCGCCCGGCTGCTCTTTCAGTGCGCGGACCTCCTCGGCGGGGTCGCCGGACAGGACCGTGGAGTTCTGCCACTGCGGGTCGGTCATGGTCGAGGAGACGACGTACTTGTGGACCTTGTTGAGGTAGTCGGTGACACCCGTGGTGTCATCGGACTGCTCGGGCCAGTAGCCGCGGAAGTCCTCGAAGGTATTGCGGCCGAGAACCAGGGCGTCGGCCTTGCCGGCCTGACGGTGCACCTCTTCGGAGTGGTCTGAGCCGTCCGCGTCGCCCTGCGCCTGCGGGTCGAACCAGTCTCCCAGCATCTCGATCGAGCCGTCGACAGTGATGTTCTGCGTTACCGCGAGTGTCCGCACGGTGGGCCTCCATACTGCGTCGTAGAAGGAGAATCGTTCCGTCAGCCAGGTAGGACTCCCCTGGCGGACCGAACTCATCGGATGGGCCCTGGCGGCGGGTCCTCACGGGCGTCGGCGGGGCAGGGGCCGACCAGATCCTGTGGCCGCGGGGCGAACGGCGGACCGAAGCGCCGTTCACGCCCGTGCCGAGCGGGACTTCTTCTCTCCGTAGCCCAGGCGGGACAGTTCGGTTCCGGCGACCGAGCGGATCTCCGTGTGCTGGTCGGTCGTCAGGCGGGTGCGGGACGGCGGACCGGCCGACTCCTCGCGGATGAGTTCCACGGCCGACACCCGAGCCCCGGTGAACGCCCGCAGCTGTTCCGCCGTTTCGACCTCCTTGCCCGCCACATCCTCGTAGCGCAGCGTCATAAGCCGCTCGGCGTCCATCTCGCCCCGCAGGCGGGCCGACAGCCGCACCGCGCCCCGCCAGCGCATCGCGCACTTGGCGGTGTCGGAGAGCGACGTGTACCCGTCACGCTCCTCCTCGTCCTCCACCCCGTAGAAGGGATGGGGCAGCTCGCCCTCCAGGCGGACGGCGCCCGGGCGGAACCAGGCCATCGAGCGCTCGTCCTCCAGCATCTCCGCGACCACGTCCCGGCCGTCCCGGATGATCTGCACGAACGCCGCATCGGGGAAGGCCGCGCTCAGTGCGGGGGCGCTGTACAAGAGGTCCGGGCTCGCGTCGCCATAGGCGTTGATCCCGCCCGCGTGGCGGCACGGGGCGGCCGCCTCCCGCGCGGGGAAGCGCACGCCCGGGCAGAACGGGCAGTTGGGCGGCGTCAGGCTCCACGCCTCGGCGAACGCGTCCCGCAGGAGGGCGGATGTGCCCGAGGCGCGTTCTTCGGCCAGGGACGGGCGCCGCGCCACCGTGTAGACGGCATTGAGAACGGCCGCGTGCCCGGCCCTCACCAGGAAGCCGGGCGCACGGCCGAGCGCGCGGGCGAGGAGGTCGGCACCCGAGTGGGGGGCGCCCAGCACGAACACCGGGCGCCTGACCTTCGTCCCGTTGACGACGAGGATGTGCGGCGGCTGCTTCATGTAGGTCGATTTTTACACTCTTTGCCGGACTCCGCCGCGCACCTCGCCGCCGTTTCTCCGCCCCGATCGGCGTCGATGCTGGTCAGCGGGGGGAGGCCGATTCGGCCGGGGGCGCCTCCCGTGTCACATCCGTTGCCGATCGGTCGCCGCCCTGTGCCCTGTCGGCGGAGCCGTCGGCCGCCGCAGCCGCATGGGCGGGGTCGGCCGGCGTCTTCAGGAACCAGGTCATCGCCGCCGCGATCAGGTAGAGCACCGCGAAGGAGATCACCACGCCGCCCGCGCCGAACGGCACCAGCAGCAGGCTCACCAGGGCGGGGCCTACGAACGTGGCGCCGCCCGCGCCGAAGTTCAGCAGCGCCATCGCGCCGCCCTTGTTCTCCGGGGCCAGGGACGGCAGAAGCGCGGAGATCGGCACGAACCCGGCGAGCGTCGCGCCGTACAGGGCCCCCACGATCAGCGCCAGCCAGTAGTAGTCGGCGCCGAAGGCCACCGGCACGAAGTACAGCAGCAGGATGGAGACCGAGCACCCGAGGGCGCCGAACCAGAAGATGGTGTTCCGCCAGCCCATCTTGTCGCTGACCACGCCGAAGATCAGGTTGAAGAAGATGTTGGTGCCGTAGATGACCGACACCAGCAGCAGCCAGCGGGCCTCGCCGAAGCCGATCTGCTGGGCGAAGATGGTCGGGAACAGCACCAGCATGCCGAACTGCGGCGCGGTGTTGATGATGCGCACCACCGTGCCCATGCCCACGCGCGGGTTGCGCCAGGCCAGGGACATGCTCGACATCAGGCTCTGCACCGGCTTGACGCCCTCGGGGGCCATCCGGGTGAATCCGGTGCGCTCGCGCACGCCCAGCAGGCAGATGGCGCCGCCCAGGGCGATCACACCCAGGGAGAGCCACAGCGTGCCGTAGTGGCCGAGGATCGGGTTGGTGCCGCTGGCGACGAGCGAGCCGAGCGTCGGCAGGCCTCCGGTGAAGGCGAAGTAGAACCAGCCGACGGCCGCGCCGAGCCGCGCGGTGGGCGCCACCGCGGTGATCCAGACCAGGAAGCCGAAGGCGAACATGGGGTAGCCGAAGCCGCGCAGGCCGTAGGCGGCCAGCATCATCGGGTAGTTCTGCGCCGCTGCCGCCGCCAGGAAGGCGACGTGGAACACCAGCCAGATCCCCAGGCCGATCATCATGACCCGGCGCGGCCCCCAGAGCTGGGACAGCGCCCCGGACAGCCACGAGGCGACCATGACCGCCACGCCGTAGACGGTGACGGCGTAGGAGGCGTGCACGTCGTCGCCGGCGCCGTTGGCGGCCATGAACGGGGTGATGAAGCCGGACTCGATGCCGTCGCCGATCATGAAGATCAGCAGGCCCAGGTAGCCCAGGGCCAGGGGGACGGGGACGCCCACCCGGTCCAGCCACCGGGAGAGCGCGCTCGGCGCGCGGGAGTCCGCCGTCGGTGAAGTTGCGGTCATGTGTCCTCCAGGTGAGATCCGGAGCACATCATGGACCTTGTTAACTTAACGCGCAATATGTGAATGGAAAATCCGTGTGGGCCGCCCCGGCGACCGCCCCCGCCGACCGGCATCGCGGGCCGCCCCGCGGACCCCGCCGGCCGGGGCCCGGACTCAGAGGGCGGCGACGTCCACCGGGAGGTGCTGGCGGGCCTCCTCGACCAGGTCGTCGGGGACGCCCTCGTCCACGACCAGCCGGTCGTACTCGGCCAGCGGCGCCAGCCGGTGCAGGGCGGGGCGCGGCATCTTGCTGGAGTCCATCAGCAGCACCCGGGTGCGCGAGGCGGCCATCATGGCCCGCTTGACCATGATGATCTCCGGCTCCTGGTGGTAGGTGGTCTGCGCGGTCATCGACGAGGTCGACAGGAACGCGGCGTCCACGGTCAGCCGCTCGACCGCCTCGATGCAGGCCATGCCGTTGAAGGAGTCGTGGGTGGAGGAGTAGTCCCCGCCCAGGCAGATCAGCCGCACCTCCTCGGCGCCCTTGAGCGCCTCGATGGCCTGCAGGTAGTTGGTGGCCACGGTCAGCGGCCCCGCGGAGGGCAGCAGGCGGGCCACCTCCAGGGCGGTGGTGGAGTCGTCGAGCATCACCGACATCCCGGGCTCGACCAGCTCGGCGGCCTTGCGCGCGATCGCCGCCTTGGCCTCCACGTGCACCTGGCGCCGGTACTCCTCGTTGCTCTCGAACACCGTCGAGGGCAGGGCCGACACCCCGCCGCGGAACTTGCGCAGCAGCCCGCGCCGGGCCAGCTCGTCCAGGTCGCGGTGGACCGTCATCAGGCTGACCCCGGTCAGCTCGACCAGCTCGGCGGCCGACGCGGACCCCCGGCTGATGACGTGGTCCGTGATCCGCTGCTGCCGGATGTTGCGGGAGCGGGTGCTGCCGCCGCTCGGCGTCTCCTTGTTCATGCGCACCAGGATCGCGCATCGGGGCGGGGTCCTGCTCGGAAGGGCATCAGATCGGTCGTGACAAATAACAGTGTCCATGTTAATTTCCCGGTGAGTTTGTGAGAGGGGTTGCTGACATGGCCTTCGCCGCCGTGGTGTTCGACATGGACGGGGTGCTCGTGGAGAGCGAACACCTATGGGAGGAGAACTGGACGGCCTACGCCGCCCGGCACGGCGTGGAGTGGTCGCCTGAGGACACCGCCGCATGCCAGGGCAAGAGCGCCCCCGAGTGGGCGGCCTACCTGGCCGAGGCCTGCGGCGTGCCCGAGGGCGCCGCCGAGGCCGAGAAGGCGGTGGTCGACGGGCTCGTCGCGGCGGTCGCCGAGGGCCGCGCACCGCTGCTGGAGGGCGCGGCCGCCATGGTCCGCGACGCCGCCGCCCGGGTCCCGGTCGCCCTGGCCTCATCGGCCGCCCGCCCGGTCATCGACGCCGCGCTGTCCGCGCACGGCCTGGCCGACGCCTTCACCGCCACCGTCTCCAGCGCCGAGGTGGCCCGCGGGAAGCCGAGCCCGGACGTGTACCAGGAGGCCGCCGCCCGACTGGGCCGCACCGGCGCCGAATGCCTCGGGGTCGAGGACTCCAGCAACGGCATCCGCGCGGCGGCCGCCGCGGGGCTGACCGTGATCGCGGTGCCCAACCCCGCCTACCCGCCCAAGCCCGACGCCCTGGAGCTGGCCGCCGAGGTCGCCGACGGGGCGGTCGCCGCGCGCGGCCTGCTGCTGGCCCGCCTGGACGGCGAGCGCGAGACCGAAGGAGCACGGCGATGACGGTCCTGGGAGAGGCCGCGACCTTCAAGCGGGACTGGCTCGACGGGTTCGCCACCACCTACGGGCGCCTGGTCCGCAAGGTCCCCGGCGCCTACGGCGTGGTCACCCGCGACCGCCCCCGCCAGGGCAAGGTCGCGGTGGTCATCGGCGGCGGCTGCGGGCACTACCCGGCCTTCGCCGGGCTCGTGGGCCCCGGCCTCGCCGGAGGCGCCGTGGTGGGCGACGTCTTCACCAGCCCCAGCGCCGAGCAGGTGTACCGCACCGCCCGCGAAGCCGACAACGGCGGCGGCGTCCTCTTCGGCTACGGCAACTACCAGGGCGACGTCCTCCACTTCGGCCTGGCCGCGCGCCGCCTGGCCGCCGAAGGGATCGACTCGCGCACCGTCCTGGTCACCGACGACGTGGCCAGCGGGCCGGCCGACGACACCGCGCGCCGCCGCGGCGTCGCGGGCGACTTCCTCGTCTTCAAGGTCGCCGGTGCGGCCGCAGAGCGCGGCGACGACCTCGCCGCCGTGCACGCCGCCGCACAGAAGGCCAACGCCGCCACCCGCACGTTCGGGGTCGCCTTCGGCGGGTGCACGCTCCCCGGGGCGCACGACCCGCTGTTCACGGTCGACGACGGCGCGATGGAGCTGGGACTGGGCATCCACGGCGAACCCGGGGTGCGCACCGTCGGGCGGCTGGGCCCCGAGGCGCTGGCCGACGAGCTCGTCGACGGGCTCCTGCCCGAACTGCCCTGCCAGGGGCGTGTGGCCGTCCTCCTCAACGGCCTGGGCCGCACCAAGTACGAGGAGATGTTCACCGTCTCCACCCGAGTGCACGAGCGCCTGGCCGCCGCCGGGCTCACCCCCGTGCACACCGAGGCCGGGGAGTTCGTCACCTCCCTGGACATGGCGGGCCTGTCGCTGTCGGTCATGGTGCTCGACGACGAGCTGGCCGAGCTCTACGCCGCCCCCTGCGACACCCCGGGCTACCGCAGCACCGGGGCCCGCTTGGAGCCGGTCGAACCCGTGCGCACCGCCGACGCCGGACTGGAGCGCCCCGCTCCCGGGGCCGCCGCAGGGCCGGTCGACCGCGCGCTGAGCGCGGCCATGGTGCGGCTCGAAGAGGCCGAGGACGAGCTGGGCCGTCTCGACGCGGTCGCCGCCGACGGCGACCACGGCCTCGGGATGACGCGCGGCATCCGCGCCGCGGTCGCCGCCGCACGCGGAGCAGAGGAGGCGGGCGAACCCGTCTCCGGGGCGCTGCTGGCGGCCGGGACCGCCTTCGCCGACGCGGCGGGCGGCGCCTCCGGGGCGCTGTACGGGGTCCTGCTCGCCGAGACCGGCGCCGGGCTGGAGGGGAGGGGCGTCGGCGACATCGGCCCTGCGGCCCTCGCCGACGCCTTCGACGGGGCCGTGCGCGCCTTCATCGCCCTGGGCGGGGCCCGCCTGGGGGACAAGACGATGCTCGACGCGATCGAGCCGTTCCGCCGAACCCTGAGGGAGGGTGCCGACGCGGCAGCGCCCGGAGCGGGCCCCGCCGAGGCCGCCGGCTGCTGGGCCCAGGCCGCCGAGCAGGCCCAGCAGGCAGCGCGCGCCACCGCCGACCTCACCCCGGCCAAGGGGCGCGCGGCCCGCTTGGCCGCCCGCAGCCACGGTCACCCTGACCCGGGTGCCACCTCCTTCGCCCACCTGGTGACCGCCGTGTCGGAGACCGCCGGGGAGGCGGTCGGCCTCGAAGGGAGT
>NZ_JAQFWP010000021.1 GCF_027706745.1 Nocardiopsis suaedae | reverse complement strand
GGTAAGCATCGCCGTACGCGGGCTGACCACCCGTGCCGTACGCCTGAGCCGGGTCCTGCCCGTAGGCCTGCTGGTACGGATCCTGCTGGGCCTGCGGCTGCGGAGCGTAGGGGTCCATCCCCTGCTGCGGCTGCGCGGCGAAGGTCTGCGACGGGTCGGCGCCGAAGGCGGGCTGGCCGCCGGTCGGCGGCGCGAAGCCCTGCGGCTGCCCCATCGGCCCCATCTGCCCCATCTGCGGCGCGGGCTGCGCGCGCGGCACCCGCGTCGGGTCCGCGAAGACCTTGATGAGGTACATGAAGGCGAACGCGAGGACCGCGGCGCTCCCGGCGATCGAGAACAGGTCGGAGAACCCGTCCGCCAGCTGCGCGTTGTCCGAGGCGGACACGAAGGACATGATCAGGGTCAGCAGGGCCATGAGCGCCCCGAGCCCCAGCATGACCATGCCGGCGAGCACGATCGGGGCGTTCGCGGAGGTCTTCTGCGGCGCGGTGGTGACCAGGAACACCGCCAGCGCCACCATCCCGACCGTGGTCGGCTCGAAGAAGACGTGCCCGGACACGGCGAAGCCGTAGACGACCTCGTCCGCCCCGAAGACCCCGATGAAGCCGGCGAGCATCCGCGCGGCCACAGCGCCCAGCAGCGCCCAGGCCGCGGGCACCCGCAGGCGGTTGATTGCGTCGTTGTTCAAGAGAGGTTCCCCTCCGCTGCTTCGCTGTCGCGACGGTGGAAGCTTTGCATATGGACAGTCTGTCAAGCCCACCGACCGAATCCCCGTTCCGTGGAGCTGTGCGGGGATGTGTCCGGGGCCGCGGCCCCGGAAGAGTGCGGGGACGGGGCGGCGGCGTCCGGTGCGCCCCGCCGTCGCAGGCGTCACAGGGGTCCGCCGCGCACATGCGGCCCACAGCCTGCCAGACTTGGCCCCATGCGGATAGTCGTGCCGGCCGGCGGCATCGGAGGCGCACGGTTCCTACGCGGCCTCAAGGCGACGCTGGGGATCGTATCGGGCCAAGAGAGCGAAGCGGCAATCACCGTCATCGGGAACACCGGTGACGACATCACCTTGTTCGGACTGCGGGTGTGTCCGGATCTGGACACGGTGATGTACACCCTCGGCGGCGGGATCGACGACGAGCGCGGCTGGGGCCGCGCCGACGAGTCCTTCACCGTCAAGGAGGAGCTCGCCGCCTACGGCATGAAGCCCACCTGGTTCGGGCTGGGCGACCGGGACACCGCGACGCACATCGTGCGGTCGCAGATGCTCGCCGCGGGGTTCCCCTTGTCCGCGGTCACCGAGGCGCTGTGCGACCGGTGGCGGCCGGGCGTGCGCCTGCTGCCGATGACCGACGACCAGGTGGAGACGCACGTCGTCGTCGACGGCGACGAGGGGCGGCGGGCCATCCACTTCCAGGAGTGGTGGATCCGCCACCGCGCCCGGATCCCCGCCCGGCAGATCGTGTCCGTGGGCGCGGAGAAGGCCGAACCCGGCCCCGGCGTGCTGGAGGCGGTGCGCGAGGCCGACCTCGTCGTCCTGCCGCCGTCCAACCCGGTGGTGAGCGTCGGGTCGATCCTCGGTGTCCCGGGCGTCCGGGAGGCCATGGAGGAGGCCGTCGTCGTCGGCGTCTCCCCCATCATCGGCGGTGCGCCGGTGCGGGGCATGGCCGACGCGTGCCTGAGCGCCATCGGCGTGGAGACCTCCGCGCGCGCCGTGGCCGAGCACTACGGGCCCGACCTGCTGGACGGCTGGCTCGTCGACGAGGCGGACGCCGGGGTCGAGGCGGACGGCATCGAGGTGGAGTCCCGGCCCCTGTACATGACGGACGTCGACGCCGCGGCGGAGATCGCGCGCGCGGCCGTGGACCTGGGGCTGCGGGTCAAGGAGCGGCGCGCATGACCGCCGCCGGCACGGTCTCCGTGGTGCCCGTCGAAGGGCTCCCCGAGGTGGAGCCGGGCGACGACCCGGCCGCGCTCATCGCCGGGGCCGCCGACCTGCGCGACGGCGACGTCCTGGTCGTCACCTCCAAGATCCTCAGCAAGGCCGAGGGGCGGATCCGGCGCCAGGACCGCGAGTCGGCCGTCGACGAGGAGACCGAGCGGGTGGTGGCGCGCCGCGGCGGCACCCGCATCGTGCAGACCCGGACCGGGCTGGTGATGGCGGCGGCCGGGGTGGACTCCTCCAACGTCGCCCCCGGCCACGTGCTGCTGCTGCCGGAGGACCCGGACGCCTCGGCGCGGCGGCTCCGGGCGGGGCTGCGCGAGCGCACCGGCGCCCGGGTGGGTGTGGTGGTGAGCGACACCTTCGGGCGGCCCTGGCGCAACGGGCAGACCGACGTGGCGATCGGCGCCGCCGGGGTGCTGCCCCTGCTGGACCTGCGCGGCGGCCGCGACGGCAGCGGCAACCTGCTGGAGGTCACCGTGAACGCGGTGGCCGACGAGATCGCCGCCGCCGGGGAGCTGGTCAAGGGCAAGGCGGCCGGGGTCCCCGTGGCGCTGGTGCGCGGCCTGGGCGCACTGGTGACCGGGGAGGACGGGCCGGGCGCCGCGGCGCTGGTGCGGCCCGCCGACGAGGACCTGTTCCGGTACGGCTCGCGGGACGTGGTCCCGGCGCGGCGCACGGTGCGCGAATTCGACGGCCGCCCGGTGGACCCGGCGGCGGTGCGCCGCGCGGTGGCCGCCGCGGTGACCGCGCCCGCGCCGCACCACACCACCCCGTGGCGGTTCGTCCTGGTGGAGGACGCGGCGACGCGGGAGCGGCTGCTGGAGGCGATGCTCGCCGACTGGGTGGCCGACCTGCGGGCGGACGGGTTCTCCGAGGAGGCGATCGCGCGCCGGACCCGGCGCGGCGACGTGCTGCGCCGCGCGCCCTACCTGGTGGTGCCCTGCCTGGTGGCCGACGGCGCGCACCCCTACCCCGATGAGCGGCGCGCCCGGGCCGAGCGGTCGATGTTCCTGGTCGCGATGGGCGCCGGGGTGCAGAACCTGCTGGTGGGCCTGGCCATGGAGGGCCTGGGGTCGGCCTGGGTGTCGTCCACGATGTTCTGCCCGGACACGGTGCGCGCCGTGCTGGACCTCCCGGAGGACTGGCAGCCGATGGGCTCGGTCGCGGTGGGCCACGCCGCCGCGCCGCCGAAGGACCGCCCGCCGCGGGACCCCGAGGCGTTCATCGCCGTGCGCTGACCCCCTCCCCCGCACGGCGCGGCCGGTGTGATCCGTACCGGAATCGCCCGGGGCCCGCCGTGGCTCCGGGCCGCCGGGCGGGGCCGGTGCCACCCTTGGCCTGCGGGGTGTGCACGGAGGGGGACGCACGGGTGTCGGACGAGCTGCTGATCCTTTCCGCGCTCCTCATCGGGGTGACCGTCTTCGCCGGGCGCCTGCTGGCCGGGCGGATGGGCATCCCCGAGGCCATCGTGCTGGTCGCCCTCGGGGCCGCCGCCGGGTTCGTGCCCGGCCTGACGCAGGTGCGGTTCCCGCCCGACGTCATCCTGCTCGTCTTCCTGCCGCCGCTGATCTACAGCGCGGCCTTCTTCTCCTCGCCCCGCGACATCCGCGCCGAGGCGCGCCCGATCGTCGCGCTCGCCGTGGTGATGACCCTGGTGACGGCCTTCGCCATCGCCGGGATGGTGTGGCTGGTGCTGCCCGACACCGGCTGGCCCGCCGCGATCGCGCTGGGCGCGGCGGTCGCCCCCACCGACGCGGTGGCCTCGGCGGCCGTGCTCAAGCGGGTCGGCGCCCCCAAGCGGGTGGTCACCCTGCTGGAGGGCGAGAGCCTGATCAACGACGGGGTGGCGCTGACCCTGTTCTCGCTGGCGGTGACCGCCATGTCCACGCCGCTGTCGGTCGGCGCGGGCGCGCTCGAACTGGGCAAGGTGGTGGTGGGCGGCGTCGTGTGGGGCACGGCCGTGGCGGTGGGGACCGCCTGGTTCCGGCGCCGCCTGCGGGACTCCAACAGCCAGCTCGTCCTGTCGCTGATGGTGCCGTTCGTGGCCTACGTCCCCGCCGACACCGCCGGGTTCTCCGGGGTGCTCGCGGCCGTGGTGGCCGGGTTCTACCTGGGAACCCGGGTGGAGGGGATGCTCCCGCCGAAGGTGCGGGTCACCGGCCAGACGGTGTGGCGCGGCCTGGTGATGATCCTGGAGTCGGTGCTGTTCGTCCTGCTGGGCCTGCAGCTGCACGCGGTCTTCGAGGCGGTGGCCGGGCTGTCCCCGGTGCGGCTGGCGCTGGGCGGCGCGGCGGTGCTGGGGACCGCGGTCCTGGTGCGGCTGGCCTGGGAGATGCTGGTGCCGCCGCTGGTGCGGCTGGTGGGGCCGGGGGGCGCGGACGACCCGGGGTCGCTGTCGCCGCGCGAGCGGTTCGTCATCGGCTGGTGCGGGATGCGCGGGGCGATCTCGCTGGCCATCGCGCTGTCGCTGCCCCCGACCCTGGACGGGGCGTACTTCGTCGACCGCAACGTGCTGCTGTACTTCGCGGCGGTGGTGGTGCTCGGGACCCTGGTCGGGCAGGGGGCGACGCTGCCGCTGGTGCTGCGCTGGACCGGTCTGGCGGGCGGGGAGGACACCCGGCGCGAGTACGCGGTGGCCGAGGAGGCGATGGGGCGGGCGGCGCTGTCCCGGCTCGACGAGCTGGCCACGGACGAGCGGGTGGACGAGCGCGCGGCCGAGCGCCACCGCCAGATGCTCAAGCTCCAGGTGCGCGAGGCCCGCGCGGTGCTGGGCGAGGACGAGACGGCCCGCTCCCGGGCGAGCCGGAGGGTGCGGGGCGACCTGTTCCTCCGGCACGAGCTGGCCCGTGTCCAGCGGGAGGCGCTGAACCGGCTCTACCGGGACGGGGCGATCGGCCACGAGACGCTGCAGTCCGTCCGCCGCCGGCTGGACCTGCGCGAGCCGCCGGGGCACATCGAACCGCCGTAGCCCTCCGGGGGCGCCCCCCTAATCGAAAACTTTCTTTTCTGTTCCATTGACGGCCACCCCGCCCGCCGCTTACGTTTCTTGCACCGCTGCGCAGTCTGCTTGTCACGGCCGTCACCCGCTCACGGAAATCGGACAAGGGAGTTTCCCCCCATGCGCCCCCTCCGCACGCGCGGCGCCGTCGCCGCCATCGCGGCAGCCGCCGGCGGCCTCGCCGCCGCGCTCGCGCTCCTGCCGCCCTCCGGCCCCGCTCCCACGGACGCCGCCCTGGCCGCGGACACCGCCTCCGCCGAGGCCGCCTCCGGCCCCTGGCTGACCGGGTACTGGCACAACTTCGACAACGGCTCGACGACCATGCCGCTGTCGGAGGTGCCCGCCGAGTACACCATGGTGGCCGTCGCCTTCGCCGACAACCTCGCCGGGACCCCCGGCGGCATCACCTTCAACCTGGCCTCGAGCGAGCTCGGCGGCTACACCGAGCAGCAGTTCAAGGACGACATCGCCGCCATGCAGGCCGAGGGCCGCAAGGTCGTCATCTCGGTCGGCGGCGAGAAGGGCCACGTCGACGTCACCAACCCCGAGCAGGCCGCCGGGTTCGCGCAGAGCGCCCACGCGCTGATGCAGGAGTACGGCTTCGACGGGGTCGACATCGACCTGGAGCACGGCATGAACGCCCGGTACATGGAGGACGCCCTGCGCGACCTCCGGTCCCGGGCCGGGAGCGGCCTGGTCGTCACGATGGCCCCGCAGACCATCGACTTCCAGGCGCCCAGCTACGACTACTACAAGCTGGCCGAGTCCATCCCGGACATCCTGACCATCGTCAACATGCAGTACTACAACTCCGGCTCGATGATGGGCTGCGACCAGCAGGTCTACAGCCAGGGCACGGTCGACTTCCTCACCGCCCAGGCCTGCATCCAGCTGGAGCTGGGGCTGCGCCCCGACCAGGTCGGGCTCGGGCTGCCCGCCACCCCGCAGGCCGCCGGGGGCGGGCACCAGCCCACCTCCAACGTGATCGCCGCGCTGGACTGCCTGGAGGAGGGCACCAACTGCGGCTCGTTCACGCCGTCCCAGCCCTATGGGCCCATCGGCGGGGTGATGACCTGGTCCATCAACTGGGACGCGACCAACGACTACCAGTTCGCCAAGGACATCTCCGCCCGCCTGGGCGGGGGCGGGACCGGCCCCACGCCGTCCCCCACGCCGTCGCCCTCGCCCGACCCCTCGCCGAGCCCCACCGGGTCGGCCGAGCCGTGCGACGCGCCCGCGTGGGACGCGGGGACCGTGTACACCGGCGGCGACCGCGTCGCCTACGAGGGCACCGTCTACGAGGCCCGCCACTGGACCCGGGGCGACACGCCCCAGGACTCCCAGTGGGGGCCCTGGAAGGCCGTCGGAGCGTGTTAGCCCTCCTCCGAGCGTTCTGACGGCCGGTCGCCCCTGCCCCGGGTGTGCGGGGGCAGGGGCGACCGCACTCCCCTCCGGCCGCGGCGCGCCTCAGACCACGGGCAGCCGCGGCCGCCGCACGCTCGCCGCCACCCCGTCACTGGCCTCGGCGGCCCGGCGGCGCTCCTCGGGCACCTCCCCGTACAGGGTGGTGCGCATCCGCAGCGGCCGCCCGGTCGGCTCCACCAGCGCGCGGATGTCGCCGATGGTCTTGTAGGAGCCCTGGTCGGACCCGGCCATGCGGGAGATGGTCTCCTCCATCAGGGTGCCGCCGACGTCGTTCACCCCGCCCCGCAGCAGGTCCCGGCAGGTGTCCTCGGCCAGCTTCACCCACGAGCACTGGATGTTGTCCACCGCCCCGTGCAGCAGGATGCGCGCCAGCGCGTGCACCGCCCGGTTCTCCCGCACGGTCGGCC
Source organism: Nocardiopsis suaedae (assembly GCF_027706745.1). GTDB lineage: Bacteria > Actinomycetota > Actinomycetes > Streptosporangiales > Streptosporangiaceae > Nocardiopsis_A > Nocardiopsis_A suaedae. The sequence continues at coordinate 84,492 of NZ_JAQFWP010000021.1, read as the reverse complement.
CGGTGCGGGCCAGCCCCGCCAGGTAGACGGGCGCGTTGGTGTGCACGAACGGCAGCGCCACGAACTCGGTGAACCCCGGGCGCCCGTTGCGCTCCAGCGACCGCTCCTGCAGCCGCCGCAGCAGCCGCAGGTGGGCGACCCAGTGGTCGGGCCGGTCCACGTGGCCGTACATCATCGTGGAGGTGGTGGACAGCCCCAGGTCGTGCGCGGCCGTCACCACCTCGATCCACTGGGCGGCCGGGAGCTTGCCCTTGGTCAGCACCCAGCGCACGTCGTCGTCGAGGATCTCGGCGGCGGTGCCGGGCAGCGAGTCCACCCCCGCCTCGCGCGCCCGCTCCAGCCAGGCGCGCACCGGCAGGTCCGTGCGGGCCGCCCCGTTGGCGACCTCCATCGGGCTGAAGGCGTGCAGGTGCAGGCCGGGCACCCGCTCCTTGACCGCCCGGGCCAGGTCGAAGTAGGCGGTGCCGGGCAGGTCCGGGTGGATGCCCCCCTGCATGCACACCTCGGTGGCCCCGGCCTCCCAGGCCTCGGCGGCCCGGTCGGCGACCTGCTCCAGCGACAGGGTGAAGGCGTCGGCGTCGGTGCGGCGCTGGGCGAAGGCGCAGAAGCGGCACCCGGTGTAGCAGACGTTGGTGAAGTTGATGTTGCGGGTGACCACGTAGGTGACGTCGTCGCCCGCCGCCTCGCGGCGCAGGCCGTCGGCGATGCCCGCGAGCTCCTCCAGCTCCGGCCCGTCGGCGCGGAGCAGCGCCAGCGCCTCGTCGTCGGTGATCCCGGCCGGGTCGCGCCCGGCCGACCGCAGCGCCGCGCGCACCTCGGCGTCGCCCGCGGCGGCGGCCGGGGCGGCGCCCTCGGCGCGGCCGCGCAGCGCCTCCCAGTCGCCGTAGACCGCGTCGAAGTCGCCGCGCCGGTCGGCGGTGCGCCCGTCGGCGTCGATGCCGGTGTGCAGGTCGGTGCGGCCCGCGGCGGCCAGCGCCGGGTCGGGGGCCTGCCAGGGCAGGCCGCGCGGGCGGGCGCCGGGGCGGGCCAGCCCGGTGTCCGGGTCGGCCAGCGCCGCCACGTGCTCCGACACCCGCGGGTCCAGCCAGGGCTCCCCGGCGCGCACGTACTCCGGGTAGGCGGTGAGCCGCTCGGCGAGGGCGAACCCGTGCTCGGCGGTGCGGCGCTCCAGCTCCTCCGCCTCGGGCCAGGGGCGCTCGGGGCTGACGTGGTCGGGGGTGACCGGGGAGACGCCGCCCCAGTCGTCGATCCCGGCGCGCAGCATCAGCCCGTAGTCGTCCCCGATGAGGTTGGGCGGGGCCTGCACCCGCGCCTTGGCGCCCAGCACCAGGCGGGTCACGGCCACGGTGGCGGCCAGGTCCTCCAGGTCGGCGTCGGGGCGGTGCATCATCGCGGTGCCGGGCTTGGCCCGGAAGTTCTGCACGATCACCTCCTGCACCGCCCCGTGGGCGCGGTGGGCCCGGCGCAGCGCGAACACCGAATCGGCGCGCTCGGCGGCCGTCTCTCCGATGCCGATGAGGATTCCGCTGGTGAAGGGCACCGAGCAGCGCCCGGCGTCCTCCAGCACGCGCAGCCGCACGGCCGGGTCCTTGTCGGGGCTGCCGTAGTGCGGCCCTCCCGGCTCGGCGAACAGCCGCTCGGAGGTGGTCTCCAGCATCATGCCCATGGACACGGCGACGGGCTTGAGGCGCTGGAAGTCGGCCCAGGACAGCACCCCGGGGTTGAGGTGCGGCAGCAGCCCGGTCTCCTCCAGCACCGCGATCGCCATGGCGCGGACGTAGGACAGGGTGTCGTCGTAGCCGCGCTCGTCCAGCCACGCGCGGGCGGCCTCCCACCGGTCCTCCGGCCGGTCGCCGAGGGTGAACAGCGCCTCCTTGCACCCGGCGGCGGCGCCGCTGCGGGCGATGTCCAGGACCTCGTCCGGCTCCAGGAACGGGGCGTCGAGGCGGCCGGGGACCGTGGCGAAGGTGCAGTAGTGGCAGCGGTCCCGGCACAGCCGGCTGAGGGGGACGAAGACGTTGCGGCTGTAGGTGACGGTGCCGGGGCGCCCGGCGGCCTCCAGGCCCGCGTCGCGGACCCGTCCGGCGTAGAGCAGGAGCCGGTCCAGGTCCTCGCCGCGGGCGTGCAGCAGCACCTCGGCCTCAGAGGGGTCGAGGGCCTTGCCGTCGCGCGCGCGGGCCAGGGCCCGGCGCATCGCTGATGGGGTCGGCGGCGTGCTGGTGGGTGTACCCGTCGTCATGGGGGCACGATACGCCGGACCGCCCGGCGCCCCGGGGCCCGGGCTAGCCCGACACCGCGTGCGTCCGCGGCCGCCTGCCCGACTCCGCCAGCCGCCGCTCCAGGAACGCCTCCCAGCGCTCCACGATTCCGTCCAGCGCGTAGCGCTCGGCCGACACCAGGGCCTGGCGGCCCATCCGCTCGCGGGTCTGCCGGTCCTCCACCAGGCGGAGCAGCGCGTCGCCGAGCGCCTCGGTGTCCTGGGCGGGCACCAGCAGCCCGTCGCCCTCGTGGTCGATGATCTCCCGAGGCCCGTACGGGCAGTCGAAGCTCACGGCGGGCACCCCCACCGAGAAGCCCTCGATGATGGTCATCCCGAACCCCTCGACGCGGGAGCTGACCGCCAGCACCGAGGCCTTGGCCAGCTCGCCGGTGATGTCCTTGGTGCGGCCCATCAGGTGCACCTGGTTGCTGAGGCCGCGGGCGGTGATCTGCTTGCGCAGCTTCTTCTCGCCGTCGCCGCCGCCGTAGATGCGCAGCCGCCACTCGGGGTGCGCCTCCGCCACCCGGGAGAAGGCGTCCAGGAGCTTGGGGTACTGCTTGACCGGCGAGAGCCGTCCGGCCGCCGCGATGATCGGGTTGTCCAGGGTGGAGCGGGGCAGGCTGCGGGGCGGCAGCGGGTTGGGCATGACCTCCAGCCAGCCGTCGTCGGCGCCCAGCAGGTCCCGGTAGGCGGTCCGGTCGGCGGAGGTCAGCACGGTCATCCCGCCCAGGCGCGGGTAGCGGGCGGCGATCGCCGCCCGGACCTGTGGCGTGTGCTCGTCCAGGTTGATGTGCTCCTGGCCGACGGCCAACACGCGGCCCGGCGCCCACGCCGACAGCAGCAGGTTCAGCCCGGGCCGGGTGCCGACCACCACGTCGGCGTCGGTCCCGGCCAGGTACCGGCGCAGCCCGTGCACGGCGGGGGCGGTGTAGCTCTTGTTGCGCTCCCGCTCGGGCTCGGGGACGACGGCCCGGGCGCGCCGGTTCCACCACGCCTGCGCCGGGCCGCCGGTGCCCGCGTCCCCGGCGGCCTTCCCGCCCTTCTCGTACGCCTCGTTGATCGCGTGCAGCGGGCGCATCCGCACCCCCTCGGGCACGGTGAAGAACGGCTTGGTCTTGTGCCGGACCAGGCTGACGATCTCCACATCGTGGTTCCGGGCCAGCCCTTCGGCGAGGTTGTAGACCGTTCGGACGGTGCCGCCCAGGCCGTAGGCGTTGGCGATGACGAAGGCGATCTTCACGCGGCGCCTCCGGCGGAGACGGCCAGCAGGGAGAGCTCGTTCTTGGCCGTGAAGTAGGGGCGCACCCGGACCGGTGCGCCGGCGGGTTCCAGCACCGTCGCGGGGTAGACGATCTTGTTCTTCTTGTCGGCGATGTCGTCGGCGTGCGCGGCGAGGCGCAGTTCGGCTCCGCCGGGCAGGCGCAGCCACAGGTCCCACTCGTTGTGCGGGCGCTCCGGCCGGAACAGCAGGGCCATCGGTTCCAGCGGCAGGGCGCAGGAGAACGCGCGGCCGTCCAGGTCGGCCGGGGCCTCGACGACGCCGTCCAGGCTGCGCTGGCGGGCGATGACCGTGGGCGCGCCGTCACCGCCGGGGTCGGGGGCGTAGGCGAGCACGCCGCGCACGGCCACGGTGTCCCCGCCGGGGGACGGGGGTTCCACCCAGTCCACTTCGGCGTAGGGCTCGACGGTGGTGGCGCGCAGCAGCAGGCGGCCCTCGGCGTCGCGGACCGCGCGCAGCTCCCGGCGGCGCGGCCGCCGCAGGTAGGCGGCGCGGTCGGACAGGTGCACGCCGGTGTCGGTGGTGTCGACGGGAGCGGCGCGCCCGTCGCCGTCGACCCAGAGCACGTCCCATTCGCCGTCGTCGAGGGGGAGCCCGTCCAGCGGCGCCTTCAGGCTGGCCCCGGAGCGGACGACCCGCTCGACCGGGAGCAGCCCTGCGCCGCTCCGGCCGTGCCGGCGCAGGGCCAGCGCACCCCCCTCGGCGTCACCGACCCGCAGCTCCAGAACGTCCGCAGCGTCGATTCTCGTGAGATCGGCCTGCACATCCACCCCCCGATGTCCTTGTGCGCCCCGCGCGCGGCGGTGGCCCCACACCGCCCGCGGCCGAACGCTACCCGCCGACGGTTAAAGAACTTCTAATCTGACAATCAACGCCGACCAGCACATTTACGACGAATGCCACTGTCGGCCCATGGGAGTGATCGTCCGGGGCCCGGCTCGCGGTTCCCCACAAGGGATCCGACGACCGGATGCGGACAATCCGCGGGGGGATGTGAACCCGGGCACGGGGGGAGGCGACGCGCGCCCCGGAACGCGGCCGCGGAGGCGGCTCAGGCCTCCTTGACCGCGCGCACGAGCACGATGCTGCCCCGGGTGTTCGGCGCGGCGCCGTCGGCCAGGGCGACGAGCGGGATCAGCGGCGCGGCGGCGTTGAAGCCGTACCGGCCGCCGTAGGCCGACAGCGACAGGTAGACGCGCTCGGCCGCCCGGCCGCGGAACTGGTAGGAGTGCCCGCGCACGCTCAGGCCCCGCGCGGCGAGCAGGCCGGTGAGCTCCTCGTGCGTGTAGGTGCGCTGCACGTGGAAGCGGCGCCGGTGCGCCTCGAAGAGCCGGGGCCAGGCGGCGCGGCGGGACAGGCAGTCGGCCGACATGACCAGCCGTCCGCCCGGCCGCAGCACCCGCGCCATCTCGTCCAGGGCCGCGGGCCCGTCGTCGAAGTGCTCGATGGCGCAGACGGACAGGACCGCGTCGACGGAGGCGTCGCGCAGCGGCAGCCGCAGGGCGTCGCCCTCGACCAGCCCGGGGGCGTGCCGGAGCCGGGAGCCGCGCAGCATCTTGCCGCGCGCCAGGTCGACCGAGACGGCGCGGGCGCCGCGCTTGCGGGCCTGCCCGGCCCAGTAGCCGTCACCGCCCGCGACGTCGAGGACCACCTGCCCGCGCAGGTCCCGGCCGAGCCAGTCGAGCAGGGTCCCTGCCTCGCGCCGGCGGCACACGTGCACACGGTGCCCGGCGAAGGCCACGAGGTCGGGGAGCGCGGGAACGGTCACGGGCGCCGACCCTACCGCAGGCTCTCAGTCCGGCGTCAGCGATCCATCAGCGCCGCGCCGGGGAGCGGCGCTAGCGTGGCCGCGCACAGGAGGGACGATCGATGGCCGAGACGACACCCGCGGACGCGGAGGCGCTCGCGGACGAGCTGACGGCCCCCGGGGAACCGGCGCTGGCCGTGCGCCGGTACGGCGGGGAGCCCGGACGCGGCGGCCGCGGGCAGGGCGCCCCCGCACCGGTGGTGCTGCTGCACGGGCTCGGCGGCACGCTGGAGGAATGGGACGGGGTCGCCCGGATCCTGGCCGCGCGCCGCCCGGTGTTCTCCGCCGACCTGCGCGGGCACGGCCGCTCCGGCGACGCGCCCTGGTCCCTCGACGGGTTCGTGGACGACCTGATCCGCCTGCTCGGCCACCTCGGGCTGGAGCGGCCCCTGGTGGTGGGGCACGACATCGGCGGGGCTGCGGCCGCCTGCGCCGCCTCCCGCCGCTCGGACCTGGCCGGGGCCGTCAACCTGGACGGCGTCGCCTGGCCGGACGCCGAGCGCGCCGCGCAGGCGCTGGGCATGGGGGCCGACGCCGCCGGGATCCAGGTCGACCTGGCCCGCGCCTACGCCGCCGAGCAGCTCGCGGCGTCCCGCACCCCGCAGGACGCCGGGGAGTTCGCCCGCTCCTTGGAGGCGCTGCGCTCCCTGGGCGAGGAGGGGCCCACGCTGGAGGCGTCGGTGGTCCGCGCGGCGGCGGCCGCGGACGGCCTGGTGGCGCTCCGCCCGGGGCCGCGCGGGATGCGGGCGGCGATGGACGCGTTCGACGAGTTCGTTCCGGAGCGGGTGTACGCCCGGTTGCTGGTGCCGGTGCTGTCGCTGGTCTGCACGGGCGGCGTGCCCGCGCCGCCCGGGGCGCCGACCCGGTTCCTCGACGTGGTGCGCGCGGCCGCCTCCGCCGAGCTGTCCCGGACCGCCCCGCTGCTGCGCTCCCGGCCGATCGAGCAGACGGCGTACTACCCGCACGTCACGCACCCGGCGGCGGTCGCCGGGGCCGTCGGGGGCTTCCTGGAGGAGATCGGGGGCTGAGGGCGCGCCCGATGATCCCATGGGCGCCGGCCGGGCGTCAGTCCTCCGCGCTCTCCACGCGCACGCGCTCGCCCGCCTTCACCGTCTCCAGGACGCGCGGGTCGCCGTCCAGGGCGCCCATGACGTTGGCGGCGCTCGCCAGGCGGCACTCGTCGCCCAGGGAGATCGGCGTCGGGCCGAACGGCAGGGCCAGCGCCGAGCCGGCCAGCCAGTAGCAGACGGCGCCCGGCTCGACGACCTCGGCCGCGTCCGGCTCGGGGCCGGCGTCGACCGGGATCGGGAAGTACACCTCGTCGCCCCAGGTCGCGGCGGTGCCCTCGAAGGGCAGCGCCTCCCAGAGGAGCGCGGAGGTGGGGGTCGGCTTCAAGGCGGCGGTCGTCTCGCCGCCGTTCCAGGAGATTCGGATGCGCATGGGGTCGTGTGTACCGCACCACTCCCACCAATGTCCATAATGCGATTTACTGTTTTCGCAGTACGAAATATGCGTGCGGCTAGGGGAACCGCGACCCGCCCGGGGAACGCCCCGGCCCTGAGCGAGCGCCCCGACACCGGCACCGGGAACGGCACCGGCACGGCGTGGTCCACCGGGACCGCGGTGGACTTCAGCGACGCGGTCACCATCGCGGTCGGCTCCTTCCGCGGCGCCGGGCCGGTGACCGCCTGGCTGCCGGCGGGTCTGGTGCCGCCCGGGGCGGAGTGAGCCCGGCCCACTACGCTGGGCCCGTGCCCAGCCTCCTCGCCCGCGTGCGCTCCGACCGCCGGGTGCGCCTGGCCGTCCTCGCCGCCGTCCTGGTGTTCGCCGCCGTCGCGCTGGCCGACCGGTGGGACGAGGCGCGCGGCGCCCTGGCCGCGCTGCCCCTCTGGGCGCTGCCCGCCTCCCTGGCCTGCGCCCTGGCCGCGCTCGGCGGGCAGATGATGGCCTGGCGGGCGCTGCTGGCCGGGCTCGGGTCGCCGCTGCCGGCGGCGACGGCGGCGCGGGCGATGTTCGTCGGACAGCTCGGCAAGTACCTGCCGGGGTCGGTGTGGGCGTTCGCGGCCCAGGTGGAGCTGGCCCGCGACCACGAGGTGCCCCGCCACCGCGGGGCGGCGGCGACGGCCCAGGCGGTGGCGGTGACCCTGGCGGCGAACCTGGCCGTGGCGGCGGCCACCCTGCCGTTCGCCTCCGAGGAGGCGACCCGGCGCTGGTGGTGGGCGCTGCTGCTGGCGCCGGTGCTGCTGGCGGCGCTGTACCCCCGGGTGGTGGAGGCGGTGCTCGGGACGGCGATGCGGCTGCTGAAGCGCCCCGTGGAGGTGCGCGTCGACGGCCGTGCCACCGCGGCGGCGCTGGGCTGGACCCTGGCGGCGTGGATCCCGCTGTCCCTGCACATCGGGGTCCTGGTGGCGGGGGCCGACGGTGCGGGGTGGCGCGCCCTGCCGATCGCGGCGGGGGCCTACGCCCTGGCGTGGACGCTGGGCGTGCTGTTCGTCATCGCCCCGGCGGGCGTCGGCGTGCGCGAACTGGTGCTGGTGGTGGCGCTGTCCCCGGTGTTGACGCCGGGAGCGGCCCTGGTGGTGGCGGCCCTGTCCCGTCTGGTGATGACGGCGGCGGACCTGTCGGCGGCGGGCCTGGCGGGGTGGGCCGGACGCAGCATTCGCGCACAGGGGTGAGGCGGCACTAGCCGTCTCCGTTCACCCCCTCCCGGGAACCGGTCAACTCCCTGGTGTAGGCCTTCCACAGGGCCTCCGCGTCGGCCGGGCGGACGCCCCTGCGGAGCGCCTCCGCCTTGCCCGGGGCCGCGAAGGCCGCCAGCGCCCTCGCCAGGTCGTCCGCGTCGCCCGGCTCGCACAGGAGGCCGTCGACGCCGTCGCGGACCTGGTCGGCCATCGCGCCCGCGCGGGTCGCCACCACCGGCAGGCCCCGCTCGTGCGCCAGGCGCACGTTCTGGGTCGACGTGGCCGACCGGTACGGCAGCACCAGCGCGTCGGCCGCGTCCAGCAGCGCCGGGACCTCGCCCGCCGGGACGTAGCCCTCGCGCAGGGCCACCCGGTCGGCCACCCCCAGCTCGGCCGCCAGGGCGCGGAAGGCGTCCGCGCCGGTCCAGAACTCGCCCGCCACCGTCAGCCGCGCGGACGGCGGCGCCCCCTTCGCGAAGGCCCGGATCAGCACGTCCACCCCCTTGTACGGCCGCACCAGGCCGAAGAAGAGGTAGTGCGGGGCCCCCTCCGGGCGGGAGGGGGCCGGGCCGCCCCGCCCGGCCGGGGCGTGCGCGTCCGGGAAGTGCGGCGGCAGGTCGGCGACCCGCACGTCCGCCCCCGGCGCCAGGCGCCGCGCCAGCGCCGCCTGCTCCCTGGAGTGCACCAGCACCGTCCCCGCCCGGCGCAGCAGCGCCCGCATCAGCGGCCGGTCCCCCGGGCGCGGCTCGTGCGGGAGCACGTTGTGCGCCACGACGGCCGTGCGCACCCGCCGCCCCGCCGCCGCCATCAGCACCAGGTACGCCGGGACCTGCACCGGCGACAGCACCGCCACCGCGAGCAGCCCCCCGCGGGCCGCGGCCCTGCGGCCCGCCGCCCACCAGGTGTCCGGCCGGTACCAGGCCATCCGGCGCAGCGTCGCGGGAAACGGCTCCCCCTCCGCCTCCAGCACCGTCTGCCGCCCCGGGTACAGCAGCGCCGGGTACTGCGCCCGCCACGACTCCAGCACCGCCCGGTGCCCCTCCGCCGCCAGCCGCCGGGCCAGCTCCGTGGTGTGCCGGGCCCCGCCGCCCTTGTACGGGTGGGCCGGGCCGACCAGCGTCACCTGCACGCGCCCTCCCCTACACGCCGTCGCGCGAGCGCACGATGAGGTCGGCCAACAGCGCCATCGCCCCCACGATCAGGCCGGTCATCAGCAGCATCACCGTGTTGTTGGGGATGTAGAGCGGGTTGCGCACCTGGTCGAACACGAACTTGGCGGCGCCGATGCCCAGCAGCCACAGCGCCGGGGGCATCAGCACCTTGAGCGGGTTGAAGTACATCACCATGCGCAGCACCTGAAGGATGTACCGGTAGGCGTCGCGCACGAAGTGGAACTTGGAGTCCCCCGACCGCTTGGCGTAGTCGATCGGCAGGTACTCGACCCGGTGCTGGTTGGACAGGAACGCCAGGGTGATGGTGGTGACGCAGGAGAACCCCGGCGGGAGCAGCCGCAGGTACGGCAGCGCCACCTTGCGCCGGAACGCCCGCAGCCCCGAGTTGAGGTCGGGGATGCGGGTGTTGGTCAGGTGCTCGGCGATCTTGCGGATGGCCCACTTGGCGGGGATCCGCAGCAGCCGGTGCGACCCCGCCTCCTGCCGCCGCGCCCCCACCACCTGGTCGACCGCCGGGTCCTCGTGCAGCAGGGCGACCAGCTCGGGAATGCGCTCGTTCGGGTAGGTCATGTCGGCGTCGGTCCACACCACGATGGCGCCGCGCGCGCGTTGGCTGCCGATGCGGCGCACCGTCCCGGCCCCGCCGTTGTGCCCGAAGGCGATCACCTCCAGGTGCGGCAGGCGCCCCTCGGCCTCCCGGAGCCGCGCCAGGGTGCCGTCGGAGGAGGCGTCGTCGAAGGCGAGCAGCTCGTAGCCGATGCCCGAGGCGTCCATGGCCCCGCAGATGCGCTCCACCTCCGCCACCACGTGGGCCTCCTCGTTGTAGCAGGGCAGGACGATGGTGACGTCGGGCGTGGGGGACTCGCGCTCCACGGGGGCCTCTCCGTTCTCGTTCACTGGGCGCCCTCCCGGGCGGGCGGCACGCCGTCGGGGAGCACCGCCACCCAGATGTCGCCGTGGAAGGCCCACGGCGACGACGGCGGCTCCATCAGGGTGCTCGGGTCCTGGTCGCTGCGCACATGGAAGGGGTGCTCCACCAGCGCCCCCGGCGGCGCGTGCATCCGCAGCCGCTCCTCCTTCTCCGCCGCGAGCACGGGGGTGCGCCCGCGCTCGGCGATGCCCTCGACCGCCCGCAGCACGGCGCCGCCGTCGGCCGCCGTGGCCACCGGGACGCCGCACATGCCCCGGATGAGCTGGCCGTAGTAGTGGCCGACGCCGTCGACCAGGACGACGCTCGCGTCCCCGGGGATCGCCGCGCACAGGCTCTCGGCGGCCCGGATCGTGCCGACGTCGGAGCGGTAGTCCAGGCCGCGCACCGACGTGGCCGCCGCCGGGACGAGCACGGCGAGCGCGCCCACCGCCACGGCGGCCGGGGCGAGCACCCGCCCGCCCGGGCTCCCGTCCGGCGGGGCGAGGGCCTCCAGGCGGCGCGCCGCCCAGGCCAGGAACCAGACGGCCAGCAGGACGAAGGCCGGAAGCACCAGCACCACCAGGCGCCGGGAGGCCCACGGGTGGTCCGGGGTGATCGCCGGGCGGGCGAGGGTGGCCGCCACCGACCAGGCCATGACCGCCAGCGGCAGCACCCACTCCGGGGCGCGCCGCAGCAGCACGCGGCGGGTGAGCAGGCACGCCCCGAGTGTGCCGAACAGCACCCCGCCCAGCCCCAGGTACCAGCCCACCCAGTACAGGCTCATGTCCTCGTAGTTGCGGTCCGGGTCGTGCGGCAGGCCCTCGATGTCCTGCACCTGCCCGACGAAGTTGGCGGTGGCCTCGTCGCCGTGCCCGTACTCGGGCCACAGCAGCGGGCGCAGCGCCAGGCCGACCGCCGCCAGGGCGACCACGGCGGCCGCGGCGGTCGGCAGCCACGGCGGCCGGTCGGTGCGCGGCACCCCGTGCCGCCAGAGCGCGGCGGTACCGACCGCGGTCGCCGCCACCACCGCGCCGCAGATCACCAGCAGCGGGTCCAGCGAGGCGGACAGGTGCTCCAGGTAGGGGCGGGACAGCCCGAACCCGGCCACCAGGCCGTAGCCGGCGCCCGCGGCGAGCCCCAGCGCCAGCGGCACCCCCTGCCCGCGGCGGGCGAGGACGAGCAGCCCGGCGACGGCCACGACCGGCAGCGCGTCGCGCAGCATGTCGATGCGCACCACCAGGCCCAGGCCGAACATCAGCCCGGCGGCGCCCGCCAGCAGGTGCGGCCGCCCCCACCGGCCGCGCAGCGGCACCCGCTCCGACAGGGCGTCGACGGCGACCGCGAGCCCGCCGAGCATGAGGAGCTGGGCGACGGGTTCGCTGTAGGTGGAGCGGCTCGCCCACTGCACGGGCAGGGAGGCGGCGAGCAGCAGCGCGGCCAGGGGCGCCCAGCGGGCGCCCACGAGCCGGGCGGCGAGCCCGCCGAAGGCCAGCACCGCCAGCCCTCCGACGACCGGCGGGACCAGGACCATGCCGGCGGGCCCCGCGATCCAGTGGCCGACGGCGTACAGCAGCGGCGCCCCGGCGAGGAACTGGGGCCAGATCTCGTCGCCCACCTGGTAGTAGGCGAGACTGCCGTAGGTCAGGCCGGGGGCGTCGCCCGCGATGAGCGCGCGGCCCTGGGGGATCGGCAGCGATCCGTGCTGCGCGATCCAGATCGTGTACTGGGCGTAGGAGGCGGGGTCGCGCCGGATCACCAGCGCCTCGGCGTGGTAGGCGAGCTGGACGGCGGTGAAGGCGGCGGCGACGAGCAGGGTGGCGGCCACGGGCCACCAGGGCGGCGGGTCTCCTCTCGGTTCTGGGGTCCACCTGACGGCCGCGTAGGCGGCGAAGGCGACGGCGGGAACCCCGGCGGCCAGCCCCGCGAGGGGGGTGAACCACCCGATCAGCAGCAGCGGGAAGGCCACCAGCAGCCACCCCGCGAGTGCGAAGGCGGGCAGCACGGTGGCGCGTGCCAATAGGCGTCCGGGAGTGCGGGACATGGGGTTACTGTGCCACTGAAGGCCCCTCAGGCCGATTCCGCCCCGCTGGCCGCCCCGGAGGGGGAGGGGGACCGGAAGACGCCCCTGGCAGGCCGAGCGGCCTGTCGCACGAGACGAAGCTCACTATTCCAGACATGACGGACACAGGGACGGGGTTCGACGATCCTGCGCGGTGGAACGACCGTCTTGAGCGTGCTCGTGTGGCGATTCCGCCACGCACGATGACCCCCCGGCCCTGAGGGGGCGGTACGGGTTCCTCCTAGTCCTCGCGGCGCATGGGGAGTTCTTCGCCCTCTGTCTCGGGGCCGTCGAAGTCCACGGTCAGCACGTCCGCCTCCAGGGTGATGAGCGCCCCCCGCGGCGCCGGGGCGGTGCACTCCTCGCCCTGGCCGGAGTCGACCACCTCGGCCTCGTACCCCTCGGCCGGATCCTCCCAGCCGCGCACCAGGGTCAGTTCCACGTAGCAGTCGTCGTCCTCGGAGTTCTCCAGGACCGCCGAGCGTTCGCCCTCGTCGACCTGCATCTCCCACAAGTCCACGCCGACGTTGCCCCGCCAGTCGCCCTCGAAGTCCGCGGTGAACGCCGGGGCGGGGATCGGCGCCGACGACGGCCCCGACGGGGTCGGGGCCGGCGAGGGCTCCTGGGAGGCGGACGCCTCGCCGTCGGGAGATCCCTCCCCCGGCGCCCCGCCCTGGTCGGCGGCCGCGCCGTCGGTGCCCCCCGGCTCCTCGGCGCCGCCCTGGCCGCCCCGCAGGAGTCCGGGCAGGAGCAGCCCCGCCGCCAGGGCCAGCGCGGCCAGGACGGCCGCCCCGGCCACCGCGGCGGCGGCCCGCCGCCCGGCGCGCCGGCCCGGTCCCCCCTGTCCGGGCGCCTGCGGCCCCGGCCCCTCGAAGGCGCGGGTGGGACCGGCCCCCGCGGCCAGGGTCGCCTGCGGGTCGGCGGCCGCCGGAGCCGTCTTGCGGCCCAGCAGCATCATCAGCAGGTCCTCGGTCTGCGGCCGCCGCTCCGGCTCCTTGGACAGGGCCGCCACCACCATGGGGCGCAGCCGCTCGGGCACGCCCCCGACGTCGGGGACCCCGTGCAGCACGCGGTGCAGCACCTCGGGCACGGTCGATCCGGCGAACGGCAGCCTCCCCGTCGCGGCGAAGGCGGTGACCGCGCCCCACGCGAACACGTCCGCGGCGGGCCCCACCCCGGTGCCCGAGACCTGCTCGGGCGCCATGAACGCCGGGGTGCCGATGGCGGTGGCGGTGCGGCCCCCGTCGGCCAGCGGCACCTGCGCCACCCCGAAGTCGATGACGCGCGCCCCGCCCTGGGCCAGCAGCACGTTGTCGGGCTTGAGGTCCCGGTGGACGATCCCGGCCTCGTGCACCGCCACCAGCGCTGTGGCCGTGTTGACCGCCAGCCGCTCCAGGTCGCCGCCGGTCAGCGGGCCGCCCGCGCGCACCGCCTCGGCCAGCGACGGCCCCTCGACGTACTCGCTGGCGATGTAGGGCGGGTCCGCGGCGAAGTCGGCGTCGAGCACCGCCGCCGTGCAGAACGAGGCCACGCGGCGGGCCGCCTCGGCCTCACGGGTGAACCGCCCCCGCATCGAGGGGTCCGCCAGGGAGGCGGCGCCCAGCGTCTTGACCGCCGCGCGGGTGCCGTCGGGCGCCTCGCCCAGGTAGACGGTGCCCTGACCGCCCTCGCCGAGGCGGCCGGTGATCCGGTAGCGCCCGACCCGGCGCGGATCGGAGTCGCTGAGGGGGCGGGGTTCGGGCACGGCTACGGTCCTCCCGGAGGTCTTCGTTACACGCCTGCGACGCTATACGACCGCGGCGTCCGGGAGGCCGGGGTCCTCCCGGCGTGAACAGGGGGCGACGTGCCAGTAGCATGTCCGCAGCCCCGCCCCTCCCCCAGCCCGTCCCGGCGGGGCCGCCGAACCAGCGGAGGACCCTCCTGTGCCCGCGGACACCCCTGCGCTCCTGTGGCGCGACGCCCACGACGCCGACCCGTCCCGCCCCTTCGTGACGGCCTACGACGGCCCCGTCGGCGGCCGGGTGGAGCTCTCCGGCGCCACGTTCGGCAACTGGGTCGCCAAGACCGCGAACATGCTGGTCGACGGGCTCGGCGCGGTCCCGGGCGAGCGCGTGGCGCTGGCCCTGCCGGTGCACTGGCAGTCGCTGGCCTGGCTGGTGGCGTGCTGGTCGGCCGGGGCCGTCCCGGTGCTGCCGGAGGACGCCGCCGCGGTGCCCTCCGCCGACATCGCCGTGGCCGACGCCGACCGGATCGGGCCCGCCCTGGACTCCGGTGCGCGCGAGGCCGTCGCCGCCTCCCTGCACCCGCTGGGCGCACCGCTGCCCGACTGCCCTCCGGCGGCCCTGGACTACGCCGATGAGGTGCGCGGATACGGGGACCACCACACGCCCTCGCCCGCCGCCTCCGACCCGGCGCACCCGGCCCTGGAGTCGGGGGGACGGACGTTCACCGCGGCCGAGCTGGCCGGGGCCGCCCGGGAGCGGGCACGGGCCTGGGAGCTGACCGGCGGGGACCGTGTGGCTATCATCACCTCAGCGCGGGAGCCCCTGGGGGCACTCGGGCCGGACCTGTCCCGGTTCCTCGCCCCGCTGTCCCGCGCGGTGCCGCTCGTCCTCACCCCGAGTATCGATTCGGCTAACCTGCAATCACGGCTTGATATGGAGCGCGCCACGGCCCTCGTCGGCGCACCGCCCGGCACCCCCGCGCCCTCGGGCGGCATCAGGCCACTGTCCTGACGTCCACTCATTGGTTCCCGATGCCGAGAAAACGCCCCTCCTCACGCGGCTCCACGCGGGGTCACGCCGCAGCCCGGCGGGCGGTGTCGCCCGCACGGATCATCGCCATGGTCTCCACCGGTCTGGTCATCCTCAGCCTGTTGACCGGGTACGGGGTCTACTTCAACATCTACAACAAGATCAACCAGGAGCAGATCGACTTCGACGAGTGGGGCGACCGCCCCACCCGGATCGACGGGGTCATGAACATCATGATCATCGGCTCCGACGTGCGCTCCGGCGCCAACAGCGAGTACGGCGACGCCGAGGGCGAGCGCCCCGACGTGCTGGCCGTGGCGCACATCTCCCCCGAGAAGAAGAGCGCCACCCTGGTCAACATCCCCCGCGACTCCATCGTCGACCTGCCCCAGTGCGAGGCCAAGGACGACAAGCCCGGCCAGCAGGCGCACACCGCCATGATCGGCGAGGCGATGAACAACGGCGGGGTCGAGTGCCTGTGGAAGACCGTCGAGGACCTCACCGATGTGCACATCGACCACTTCGTCAGCCTCGACTTCACCGGGTTCAAGGAGATGGTCGACGCCGTGGGCGGGGTCACCATGTGCATCCCCGAGCCGATCCAGGACAAGAACGCCGGGCACCTGGACCTGGAGGCCGGTGAGCAGAAGCTGAACGGCGAGGAGGCGCTGGGGTACGTGCGCTCCCGCAAGGGCCAGGGCGACGGCAGCGACCTGTCCCGGATCAGCCGTCAGCAGGATTTCATGGGCGCCATGCTCAAGACGGTGATGAGCGGTGACGTGCTGTCCAGCCCCACCACCCTCAACTCCTTCCTGGGCTCGGTCGCCGACTCGCTGACCACCGACGACGGCCTCACCGTGTCCACCATGGGCGACATCGGCGTGGCCATGCGCGAGGTGGACCTGGACGACGTCGAGTTCATCACGGTGCCCAACGGCCCCCACCCGGCCGACGCGAACCGGGTCGCCTGGTCCGAGCCGAAGGCGTCCCAGCTCTGGCAGCAGGTGGCCGCCGACGAGATCGGCGGCGGGTCCGAGGACGACGGCGGCGGATCCGGCGGCGGCAAGGAGGAGGAGAAGGTCGACCCCTCCGGGGTCTCGGTCGAGGTGCTCAACGGCACCTCCATCCCCGGCCTGGCCAACGAGGTCTCGACCGGCCTGACCACCCGCGGCTTCCAGCCCGCGGGCACGGGCAACCCCACCGGGCAGGTCCCCCCGGAGACGACGGTCTACTACGGGCCGGGTCAGAAGGCCGCCGCCGAGGCGGTCGCCAAGACCTTCACCAACGGCACCACCGAGGAGAACTCCGCCCTGGGCGACACCGTGCAGGTGATCGTCTCCCAGGACTGGGACGGGTTCAAGGCCTCCGGCGGCGGCAGCAGCGGGGGCGGCGGTGGAGGCGGCGCCGACATCGACTCCAAGAGCGCCTCCGACGCCAAGGTCGCCTGCGACTGACCGCGGCACGGACACGAAGGCGGGCCCACACCCCTCGGGGTGTGGGCCCCACGTCGTCGATCTCGGGAAAAGCGCCCCTGAAACCGCGCCGGTAGCGTCCATTTTCCCGAGATCAACGGGGAAGGGAGCGGCGGTTCCTAGGCCGGAACCGCCTTGGGGAGGTCGACCGGCTCGGGGACCGCGCCCTTGACGATCAGGTCGGTCCACATCCGGCACACCTTGTCCAGCGCGTAGTTGCCCCGGATCTCGGCCTGGGCCGCGCGCCGCGCCGCGTCGAACCGGCCCTCGGCCACCGTCGCGTGGATCGCCTCGGCCATCGCCGCCGGGTCCTCGTGCAGCCACCGGTGCGAGTAGATGGTGTCGGCGCCCGGCCAGGTCAGCACCGCCGGGACGCCCCCCGAGGCGGCGCACTCGGCCGGCGCCAGGTGGAAGCTCTCATCGTCGCTGGTGGACAGCGCGAAGCCGATCCGCCGCAGCCAGGCCGCCACGTCCGGGCCGAACGGGTCGAACACCACCCCCCCGGCCAGCAGCGGGTCGCGGCGCAGCTCCCGGTAGGCGCGCTCGTAGTACTCGCGCTCCTCGGGCCGGTTCCAGATCCACCAGTAGTCCCAGGGCTGCTTGGACTTGACCGCCAGGGTGAACCGGCGGTCCCGGCGGCGCAGCTCGCGCAGCACCTCCAGGCCCCGGTCGATCCGCTTGCGGGACGGCGCGATGCCGATCATCCCCAGGGTGTACTCGGCCCCCGGCAGCTTGGGCCGGTCCAGCTGCTCGGTGTCCACCCAGTTGGGCAGCACCACGACCTTGTCGGCCGGCCACCCGGCCAGCTCCCGGGTGAGCCGGGCGTAGTAGGGGCTGACGCAGATGACCGCGTCCACCTTCTCGATGTCGAGCTTGCGCGGCCACTCGGCGTACAGCTCGAACCGGTGCAGCCGCACCAGCAGCCGCTGCCCCGGCCGCTTGTGCTCGGCGTAGAACAGCGCGTTGGGGCCGCACCACTCGCAGATCACCACGTCCGCCCAGGACGCCAGCTCCTTGCTGCGGTACTGGTCGTGGGCGCGCAGCGACTCCCACTCGTCCAGGCGCACGTCCAGCCCGGGCAGCGAGGTCAGGTGCTCGGCCAGCCGGGTGAAGAACTTCAGGTCGTGCCCGGCGATGACCACCTTGAGCGGGCGGCGCGCATCGGTGCCCTCGGGGCCGGTCGGGCAGGCCGCGTCCAGGTAGGAGCCGAGCCGCTCGGCGGCGCGCTCCAGGGAGAAGCGGGCGGCCGCGGCCCGGCACCGCTCGGCGGCCTCGGCGCGCGGCGCCGGGTCGGCGGCGAGCGCCAGCAGGTCGGCCACCTCGTCGGCGTCGGCGCCCGGCTCGGTGAACAGCGGGTAGTCCGCGCCGAGCAGCGCCTCGTGCATGGGGGTGCGGTTGAGCACCACCGGCAGCCCGAGCGCCCCCATCTCCAGCACCTTGGTGGACAGCTCCAGGCTGGCGTCCATCTCCTCGTCGCGCCAGGACAGCCCGGCGTGGCACCCGGCGGCCAGGCGCAGCGCCTCGGCGCGCGGCACCCCGCCGTGCGCCACCAGCCCCTCGGTGCCCTCCAGGGCCTTGTTCATCCTGCGGGCCCACTCGGGGGAGTCCCGGTGCACCTTGTCGCCGACCATGTGCAGCTCGGCGGGGACCCCGCGCTCCTTGAGCGCCTCGGGCAGCCCGGCCATCTCCAGGGTGTTCCACCGGGGCGCGAACTTGCCGGTGTAGACCAGGCGCAGCGGCCCGTCCACGGCGGCGGGCGGGGCCGCCTGGGGCGCCCCCTCCTCCAGCACCACCACGGGCGGGAACAGCACGCTCTTGCCGCAGGCGGCGGGGACCGCGCTCTCCAGGAAGCTCCGCAGCTCCTCGGTCTGGCACAGCACGAAGCGGGAGGCGACCGCGATGTCGGTCAGCTCGGAGACCGCTCCGGCGGTCAGCTCGGGCACGCTCTGCGGCACGTCGGTCAGGTAGGTCCACAGCCTCCCGGCCAGGCGCTCGCTCTGCGCGGCGAGCACCGCGAGCCGCCGCCCGCGCACCACCACGAGGTCGTAGGCCCGCTCGGCGTCGAGCCGCTCCAGCAGCTCGACCGCCTGCTCGGGGGTGAGCCCGCGCGGGCCCAGGCCCTCCAGCAGCCCCTCCTCGTAGGGGCGGCGCAGGGCCACCGCCGGGTCGCGCTCCAGCGGCGCCGTCAGCCGGTCGGTGGAGACCTCGGCCTTGAGGAGCAGCGTGGGCGCGCACCCCGCGGCGGCCAGCGCCTGCACCATGGACTGCGCCCACACCGCGGAGCCGTCCATGATGTTCATGTCGACGTCGCCGTACACCAGGGCCCGCAGCCCGCGCCCCGCTTCCGGGGGGCCTTGCCGATTGTCCACGTCTTCCCTTTCACGGCCGCGGGGGCGGGCCCGCCCCCGCGGATGCTCCGATCGCAACGGTGCCCTCAGGGGGCGCCCGGCACGCCGCCGGCCGCCCCGGCCTGCGCGGCCTCCCCGGCCGCCAGGCCCGGTCCGAGCGCCAGCAGGCGGGCGCCGTGCCGGTTCCACAGGCCGGGGTCGATGCCGCGCCCGGCCAGCTCGGTGCGGGCCAGGTCGGGCCGGACGCCGCCGACGAACACGTAGTCCTGGTCGGCGGTGGCCGCCTCCCAGGCGCCGTCGCCGCCGCCGGGCACGGTCGCCGCGCCCACCGCGTCGGCCCCCGAGCACTCGGCGGCGCACAGCAGGTCGGCCAGGAGCCCGGGGCCGCGCGGCTCGCGCCACAGCACCGACCACGGGGCCGTGGCCTCCCGGGCCAGCACCGCCCAGCGCCGGTGGCCGGGGCCGCCGGCGGGCACCCCGGAGGCGGTGCGGACCGGCACCCCGAAGGAGCGCAGCCGCTCCACCCCGGCCAGGTGGGCCGCCTCGGCGGGCACCACGGCCTCGGCCGGGGGCAGGTCCTGGTTGAGCAGGTCGTCAGCGAGGGCCAGGGCGGCCGTGTCGTCGGCGGGGGCGGCCAGCACCGCCGCGCGGCGCCCGGCCAGCACCGCGGAGGCGCCCGCCGACCCGGGGGCGAAGTCGACCTTGCCGAAGACCTCGGCGAGGCGCACCGGGACGGCGTCGGTGAGGAACACCGAGCGCAGCACCGCCCGCACCTCCTCAGGGGAGAGCGGCCCGTCCCGGCGGACCCGCTCCAGCTCCCGCAGGACGGCCGCGGGGTCGGCGGCGCCGGGCGGCACCGCGGCCGCCCGGTCCTGCCCGTCCCGGCCGCGCCCCACCAGCAGGGCGCGCGCGCCGCAGGCCAGGGCCCGGTCGGCGGCCGCGGCGTCCTCCACCACCACCGAGGAGGCGGACCGCAGCAGGTCGGGGAGGTCCTCCCAGGACACCTCGGCGGTGCGCGGCCCGTCGTCGCCCAGGGCGCCCAGCAGCCGCCGGGCGGCGGCCCCGGAGGGTCGGGACGCGGCCAGGCGCACCGGCTCGGCGGAGCGCTCGGGGTCGGCGGCGATCGGGTTGAAGCGGTGCAGCGGCACCCCCGCCCCGCCCTCGTGCACCAGGTCGAAGCCGAGGCGGGCCAGGGCGGGCGGGGCGGGCGCGTCCTCCAGCAGCACGGTGGGCACCCCGCGCGCCGAGGCGGCCTCCAGCACCCAGGCCAGGGCGCGGGTGCGGTCGGCCGCGGCGGGGTCGCCGGTGTGCGCCCAGGGCCCCGCGGCGCCGGGCGCCGCGGCCGAGGCGGTCACCAGCACCGCGTCCACGTCCACCGACTCGAAGACCGGCTGGGCGTCGTGCGGCAGCAGCGGCACCACCCGCACATAGGGGCGCAGCGCCTCGGCGGCCTCGGCCGAGAGCACCCCGGCCACCGAGAGGCGGCCGTCGGGCGCCCCGGGCGCGCCGCTGAGCAGCCGCGCCTCCTCGCGCTCGGTCTCATAGGAGCGCACCGGGTCGGGCTTGCGCCGCCCCGTGGCCTGGGTGGTGCGCCCGCTGCGGCGCCACAGCCGGAACAGGTCGCGGGGCAGGCGCACCAGGCCGCGCCCGGGACGCTTGGCCGCGGACGTCAGGGCCCGGCCCACCTGCAGCGAGGTGGAGGCCTCCAGGGCGGCCAGGCGGGCCTGTGCCTCCTGGAGCTGGGCCTCCCTCTCGCCGAGGGCCCGGCGCAGCTGCTCGGTCTGGGACTGTTCTCGCCGTTTCACGGGTTCTTCCTACCTTGTGCGGGGGACAGCACGTCGGCGATGCGCTCCCCGGCGGCCCCGTCCCACAGCGGCGGGACGGCCCCGGCGGGGGCGCCGTTGACCGGCTCGCCGGAGGCGGCCTTGGCGACCAGGGCGGGCAGCTCGGCGAACTCCTCCCGGGACACCAGGCGGTTGGTGCCGTGGGTGATGGTGACCGGCCTCTCGGTGTTGGGGCGCAGCGTCAGGCAGGGTACCCCGAGGATGGTCGTCTCCTCCTGCACCCCGCCGGAGTCGGTGACCACGGCGGCGGCGCCGCGCACCAGCGCGACGAAGTCGATGTAGCCCAGCGGCTCCAGCAGGTGCACGCGGGGGTGGCCGCCGAGCCCGGCGGCGTCGAAGGCGGCCCTGCCGCGCGGGTGCACCGGCATGACCACGTCGATCCGGTCGGCGACCCCGTGCACGGCGGCGACCAGCCGGGCGACCGTGTCGGGGTCGTCCACGTTGGCGGGGCGGTGCAGGGTGGCGGCGACGTAGGAGGCGGGCAGGCCGTGGCGGACCCGCAGCCCCTCGGCGTCGAACCGGTCGAGGTTGGCGGTCAGGGTGTCGATCATCGGGTTGCCGACCAGGTGGATCCGGTCGGCCGGAACGCCCTCGTCGGCGAGGTGGGCGACCGCGTCGGCGCTGGTGGCCAGGCACACGTCGGACAGCCGGTCGGTCACCACCCGGTTGACCTCCTCGGGCATGGTCCGGTCGAAGGAGCGCAGTCCGGCCTCCACGTGCGCCACGCCGATGCCGAGCTTGGCGGCGGTGAGCGCGGCGGCGACGGTGGAGTTCACGTCCCCGTAGACGATGACCGTCTCGGGTGAACGCTCGGTGAACTCCCGTTCCAGGCCGGTCATCAGCGCCGCGGTCTGCTGGGCGTGCGAGCCGGAGCCCACCCCCAGGTCGGCGTCGGGGCGGGGCAGCCCCAGGTCGCGGAAGAACACCGCGGACATGCGCTCGTCGTAGTGCTGGCCGGTGTGCAGCACCTGCTGGGCGATGCCGCGCCGGTCAAGGGCGGCCACCACCGGCGCCGCCTTCACGAAGTTCGGGCGCGCTCCCACGATGTGCAGGAATGCCATCGACCTCTTCCCTCGTTCCTCGCCCCGGCCCGCTCGGGACCGGCGTGTTTTCCTCCGGCGACGCGCGCGGGACGCCCGGGCGTCACCGCGGCGACACCGCCGCGTGGTTGCCTACGATCGTGCTGCCCATCATCAGAGCGGCCTCCTATGCCGCCACCCTGGCCTGGCGCCACCTGCGCAGCGAGCCCGCACGGGCCCCGCTGCTGGCGCTGCGCGTCCTCCCCTCCCCGGTCCGCCGGGCGGTGCGCGGTGCCGCCGCCCACGGCGGGCCGCTGGTCCGCGCCTACGCGCTGGCCGACGCCGGCGACACCGCGGGCGCCGCGCGCACCGCGCGGCTGTCGTGCTCCGGTGCGGCGCCCGGCCGCACGGCGCGCATGGCCGCGCTGGCCCTGGCCGTCCGGGACACCGCCCTGGCCGACGAGCTGGCCGGGACGCTGCCCGCGGGCCGCCGCCGGGCGGCGCTGGAGCGCCGCTCGGCCCTGCTGTCGGGACGCGCGGTGGCCGCGGGCCCGGATCCGCAGGCGGCGGAGCCGGTCCGCCCGCCCTCGCTCACCGTAGCCCGGGGGCGGAGAACGCTGCGCGACGGCGCGGTGAACGGTGGGCGATCAGCACAGATCGGGGCGTGTGCGCTGCATCTGGTGACCAACGCGCTGCCGCACACCAACGCCGGGTACACGCAGCGGACGCACCGGATCGCGGTGGCGCAGCGGGAGGCGGGGCTGGACGCCCAGGTGGCGACCCGGGCCGGGTACCCGGTCTCGGCGGGGGTGCCCGACCCGCGGCCGCGGGTGGTGCTGGACGGGGTGCCCTACCACCGGCTCGTCCCGTGGGCGGCGCCCGCGGACGACGGCGCGGAGCTGCGCGCCGGGCTGCGCCTGGCCGGGCGGCTCGCCGACCGGATCGGGCCGGACGTGCTGCACGCGGCCTCCAACCACCGCAACGGGCGGCTGGCCCTGGAGCTGGGGCGCGCCCGCGGCCTGCCGGTCGTCTACGAGGTGCGCGGCTTCCTGGAGGAGTCGTGGCTGTCCCGGGACGCCTCGCGCTCGCCGGAGGACGCGTTCTACCAGGCGGAGCGGGCGCAGGAGACGGCCTGCATGCTCGGGGCGGACCTGGTGGTGACGCTGGGCGCGGCGATGCGGGCCGACATCGCCGCGCGCGGGGTGCCCGAGGAGCGCATCCTGGTGGTGCCCAACGCGGTGGCCGGGTCCTTCCTGGACCCGCTGCCGGACGGCGCGCCGGTGCGCGAGGCGCTGGGCATCGCCCCGGAGGCGTTCGTGGCCGGGACGACGACGAGCTGCTACGGCTACGAGGGCCTGGACGCGCTGCTGGATGCGGTGGCGGTGCTGCGCGGGCGCGGCGCGGACGCGCACGCCCTGGTGGTCGGCGACGGGCCCGAGCTGCCCGCGCTGCGCCGCCGGGCGGCCGAGGCGGGCCTGGAGGGGGCCGCGCACTTCACCGGCCGGGTCCCGGCCGACCGGGTGCGCGCCCACCACGCGGCGCTGGACGTGTTCGCGGTCCCGCGCCGCGACGAGCGGGTGTGCCGCCTGGTGACGCCGCTCAAGCCGGTGGAGGCGATGGCCGGGGGGCTGCCGGTGGTCGCCTCCGACCTGCCCGCGCTGCGCGAGCTGGTGGAGCCGGGGGGCGCCGGGGTGCTGGTGCCGCCCGGGGACCCGGGCGCGCTGGCCGACGCCCTGGGGGCGCTGGCCGCCGACCCGGCGGAGCGGGAACGGCTGGGCGCAAGGGCCCAAACGGCGGTCGGCCGGGACCGGACATGGGCCGCCGCGGCCGAACGCTATTCGGAGGCCTACGCCGTTTTCACGGGGCCGAGCCGGGTGTGAACGGTGGGCACCGGAGAAACCCGGGGTGACACCGGAGTTAATTCCTCCGGGCCGTTCGGAATTCCGGTGATCCCACCAGCGAAAACCGCCGTACAGTCAGAAATCGGGCACCGGTGGCGCCCGCGGGACCTGGGCGGACCCGTGCCGCGGCACCGCGCCGGCACCGCCGGAACGGCGCGCATATCCCACCCCTGGGGGCCGAATATGCACCCTTCGACGAGATGTCCGGAGCTGGCCGAGTCGGCCGCGGGCGGCCATCCCGGAACTACGCTCGGGCGTCTAGCCGAAGCGAGCACCGTTCCCCGACACATCGTTTTCCACCGCTGCTTCCGGGCAGCGCTTCCAAGAAGGTGAGGGGCCCTGTGGACGCCGCTACCCCGACCACGGACCTGGTCGTCATCGGACTCGGATACGTCGGCCTCCCGCTGGCCCAGGAGGCCGTCCGCGCCGGTATCACGGTCACCGGCCTCGACGTCAGCCCCGCCGTCGTCGACGGACTGAACTCCGGCGCCTCGCACGTCGACGACCTGTCCGCCGACGACGTGGCCGAGATGCTGGCCGGCGGGTTCACCGCCACGGCCGACCCCGAGGTCCTGGGGCGCGCCTCGACCATCGTGGTCTGCGTGCCCACCCCGCTCTCCGACGAGGGCGGGCCCGACCTGGGCGCCGTCTCGGCCGCCGGGCGGATGATCGCCGAACGGCTGCGCCCGGGCACCCTGGTGGTGCTGGAGTCCACCACCTACCCGGGCACCACCGAAGAGGTCCTGCGCCCGCTGCTGGAGGAGTCCGGCCTGGTCGCCGGGGCCGACTTCCACCTGGCGTTCTCGCCCGAGCGCATCGACCCGGGCAACGCCGCCTTCGGGGTGGCCAACACGCCCAAGGTCGTCGGCGGGATGACCGAGCGCTGCGGTGAGCTGGCCGCCCGGTTCTACGGCCGGTTCGTCGCCGAGGTGGTGCGCGCCCGCGGCACCCGCGAGGCGGAGATGGCCAAGCTGCTGGAGAACACCTACCGGCACGTCAACATCGCGCTGGTCAACGAGATGGCGGTGTTCTGCCAGGAGCTGGGCGTGGACCTGTGGGACTCCATCGCCTGCGCCGCCACCAAGCCGTTCGGGTTCCAGGCGTTCTATCCCGGCCCCGGCGTCGGCGGGCACTGCATCCCGATCGACCCCAACTACCTGTCGTACAAGGTCAAGACCCTGGGCTACCCGTTCCGGTTCGTGGAGCTGGCCCAGGAGATCAACGCCCGGATGCCGGGGTACGTGCTGCAGCGCGCCCAGGAGCTGCTCAACGACGCCGGGCTGGCGCTGTCCCGGTCGCGGGTGCTGCTGCTCGGCGTCACCTACAAGGCCGGCATCGCCGACCAGCGCGAGTCGCCCGCCCGCCCGGTGGCGCGCAAGCTGGCCGAGAAGGGGGCCGCGCTCACCTACCACGACCCCCACGTCGAGGAGTGGAGCGTGGGCGGGCAGGACGTCCCGCGCGCGCTGGACCTGGAGGAGGCGCTGCGTGAGGCCGACCTCACGGTGCTGCTCACCGACCACCCCGACTACCGGCCCAAGCTGCTGACCGAGCACGCCCGGCTGCTGCTGGACACCCGCGGCGTCCTGCGCCGGCTGGACCCGGAGGTCCCGCCCCAGGGCCGCACCACCGCGCCGATCGAGCGCGAGGGCGTGCAGGTCCTCTGAGGGCCCCGCCCCCGTGCGAGCGCCCGGGGCCCAGCCCCCCGCGGGCTGGGCCCCGCGTCTTCATCACCCCCACCCCTGTGTGTAACCGCGGCATTCACCCTCCGTTTCCCGCCCGCGCCTAGGTTGGGCGCAGGTCGGCCGCCCGCCCGGGCGGGTTCTCCCCTCCGGCCGGGACAGGAGCATCAGGCGGAGGCGCTCATGCACGCACTCGTGGCCACCGTGGTCCACCACCCGGAGGACGCGCGCATCCTGCACCGGCAGATCCGCGCGCTGCTGGACGCCGGCCACACGGTCACCTATGCCGCTCCCTTCCGCGAGCGCGGGGTGACCCCCTGGCCCGAACTGGAGGCCGTGGACCTGCCCCGCGCGGCGGGCCGGCGCCGGCTGCGCGCGCTGCGGGCCGCCCGGGCCGCGCTCGCCGAGCACGTCCCCAAGGCCGACGTGCTGGTCTTCCACGACCCCGAGCTGATGCTGGCCCTGCCCCGGCGCCGCCCGGCCACCGTGTGGGACGTGCACGAGGACGCGGCCGCGGCGCTGCTCACCAAGCCGTGGATGCCCCGGCCGCTGCGCAGGCCGCTGGCCCCGGTGGTGCGCTCGTTCGAGCGGCGGGCCGAGGGCCGCATGCACCTGCTGCTGGCCGAGGAGGGCTACCGCGGCCGGTTCGCCGGAGCGCACCCGGTGGTGCCCAACACCACCTTCGTCCCCGAGCGCCCGGCCCGCCAGCCCGGCCACGACCGGGTCGTCTACCTGGGCCACCTGTCCAACGCCCGCGGCGCCCGCGAGCTGGTGGAGGCCGGGCGGCTGCTGCGCCCGCACGGGGTGCGGGTGGACGTGATCGGCGCCGCCGACCCGTCGGTGCGGCCGATGCTGCGCGCCGCCCAGCAGGAGGGGGCGGTGCGCTGGTTCGGGTTCGTCCCCAACGACCGGGCGCTGCGCATGGTCAGCGGGGCGATGGCCGGGATGAGCCTGCTGCACGACACGCCCAACTACCGGCACTCGCTGCCCACCAAGGTGGTCGAGTACATGGCGCACGGGCTGCCGGTGATCACCACCCCGACCCCGGCGGCCGAGGCGCTGGTGGCCGGCCGCCCGGAGGGGGCCTGCGGGGTCGTGGTCCCGCACGCCGACCCGCGGGCCGCCGCCGAGGCGGCGCTGCTGCTGCGCGGCGATCCGGGACTGCGCTCCCGCTTCGCCCGCACCGGCCACGAGATCGCCCGGGAGCACTACCACTGGCCCGTCCAGGCCAAGGCGTTCGTGCGCCAGCTGGAGGAGTGGGCCCGCGCCGAGCCGGGCCTGCGGGCGTTACCGCACCGCGCGCCCGCGCCCGTGTGAGCGCCGTGTGAGCGCCTTGTGAGCACCGCCACACCGGCCGCCGTGCCGGAATAGCCTCCCGCGGGGCCCGGTTGCCCCCGTCGTGTCCGCGATTTCCATGCAAACGCATGTACGTCTGCGCGGACCCGGCACGAGAGGAGACACCATGACCGCGAGCGCCGACCCGCTGGCCCTGCCCAAGGACGCCCAGGACCTGCTCTTCCGCGAGGCCCGCTCGGCCAACGCCTTCGGCCCCGGGCCCGTCCCGGAGGAGAAGCTGCGGGCCGTGCACGACCTGGTCAAGTACGGGCCGACCGCGATGAACGTCCAGCCCCTGCGCGTCCTGCTGCTCCGCTCCGACGAGAGCCGCGCCCGGCTGCTGCCCCTGCTGGCCGAGGGCAACCGCGCCAAGACCGGGGCCGCGCCGCTCACCGCCGTGCTCGCCTACGACACCGACTTCCACGAGAAGGCCGAGTCGTTCTTCCCCGACCGCGCCGAGATGGTCCGCGGCGCCTTCGGCGACCCCGGGGCCCGCCCCGGCCCCGCGGCGCTCAACGCGCACCTGCAGGCCGGGTACTTCCTCATCGGCGTGCGCGCCGCCGGGCTGGCCGCCGGCCCCATGAACGGGTTCGACCACCCGGGGGTGGACGCCGAGTTCTTCGCCGGCTCCGCGCTGCGCAGCTTCATGGTGGTCAACATCGGCGAGCCCGCGGGGCCGCACGAGTTCCCCCGCCTGCCCCGCCTGGAGTACGGCGAGGTGTGGACCGAGCTCTGATCCCTCTGGGCCCTCCCGGTCTCAGATGACGGGCGGGCGGCCGTCGCGGGCCATCCGCCAGGCCGTCCGCCAGGAGATCGGGGTGCGCGGCCCGGCCTCGGTGCGCCACCCCTCGCCGAACCCCTGGAACCAGGCGCGCAGCGCCGGGCCCGAGCGCTCCCGCAGCACCGTCATGCCCACCCAGTTCGCCAGGTAGAGCCCGGCCAGCGGCCACGGCAGGTTGCGCCGGGCCAGCCACACCCGGTTGCGGGCGTTGAGCCGGTAGAAGTCGGCGTGCCGGGTCGGCGCCGCCGCCGGGTGGTACATGACCGACTCGGCGTCGTACTCGATGTGGTACCCGGCGTCCAGGATGCGCCAGGCCAGGTCGGTCTCCTCGTGGGCGTAGAAGAACCCGCCGGGCAGCCCCCCTCCGGCCTCGAAGGCCGCGCGGCGGATGGCGCAGGCGCCGCCGAGGAAGGTGGTCACCCGGCTGGAGCGGCGCGGGTCGCCCGCGCGCAGCCGCGGCACGTGGCGGCGCTGGTCGGGGCCGCCGTCCGGGTCGGCGATGCGGAACGAGAGCGCCCCCAGGCCCGGGTCGGCGGCGAACCGGTCGGCGAGGCGGCGGCACAGGTCCGGCGAGCGGTACCAGCCGTCGTCGTCGAGGAAGAGCAGGACGTCGCCGTCGGTGGCGGCCGCCCCCTGGTTGCGCCCCTCGGGGATGCCCAGGTTCTCCTCCAGGCGCAGGGTCGCCACCCCCGCGGGCAGCTCCGGCAGGTCGGCGCCGTTGCCCACGACCACCACGTCGACGTCGGCGCCGCGCTGCTCCAGCACGCTCTTGACCGCGCGGCGCAGCTCGGCCGGGCGGTTGCCCATGGTCAGCACGACGCACGAGATCTTCAAACGCTCGGCACCCCCGGTGGACGCCGGCGCGGGTGCCTCCTGGACGGCTTCCCGGGGCGCTTCCTCGGACACGTGTCGGTTCATGGCAACCGTTCGTAGGCGTGGACGACGGGTGGACGGGACCTTACACTCCCGCGAACCCGCTAACGAAAAGATAAGGGACGGTTTCCCTTCCCGCCACGGCGGGAAGGGCGGCGCCCCGCGTGTCGGGGCGCCGCCCGGAGGACCCGTGGCCGCCCGCCCTACTCCAGCCGCCGCGAGGCCAGCACGCTGACCAGGTGCAGCACGGTCTGCAGGGCGGCCACCGCCACGCACACCGCCACCAGCACGCGGGTGGCGTCCAGGTCGCCGCGGACCGCGTCCACCACCGCGACGCCCACCAGCAGCACCGACAGCTCCACCGCCTGGATGATCCGGTGGAACCGCAGCGCCGAGGCGGCCTTGCGGGCCAGGCTCAGCCCGGAGGAGCGGGGGCGCATGGCCTCCTGGGAGACCTGCTCGGGCAGCCCGGCCTTGGCCCGGGCCACCACCACGTTGTCGGTCTCGGCCTTGATCAGCGCCACGCCGATCGCCCCGGCCATCCCGGCCACCACCCAGCCGCCGGGCTCGAACGCGCCCTGGGCGCGCACGCCCAGCCCGATGAGCAGGGCGATCTCGGAGACGTAGTGGCCGATGCGGTCCAGGTAGATCCCGGCGGTGCTGGTGCGGCCGGTGTAGCGCGCCACCTCGCCGTCGACGCAGTCCAGCAGCAGGTAGACCTGCACCATGGCGAAGGCCAGCAGCGCCGACCACAGGCCGCCGAAGGCGACGACGGCCCCGGCGAGCACGCCGAAGGCCATCATCAGGTAGGTGATGGGGTTCGGCGGCACGCCCAGCCGCACGAACACGGTGCTGAGGTAGGGGGACACGTCGCGCATGTACAGGCGGCCGGCCCAGTGCTCCTCGTTGACGCGCTCCTTGACGCCCTCGGGCTGGCCCCCGGCGCGGACCTCAGCGACCGACGGTTTGGACATACTCACCGACGCTCCGCCGAATCTCGTCCTCGGACAGGTCCAGGTGCTCCAGCACCGTGTAGCGCCCCGGCCGGGTGGCGGGGGCGTGCGCCACGGCGCGGGCGAACATCTCCTCGTCCAGGCCGACGTCCCCGGGGGTCAGGGGCAGCCCGTGGCGGACCAGGCAGGCGCGGATGTCCCGCATGCGCCGGTCGTCCTCGCCCAGGTGCCGCACGCGCAGGAAGTAGGCGAACAGGGCGCCGATCCCGGCCAGCTCGCCGTGGTTGCTCACCCCGGGGTACAGGTGGGTGACGGCGTGCAGGATCTCGTGGCACCCGCCGCTGGCCGGACGGCTCGACCCGGCCACCGACATCGCCATCCCGGACAGCACCAGCGCCTCGGCCAGCACGGTGAGGAACTCGTCGGACTCGACCGAGTCGGTGCGGTAGAGCACCGCCTCGGCGGCGACCCGGGCGAAGGTGACGGCCATGCCGTCCACCGGCTCGCCCTGCTCGCGCCCGGCCAGCTCCCAGTCGGCGATCGCCGACAGGTTGGAGACGACGTCCCCCACCCCGGAGCGGACCAGCCGCTGCGGGGCGGCGCGCACGTAGTCCACGTCGATGACCACCGCGATGGGCATGGACACCCCGTAGGTGCCCTTGCCGCTCTCGTGCTCCAGCGAGGCGGTCGGCGAGCAGATGCCGTCGTGGGCCAGGTTGGTGGCCACGGCGACCATCGGCACGCCCGCCATGGAGGCGGCGTACTTGGTCACGTCGATGGTCTTGCCGCCGCCGATCCCGGCGACCGCCTCGTAGGCGCCCGAACGCAGCTTCTTGCCCAGCTCGGTGGCGGCGTCCACGCTGCCGCCGTCGACCTGCACCACCTCGCAGTCGGGCATGTCGAGGTCGGCGGCGATCTGGCCGCCCTGCCCCGGGCCGACCGCGACGGCGATGCGGCCCGAGGTGGCGATGCGGCGGTCGGACAGGACCGACCCGAGGGAGGCGATGGCGCCCCGGCGCACGTCGATGGTGAGCGGGGACGGGAGCATCCGGGCTAGTAGCGGCATGCGATCTCCCGGGCGCGCGCGAGGTCGTCGTGGTCGTCTACCTCGACCCAGTCGACCTTGCCGATCGGGGCCACGGCGATCTTGCCGCCGCGGGCGACCAGCTCCTGGAAGCCGTCCTCGTAGTACAGGTCCGGGTCGCGCTCCCAAACGGCCTTGAGGGCGTCGGCCAGGCGGCCGGCGGCCGCGCCGTCGATGAGGGTGGCGCCGATGTACTCGCCCGCGGCGGCGGCCGGGTCCATCTTCTTGGTGATGCGCTCCAGGTGGCCCGAGCCGTCCAGGGTCACCTTCATCTCTTCGTCGGCGAGGGTTTTGACGTTGTCCACCGCCAGGAGGAGCTCCGGTCCGCGGGCGGCCAGTAGCGTCTCTTCCACACTCACCGGGTGCACCGTGTCGCCGTTCACCAGGAGGACGCCCTCGGAGAAGTACTCACGCGCGGTCCACAGGGAGTAGGCGTTGTTCCACTCCTCGGCCTTGTCGTTGTACACGAGCGTCAGCTTCACGCCGTGGCGGCGCTCCAGCGCCTCCTTGCGCTCCTCGACCGCCTCGGAGCGGTAGCCGACGACGACCACGACGTCGGTCAGGCCCGAGGCCGCCAGGTTGCGCAGCGAGATGTCCATGATGGTGGTCTCGCCGTCGACCGGCACCAGCGCCTTGGGGAGCGTGTCGGTGTAGGGGCGCAGCCTCCGGCCGGCTCCGGCCGCAAGAACCATACCGAGCATGTACGCGCGTTCCTCCTTAGGTCGTGGAGGCGCCTGCGCCTCCCGGTTCGTCGCCGGTGTCCGCCAGGTCGGCCACCGGTGTGCGGGCCCAGCCCGCCACCGCCCCGTAGGCGAGCAGCACGGCCAGGTAGCCGGTGAGCGCGCCGAAGGCGAACGGCAGCCACCCCAGGGCGCCTCCCGCGGCGGCGAGCAGCATGCGGCCGTCCCATCCGAGCGCCGCCCGAGCGGCCCGGTCCGGTGGACCGGCCCCTTGGCGTGCCCGGCAGACGGTACCGCAGTGGTGCAGGGCCACCACGACCAAGAGTACGAACACCAGGGGCCCCGGTACGCCGCCGCCCGTGCCCAGCGCGAGCAGGTACAGGTATTCGGCCCCGCGGAGGAGGGGGACGGCGAGGGGGTCGTGGCGGCCGCCGTGCGGATGCGCCGAGGCGGCTCCGGCCAGCAGGAGCGCGGCCACCGGTGCGAACAGGGTAATGCCTGTGGCCGCCCCCAGGCCTGCCGCGAGCAGGACGCCGGTCACCAGCGCGGCGGCGGCCGCGGGCGGCAGCGGCGGCAGCGCGCCGCCCGCCAGGCGCCCCAGCAGCCGCGCGAGGTGACCATCATCACGGAGAAACCGCACGTCGACGCGTGTCGACACGCGTTCCGGGGGGAAAGCGTCCACGCTAGCCGACCGGCCCCCTCTCCGGCCGGGGATCCGCGAGGGCGGCGGTCACCGCGATCGCGCACCCCACCATGAGTGCGATGAAGGTCACGCGCGCGTCGGCGGCCAGGGCGCCGACGGCGATGACGGCGAACCGCAGCGGCCGGGGGAAGGCCGCCGCCTCCCGCAGCGCGCCGACCGCGGCCGGGCGCCGCACGGGGGCCGCGCGCCGGGGCTCCTGGGCCCGGCGCGGCCCCAGCAGCTCGTCGGCCAGGCCGGGGTCGGTGCGCTCGGGGACGGTCTCCATGCCGGGCAGCCGCGCCAGCGGGGACCCCTCGCGCGGGGCGGGCACGCCCGCCGCGGGCGGGACCGGGGCGGCCCGTCGGCCCTCCCCCTCCAGGACGCTGTCGCGCAGAGCGAGGGCGATCAGCGCCCCCGCCGCCCACGCCCAGGCCTCGTCCTCTCCGGCGAGCGCGCCGCCGACGGCCAGGCCCGCGTAGACGGCGTACTCGCCCAGCCGGCCGAGCACGACCGCGAGCCACTCCTCCAGGGCGTCGCGGCGGCCCGCGGCGGCGGCCGCCCGCACCCGGTCGGCCACCAGGACCGCCCCGAGCAGGGCCGAGCCCACCAGGGCACCGCGCGTATCGCCCGCGGAGAACCAGACCGCGGCCAGGACGGCCGCCACGGGCGCGATCCGCGTGAGCACGGCGGAGGTCACCCGTCGAGCGTCCCCCGCGCCGGGGCGTGCGGCAACCTCCGACACGCCCCGGCGGGCCGCGGCCGGTCAGGCGGCCTCGCCGCCGCCCTTCTCCCGGCGGCGCTTCTTGTCCTCCGCCGCCTTCTTGCGGGCCTCGGTCTCGGCCTTGGAGTCGGCGTTGTAGGCCTCCAGCGCCGTCTCGATGTCGGCGTCCAGGGCCAGCTCGCCGTCCTTGATGTAGAGGCCGCGGCCGCAGAAGCGCTTGAGGTCGGTCTCGTTGTGCGAGACGAGGACCATGGTGCGGTTCTTGGCCAGCATCCGCTCGATGGCCTCGTAGCACTTCTTCTTGAAGGCCTTGTCGCCCACCGCCAGCACCTCGTCGACGAGCATGACGGGGTGCTCCAGCTGGGAGATGAGCGCGAAGCCCAGGCGCACCTTCATGCCGCTGGAGTAGTGCCGCACGGGCATGTCGATGTAGCCCTCGCGGATGTTGGCGAACTCCACGATCTCGTCGAAGCGCGCGTCGATGGTCTCGGTGTCCATGCCGTGCAGGGACCCGACCAGGTAGATGTTCTCCCGCCCGGTGAGCTGGTCGTTGAACCCGGCGCGCAGCTCCAGCAGCGGCGCCACCTTCCCGTGCACGCGGACGCTGCCCTCGTCGGGGATCAGCACCCCGGCGATCATCTTGAGCAGGGTGGACTTCCCGGTGCCGTTCTTGCCGACGATCCCGACGCACTCGCCCTCGGCGATCTGGAAGGAGACGCCGCGCATGGGCCAGAAGTCGGCCCCGGCCGCGTTGGGGTCGCGCTTCCTGCCGTGGATGAACATCTCGCGCAGGCTGCGCTTGCGCCGGCGGTTCACCGCGAAACTGATGCCGAGGTTCTCGGCCTCGATGATCGGCTCCGCCATCACAACTCCTTAAGGACGGCCGTCTCCAGGCGCCGGAACACCCAGTATCCGACAGTGAGGAAGACCAGCGCACCCACGAGGGCGGTGGTGAGCGCGAAGCCCCCGGCCTCGGCGGCCGCGGCGAAGCCGGGCGCGTCGGCGGGGTACCAGACGGCGTGGTGCATCTTGAAGATCCCGAGCAGCGGGTTGAGCTGGAAGAGCGCCTTGAACCAGCCGGGGAAGGAGGAGTCCGCGGCCAGCACCATGCCCGAGGGGATGATGATCGCCGAGGCGTAGAAGAGGATCCGGTTGAGGATGCGCACGATCCGCTCCACGTCCCGGACCAGCACGTTGACCGAGGCCAGCAGGAAGGTCACGCCCAGGGTGAAGGCGTACTGCACCACCAGCGCCGCCGGGAGCCAGACCAGCACGCCCATCAGGGTGGTGCGCCCGCCCAGGAAGAACACGAACAGCAGCAGCACCGGCCAGGTGAACAGGTAGTCCACGAAGCCGCGGGTGACCACCGCGATCGGGAAGATCTCCCGGGGCACCTTCATCGTGGTGATGAGCTTGGACTGGGAGATCAGGGCCTTGGGGGCCTCGTTCAGCGCGGTGCTGAACCACAGCCAGGGCAGCAGGCCGGAGATCAGGAACAGCAGGTAGCCGCCGGGGGCGTCGTCGCCTCCGGGGACGCCCCGGTTCGTGTTGAAGATCAGCCCGAACACGAAGAAGTACACCCCGGCCATGGCCAGGGGTTCGAGCATCGACCACGCGTAACCGAGGATCGATTTCTGGTACTTGACCTTCAGGTCGCGCCGGACCAGGAGGCCAACGACCTGACGGTTCTGCCAGACGGCCAGCGCCCTTGACGCCACCGCCACCTCCTTGGGGGTGTGCAGTCGTGAGACCTTGCGGCCGGACGCTGCGGGGGGCGCGCTCCGGCCGGGGGATGTTCGAGAGCCGCGCGGGGCAGACCCGGCGTCGCCGCGCGCACCGCTTGGCGGCCGCGCCGGGCGGCGGACGCCGTCCCCGGGGCGACACAAGGGTACCGGTCGGCGGCGGGCGCCCCGTCCCGTAGGTTCTGCTGCAGGAACGCCTGAGAGGGAAAGCCGAGGTGTGCGATGCCGCACGTGATGGCCGCCGTGCTCGCCGGGGGCACCGGGTCGAGGATGGGCGGGGCCGTCCCCAAGCAGCTGCTTCCGCTGGCCGGGCGGCCGGTGCTGGAGCACGCGGTCGCCGCGTTCCAGGACGCCCCGGAGGTGGACGAGGTGCTCGTGGTGATGGCCCCGGACCACCTGCGCGAGGCCGAGCGGATCGCGGCGCCCTTCCCCAAGGTGACCGCGGTGCTGCCGGGCGGGTCCACCCGCACCGACAGCTCGGTGGCGGCGCTGCGCGCGGTCGAGGCCCGGCCCGGGTCGGACCTGCTGCTGCTGCACGACGCGGCCCGCCCGCTGGTGGCCCGGACGACCGTCGCCGCGGCGGTGGCGGCCCTGGAGCACGCCGGCGCTGTGGGGGTGGCGGTGCCCTCCTCCGACACCGTCGTGCGGGTGGCGCCGGGCGGGGGCGGGGCCGAGGCGGTCGCCGAGGTGCCGCCGCGCGCCGAGCTGCGGCGGATGCAGACCCCGCAGGGGTTCCGGCTGGAGGTGCTGCGCCGGGCCTACGCCGCCGCGCTGGCCGACCCGGACCTGGTGGCCACCGACGACTGCGGCGTGGTGCTGCGCTACCTGCCGGGTGAGCCGGTGCACATCGTCGCGGGCACCGAGGCCAACATCAAGGTGACCCACCCGGGGGACGTGGAGGTCGCCGAGGCGCTGCTGCGCCGGGAGGCCGGGCGCGGCGCCGGGGAGGGGGAGCGATGAGCGTCTTCCGCCCCACCGAGGTCATCGGGCACCGCGGCGCCGGCCGCGGCGAGAACGGGGGGCTCCGGGAGAACACCGTGGAGTCCTACCGGGAGGCGCTGCGCACCGGCGCCGCATGGGTGGAGATCGACGTGCGCCGGACCGCCGACGGCGCGCTGGTGCTGCACCACGACGCCGCCCTGGCCGACGGGCGGCCGGTGGTGGACGCGACCGCCGCCGAGTGCGCCCGGCACGGCCTGGTGCGCCTGGAGGAGGCGCTGGAGGCCCTGCCGGAGGAGGCGGGGCTGGACGTGGACGTCAAGACGGTGATGGAGGACGCCTCCGACGCGCCGTCCCGCCGCACCGCCGCGCTGCTGATGCCGGTGCTGCGCCGGGAGGCGGCCCGGCGGCGGGTGTTCGTGTGCTCCTTCGACCCGGCGGTGCTGCTGCGGGTGGCCGAGGAGGCGCCCGGGGTGCCCACCGCGTGGATGCCGTTCGTGCGCAACCCGCTGGACCAGGCGGTGGCCGGGGCGGCCGGGATGGGGTGCGCGGCGGTGGCGATCGACGCGCGGTCCTTCGGCCTGACCGGGGAGCCGCCCCGCCCGGGGCGGCGCAGCGTGGACTACACGGTGGACACCGCGCACCGGGCCGGGCTGGAGGTCGTCTCGTGGTGCCCCGACGCCGTGGACGCGGCCCGGTTCGCGGACGCGGGCGTGGACGCGGTGGTCGCCGACGACGTGCCGGGGGTGGCCGCCGCCGTCAAGCGCTAGGCGCGCTCCTGGGACTGCTGCCGGGCGCGGGCGGTGCGCGAGTCCGCGCCCAGGCTCGGCGGGCTGGTCAGGAACCCGAGCCCCCACGACATGTGCATCGTGGCCAGCGCCACCGGGACCGACAGGCGGCCCATGAGCGGAAGCCCCGTGCCCAGCGGCACCGAGGCGGCCGCCACGGCGGCGGCGTAGGCCCCGGGCACCAGCCACGCCGGCCAGAACAGGAACCCGCCGGCCAGGCCCAGCGCGATGCCGGCGACCGCCGCCGGCGGCGCCAGGTAGCGCAGGTTGATGGTGCCCTTGTGCTGCCGGGCGACCACCCGCCGCCAGCGCCCGTAGTGGAAGTACTGCTTGGCCAGCCGCGCCGGGTCGGGGCGCGGCCGGTAGGACACCCGCATGCGGGGCTGGAACCACACGGTGCCGCCGGTCGTCCGGATGCGGTGGTTCATCTCCCAGTCCTGGGCGCGCAGGAAGGCCTCGTCGTAGCCCTCCACGCGCTCCAGCGCCGAGCGGCGGAACACGCCCAGGTACACGGTGTCGGCGGGGCCGCCCTCGCCGCCGGTGTGGAAGCGGGCGTTGCCCACCCCGACCTTGGAGGTCATGGCGGCGGCCACGGCGCGCTCCCACGGGGTCTCCCCCTCGGCGGCCATGATGCCGCCGACGTTGTCGGCCCCGGTCTCCTCCAGGGTCTCCACCGCCACCTTGAGGTAGTCCGAGGGCATCATCGCGTGGCCGTCGATGCGCGCCACGATGCCGTGCGAGGAGGCGCCGATGGCGGCGTTGAGCCCGGAGGGGGTGCGCCCGGAGGGGTTGTCCACCACGACCACGCGGGGGTCGGCGGCGGAGAGCGCGTCGGCCACCTCGCGGGTGCGGTCCGCGGAGGGGCCCACACCGAGCACCACTTCCAGCTCACCCGGATAGTCCTGGGCGAGCACGTGGCGCACCGCGGCCTCCAGGTGGCGCTCCTCGTTCAGCACGGGCATGACTACGGATACGGCCGGCCAGCTCACAGGACTTCCCAAGGGTCACTCGGTCGGGGTTCGACCGTAACGGTACTGCAACCCGCGGCGCGCTCCCGCCATGTGCCGCCGCCCCCTCCCGCGGGCAGGCCCTCCGGGAAGGGCCGTCGGACATCGGTCGACAACACGCCGGGGCCGACATGGCCGACCCATCGGTGGATTCGATGACAACCTGGATGCGCACGGCCGGAGGGCCGCGCCATCCAGGGGGCTGGAGGAACCCAGTGGGCGAGCGCAGGGGAGACGGCGGGAACGGGCACCGCGGCACGGACGGGGACGGCTTCCGCAGGGTGCGGTCCTCCCCCACTCCCCCGGCGGGCCCATCGCGCGCGCGTGGGCCCCGCGGCCCGGTGCTGCCGGGCCGCTCGGTGCGCCGCCGCCGTCTGGGCCTGCTGCTGGCCGGGACGCTGTCGGTCGTGGTGCTGCTGGCCTCGGGGACCGCCTGGGCGCTCACCGGGTGGGTGTCGGGCCAGATCAACCGGTTCGACGTGTTCTCCGGGCTGGGCGAGCGCCCCGCCCCCGGCCCCACCGGCGCGCTGAACTTCCTGGTGATCGGGTCGGACTCGCGGGAGGGGATGGACTCCTCGGCCAAGAGCGACCTGGGCGTGGGCAGCGCCGACGGGCGCCGCTCGGACACCATGATGCTGGTGCACGTCAACAACGAGCGGGACGCCGTCAGCGTGATCGGCATCCCCCGCGACTCGTGGGTGGACGTGCCCGGGGTCGGCAAGGACAAGATCAACGCCGCCTACGCCCACGGCGGCCCGCAGCTGACCGTGCGCACCGTCGAGGCCGCCACGCACGTGCGCATCGACCACTACGTGGAGATCGACTTCACCGGGTTCACCGAGGTGGTGGACGCGCTCGGCGGGATCGAGGTGTGCCTGCCCGAGCCGATCACCGACGAGAAGGCCAAGCTGGACATGGCCGCGGGCACGCACGAGGTGGACGGGCGCGAGGCGCTGGCCTTCGCCCGCACCCGCAAGACCGCCGGGGGCGACCTGGACCGCATCGACCGCCAGCAGCAGGTGATGGCGGCGCTGCTGGACAAGGCGATGAGCACGGACACGCTCGGCGACCCGTCCCGGTTCTCGGCGTTCCTGGAGACCGCGCTGGGCTCGGTCACCGTGGACAGCGGGCTGGACACCGCCGCCATCGGCGAGCTGGGCGGGCAGCTCCGCTCGGTGGGCCTGGACGACGTCTCCTTCGCCCAGGTCCCGGTGGAGGACGCCGCCTACTGGACCCCCCGCGGGGACGTGGCGGTGACCTGGGACCGGAAGGCGGCCCAGGAGATGTTCGCCCGGGTGGCGGCGGACCGGCCGCTGGACGGCTCCGCGCCCTCCCCGGAGGCCGCGGAGGGGGCCGGGGGGCGCGAGGAGGCGCCGCCGGTGCCGGGCGAGGTGCGGGTGCAGGTGTTCAACGGGATCGGCACCCCGGGGCTCGGCGGGCGGGCCGCGCGGGACCTAGAGGCGACCGGCTTCTCGGTGCCCGGGAAGGCGCAGAACTGGAGCTCCCGGAACGAGGAGGCGACCACGGTGCGCCATGGGCCGGGCGACGGGGCCGCCGCCGAGCTGGTCGCCTCCGCCGTGCCCGGGGCCCAGACCCGCGAGGACGCGACGCTGAGCGGGGAGGTGCAGCTCGTCCTGGGGTTCGACTACACGGGGGTGGTCCCGGTGGAGAACCCCGAGCCCGAGCCGGAGCCCGAACCGTCGGCCGGGCAGGAGGGGCCCCGGACGGCTACCGCCCGGGAGAACGTCTGCGACGGGTGAACCCCGGCTCGGGGGCGAAGCAGGGCTTGGGGTTGAAGCAGTAGGTGCAGTAGTCCCACTTCTCCGGGTTGGGACGCCGACAGCTCTCGCACAACCAACGCGTCATCGCCGACCACACCGCACACGCCCCCCGCAAGACGGCCGACCGATCAGCCCGGTCGTGGGGCCGATCCTAATCTAGGATCGCCCTATGGCGCTGCTATCCGAGGGAGACCGCCCGAGGCAGGTCGGCGAGGCCCTGAAACTGCTGCACGCCCAGGGCGTCATCGACGGCGTCGAGATCGGCCCGGCGGGCCCACGCCCCTACGCGGTGAAACTCGTCTCGGGGATCGTGCACATGAGCGAGGACGAGGCCGCCATGTTCGCCCTGGGGGCGGCCGTAGGCGCCTTCGGAGGGGCGGCCAAGCGGGCGCTGTGAGGCGGCCGGGGAGCCGATACCGTGGACGGTGGAGACCCGGCCCCGATCACGCGGAGGTCGCCGTGCTGCGCCAACTCCTCACCTTCCTGGCCGGGCTGGCCCTGGCCCCCGCGGTCTGGTTCGGCACCGCCTGGGCCGCGGACACCGCGCCGCAGGCCTCCGACACCGTTCCGCTGGGGGTGCTGATGGCGGCGGGCGCCGCGGGCGGGTTCCTCGTCGGGGTGCGCATCCCTCCGGTCGGCTCCCTGGCCTGCGGCCTGCCGCTGCTGGCCTACGCGCTGTGGCCGGTGGTCGCGCCGCACACGGTGTCCGACTGGATCCCCGGCGGGCTCGCCCGCCCCGACGGCCCCGCGCTGCCGTTCGCCCTGGTGCTGGGCACCCTGCTGGTCATCGCGGCCCTGTCGCCGTCCCGGTGGCGGCGGGACCGGCGCTCCCCCGCTCCCGCCCCCGCCCCGCCGCCGACGGCCGATCCGGCCCCGCCGGAGGGCCCACCGCCCCCGGGGGCCGTGCCCCCGCCGGCGGAGCCCGCCGGCCCCGCGGCCCAGGGCGCCGACCCTGAGCGCACGACCATCCCGTTCTCCCGCAAGAGGTAGCCTGGGGCCCACTACCGCCGCAGGACACGCGCGCCCCGCCCCTCCTCCTCGTCCCGCGTCCGGCGCCGCCGGCTTCTTGGCACGCCCCGGGGTTGCCCCCGCCCCGGTTCCGGAAACACCTTCCTGTACGACGCCTGCCGGCGACCGGGTCGACGGGGCCCCGGGACCGGCCGCCCGCGCCGGTACTACGATGCTTTGCCGGTCGTAAGGAAGGACGGACCATTGGTCTCTCAAGCGCTCACCAGGATCTCGGTGATCGGCACCGGCTACCTCGGCGCCACCCATGCCGCCTGCATGGCCGAACTGGGGTTCGAGGTCATCGGCCTGGACGTCGACCGGGCGAAGGTGGAGAGCCTGTCCGCGGGCCGGGTCCCCTTCTACGAGCCGGGCCTGGAGGAGGTGCTGGCCCGCAACCTGGAGTCCGGGCGGCTGCGCTTCACCACCGACTACGACGAGGTGGCGGCCTTCGCCGACCTGCACTTCATCTGCGTGGGCACGCCGCAGCGGGACGACTCCGGCGCCGCCGACCTGTCCTACGTCAAGTCCTCGGTGGAGGCCCTGGCCCCCCGGCTGGACCGCCCCGCCGTGGTGATCGGCAAGTCCACGGTCCCGGTGGGCACCGCGGCGGTGCTGGCCGCCCGCATCCGCGAGCTGGCCCCCGCCGGGGACGCCGTCGAGCTGGGCTGGAGCCCGGAGTTCCTGCGCGAGGGGTTCGGGGTGGAGGACACCCTGCGCCCCAACCGCATCGTCATCGGCACCGACTCCCCCCGGGTCGAGGCCGCGATGCGCGAGGCGTCGGCACCGCAGATCGAGGCGGGCATCCCGTTCATGGTCACCGACCTGCAGACCGCCGAGCTGGTGAAGATCTCCGCCAACGCCTTCCTGGCCACCAAGATCTCCTTCATCAACGCGATGGCCGAGGTCTCCGAGGCGGCCGGGGCCGACGTGATGCAGCTCGCCAAGGCGCTGTCCTACGACGACCGCATCGGCGGCAAGTTCCTCGGGCCGGGCCTGGGCTTCGGCGGGGGGTGCCTGCCCAAGGACATCCGGGCGTTCATGGCCCGCGCGGACGAGCTGGGCGTGGAGCCCGCGCTGTCCTTCCTGCGCGAGGTGGACGCCATCAACCAGCGGCGCCGCGCCCGCACGGTGGACATCGCCCGCGCCCTGATCGGCGGCGGGTTCGCCGGGCGCACGGTCGGCGTGCTGGGGGCGGCGTTCAAACCCAACTCCGACGACATCCGCGACTCGCCCGCGCTGGACGTGGCCTCCACGATCGCGTCGCTGGGGGCCCACGTCACCGTCTACGACCCCGAGGCGCTGGAGCGCGCCGAGCGGGAGCACACCGAGTTGAACTACGCCCGGTCGATGCTGGAGGCGGTGCGCGACGCCGAGGTGGTGCTGCTGCTCACCGAGTGGTCCGAGTTCCGCGACGCCGACCCGGAGGAGCTGGGCAAGGTGGTCGCCGAGCGCAAGATCGTGGACGGGCGCAACGTGCTCGACCCCGCGCACTGGCGCGCCCGCGGCTGGACCTACCGGGCGCTGGGCCGCCCCTGAGCGGCCGCGCCCCCGGACCGCCGCCGCGCCGATACGCCATGGCTACCGAGCGGTAACCCGGCAGAGACCCCGCCCCTGAAGGCTGGGCGGACATGAGAAAGCGAAACAATTTCATGTTCGCCCTCGCCCTCGGGACCGCGCTCGGCGCGCCGACGGCGGTCGCCGCCCCTCCGGCGGCCGCCGCCGACGCATCGGACGCCCCGAGGATCGCCACCTACAACGTCTTCTTCATGTCCGAGAACCTGTACCCCAACTGGGGGCAGGACCGGCGGGCCGACCTGATCGCCGAGGACGGCGTGGTGTCCGGCCAGGACGTCGTCGTCCTCCAGGAGGCCTTCGACAACTCCTCCTCCGAGCGGCTGATCGACAACCTGTCCGGGGAGTACCCCTACGCCACCCCCGTGGTGGGCCGGTCCACCGCCGGGTGGGACCGCACCGACGGCTACCGGTGGGAGACCTCCGAGGACGGCGGGGTCGCCGTGCTCAGCCGCTGGCCCATCGTCCGCCAGGAGCAGTACATCTACGAGGACGCCTGCGGCGGCGACTGGTTCTCCGGCAAGGGCTTCGCCTACGTGGAGCTGGACACCCCGGACGGCCCCCTGCACGTGGTCGGCACCCACCTGCAGTCCGAGGACGACGGCTGCGCGGGCGACCTGGACGTCGACGTGCGCTGGTCCCAGCTCGACCGGATCGCCACCGTCCTGGAGGACAAGGCCGTCCCCGACGACGAGCCCGTCTACGTGGCCGGGGACCTCAACGTGATCGGCGGATCGGCCGAGTACGAGGCGATGATCGGCCAGCTCGGCGCCGTCCGCCCGGACTACACCGGGCACGCCTACTCCTTCGACACCGCCACCAACTCCATCGCCGCCGACCGGTACGGCGACTGGCCCGGCGAGCAGCTCGACCACGTGCTGCCGATCGCCAACGGCGCCGCCCCGGCCGCCTACACCAACCGCACCGAAGAGGTGCACAGCGAGCCCTGGACCGTCACCTCCGGCGGAAAGGACTACACCTACACCGACCACAGCGACCACTACCCCGTCTTCGGCGGCTAGACGCGGTGCGTCCATGCCGATGATCTCGACGATCGTGCTGTCAAAATCGCCGAAATGGCAGCACTTTCGTCGAGATCAACGCCGTCCCCGGGCACAATGGCCCCATGAGCGGCTACCGGGAACCGAGCGACGACGAGATCCGCGACATCCTGCGGGGGTGCGAGGTCTGGGCCGTGGTCGGCCTGGGCGGCGACCCCTCCCGGCCCGCCTACGGCGTCGCCGGGTTCCTGAAGTCCCAGGGCAAGCGCATCGTCCCGGTCCACCCGTCGGCGGCGACGGTGCACGGCGAGCCCGGCTACGCCTCGCTCGCCGACGTCCCCTTCCGCATCGACACCGTCGACGTCTTCCGCCGCTCCGACGCCGCCGGGGCCGTCGCCGACGAGGCGCTGGCCCGCGACGACGTGCGGGCGGTCTGGTTCCAGCTCGGCGTGGTCGACCACGGTGCGGCCGCCCGCGTGCAGGCCGCCGGGCGCGCCATGGTCATGGACCGCTGCCCGGCGATCGAGTGGCCGCGCCTGATGGGATGAACCCCTCCCCCCGGGGACCGGGTTCGGCCGCCCCCGCCGGGGGTAGGGCAGGCGCATGCGAGCACCGCGCACCCCCCGCACCGCCTCCGACCGGACCGCCGCCCGCAAGGCGCTCGCCGCCGAGCACGGGTGGACCTACACCGCGCGCGACACCCGCGCCCTGCGGGGCTGGCCGCGCACCGCACTGCCGCCGGGGCCGCTCGGCAGTGTGGTGGA
This sequence comes from Nocardiopsis suaedae, assembly GCF_027706745.1. Classification (GTDB taxonomy): domain Bacteria; phylum Actinomycetota; class Actinomycetes; order Streptosporangiales; family Streptosporangiaceae; genus Nocardiopsis_A; species Nocardiopsis_A suaedae. The sequence goes on along the minus strand of NZ_JAQFWP010000021.1, from coordinate 41,597 downwards.
CGAGGTGTCCGGGGTGCACCGGGGCCGCGCCTTCCGCCTCTTCGACTACCTGTACGGCCCCGGACCGAACGCCCTGGTGGTGCACGCCCTCGAGCTGCCCGCCCGGCTGCCCTACGCCTACGTGCAGGACCGCGAGGGCGGAGCGCACGACCTGTACGCCGAGGCCGCGGACCGAAGCTTCGCGCTGGCCCTGCTCGACGACGGCGTGCGCGCGGACATCCGCCGCGCCGGGATCGCCGACCTGGTGGTGGACGGCACCCTGCTCATCAGCACCGGCGGCGACACCGCCCCGGGCGCCGTCCTGGAGCGCCTGGACGCACTGGTCGACCTGGTCGGCCGCATCCCCGACGAGGTCTGGTCCCAGTGGGGGCGGACGGGGGCCTAGGGGGTGTCGTGTGGATCACGGCCGTAGCGAGCGGCGTCCAGGTGCGTTCATCGCAAGAACGCTGTGTTTCCCGAAAAGCAGGGGAGTCAGCCTGGGTGCGCTGTCGACCGATGAGGACGCAGCGAGGGGCGTGCCCGGGCGTCGCGCAGTAGGCCGTGACCCGCACAACACCCCCTAGGGCGCGAAGCCGACCTTCGGGCCGCCCGCCGCGGCCTCCTTGCGCAGGCGCTCGCCCTTGGCCTGGGCCAGCCGCTTGAGCTCGGCCTGGAACTCCTCCATGCGCCCGCGCAGCTCCTCGTCGCCCGAGGCGAGCATCCGCACCGCCAGCAGCCCGGCGTTGCGGGCCGCCCCCACGGCGACCGTGGCCACCGGCACCCCGGCCGGCATCTGCACGATGGACAGCAGCGAGTCCATCCCGTCCAGGTGCTTGAGCGGCACCGGCACGCCGATCACCGGGAGCGGCGTGACCGAGGCCAGCATCCCCGGCAGGTGCGCGGCACCGCCCGCACCGGCGATGATCGCCCGCAGGCCGCGGCCGGCCGCCTGCGACCCGTACTCGATCATCTCGTGCGGCATCCGGTGCGCCGAGACCACGTCGGCCTCGTAGGCGATGCCGAACTCCTCGAGCGCGGCGGCGGCATCGCGCATCACCGGCCAGTCGGAGTCGCTGCCCATCACGATGCCGACCGCCGGGGCGGACGCGTTGTCGGTCACTGGGGGTCTCCCTTGAGGTAGGCGGCCGCGTCGCGGGCGCGCGCGAGCAGTTCTTCGGGGTCGTCGCCGAGCACGGTCACGTGCCCGATCTTGCGGCCCGGGCGCACCTGCTTGCCGTAGAAGTGCACCTTCAGGCCGGGGTCCTTGGCCATGACGTGGACGTAGCGCGAGTAGACGTCGGGGTCCTCCCCGCCCAGCAGGTTGGCCATCACGGTGACCGGCGCCGCCGCCTCCGGGGAGCCCAGCGGCAGGTCCAGGACGGCCCGCAGGTGGTTCTCGAACTGGGAGGTGCGGGCGCCCTCGATGGTCCAGTGCCCCGAGTTGTGCGGACGCATCGCCAGCTCGTTGACGACCACCCCGTCGGCCGTGGCGAACAGCTCCACCGCCAGCATGCCCACCACGCCCAGCGCGTGCGCCAGCTCGATGGCGAGCTCCTGGGCGCGCACCGCCGCGTCGGGGTCGAGCCCGGGCGCCGGGGCCACCACCTCATGGCAGATGCCGTCGCGCTGCACCGTCTCCACCACCGGGTAGGCCGCCACCTGCCCGTAGGGCGAGCGCGCCACCTGCACCGCCAGCTCGCGGGAGAAGTCCACCTTCTCCTCCACCAGCAGCGGCACCTCCTCGGCGGCCGCCCGCTCCACCACGGTGCGGGCCTCGGCGGCGGTGCCGACCACCCAGACGCCCTTGCCGTCGTAGCCGCCGCGGGCCGCCTTCAGCACCACCGGCCAGCCGGCCTCCCCGGCGAAGGCCTCCACGTGCGCGGTCTCCGAGACCGGGCGCCAGCGCGGGCACGGGGCGCCCAGCTCTCCGGCGCGCACCCGCATGCGCAGCTTGTCCTGGGCGAACCGGAGCGCGTCCCGGCCGGGGCGCAGCACCACGCCCTCCTCCTCCAGGCGGCGCAGCACCGGCTCGGGCACGTGCTCATGGTCGAAGGTGAGCGCGTCGCAGGACTTGCCGAAGGCCAGCAGGTCCTCCAGCCCGCGGTCGTCTCCCAGGCGCACGTCCCCGCAGACCAGCGCGGCGCTGTCGGTCGGGGAGGCGGCCAGTACGCTGAAGTCCGCGCCCAGGGCGATGCCGGCCTGGTGGGTCATCCGCGCGAGCTGTCCGCCCCCCACCATTCCGACGCGGGGGACGGTGCGGTTAAGCTCACTCACTGTTTCCTCAACGCCTCACTAGTCGGTCCTTGCGCCGACCAGCAGTCTAATGACCGCCGTCGGGCGGGAACGGAGCGACCATGCGATTCGCGGTCGGCCTGTACCGCAGGTCCGCCCACCTCGTCCACGAGGCCGCCAAATTCGGGGCCGTGGGCGCGGTGGCCTACGCGGTGCAGCTGACCACGACCAACCTGCTGTGGTCGGCGCTGGACGCCCCCGCCCTCACCGGGCAGGCGGTCGGCACCGTGGTCGCCACCCTGGTCGCGTTCGCGGGCAACCGGTACTGGACCTTCGGCCACCGCGCCCGCACCGGTCTGGGCCGCGAATACGCCCTGTTCTTCATCATGAACGGTGTCGGGCTGCTGATCCAACTCGCCTGTCTGTGGGCGGCCGTGTACGGCCTGGGGCTGGACGGGCCTTTGGCCCGGAATATCGCCGGAAACGTGATCGGCGTCGGCCTGGGGTCGCTGTTCCGGTTCTGGTCCTACCGCACATGGGTGTTCCCCGCGGCGCCCCGGGAGCCCGAGGGCCCCGGCGAGCAGGCACGCCAGGAGGCCTGAAGGGGGCCCGAGGGGCACGTTTTCGCCCAATCACCGTTCAAAGAACGGCAAAGGGCGGTACCGGACGCCCTTCGCACCCGATATCGTCCGGGCCGCGCACCGGTGATTTCATCCACCCCTGCTCCATACGGCGCGCATAATAGTGAATTGCCCTGGCGGCGCTTACGATCTCCACCATGACCTGCGTTCTGCTGGCCGAAGACGACACCTCGATCTACGAGCCGCTCGCGCGCGCCCTGCGCCGCGAGGGCTATACCGTCGACGTGACCGTCAATGGCACCGACACCCTCGACCGCGCCCGCGCGGGGGACATCGACCTGATGGTCCTTGACCTGGGCCTGCCGGAGATGGACGGGCTCGAGGTCGCCCGGCGGCTGCGGGCCGAGGGGCACACCACGCCCATCCTCATCCTGACGGCGCGGGCCGACGAGGTCGACACCGTGGTGGGGTTGGACGCCGGCGCCGACGACTACGTCACCAAACCCTTCCGGCTGGCCGAACTGCTGGCCCGGGTCCGGGCGCTGCTGCGCCGGGGCGGGGCCGAGGTCCCGGTGGTCCACGGGGTGCGGATCGACAACGACTCGCGCCGCGCCTGGCTGGGCGAGGAGGAGCTGCAGCTCACCACGAAGGAGTTCGACCTGCTGCGGGTCCTGGTGCGCGAGGCCGGGAAGGTGGTCACCCGCGAGCACATCATGCGCGAGGTGTGGGACACCAACTGGTGGGGATCGACCAAGACCCTCGACATGCACATCTCCTGGCTCCGCCGCAAGCTCGGGGACGACGCCAACCAGCCCTCCTACATCACCACCGTGCGCGGCGTCGGGTTCCGGTTCGAACGGGACTGACGCAGCGGCCGACCACCCGCCTGCGCCGCGGACGGCCGCCGGAACGGGGGCCCGACCAGAAGGGACGACATGCGCAGGCGGATGCTGTTCTCCACACTCGTGGTGACCGTGATCGCGGTCCTGCTCCTCGGCCTGCCCCTGGGCGCCCTGGTGTACCGCTCGGCCTACGAGGAGGCCGGGCGCGCGCTCCAGCAGGACGCCGACGTGATCGCGGCCGACGCCGACGCCCAGTTGCAGAACGAGGGCGGTATCGACGTCCCGCACTTCGCCCAGGTCTACCCCGACCTGGCGGTGCGCCTCACGCCCCCGGGCGCCGACGGGCCGGTGCGGGCGGGAGGATGGGACTACTCCCCCGGGGCCGGGGGCACCCGCGCCGTGATGGACGCCGAGACGGTCTCCTCCGGCGGCGTGCGGGTGGAGGTCTGGCGCAGCACCCGCCCCATCCAGGAGAGCGTGTTCAACGCCTGGCTCGGCATCGCCTCGCTGTCGCTGCTGGCCATCGGGGTCGCGGTGGGGCTGGCGATCCTGCAGGCGCGGCGGCTGACGCTGCCGCTGGTGGACCTGGCGGCCACCGCCGAGCGCCTGGGGTCGGGGGTGGCCACCCCCTGGGGCCACCGCTACGGCATCCCCGAGGCCGACCGGGTCGCCGAGGTGCTGGACCGCAGCGCCGAGCGGATCGCCGGGCTGATCGCCACCGAGCGGCACTTCGCCACCGACGCCTCCCACCAGCTGCGCACCCCGCTCACCGCGCTGACCATGCGCCTGGAGGAGATCATCGCCGAGGCCGACGACCCCGCCGTGGTGCGCGAGGAGGGCGAGGCGGCGCTGCAGCAGGCCGAGCGGCTCACCCAGACGGTGGAGAGCCTGCTGGGGCGGGCCCGCCAGAGCCAGAACCCGGAGGTGGAGCCGGTCAGTGTGGACCGGCTGCTGGAGCGGTTCGTCGGCGAGTGGTCGCCGATGTTCCGGCAGAACGGGCGGGAGCTGCGGCTCACCGGCGCCAAGGGGATGACCGCGATGACGGTGCCCATGGACCTGACGCAGATCATGGCGGTGCTGGTGGAGAACGCGGCGGTGCACGGGCGCGGCACCGTCACGGTGAACGTGGTCGACGGCGGCCACTCGGTCCGCATCGAGGTGGGCGACGAGGGCGAGGGCGTGCCCGAGCACCTGGTCGGCAAGATCTTCGACCGCGAGGTGAGCGGCGCCGGCGGCACCGGCCTGGGCCTGGCCCTGGCCCGGCACATCGCCGAGTCCGAGGGCGCCCGCCTGGAGCTGGTGCGGGCCAACCCGCCCACGTTCGCGGTGTTCCTGCCGGTCGGCGGCGAGGGCCTGGACAAGGCCACCGGACCGGTGTAGAGCCGACCCTCGTCGATCTCGGGGAAGTCGGGGTTAAAACGGACATCATGAGAACGGGTTCCCCGAGATCATCGCGGTTTCGAGCTCTCAGTACCCCCGGTCGATCCACTCCTGCAGGTGCGGGGCCTCCGCGCCGATGGTGGTGGACGGGCCGTGGCCGGTGTGCACCACCGTCTCGGGGGGCAGGCCCAGCAGCCGGTCCCGGATCGAGGCGATGATGGTCGGGAAGTCCGACAGCGACCGCCCGGTGGCGCCCGGTCCCCCGCTGAACAGGGTGTCCCCGGTGAACACCACGCCCTCCTCGGCCGCGTACAGGCACACGCCCCCGGGCGAGTGCCCGGGGGTGTGCAGCACCTCCAGCTCCGTCCCCCCGGCCTGCAGCCGCTCGCCGTCCAGCAGCGGCGCGTCCGGCTCGGTGTCCGGGTGCACGCGGTGCCACAGCTCGGCGTCGTCGGGGTGCAGCAGGATCGGCGCGTCGCACAGGGCCGCCAGCTCCACCGCCGCGTTGACGTGGTCGTTGTGCCCGTGCGTGCACACCACCGCCATCAGCTCCCGGTCGCCCAGCGCGCGGGCGACGGCCTCATGGTCGTGGGCGGCGTCGATGACGACGGCCGTGCGGTCGTCGCCGACGATCCAGACGTTGTTCTCCACCTCCCACTCGCCGCCGTCCAGGGCGAAGACCCCGGAGGTCACCAGGCTCTGCACGGTCCGCACGGACGCGTCGGCCATTCAGCGGACCACCACCGATCGCAGCACGCTCCCCTTGCCCATCCGTTCGAAGGCCTCCTCCACGTCGTCCAGGGCGATCCGCTCGGACACGAACGCGTCCAGGTCCAGCCGCCCCTGCAGGTACAGGTCGATCAGCATCGGGAAGTCCCGGGAGGGCAGGCAGTCCCCGTACCAGGAGGACTTGACCGCCCCGCCGCGCGCGAACACGTCCAGCAGCTCAAGCTCGGTCCGCATCTCCGGCGTGGGCACCCCCACCAGGACGGCGGTGCCCGCCAGGTCGCGGGCGTAGAACGCCTGCCGGAAGGTCTCGGGGCGGCCCACCGCGTCGATCACCACGTCGGCGCCGAACCCGCCGGTGCGCTCGCGGATCGCGGCCACCGGGGCCTGCTCGCGGGCGTTGACGGTGTCGGTGGCGCCCAGCGCGGCGGCCCACTCCAGCTTGCGCGGGTCGATGTCGACGGCGATGATCCGGGCGGCCCCGGCCAGCCGCGCCCCGGCCACCGCGGCCGCGCCCACCCCGCCGCAGCCGATGACCGCCACGGTGTCGCCGCGCCCCACCCCGCCGGTGTTGACGGCCGCGCCCAGCCCGGCCATCACCCCGCAGCCGAGCAGCCCGGCGGCGGCCGGGTCGGCGGCGGGGTCGACCTTGGTGCACTGCCCGGCGGCGACCAGAGTGGCCTCGGCGAACGCGCCGATGCCCAGGGCCGGTGAGAGCGGGGTGCCGTCGGCCAGGGTCATCGGCCGGGCCGCGTTGGCGGTGTCGAAGCAGTACCAGGGGCGGCCGCGGGCGCAGGCGCGGCACCGGCCGCACACCGCCCGCCAGTTCAGCACCACGAAGTCGCCGGGCTCCAGGCCCTCGGTGCCGGGGCCGACGGCCTCGACCACGCCGGCGGCCTCGTGGCCGAGCAGGTAGGGGAAGTCGTCGCCGATGCCGCCCTGGCGGTAGTGCAGGTCGGTGTGGCAGACCCCGCAGGCCTGCACCTCCACCCGCGCCTCCCCCGGTCCGGGGTCGGGGACGATCACCGTCTCCAGGGAGACGGGGGCGTTCTTCTCGACGGCGACGGCGGCGCGGACCGCACGGCCGGTGCGGCCGGTGCGGCCGGAGGTGTGGGGATCGTGGGACACCAGCGCTCCTCGGGGTCGGCCCCTGGCTCTTCCCCCTCCCCATGCCCCGCGCCGCCCCGCCGCAAGCGCGGCGGGACTCAGGCCCCCGGCGCCGGGGTGGCCGGGGAGGCCGAGGTGGCCGGGGCAGGTGTGAACACCCGGCGCAGCGCGTAGGGCTGCAACCGCCCCAGGCCGTGCGCGTGGCGCGGGCGCACCGCCGCCACCTGCAGCGCCGACTCGCCTTCGAGCTGCTCGGCCATGGCGTCGTCGATGAGCACCGTGCCCGGCCGGGCGAAGGAGGTCAGGCGGCTGGCCCGGTTCACGGTGGTGCCGAACACGTCGCCCAGCAGCGCCAGGATCGGCCCGAAGGCCACCCCCACCCGCACGTCCGGCACCTCGATGTCGGTGGCGACCCCGTCGGACAGGCGCAGCGCGATCTCGGCGGCCTGGCGCGGCGTGTTGGCGACGAAGAACACCTCGTCGCCGAGGGTCTTGACGACCCGGCCGCCGCCGGAGGACACGATGTCGGTGGCGGTGGACTCGAACCCCTCCACCACCTCGGCCAGCTCCACCTCGTCCAGTTCGCGGCTGAGATTGGTGAAGGACACCAGGTCGGCGAAGCCCACGGCGAGCGGGAAGTAGGTGGGCGCGGCGTCGTCGCTGCTCTCCATGAAGGCCAGGCGGCGCGCCGAGGAGGCGGCGAGCTGCCGCCGCCAGATGTGCACCAGCAGCTTCTCCACGTCCGGCAGCAGCTCGCGGGTGAGGCCCACCAGCGGCCCCAGGCCGCCGTCGTCGCCTGCGCCCGCGGTCTCCGGCGCGTCCCCGCCCCCGTCCCGCCCGAAGGCCAGGTTGGACACGATGCTGGTCTGCCACTCGGCCAGGCGGGCCATGGTCTGCCCCATGGAGCGGGCCAGGCGGATCGCGGCCTCCTCGTCCACCTTGCCGTCGGCCAAGAGGTCGGCGGCGGTGCGCAGGGCCTCGACGTCGCTGTCGGTGAACGCGGCGGCGTCCTCGCCGCGGCTGGGGAAGCCCAGGGCCCGCCAGACCCGCCCGGCGAACTCGGGAGGGGCGCCGGAGAGCCGCACGGCCTCGGCGCGGGTATGGCGCGCCTCTCCTCCCAACAGGGCGGCTTCGATCTGCTCGGGGTCCGGACGCGCGGGCATACGTTCTCTCGTCTTCGCTGCGGTGGTGGGCGGGCCTCGGATAACGGTCCGGGCCCCACACGATCACATCAGTGTCACTGTCGGTTTAGCGGGCGGGACCTCTCCCCGTCAAGAACGCCCCGGCCCCCGGGCATCTGGCGTGGCCTCCATGGTGCCACGCCGGTGCGGGCCCCAGAAGGGCACCCTGCGCACGCGGCCCCGCGCGCGCACCGGCCGTCAGCGCACGTGCACCACGTCGCCCGCGCTCACCGCCTCCGCGGCGCCCGCGTCCGGGCGGACGACGAGACGGCCGTCGGCGTCCACGTCCTCGGCCTCGCCCTCCAGCAGCCGCCCGGCGGGCAGGTGGACGCGCACCCGGCGGCCGAGCGTGGCGCAGCCCTCCCGGTACTCGCGGGCCAGGCCGCTCGCCTCGGCGTCGCCCCCGGCCGCCTCCCAGGCGCCGTACACGTCGGCGAAGGCGCGCAGCACGGCGCGCAGCAGCGGGTCCCGGTCGCCGTGCGGGTCGCCCTCCAGCACCAGGGAGGTGGCCGTGTCCACCGGCAGCTCCGCGCGCCCCTGGCTCACGTTCAGCCCCATGCCCACCACCACCGCCGGGCCGCCGCCGGAGAAGTCGGCCTCGGCCAGGATCCCGGCGAGCTTGCCGCCCGAGGGGCCGAGCACGTCGTTGGGCCACTTGAGGGCCGGGAACACCTGGCCGACGAAGCCGCACGCCCGCACCGCCGCCACCCCCATGGCCAGCGGCAGCCACCCCAGCCGTCCGGGGGCCGCGCGCGGGCGCACCAGCACCGAGAAGGTGAGGGCCGCCCGGTCGGGGGTGGTGAATCCACGGCCGAGGCGCCCCCGGCCCGCGGTCTGGTGCTCGGTGACCAGAACCCGCCCCGCCTCGGCGCCCTCGCGGGCCCGGGCCAGCAGCTCGGTGTTGGTGGACCCGAGCGCGGGGACCACCTCCAGCCCGGTCCACATCGTCTCGGGCCGCACCAGGGCGCGGGTGAGCGCGCGCTCGCTGAGCGGCGGGCGGTCCGGATCGGCGTACGGGGAGGGCGTGGCGCTCATGGGTCCATGTATACCGGTGCGGCCCCTTCCCCCCGGAAGGGGCCGCGCCGGGTCAGCCGGTGTTCTGCAGTCCGGCCGCCACACCGTTGACCGACAGCAGGAGCAGCCGCTCCAGGTGCCGCTGGTCGTCCTCGTCCAGCTTCTCGGCCTCCGGGCCGCGCAGCGCGTTCAGCGCCCGCAGCTGCAGGTGCGACAGCGCGTCCACGTACGGGTTGCGCAGGTCCACCGCCCGCGACAGCACCCGCCGGTTCTCCAGCAGCCGGGTGTGCCCGGTGGTGTCCAGCACCAGGTCCCGGGTGCGGTCGTACTCGGCCAGCACCTTGTCGGTCAGCTCGGGCCGGCCGCCCAGCCGCAGGTACCGCTCGGCGATCGCCCGGTCCGTCTTGGCCAGGCTCATCTCCGCGTTGTCCAGCAGCGAGGCGAACAGCGGCCACTCGGCGTAGGCCGCGCGCAGCGCCTCCGGGTCCGAGACGGCCGCCAGCCCGGTGCCCAGGCCGTACCAGCCCGGCAGGTTGACCCGGGTCTGGGTCCAGGCGAACACCCACGGGATGGCGCGCAGGTCGTCCAGCCCCCGGGCGGCCGAGCGGCGCGAGGGCCGCGAGCCCAGCCGCAGCTCGCCCAGCTCCTCCAGCGGGCTGACGCGGGAGAACCACTCGGCGAACCCGTCGGTGTCGATGAGCTCCCGGTAGGCGGCCTGCGCCGCCTCGGCGATCTCGTCGGCCAGGCCCCGGAACCGGTCCGCGGCCCGGCGCGCCCGGTCCTGCACGGTGCCGGTGGAGGCCAGCAGCACCGCGTGCCCGACCTGCTCGGCGTGGCGGTGCGCGATGGCCCGCTGCCCGTACCGGGCGAAGATGACCTCGCCCTGCTCGGTCACCTTGAACCGCCCGTCCACCGACCCGGGGGCCTGCGCCAGCAGGGCCCGGCTGGCCGGTCCGCCGCCCCGGCCGAGGGAGCCGCCGCGGCCGTGGAACAGGGTGAGCACCACCCCGTTGCGGTCGGCCCACTCGGCCAGCCGCCCCTGCACGTCGTACAGGCGCAGGGTGGCGCTGACCGGGCCGACGTCCTTGGCCGAGTCGCTGTAGCCGAGCATGACCTCCAGCCGGTTCCCGGACTCGGCCAGGCGCCGCCGCACGTCCGGAAGCTCCAGCATGCCGTCCAGCACCCGCGGCGAGGCGTCCAGGTCGGCGCCGGTCTCGAAGAGCGGGATCACGTCCAGCACCGGGGCCTTGCCCGCGGGCAGGGCGTGCGCGGCCAGCTCGTGCACGGCGGCCACGTCCGCGGCCGAGCGGGTGAAGCTGACGATGTAGCGGCGGCAGGCGTCGACGCCGAACCGCTCCTGGATCCAGGCCACGACCCGCAGCGTGGCCAGCACCTCCTCGGTGGCCTCGGACAGCGCGCCCCCGGCGCGCACCTCCTCCAGGGCCCGGGCGTGCACCGCGCTGTGCTGGCGGATCTCCAGCTCGGCCAGGTGGAACCCGAAGGTCTCGGCCTGCCAGACGAGGTGCTGCAGCTCCCCGTAGGCCTGGCGCCGGGCCCCGGCCGCGTCCAGCGAGGACTGCACCGTGCGCAGGTCCTCCAGGAGCTGCTCGGGGCGCTGGTAGGCCAGGTCGGCGTTGCGCTCGCGGGTGGCGCGCAGCCGCGCGGCGGCGAACATCAGCATCTGCCGGTGCGGCTCGTTCGGGGAGCGCTTGGCGATGTCGGCCATCAGCGGCGGGTGCGCGGCCTGCGCCGTGGCCAGGGTGTCGCGCAGGTCCTCGCCGGCCGGAGTGAGGTTGGCGTAGGCGGTCAGGGTGCGCGCCACCCGGCCGCAGGCCTCCTCCAGGCTGCGCAGCACGTGCTCGGACTGGATGGCGATGGCCTCCCGGGTCACCTCGTGGGTGACGAACGGGTTGCCGTCCCGGTCGCCGCCGATCCAGCTGCCGTAGCGCATGAACGCGCGCGCCTGCGGCGGGCGGGTGCCGGTCCCGGCCGGGTCCAGCGCGGTGTCCAGCGACCGGTAGATCTCCGGCACCACCGCGAAGATGGTCTCGTCGAAGGCGGCCATGGCGGTGCGCACCTCGTCGAGCGGGTCGAGCTTGGTGTAGCGCAGCTGGGAGGTGCGCCAGAGCAGGTCCACCTCCTCGGTGAGGCGGCGGCGGGCCTCCCGCTCGGCGGCGCTGTCGGGGTGGGCGGCGTGCAGCCGCTCCAGCTGGGCGCCGATCCGCACGATGGCGGTGGACACGGCGCGGCGGCGCGCCTCGGTGGGGTGGGCGGTGAGCACCGGGTGGAACTCCATGCCCTCCACGAACCGGGCCAGCCGCTCCTCGCCGCAGTCGGCGCGGACCGTCTCCACCGCGGCGGCCAGCGACTCGCCGGGCGGGTGCACCGCGTCGTCGCGCTCGCGCAGGGCGCGCATGCGCTGGTGCTCCTCGGCCAGGTTGGCGAGGTGGAAGTAGACCGTGAACGCGCGCGCCACCTGCTTGGCGCGCTCCAGCGGCCAGGACTCGACCAGATCGGTGATCGAGGCCGGGTCGACGGTGCCCTCGCGGGCGCCGATCACGGCGGTGCGCAGCTTCTCCACGTCGGCCAGCAGGTCCTCGCCGCCGCCCTCGGCCAGTACCGTGCCCAGGGTGCCGCCGAGCAGCCGGATGTCGCTGCGCAGCTGCTCCGGCATCTCCTGCCGGGCGCCCTCGCGCCCGGCACCGGCGGGGTCGTTCGCCATCGCCCGATCTCCTCTCGCAGGGTCACCGCACCGGCGCCGTTGCAGGTTCCGCGGTGGCGTGTCGGTGCGACAGCCTAGCGGTGATGGTCTGGACCATTGGGCACCCGGGGTGCCTCTGTTCCGACCTGCGGCGCCGTCCGGCGCGGCCGGGCAGTGGTCTACCCGGCCGCGCCCCGGTGCCTACCCGCCCAGCGCCGGGATCACCTCCCTGCCGTATGTGACGGCCACCTCGTCCACGGCGTCGTGCATGGCGTAGACGGCGAACTGGTCGACCCCCAGGGCGCGGAGCTCTTTCAGACGGCGCACGTGCTCCTCGGGCGGGCCGAGCACGCAGAACCGGTCCACGACGGCGTCCGGCACGAACGCGGTGTCGGGGTTGCCGGTGCGGCCGTGGTGGGCGTAGTCGTACCCCTCCCGCTCCCTGATGTAGTCGGTGAGCTCGGCGGGAACGGCCCCTGAGGCCGCGCCGTAGCGGGCGACGAGGTCGGCGACGTGGTTGCCGACCATGCCGCCGAACCAGCGGCACTGCTCGCGGGCGTGGGCGAGCCCCTCGGGGGTGCCGTCGGTGGTGTAGGCGGGCGCGGCGACGCAGATCGCCACGTCGTCCGGGTCGCGCCCGGCCTCCCGGGCCGCCCGCCGCACCGCCTCCACCATCCACTCGGTGAGGAAGGGGTCGGCGAGCTGGAGGATGAACCCGTCCGCGGTGCGCCCGGCCATCGCCAGCGCCTTGGGCCCATAGGCCGCCGCCCACACCGGCAGGTGCCCGTCCCGCACCCACGGCAGCCGCACCGGGTCCCCGGCGGGCTCCCCGTCGGGGCCGGTGCCCAGGCGGGCCCCACGCCCCTCGGCCAGGTCCCGGATGGCGGTGATGGCGCGCTCCAGCCGCACCAGCGTGGTGGGCCTGCGCCCGGCCACGCGCATCGCCGAGTCGCCGCGCCCGATCCCGCACACCGTGCGCGGCCCGAACATCTCGTTCAGCGTGGCGAACGCCGACGCGGTGACCTCCCACGCCCTGGTGGACGGGTTGGTCACCATCGTGCCCACCCGGAGCGTCTCGGTGGCGGCCAGGATGCGGCTGTAGATGACGAACGGCTCCTGCCAGAGCACCGCCGAATCGAACGTCCACCCGTGGCTGAACCCCAGCTCCTCGGCGCGCCGCATCCGCTCGACGACCTGCGCGCCGGGCGGGTCGGTCTGCAGAACCAGCCCCACGTCCATGGCGCTCCCCTCTCAGATCAGTTCCCCGCACAGCCCGCGCCGGACGAACCCGCCGTGCCCGGCCGCGCCGGTGTAGGCGCCCCGGTCCACGACCACGCGCCCGCGGGAGAGCACCGTGCGGGCCTTCCCGGTGACGTGCAGCCCCTCGTAGGCCGAGTAGTCGACGTTCATGTGGTGGGTGGCGGCGGAGAGCACGTGCCCGGCCCCCGGGTCGTAGACGACGATGTCGGCGTCGGCGCCGGGCGCGATCGTTCCCTTGCGCGGGTACAGGCCGAACATGCGGGCGGGCGCCGCGCAGGCCAGCTCGATCCACCGGCGCCGGGAGATGCGCCCGTCCAGCACCGCCTGGTGCAGCAGGTCCATGCGGTGCTCCACCCCGGGCATCCCGTTGGGGATCTTGGAGAAGTCCCCCAGGCCCAGCTCCTTCTGGCCCTTGAAGCAGAACGGGCAGTGGTCGGTGGAGACCACCGACAGGTCGCCGGTGCGCAGCGCCCGCCAGAGCAGCTCCTGGTGCTCGCGCGGTCGGAGCGGTGTGGAGCACACGTACTTGGCGCCCTCGAAGTCCGGGCGCGCCAGGTCGTCGACGGACAGGTACAGGTACTGCGGGCAGGTCTCGGCGAAGACGTTGAGCCCCTCGTCGCGCGCGCGGGCGATCTCCTCGACCGCCTGGCCCGCCGACACGTGCACGATGTACAGCGGGGCGCCCGCCACCTGGGCCAGGCGGACCGCCCGGTGCACCGCCTCGGACTCCAGCAGTTCACGGCGGACCCGCCCGTGCGCCTCGGGGCCGGTGCGCCCCTCGGCGAGCGCCTGCTCCACGAGCACGTCGATCGCCAGGCCGTTCTCGGCGTGCATCATCATCAGGCCGCCGTTGGCGGCGGCCCGCTGCATGGTGCGCAGGATCCGCCCGTCGTCGCTGTAGAACACGCCCGGGTAGGCCATGAACATCTTGAACGAGGTGATGCCCTCGTCCACCAGGGCGTCCAGTTCCTTGAGGGCGTCGGGCACCGCGTCCCCGACGATGGCGTGGAAGCCGTAGTCGACCGCGCACACCCCGTCGGCCTTGGCGTGCCAGGCGTCCACGCTCGCCCGCAGCGACTCGCCCGCGCGCTGCACGGCGAAGTCGACGATGGTGGTGGTCCCGCCCCAGGCGGCCGCCCGGGTACCGGTCTCGAAGGTGTCGGAGGCGTAGGTGCCGCCGAACGGCATCTCCATGTGGGTGTGGGCGTCCACGCCGCCGGGGACCACGTAGTGCCCCTCGGCGTCGATCACCTCGGCCCCGCCGCGCGCCCAGGCCTCGGCGGCCTCGCTGCCCCGGGCCGCCACGGCGGCCACCCGCTCGCCCTCGATGAGGACGTCGGCGGGGGTCTCCTCGGCGGCGGTCACCAGCAGGCCGCCGCGGACCAGGGTGCGCGCCGCTCCCGTCGTCGCTGCCATGTCCGCCTCCCCTCAGGCCCCGGTGAGCGGGCCGTAGGCGTCGGGGCGCCGGTCGCGGTAGAACGCCCACTGGGTGCGGGCCTGCTCGACCATGTCGAAGTCGAGGTCGCGCACGACCAGCTCGGCCTTGCGGTCCGAGGCGACCTCGCCCACGAACGCCCCGCGCGGGTCGGCGAAGTAGCTGCTGCCGTAGAAGTCGTTGTCGCCGTACTCCTCGGTGCCCACCCGGTTGATGGCGGCCACGTAGTACAGGTTGGCCACGGCGGCGGCCGGCTGCTCCAGCTTCCACAGGTGCGCCGACAGGCCCCGGCTGGTGGCCGACGGGTTGTACACCAGCTGCGCCCCGGCCAGGCCCAGCGCGCGCCACCCCTCCGGGAAGTGCCGGTCGTAGCAGATGTAGACGCCGATCCGGCCGGCGGCGGTGTCGAACACCGGCCAGCCCAGGTTGCCGGGGCGGAAGTAGTACTTCTCCCAGAACCCCTTCACCTGCGGGATGTGGTGCTTGCGGTACTTGCCCAGGTAGGTGCCGTCGGCGTCGATGACGGCGGCGGTGTTGTAGAACCAGCCCGGCCCCTCGCGCTCGAACACCGGCAGCACCATCACCATGCCCAGCTCCCGCGCGAGCGCGGAGAACCGGGTGACCGTGGGCCCGTCCGGGACCTCCTCGGCCAGGGCGAAGTGCTCGTCCTGCTGCACCTGGCAGAAGTAGGGGCCGGTGAAGATCTCCTGGAAGCCGATCACCCGCGCCCCCTGGGCGGCGGCCTGTCTGGCGTAGTGCTCGTGGGCGTCGGTCATCGACGCGGTGTCGCCGGTCCACTCGGTCTGCACGAGCGCGGCACGAACCATCTGCGGCATGGCCCTCCTTAACGCCGTCCCGGGCCCCCCTTGGCCGCGGGAAGCGTCGACGGTAGGCAGGCTCTCGCACGGGGGTCAACGGTCCCAGGCGACACGCCCCGTCCGGACCAGGGGTTTCGGTCGTCCGCAGCCGTGACGGCCGGGATGCGTGTCCAGCATGTGGAAGTAACGGGGGTCACCCCGGCGAGCGCCGAACGGGGGCGTCTACCCTGGTCTTCCATGGCCACCGAAGCCCCTGAACCGCTGCCCGCGGACGAGATCGACATCCACACCACCGCGGGCAAGCTCGCCGACCTCCAGCGACGGCGCTACGAGGCCGTCCACGCCGGTTCCGCGCGAGCGATCGAGAAACAGCACGCCAAGGGCAAGATGACGGCGCGCGAACGGATCGACGCCCTGCTGGATCCGGGGTCGTTCACCGAGTTCGACGCCCTCGCCCGGCACCGGTCCACCAACTTCGGCCTGGACGCCAACCGGCCCTACGGGGACGGCGTGGTCACGGGCCACGGGACCGTCGACGGCCGCCCCGTCGCCGTCTTCAGCCAGGACGTCACCGTGTTCGGCGGCTCCCTGGGCGAGGTGTACGGGGAGAAGATCGTCAAGGTCCTGGACCACGCGCTCACCAACGGCTGCCCCGTCGTCGGCATCAACGAGGGCGGCGGCGCGCGCATCCAGGAAGGCGTGGTGGCCCTGGGCCTCTACGCCGAGATCTTCAAGCGCAACGTGCACGCCTCCGGCGTCGTCCCGCAGATCTCGGTGATCATGGGCGCCGCCGCCGGGGGGCACGTCTACTCCCCCGCGCTCACCGACTTCGTCGTGATGGTGGACCGGACCTCGCAGATGTTCATCACCGGGCCCGACGTCATCAAGACCGTCACCGGCGAGGACGTGTCCATGGAGGAGCTGGGCGGGGCGCGGGCGCACAACACCCGCTCCGGCGTCGCCCACTACATGGGCTCCGACGAGCAGGACGCCCTCGACTACGTCCGCGACCTGCTCGCCCACCTGCCCGACAACAACCTCGACGAGGCGCCGGTGCCGCCGGGGGACCCCGACACCGAGGTCACCGAGCAGGACCGGGAGCTCGACGCCTTCATCCCGGACTCGGCCAACCAGCCCTACGACATCCGCCGGATCATCGGTCACGTCGTCGACGACGGCGACTTCCTCGAGGTGCACGAGCACTTCGCGGGCAACATCGTCGTCGGCTTCGGCCGGGTGGACGGCCAGAGCGTGGGCGTGGTCGCCAACCAGCCGATGAACTTCGCCGGGTGCCTGGACATCGACGCCTCCGAGAAGGCCGCGCGCTTCGTGCGCACCTGCGACGCCTTCAACGTGCCCGTGCTCACCTTCGTCGACGTGCCCGGATTCCTCCCCGGCACCGACCAGGAGTGGAACGGCATCATCCGGCGCGGCGCCAAGCTCATCTACGCCTACGCCGAGGCGACGGTGCCGCTGATCACCGTCATCACCCGCAAGGCCTTCGGCGGCGCCTACGACGTGATGGGCTCCAAGCACCTGGGCGCCGACGTCAACCTGGCCTGGCCCACCGCGCAGATCGCGGTCATGGGCGCCCAGGGCGCGGTGAACATCCTGCACCGGCGCACCCTCGCCGCCGCCGGGGACGTGGAGGGCGAGCGGGCCCGCCTCGTCGAGGAGTACGAGGACACCCTGCTCAACCCCTACTCCGCGGCGGAGCGCGGCTATGTCGACGGGGTCATCCTCCCCTCGGAGACGCGCGTGTCGGTCGTCAAGGCGCTGCGGGCGCTGCGCGGCAAGCGCAAGCAGCTCCCGCCCAAGAAGCACGGGAACATCCCGCTGTGAGCGGCGCGCAGAACCCCGGACGGCCCGCCGGGCAGGACCCCGGGACGCACCTGAGCGTCGTCCGCGGCGACCCCGGCCCGGAGGAGGTGGCCGCGCTCGTCGCCGTGCTCACCGCGCGCGCCCGCGCGGCGCAGGCCGCCCGCGAGGCCGAGGAGTCCGCCCGGCGCCCGCGGTCGGCCTGGCGCGACCGCTCCCGGCTGCTGCGGCGCCCCGTCCACCCGGGGCCCAGCGCTTGGGCGCGCAGCTTCCACCCGGGCTGACCCGGCCCTTCCCGAACTTCTGACCAGGAGGATTCCCCACCGTGCGCAAAGTCCTGATCGCCAACCGCGGGGAGATCGCGGTGCGCGTGGCCCGCGCCTGCCGCGACGCCGGGATCGCCAGCGTGGCCGTCTACGCCGACCCCGACCGCGACGCCCTGCACACCAAGACCGCCGACGAGGCCTACGCCCTGGGCGGCCAGAGCCCGGCCGACACCTACCTGGACATGGCCAAGATCCTGGACGTGGCGGCCCGCTCGGGCGCCGACGCCGTCCACCCCGGCTACGGCTTCCTGTCCGAGAACGCCGACTTCGCCCAGGCCGTCACCGACGCCGGGCTCACCTGGATCGGCCCGCCCCCGGCGGCCATCACCGCCCTGGGCGACAAGGTCCAGGCCCGCCACATCGCCGCCAAGGTCGGCGCCCCCCTGGTCGCCGGGACCGCCGACCCCCTGGACGACGCCGGCCAGGCCGTGGCCTTCGCCCGCGAGCACGGCCTGCCCATCGCCATCAAGGCCGCCTTCGGCGGCGGCGGGCGCGGCCTGAAGGTCGCCCGCACCCTGGAGGAGATCCCCGAGCTGTTCGACTCGGCCGTGCGCGAGGCCACCGCCGCCTTCGGCCGCGGGGAGTGCTTCGTCGAGCGCTACCTGGACCGGCCCCGCCACGTGGAGACCCAGTGCCTGGCCGACGCCCACGGCAACGTCGTGGTGGTCTCCACCCGCGACTGCTCCCTGCAGCGCCGCCACCAGAAGCTGGTCGAGGAGGCCCCGGCGCCCTTCCTGACCGAGGAGCAGAACGCCGAGCTGTACGCGGCCTCCAAGGCCATCCTGGCCGAGGCCGGGTACCGCGGCGCGGGCACGTGCGAGTTCCTGGTCGGCGCCGACGGCACCATCTCCTTCCTGGAGGTCAACACCCGCCTGCAGGTCGAGCACCCGGTCAGCGAGGAGGTCGCCGGCCTGGACCTGGTGCGCGAGATGCTGCGCATCGCCGACGGCGATGAGCTGGGGTACGGCGACCCGGTGCTGCGGGGGCACTCCTTCGAGTTCCGGATCAACGCCGAGGACGCCGGTCGGGGCTTCCTGCCCGCGCCGGGCACCATCACCCGGTTCAACCTGCCCGGTGGGCCGGGGGTGCGGGTGGACACCGGGTGCGAGGAGGGCTTCACCGTCCCGGCCTCCTTCGACTCGATGGTGGCCAAGCTGATCGTCACCGGCGCCTCGCGCGCCCAGGCGCTGGAGCGGTCCCGGCGGGCGCTGGCCGAGTTCGAGGTGGGCGGTATGCCCACGGTGGTCCCCTTCCACCGCACGGTGGTCGAGGATCCGGCGTTCGCTCCGGCCGGCGGGGAGCCGTTCGCGGTGCACACCCGCTGGATCGAGACCGAGTTCGCGGGCACGGTGCCGCCCTACGAAGGCGTCCCCGCCCAGCCCGATGACCAGGGCGACGAGCGCGAGTCGGTGACCGTGGAGGTCGGCGGCAAGCGCATCGAGGTGGTGCTCCCGGCCGGGCTGGGCGCCTCGGCGGCCGCCCCGGCCGCGCAGGCCGCGGGCGGGCGCCGGAAGGGTTCGCGGAAGAAGGGCGGCGGCGCCGCGACGGCGGCGAGCGGGGACGCCCTGGTCTCGCCGATGCAGGGCACCGTCGTCAAGGTCGTGGCCGAGGACGGCGCGACCGTGGCCGAGGGGGACACGGTGGTCGTGGTCGAGGCGATGAAGATGGAGCAGCCGTTGGCGGCCCACAAGGCGGGCACGGTGGCCGGGCTGACGGTCGCCCCGGGCGACACGGTGTCCAGCGGCTCGGCCGTCTGCGAGATCAAGGACGCCTAGAGCGCCCGGTGCCCGGCGGGCGGGTCTCCGCCGGGCACCGAGTGCCGACGGCCCAGCAGGTAGGGCCGAGGGCGGCGACGACCACGGAGGGCGGCCAGGGCCCGGGAGCGGGGTCCCGGCCGGACGCCGGGGGGATGGGCCCGTTGGGCGCCCCTCCCCCTCCGATTCATCCCATGTCAGCGGGGGGATACGGGCATACCTGCACCGACGTGACCGGATTGACACCGCCTACCCCGGGAATAATCCGGCGCGGACCGTTATTGTTCCTATTCGTGACGAACCTGTGGGGCCTGACCGAGCGACGGCACGTCGACCTGTGCCGCGTCGCCAGCCAGGCGTGTCGATGACCGCCTGAGCCGATCCGCCGTATCTCCGCCGATCGACCTCTCGTCCCGCCCCTGCGCGTCCGCCGTGCGGCGTCCCTTCGGGCCGTGAACCACGGCACCGCCCCCGGAACCGCCCGCGCAGGCCGACCCCATTCGTCCGTCCGCCGACCCCGACGCCACACGCGCCCGTCGGCTCTGCCCTGACCCAGGAGCCATCCCGTGCTAACCGCGCTCAGACGCATCCCCCGTGTCCCCTTCGCCTACCAGGTGCTCGCGGCCCTCGTGCTGGGCATCGCGCTCGGCGTGGCCGCCCTCCAGCTCGGCGGCGACGCCGACAACCCGAACTGGCTGGCGGTCACCCTCGACACCATCGGCAGCACCTTCGTCACGCTGCTCAAGGCGATCGTCCCGCCGCTGATCCTGCTGGCCGTGATCTCCTCGATCGCGCAGCTCCGCAACGTCTCCAACGCCGCCCGGCTGGCCGGACAGACGCTGCTGTGGTTCGCGGTCACCGCCCTGATCGCGGTGGCGATCGGCATCGGCCTGGGCTCGGTCATCCGCCCCGGCCTGAACAGCGGCGTGGACGCCTCCGCCGCCGAGGACCCCTCCACGCACGGCTCGTGGATGGCGTTCCTGGAGAGCATGGTCCCCCAGAATTTCCTGGGGCTGACCGCCTCCACCGAGGGCCAGGTGGCCGACGGCGGAAGCCTGGACCTGTCCACCGGGCTGACCTTCAACGCGCTGCAGCTCATCGTCATCGCGATCGCCATCGGCGTGGCCGCCGTGAAGACCGGCAAGGCCGCCGAGCCGTTCCTGGCCTTCACCGACTCCGCGCTGCGGATCGTGCTCAAGGTCCTGTGGTGGGTCATCCGCCTGGCCCCGCTCGGCACCCTCGGCCTGCTGGGCAACGCGGTCTACAGCTACGGCTGGACCACCATCGGCGCGCTGGGCTCCTTCACGGTGGCGATCTACCTGGGCCTGGCCCTCGTGGTGTTCGCCGTCTACCCCGTGCTGGCGCGGGTGCACGGGCTGTCCATCGCCAAGTACTTCTCCGGCATCTGGCCCGCCGTGCAGCTCGGCTTCGTCTCCCGCTCCTCGATGGGCACCATGCCGGTGACCCAGCGGGTCGCCGAGACCAACTTCGGGGTGCCGCGCCACTACGCGTCCTTCGCCGTGCCGTTCGGCGCCACCACCAAGATGGACGGCTGCGCCGCGATCTACCCGGCGATCTCGGCGATCTTCGTCGCCCAGTTCTTCGGCGTGAACCTGTCGATCACCGACTACCTGCTGATCGTGTTCGTCTCGGTGATCGGCTCGGCGGCCACCGCCGGCACCACCGGCGCGACCGTCATGCTGACCCTGACGCTGTCCACCGTCGGCCTGCCGCTGGAGGGCGTCGGCCTGCTGCTGGCCGTCGACCCGATCCTGGACATGGGCCGCACCGCCACCAACGTGGCCGGGCAGGCGCTCGTCCCGGCGATCGTCGCCAAGCGCGAGAGGATCCTCGACGTCGAGCGCTTCCACGCCCCCCGCGGCCTGGGCGGGTTCGTCGCCGACGACTACGTCACCGCCGCCGAGCAGGAGGCGGCGCAGGGCGAGTCGGCCGGGCGCGACGACGCCGATGGAGCCGATGCGGCCGACGGGGCCTCCGACGAGGGCGCCTACGAGAAGGTGCCCGCGCGGGACTGACCCGCACGACCCGCCGCACCCGCGGGCGGCCCACCACCCGGTGGGCCGCCCGTAGTCTTCGCCCCAGGGACCGGGCTCCTCTCCGGGAACCGGCGGCCCACGCCGTTCGTCCTTATGGAATGAGGGAGGCGAGAGGAACGACATGTTGCGCCGATTGGTAGTACCGGCCCTGCTCGCAGCGGGCTTCAGCGTCGCGATGGCGGCCCCGGCCGCCGCTGACGCCCCCGAGGCGAGCGACGCCGCACAGGACCTGAAGTCCGACCACTTCTACATCGACCCGAGCATCTCTGAGACCGTCCCCGGGGACGCACAGGACGCCATGGCCTCCGCTGCGGAGGGCGCCGAGAGCGATTCCCCCGTCTACCTGGTGATGCTCCCCGAGGAGAGCTTCGACTCCCAGGTGGCCCTCGACGCCTATATGGACGAACTCATGGGCGACGTCGGCGACGGCGTGTACGCCGGTTTCATGGGGGACGGGGCCAACAACTTCTTCGTCGACTCGCCCGATCTGGAGCAGAGCGAGCTCAACCAGATCCGTGACAACGTCGTCGCTTCGGACCCCGGCACCGAGGTCGACACCCTGGCCGCGGTCCCCGACGCGGTGGCCGAGCAGGAGAGCGACGCCGCGGCCTCCGGCATGTTCGGCGCCGCGTTCCTGGGCATCCTCGTGCTCGCCGTGGCGGGCGGCGGCTACTACGTCTACAGCTCCCGCAAGAAGCGCGCGGCCGAGAAGGCCAAGCAGCTCGCGGAGATCAAGCAGATGGCCCAGGAGGACGTCGTCCGGCTCGGCGAGGACATCGCCCGGCTGGAGATCGACCTGTCCCAGGTCGACGAGCCCACCCGGACCGACTACAGCCACGCCATGGACTCCTACGACCGGGCCAAGGCCACCCTGGACGGGATCCGGGAGCCGCAGGACATCCAGCAGGTCACCAACGCCCTGGAGGACGGCCGCTACTACATGGTCGCCACCCGGGCGCGGATGAACGGCGAGCCGGTGCCCGAGCGGCGCCAGCCCTGCTTCTTCAACCCGCAGCACGGCCCGTCCGAGCAGGACGTGCAGTGGGCGCCCCCGGGCGGCGCGGTGCGCGCCGTCCCGGCCTGCGCGGTGTGCACCAGGGCCGTGCTCAGCGGGCACGACCCGGACGTGCGCCTGGTCGAGGTGGACGGCGAGCGCCGCCCCTACTACGACGCGGGCCCGGACTACGCCCCCTACGCCGGCGGCTACTTCGGCATGAGCATGATGATGGGCATGTTCTCCGGCATGATGATGGGCTCGATGATGGGGTCCATGATGGGCGCCGGGATGATGGGCGCCGGCATGGGCGACATGGGCGGCGGCGAGGACCTCGGCGGAGGCGACTTCGGCGGGGACTTCGGCGGCGACATGGACTTCGGCGGCTTCGACTTCTGAGCCCCCGCCTCCCCGGTACGCGCAGGTACACGGAAGGGCCCGCGGCGGACGCCGTGGGCCCTTCCCCCTGTCCGGCCCCTGGGGGCCGCCTCCCCTACTCGGGCGAGGCCTGCATCAGCGACCGCGCCGCCTCGGTGACGCTGCCCGACAGCGACGGGTAGACCGCGAAGGTGTGGGCGATCTCGTCCACCGTCAGGCGCTGCTGCACCGCGATGGACACCCCCAGGATCAGCTCGCTCGCCCGCGGGCCGACGATGACCCCGCCCAGCACGATGCCCGTGTGCTGGCGGCAGATCAGCTTGACGAACCCGTCCTTGCTGCCGCCCATCTTCGCCCGCGGGTTGGTGTCCAGCGGCAGGTTCACGATGCGCGCGTCCACCTTGCCGCTGCGCACGTCCTCCTCGGTGGCGCCGACCGAGGCCAGCTCGGGGTTGGTGAACACGGTCGCGGCGACCGTGGACAGCTTCAGCGGGGAGACGGCCTCGCCCAGGGCGTGCCACATGGCGATGCGGCCCTGCATGGCCGCCACCGAGGCGAGCATGTTCACCCCGGTGCAGTCCCCGGCCGCGTACACGCCCGGGGTGGAGGTGCGCGAGACCCGGTCGACCTGCACGAAGCCGCCGTCGTCCAGGCGCACCCCGATCTCCTCCAGGCCGATCCCCTCGGTGTTGGGGATCATCCCGACCGTCATCAGGCAGTGGCTGCCCTCCACGGTCCGCCCGTCGGAGAGGGTGACCCGCACCCCGTCGCCGGTGTTGACCACCGACTCGGCGCGGGTGTTGCCGAGCACCTGCATGCCCCGGCGCCGGAAGACGCCCTCCAGCACCTCGGCGGCGTCGGCGTCCTGCGTGGGCATCACCCGGTCGCGCGAGGAGACGAGGGTGACCTCGGCGCCCAGGCCGGTGTAGGCGTTGGCGAACTCGGCGCCGGTGACGCCCGAGCCGACCACGATCAGGTGCTCGGGCATCTCCTCCAGGTCGTACAGGTGGCGCCAGGTGAGGATGCGCTCGCCGTCGGGACGGGCGGTGGGCAGCTCGCGCGGGTGGGCGCCGGTGGCCAGCAGCACCACGTCGGCCTGCAGGCGCTCCTCGCCCACGGCCACG
Source organism: Nocardiopsis suaedae (assembly GCF_027706745.1). GTDB lineage: Bacteria > Actinomycetota > Actinomycetes > Streptosporangiales > Streptosporangiaceae > Nocardiopsis_A > Nocardiopsis_A suaedae. Next base: position 17,890 of record NZ_JAQFWP010000021.1, on the reverse strand, counting down.
ATGCGCGGGTCGACCAGGCGGGCCTCACCGGCGACGATCCGCACGCCCTCCTTCTGCAGCCGGGCGGCGGTGTCCTCGGACTGGGCCCGCGCCAGCCGCTTGACCCGGGCGTTGACCGCGGCCAGGTCCACCCCGACCTTGCACTCGTCGCCGGCGTTGATGGTCAGGCCGAGCCGCCCGGCGTCCTTGACGTAGGTCGACCGGACCGACGTGGCGATCATCGTCTTGGAGGGCACGCAGTCGGTCAGGACGCACGCGCCGCCCACGCCCTCCCGCTCGACCACGGTCACGTCCGCGCCCAACTGGGCGGCGACCAGGGCCGCCTCGTACCCGCCGGGGCCGCCCCCGATGATCACGACCTTCGTCACGTCTGTTCCACTCCTTCGCGGCGCCTGGGCGCGGGGCACCACTCCGGCGCCCTGTCGCCCGGATGTCTGCTCGCCTGTCGCACCTCCATTGTCCGCCATGGTCAGGGGCGGATTCTCCGCGGCTCCCTCCCCCGCGCGCCCGGCGGCCGCCGACCCCGGTCCGGACACCGCGCCCGGTGTCCGCGATACACACCCCGGCGTTGCGCTCAGTAACAAATCGGAAGCACAGGGGTACGCTCCGGAGATGTGAGCGAATCCACGCAAGACCGCCCCGTGGTCACGACGGCCGACGCGAAGGAGCAGGCCGCCGCGGCGGCGAAGGAACTGAAGTCCCGCACCGGCGCCGACGGCTACGACGCGCTCGTCGTGCTCGGCTCGGGCTGGACCGACGTGGCGGACCACCTGGGGACGCCCGACATCGAGCTGGACGCCGCCGAGCTGCCGGGGTTCGCCGCGCCGACCGCGCCGGGCCACTCGGGGCGGCTGCGCAGCCTGTGGGTGGGGGCCAAGCGGGTCGCCGTGCTCTGCGGCCGCGTCCACCTGGGCGAGGCGCACGACCCGATGGCGGTGGTGCACCCGGTGCGCACCGTCATCGCGGCGGGCGCCCCGGTCGTGGTCCTCACCGGCTCGGCGGGGTCGCTGCGCACGGACTACGCGGTGGGCGAGCCGATCCTGGTGCGCGACCACATCAACCTGACCGGCGCCTCGCCGCTGACCGGGCCGGACTTCACCGACCTGTCGCGGGCCTACTCGGCGCGGCTGCGGGGGGTGGCCGCCGACGCGGACCCGTCGCTGGCCGAGGGGGTGTACGCGGAGGTGACCGGGCCGGAGCTGATGACCCCGGCCGAGCTGGGCATGCTCCGCGCCTCCGGGGCGGACCTGGTGGGGCGCTCGCTGGCACTGGAGACGATCGCCGCGGTCGAGATGGAGGCCGAGGTGATGGGCCTGGCGACGGTGAGCAACGACGCCGTGGGCGGGGTGTTCGAGCCGTTCGACCCGGACGCCGCGCTGGAGGCGGTGCGCCGCCACACCCAGCGGCTGGGCGAGCTGCTGAACACCGTGCTGATGCGGGTCTAGGAACGGACCGCGGCCCGGACCGCGGCACGGGCGGGAAAGGCCGGAAGGGGCGCCGCTCCCCTCCGCGCTGGGGAACGGCGCCCCTCCCGTCGGAGGGGTGCTCGGATGGGGGGACCCACCGGGTGGCCGTCGGCGCTGCGTGGCGAGCAGCATCCCGAGGCCGAGGATGACGACGCGTCCGGCCGCCTCGGCGGGGCCCATGTGCACCGATCGCACGGGGGGCGGGTGGCGATCCGCACCGCCGCGCGATCCCGCTATTCAGTTGACCCGCAGCGCCCGGGGAGGGGCGGAGGGGCACCGGGGTTCCGCGCGATCCCCGGAGCCCCGCCCGTTCTCCTTAGGCATGCCTTACCTAATCAGGTGCGCGGCGCCGCGTCAAGTCCCCCGGGGCACACGCGTGCACGACGGCACCCACGCGCCCACGCGCCCATGCGCACACGAAAAAAGGGAGCCCCGAAGGACTCCCCTGGTGGAACGGGTCGGCGCCGCCTCAGAACAGCAGGGCGGCCGCCGCGAGCAGGATGATCGGGACGGCGAGCGCCACGACCGCGTCCGGCGCCACCGTGGTGGCCACGCCCTCCGCGGCACCCGTGCCCTCTGCGGCGGGCCGCGCCTTGCGGCGCTCGGCGATCTCGCGCAGGCGCTTGGCGTGCAGCTCGGCGGGGCGCAGGTCGCGGGGGTCGGACTCGGCGATCGGGTCCGCGTCGGAGTACCCGTTGGCCCGGCGCAGGTTCTCCCGGACCTTGGAGCGCTTGGTCTCACGCAGCGCCCACGACCGGACGACGGTGCCGCCCGCGTGCACGCGGACCACGTCGGTCACATCGGCCCAGGTGAACGCGGACCAGGGGACGAGGGTCTCGCGCAGCGGGTTGACCACGCGCACGCCCTCCTCCCCCGGGACGATCCGGGGGCGCAGCCACATCACGTAGACGCCCCCGACGGTCAGCAGCAGGACCCCGGCCGCCACGAGGGACGCCGCGTCGGAGCCGTTGACCACCAGGTCCAACAGCAAGAGCGCGGCGACGCCGATCCAGATCCAGGACAGGACCCGCGGCAGCGTCGCGGTCAGGGGTCTTCCGTCATCTCCCACATGACCAGTCTTACCGCATGGCGGGACCGGGGAGGCCGGGGCGCGCGCCCGCTCACATCAGCGCCGCGTCCCCCAGCGCGTCGTCGGCCGCCGCGCCGCGCCCGCCCGGGCGGGCGCCCTCCCACAGGGCCGTCAGCGCCGCCGACACGAACACCCGCACCCCGGTCCCGATCGCGCGCTCGTCCACGTCGAAGGTGCCCCGGTGCAGGTCCAGCATCGGCCCCGAGGAGTCCGGCGGGTGGGTGCCCAGCCGCGCCAGCGCCCCCGGCACGTGCTCCAGGTACCAGGCGAAGTCCTCCCCGCCCAGGCTCTGCGCGGTGGAGGCCACCGCTTCGGGCCCCAGCGCCTGGCCGACCGCGTCGCGCAGCATGCGCACGCTCTCCGCCTCGTTCACCGTCGGCGGGACGCCCCGCCGGTAGTCCACCTCCGCGGTGGCCTGGTAGCCCCCGACCACCGACTCCACCAGCTCCTTGACGATGTCCGGCGCCGCGTGCCACGCGTCGTCGTCCAGGCAGCGCACCGTGCCCTCGGCCACCGCGTCGTCGGGGATGACGTTGGGCGCCGACCCGGCGCTCACCCGCCCCCACACCAGGCTGAACCCGGCCCGCGGGTCCACCCGGCGCGACAGCGCCGCCGGCAGCTCGGTGACCACCTTGCCCAGCGCGTACACCAGGTCGCTGGTGAGGTGGGGCCGGGCGGTGTGCCCGCCCGGCCCCGACAGCCGCACCGCCAGCTGGTCGCAGGCGGCGGTGATCGGGCCGACCCGCAGCCCCACCTGCCCGCACAGCAGGCGCGGGTCGCAGTGCAGGGCGAAGATCCGGTCCACCCCCTCCAGCGCCCCGGCCTCGATCACGGCGCGGGCGCCGCCCGGCAGCTCCTCGGCCGGCTGGAACAGCAGCCGCACCCGCCCGGGGAGCGCCCCGGCCCTGGCCTGCTGGGCGAGGAACAGCCCCGCCCCCAGCAGCGCGGTGGTGTGTACGTCGTGCCCGCAGGCGTGCGCCGCCCCGGGCACGGTGGACCGGTAGGGCGCGTCCGTCTTCTCGTCGGTCAGCGGCAGCGCGTCGATGTCCCCGCGCAGTGCCACGGTGGGCCCGCCGGAACCGATGTCGCACACCAGCCCGGTGCCGTCCGGGAGCCGCTCGGGCTCCAGCCCGGCGGCGCGCAGCCGCTCCTCCACCCGCTGGGTGGTCCGGGTCTCGGCGAACGCCAGCTCGGGGTGCATGTGCAGGTCCCGCCGGAACTCGACGAGCCCGCGTTCACCGCGCGCGAGAAACGCGGCCATCTGGTCCGGCAGATCACGCCCCTGCATGCGTGGGCCCCCTGTCGTCGTCGGTCGTGGATCGTCGTGGGTCGTCGCGCCGTGCTACCCGCCGCCGGGGGTCCCGGTGCGGAACTCCTCGGCGAGCGCGTCCACGACGTCGTTGAGGGTGCCCCCTTCGCGCACGATCGCGCGCTGCCGCTCATAGGAGGCGCCCTTGTCGAGCACTTCGGACACCGCGTCCAGCTCCTCGGCGCAGCCCAGGCGCGCGGCCACCGGTCCGAGCTCGCGCACGAGCTCGTACAGGTCGTCCCGCAGCGGGACGGTGGACCCGCGCCCGTCGGTGATCACGCGCGCGTCGAGCCCGTACCGGGTGGCGCGCCACTTGTTGTCGGCGACCACCCACGCGGGCGGGCGCGGCAGCCCGTAGCCCCGGTCGATCTGCTGGTCGAACAGGCGGACGAGGCTCTGCGAGAGGGCGGCGGCCATGCCGACCTCGCGCAGGGTGGGGATCCCGTCGAACATCCGGATCTCGATGGTGCCGTAGTCCGGGTGCGGGCGGACGTCCCACCACACTTCCTTGATACTGGCGATGGTACCGGCGCGCAGGAGTGTCTCCATGTATTCCTCGAAAGCCGGCCAATCGTCCAGCAGCGGCGGCGGGCCCGAGGTCGGCAGCGCGCCGAAGACGATCGACCGGGACGAGGCCAGCCCGGTGTCGTGGCCGCTCCAGTAGGGGCTGGAGGCGGTCAGCGCCAGGAAGTGCGGCAGGTACCCGGCCAGGGCGTTGACGATCGGCACCGCCTTGTCCTTGGACCGCACGCCCACGTGGACGTGCACGCCGAAGGTGAGGATGCGCCGGGCCAGCCACTGCATCTGCTCGATCAGCTCGCCGTACCGCTGCACCGGGGCCAGGGTCTGGTCGCGCCAGTCGTCGACCGGGTGGGTGCCCGCGCACAGCGCGGCCGCCTTGCGGGGCTCCAGCACGCCCTGCAGGCGGTCGGCGCTGCCCTGGAGGTCGGCCATGGCCTCCTCCACGGTCTCGCACACCCCGGTCACCACCTCCACGGTGCACTGCATGAGCTCGTGCCGCAGCGGGGGGCGGCCCGGGCCGCGGCTCAGGTCGGGCAGGTCGGCCAGCACCTGCTGGGCCTCCTGGCGCAGGTGGCGGGTGCGGACGTCGACGAGCTGCAGCTCCCACTCCACGCCCAGGGTGGTCCGGTCAGAGGCGTTGAATTCGATGGCCACGGGCAACCTCCGAGCAGGGGTCCGGCCGGCGCGCTCACCGGCGCAGTGGAACCTTCATCCCCGGGGCCGCGGATCCGCAACCCGTCCGCGGGACCGCCCGTCACCTCAACGGTACGCGTCCCGGCGCCCGCGGGTCCGCCATATCCAGAACACGGCCGCCGCGGCGCCCGCGGCCGCCGCCGGGGCGAGCGCGCGCAGCCGGCGCAGCAGCAGGCGGCGGCGGGTCAGGGCGCGCGACCGGGCCAGCGCCTCGGCGGTGGGGCGGGCCGGGAGCACGGCGGCGCCGTGCACGCCGTCGGCGGGGCGGACCGCGCTGCGCCCGGGTTCGGCCGGGTCCAGGCCCACCGGCAGGTCGAGCGGGACGGCCCCCTGGTAGGGCGGCGGGACCGGGAGCCAGGTGGCGGTCCAGGCGGCGGCGAACATGACGGCGCGCAGCACGATGTTCATCCACACCAGCAGCCCGACCAGGACCGCGAAGGAGGCGTAGACCGGGTTGTTCAGGGTCCCGGCGATCAGCAGCGCGCCCGCCGACTTGAGCACCTCGAACGCGGCGGCGGCCAGCAGCGCCCCGCGCCACAGCATCCGCCAGGGGCGGCGGGTGCCGGACAGCCGGGAGAAGACCACCAGGAAGATGAGGGTGTCGGCCGCGACGGCGATGGCCACCGCCAGCAGGCGGGTGGCGGCCACCGCGGCCACCGACCCGTCCAGCTCCACCCAGGCCAGCGCCCAGCGGGTGGCCGCCTGGGAGACGCTGGTGAGCGCCACCGAGGCCAGCAGGGCGGTGCCCAGCACCGCCATCACCGCCGTGTCCTGGAGTTTGGCCAGGACGACGTTGGGGCCCTCGGAGGGGTTCTTCAGCCAGATGCGGTGCAGGGCGGCGCGCAGCTGCCCGACGGCGCCCAGCCCGGCGTACAGCAGGCCCAGCAGGCCGACGACGGAGGCGCCGGTGCGGGCCTGCGCGATCTCGTCGATGGGCAGCTCCGCGGCCAGGCCGGGCAGCAGGTCGTTGACGGCGGTGTCGAGGTAGTCGCGGGCGTCGGGGCTGAACTCGGCGACGTACCCGACGACGGCGAAGGCGAGGGCGATCAGCGGGAAGAAGGACAGGAAGGCGAAGTAGGTGACCGAGGCCGCCAGGCGGCTCCCGTCCTGATCGGAGTAGCGCTCGGCGGCCCGCACGATGTGGTCGAACCACGGGTGCCGACGGCGCAGCCCCCAATAGGCGTCCATGCCGCGCTGCTTCAGGTGCCGCGCCTCGTCCTTGGCCCTCCCGACCGCGCCGCGGGCGGTGCCCGTCTCCTCCACGATCGCCGCCTCACCTCCCGGAACGTCCACAGTGGTGGACCGAGCGTAGCCGCAGCGGCGCGAGGCGCGGAAGCGGACCACGCGCGCGGCACAATGAAGACCATTGTGAAGCTCTTCAGACGCCTCCTGAGTGGCCGGGACCACACGGCACGGGTCCCCGAGTGGCCGGTGGCCGACAGCGTCGGCACCGGCGCTCTCACGGCCGCCTTCGCCGACCTCTACGGAACCGCGCCCGAGGGCGTGCGCTTCGCCCCCGGCCGCGTCGCCCTCATGGGCGAGCCGGGAGGGGAGGACTCCCCCGTGCTCCTCGCCGCCCTCCCCTGGGGCGTGCACGCGGCATGGGCGCCCGCCGGGGACGGCACCGTGGAGCTGCGCCACGCCCGCGACCCGGACACGCCGCTGCCGCTGCCCGCGCCCCTCAACGACGCGGCCGCCGGCGCCCGCGTCCTCATCGACACCGACCTGCCCGCCCCGGCCGCCCTGGGCGGGCAGGAGGCCCTGGAGGAGGCCCTGCGCCCCGTCCTGGGCACCACGGACACCGCCCTGCCCTTCACCGAGGGCACGGCCCTGCGCGTCGACCGGCGCACCGGGCGCACCCGCGCCTTCCCCTTCGGCCTCGCGGCCGCCGGGCTGCGGCTCCTCATCGCCGACACCCGCTCCATCCCCCCGGCGCCCTCGTCCCGCCGCCGGGCCGAGTGCGCACGCGCCGCGGCCCGGCTCGGCGTGTCCTCCCTGCGCGAGGTCGAGGACCTGGCAGGGGCCCTGCGGCGGCTGCGCGACCCGGTGCTGCGCAGCCGCGTACGGCACACCGTCACCGAGGACAACCGGCTCAGCGCCGTCACGGGCCTGATGCGCGCCGGGGCGCTCGGCGACATCGGCGCGGTGCTGACCGCCTCCCACTTGTCCGTCCGCGACCATTTCGGGATGTCCACCCCCGAACTGGACCTGGCGGTGGAGCGGGCCGTAGGCTCTGGCGCGCGAGGCGCCCGGATGACCGGCGGCTCCGGCGCCTGCGCGGTGGCACTCGTGCCCGCCGAGCGCGCCGGGGCGGTCGCCGAGGCCGTCCGCGCCGCACTGGAGGAGCGCTTCCCCCGGATCCGCCCCCGGATCCGCACCGCCCTCCCGGCCGCGGGCGCCCGCCGGTCGGACTGACCGGCCGCACAGACGGCCCCGCGAGAGGGCCCTACGAGACGGAGGGAACCCATGCCCGCCCCCAGGCCCGCGCCCACCGCGCTCGCGGCACTCGCCCTGCTCACCGCGGGCGGCGTGCTCACCACGGCCGCGCCCGCCTCGGCCGCGGGCTACAACGGCGCCTGCGGCTCGGGCTACAAGGTCGTCAACTCCGCCGACCTGCCGGGCGGCGCGGGGACCGTCTTCCTGACCTACAACGGCTCCTCCGGCAAGAACTGCGCGGTGACCGTCCGTGCCTCCAAAGGCGCGGCCCGGCCGATGGACGTGCAGCTCGCGCCGGCCTCGGACCCCGGGGCGGCGGTGCTGGACAGCGGCGACTTCACCGAGTACGCCGGGCCGGTGCGCCTGGACGCCAAGGGCACGTGCGTGACCTGGAGCGGGATCATCGGCGGCCAGGCCGCCGGAAAGGCCCGCACCAACTGCGGCTGAGCACGGCCGCCTGATACGGGCGGTTGACACGGACCGAGGGTGAGATCCGTCATACCGGGGTGCCGGGGCCGAACCGGAATACGATCGGCCGCGTCGGTACAGGCGAGAGGCGAACGACGGGAACGGGCGAACTGAACGATGGTCCACGGCCGAGACGACGACTCGCAGCGCACCGGGGTCTTCCGGCGCTCCGACTCCGGCGGGTACGACGAGATCGAGAAGATGTACCGCCCGGAGCGGCGGTCCTCCTCGGGCTCGGCCGGGTCCACCCGCCGCATGCCCCCCGCGCGCGGGGACGGCGGGGGGCGCAAGCGCAAGGACCTGCCCCCGGGCCGGGTCTACGACGGAACCGGCACCGCCCGCAGGAAGCGGCAGTCGCGTGAGCGGCGCCGCCGGCGCGGCCTGAGGATCGCCGGCGCGGTGCTGGCCCTGCTGGTCCTGGCGCCGCTGGTGTTCGCCGTCGGGTTCTACATGTGGGCCAACGGCCGCCTGGTGCGGGTCGACGCGATGCCGGCCGCCGACGGGCGCCCCGAGGAGCAGCCGGGCACCACCTACATGGTGGTCGGCTCCGACAGCCGCAAGGACCTCAGCGAGGACGAGCTGCAGGACCTGCGCACCGGCCGCGCGGAGGGCAAGCGCACCGACACGATCATGGTGGTGTACGTGCCCGAGGACGGGCGCCCCTCCATCATCAGCGTCCCGCGCGACTCCTACGTGGAGATCCCCGGCATCGGCCAGAACAAGATCAACGCGGCCTTCTCCGAGGACCTGGGCGGCGGGCCGAGCACCCTGATCCAGACCTTCGAGCAGGCCTCCGGGGTGCGGATCGACCACTACGTGGAGATCGGCCTCGGCGGGTTCGTCGACATCGTGGACGCGGTCGGCGGGGTGGAGATGTGCCCCGAGGAGCCCATGGAGGACCCCAAGGCCGGGCTGGACATCGAGGCCGGGTGCCAGGAGATGGACGGCGCCACCGCCCTGGGGTACGTGCGCACCCGCGCCTCGGCCCGCGCCGACCTGGACCGCATCCAGCGCCAGCGGGAGTTCTTCAGCGCCCTGGTCTCCAAGGGCACGGACACCTCCACGCTGGCCAACCCCTTCCGCTCGGTCCCGATGGTGCGGGAGGGCACCGAGACCTTCGAGGTGGACGAGGACGACTCGCTGATGGACCTGGGCGGCATGGCGATGGCGATGCGCGAGGACCCCACGACCACGTCGGTGCCGGTGGGGTCGACGCCCACGCTCGACGTCGGCAGCGTGGTGCTGTGGGACGAGGCCGCCTCGGAGACGATGTTCGAGGCGATGCGCCAGGGGGAGGAGATCCCCGAGGACGTGCTGCGGGACTGAGCCCGCTACCGGGCCCGCTACCGGGCCCGCCCCGCACAGGCGAAGGGCCCACCGCCCGGAGGCGGTGGGCCCTTCTGGTGACGTTCCGCACCGCGCGCGCCTACCCCCCAGCGGGCGCACGGCCGGCACGTCGGCCTGCGGTGTCCGGGTCCGGCCGGTTCCGGCCGCTCCGAACAGGTACAACTCTACGCAATGCTCGCAAACTACGCGAACGGTGCGGCTGTGGCCTTCGCCGCACCCGGAACGGGAACCCGCGGATCCATCCTCGCAGCGCACCCGCGCCCGCGCAGGCCGAACGCGAAAGCGGCCCCGCCGGTCCCCCGGCGGGGCCGCCCCCGGCGCGGCCTCAGGCCAGGCGCTTCTGCAGGTTCTCGTCGAGCGCGGCGAGGAACTGCTCGGTGGTCAGCCACTCCTGGTCGCCGCCGACCAGCAGCGCCAGGTCCTTGGTCATCTGCCCGCCCTCGACGGTGTCGATGACCACGCGCTCCAGCGTGTTGGCGAACTCGGTGACCTTCGGGGTGGAGTCCAGCTTGCCGCGGTGCTCCAGGCCGCGCGTCCAGGCGAAGATGGACGCGATCGGGTTGGTGGAGGTCGGCTTGCCCTGCTGGTGCTGGCGGAAGTGGCGGGTGACCGTGCCGTGCGCGGCCTCGGCCTCCACGGTCCGGCCGTCCGCGGTGCGCAGCACCGAGGTCATCAGGCCCAGCGACCCGAAGCCCTGGGCGACCGTGTCGGACTGCACGTCGCCGTCGTAGTTCTTGCAGGCCCAGACGTAGCCGCCCTCCCACTTGAGCGCGGCGGCGACCATGTCGTCGATCAGCCGGTGCTCGTAGGTCAGGCCGGCGGCCTCGAACTTCTGCTTGAACTCGGTGTCGTAGATCTCCTGGAACACGTCCTTGAACATGCCGTCGTAGGCCTTGAGGATCGTGTTCTTGGTGGACATGTACACCGGGTAGCCGCGGTCCAGGCCGTAGTTGAGGCTGGCGCGCGCGAAGTCCTCGATGGACTTGCGGTAGTTGTACATGCCCATGGCCACGCCGCCGCCCTCGGGGAAGCGCGCGACCTCCATCTCCATGGGCTCGCCGCCCTCGTCGGGCGTGTAGGTGATGGTCACCGTGCCGGGGCCGGGGACCTTGAAGTCGCTGGCCTTGTACTGGTCGCCGTGGGCGTGGCGGCCGATGATGATCGGCTGGGTCCACCCGGGGACCAGGCGCGGCACGTTCTGGCAGATGATCGGCTCACGGAAGACGACGCCGCCCAGGATGTTGCGGATCGTGCCGTTGGGCGAGCGCCACATCCTCTTCAGGTCGAACTCCTCGACCCGGGCCTCGTCGGGGGTGATGGTGGCGCACTTGACGCCGACGCCGTGCTGCTTGATGGCGTTGGCCGCGTCGACGGTGACCTGGTCGTCGGTGCGGTCGCGCTCCTCGATGCCCAGGTCGTAGTACTTCAGGTCGACGTCCAGGTAGGGCAGGATCAGGCGGTCCTTGATGAAGGACCAGATGATCCGGGTCATCTCGTCGCCGTCGAGCTCTACTACGGGGTTCTCAACCTTGATCTTGGCCATGGCTGTGTGGCTGTCCCTTCGTGTCGGCTGGCCGTCGCGCGTCCCAAGGGCGTCGCGGTGGCAGGCGGCCCGGCCGAACTGTACGCGATATCTCGATATCAAGCTTATTAGACGCTCACGTGCCCAGGGCGGGCGCCACCCACGCCAGCACCACCAGCGCCCCGGCCAGCCCGAGGGCGGTCGCGATGTCGAACCAGCGCCCGCGCACGGCCAGCATGCCGACGCGGTCCTCGGGGAGCACGTAGCGCAGCAGCGCCGCCAGCATCAGCGCCCCGGCGATGATCGCGGGCCCGCGCTTGAAATAGGCCGCCGCCACCACCACGATGCCCGCCGCCATGGTGGCGAGCACCAGGAAGTAGGGGACCTGGGCGAGCCAGCCGGGCGCCTCCGGCGCCTGCCGGTCACCGGGCTCGGGCGGACCCTGCTCCTGCTCCTCGGCTGCGACCGCTGCCTCCACCGAATCCAGGCTCACCGATTACCTCACGCTCCAACGCACCGATCGCAGGCACGGGACGGCGCCCCGAATGGCGCACTCCGGCCACCGGCCGCGGCGGCATGACCGAAACCCGGAGGAGACGTGGGGCCACGGGCGAGCGAACCGTCAATGATCACTCATCGCGACTGGCCACCGCGGAACCAGTCTAGTGAGTCCCCCCACGCCGACGTCCCACGCCGCACCGTATCGGGCCCGGGGCGCCCCCGCGCCCCATCGTCCCGATCTCCGATGAAGGGCGTAAACCTCCCGCGATAGGTGTCTAACGGGGGAGTAAGCGCGTAGAACCGACAGGCCCCGGGTAACCAACCAGGAGACGAGTGCCACGGTGAGCGAGGACAGCCCCCCATGAACCCCACTCAGCACGTCAACCGCGCACCGTCCCAACGGCCACGCCCCACAACGGGAGGAAGAACCGTGGACGGGCCCTACATCAGGGTCGAGGAGACCGGGGACGTCTGCCGCGTCACCGCCGAGGTGACCACCGTCGGCCGCGGTGAGGGCGCCGACATCCGCCTCTCCGACCCCAGCGTCTCCCAACTGCACGCCGAACTGGTGCGCCGCGGCCCCTACGTCTACGTCGTCGACCTCGGCCTGTCGCGCAACGGCACCCGGGTCAACGGCCGCCCCATCGCCCGGCGCGTCCTGGAGGAGGGCGACGTCGTCAGCTTCGGGTCGGCCCGCTGCAAGATCGGCGGGCTGCCCCGCGAGGACCTGCACCCCGACGTCGAGCTGCGCCGCGGAGCGGCGCCCGAGCTCACCCGGCGGGAGCTGGACGTCCTGACCTCCCTGTGCCGCCCGGCCCTGTCCGACGAGGCGTTCGTCTCCCCCGCGACCGCCCGCGAGATCGCCGAGGACCTGGTGGTCACCGAGGCCGCGGTCAAACAGCACCTGCTCCGCCTCTACCAGAAGTTCCGCATCCCCGAAGGGCCCAACCGCCGCACCCGGCTGGCCAACGAAGTGGTCGCCCTGGGCCTGGTGCGCCCCATGCCCGCGGGCGACCGCGAACGCAAGGCGGGATGAGGGGCGCCCGCCGCCGCCCCCGCGGGGACGACGGCGGGCGCGCACGCGGAGCCTAGACGAGACCGGCCGCGCGCTCCGCCGCCTCGACCACGTTGACCAGCAGCATCGCCCGGGTCATCGGGCCCACGCCGCCCGGGTTCGGGGAGACGTGCCCGGCCGTGTCCCACACGTCCGGGGCCACGTCCCCGGCGATCCCCTGGTCGGTGCGGCTGACGCCCACGTCCAGCACGGCCGCCCCCGGCTTGACCATGTCGCCGGTGACCAGCCCCGGCTTCCCCGCCGCGGCCACCACCACGTCGGCGCGGCGGGTGTGCGCGGCCAGGTCCCGCGTCCCGGTGTGGCACAGCGTCACCGTCGCGTTCTCCGAGCGCCGGGTCAGCAGCAGCCCCAGCGGGCGGCCCACGGTCACCCCGCGCCCCACGACCACGACCTCGGCGCCGTCCAGCTCCACCCCGTACCGGGTGAGCAGGTCGATGATGCCGCGCGGGGTGCACGGCAGCGGGGCCGGCTCCATCAGCACCAGGCGGCCCAGATTCGCCGGCTGCAGCCCGTCGGCGTCCTTGACCGGATCGATGAGGCCGAGCACCCGGTTCTCGTCCAGCCCCTTGGGCAGGGGGAGCTGCACGATGTAGCCGGTGCACGCCGGGTCGGCGTTGAGCTCGGCCACCGCCGCCTCCACCTCGGCCTGGGAGGCGGTGGCGGGCAGGTCGCGGCGGATGCTCGCGATGCCCACCTCCGCGCAGTCGCGGTGCTTGCCCGCCACGTAGGAGGTGCTGCCCGGGTCGTCCCCGACCAGGACCGTGCCCAGCCCCGGATGCACCCCCTTCTCCTTGAGGGCGGCCACCCGCCCGGCCAGTTCCGCCCGGATCTTCGCGGCGGTGGCCTTTCCGTCCAGCACCTGTGCGCTCATGGCGTCGCCTCCGTTCCCCCTCGGGGGGTTTCTCAGTGGAAGAAGTGCCGCGTGCCGGTGAAGTACATCGTCACGCCGTGCCGTTCGGCGGCGGCCGCGACCTCGTCGTCGCGCACCGAGCCGCCCGGCTGGACGACGGCCCGCACGCCGGCCTCGGCCAGCGCCTCGAGACCGTCGGGGAACGGGAAGAAGGCGTCGCTGGCGGCCACGGAGCCGCCCACCCGGTCCTCCCCCGCACGGGACACCGCCAGCCGCACCGAGTCCACCCGGTTCACCTGGCCCATCCCGACGCCGACCGTGGCCCGGTCGGCGGCCAGCAGGATCGCGTTGGACTTGACCGCGCGCACCGCCCGCCAGGCGAAGGCCAGGTCGGCCAGGGTCGCCGCGTCGGCGGGGGCGCCGGTGCGCAGCTCCCACCCGTCGGGGGTGTCACCCGGGGCGTCCAGCGCGTCCGCCGACTGCAGCAGCAGCCCGCCGCTGATCTGCCGCGCCTCGGGCCGGGCGGCGCGGTCCGGGGCCGCCACCGTCAGCAGGCGCACGTTCTTCTTGCGGGTGAGCAGTTCCAGCGCCCCCTCCTCGAACGCGGGGGCGGCCACCACCTCGGTGAAGATGTCGGCGAGCTGCTCGGCCATGCGGGCGGTGACCGGGCGGTTGACCGCCACCACCCCGCCGAAGGCCGACAGCGGGTCGCAGGCGTGCGCCTTCAGGTGCGCCTCGGCGATGTCGGCGCCCAGCGCGATGCCGCACGGGTTGGCGTGCTTGATGATCGCCGTGCACGGCTCGTCGAAGTCGTAGGCGGCCCGCAGCGCCGCGTCGGCGTCGACGTAGTTGTTGTAGGACATCTCCTTGCCGTGCAGCTGCCCGGCCCCGGCCAGCCCCGGCCCCGCCGGGTCGCCGGTGACGTACAGCGCCGCCCGCTGGTGCGGGTTCTCGCCGTAGCGCAGGGTGGCCGCACGCTCGTAGGCCACCGCGTGGAAGTCCGGCCAGCCGGTCGCCTCGGCCGTGCCGTCGGGGGCGTAGTCCTCGGCGAACCAGCCGGCCACCGCCGCGTCGTAGGCGGCGGTGTGGGCGAAGGCCTGGGCCGCCAGCCGCCTGCGGGCGGCCTCCTCGAAGCCGTCGGCGCGCACCGCCTCCAGCACCTCGTCATAGCGGGCCGGGTCGACCACCACGGCCACGCTCGCGTGGTTCTTGGCGGCCGCCCGCACCATCGACGGGCCGCCGATGTCGATCTTCTCGATGCACTCCTCCTGGGAGGCGCCCGAGGCGACCGTCTCGGAGAACGGGTAGAGGTTGACCACCACCAGGTCGAAGGGGGCCACCCCCATCTCCTCCAGGGAGGCCCGGTGCTCGGGGCGGCGCCGGTCGGCCAGCAGCCCGGCGTGCACCTTCGGGTGGAGCGTCTTGACCCGCCCGTCCAGGCACTCGGGGAAGCCGGTCACCTCCTCCACCGGCACCACCGGCACCCCGGCCGCGGCCAGGCGGGCCGCCGTCGACCCGGTGGAGACGATCTCCACCCCGGCCCCGGCCAGGCCCACGCCCAGCTCCTCCAGCCCCGTCTTGTCGTAAACGCTGATCAGCGCGCGCCGAATGGCCTGCCGCGTCACCGGTTCTCCTCCGCTCGTTCGTTGCCGGCCGCACCGGGCCGCACGTGCCGCCCCTCCAGGCGCCACCCCTCCCGGGCCAGCCGGCCCACCGTCTCCACCAGCAGCCGGGACTCCACCGCCTTGATCCGCGCGTGCAGCGACGCCTCGTCGTCGCCGGGCTCGACCCGCACCGCCACCTGGTCGATGATCGGCCCGGTGTCCACCCCCTCGTCGACGAAGTGCACCGTGGAGCCGGTGACCCGCACGCCGTGGGCGAGGGCGTCGCGCACCGCGTGCGCGCCCGGGAACGACGGCAGCAGCGCGGGGTGCAGGTTGACCACCGGGGCCACGTCGATCACCTCACGGCCCAGGATGCGCATGAACCCGGCCGAGACCACCAGGTCGGGGTGGTAGGAGGCGATGCGCGCGGCCAGGTCCGCGTTCCAGGCGGCGCGCTCCCCGCGGCCCCGGAAGGGTTCGGCGAACACCGGCACCCCGGCCTTTTCGGCCAGCTCCAGCCCCGCCGCGTTCTCTCTGTCCGATCCGACCGCGACGACCGCGGCCCCGTACTCGGGGTCCTCCGCCGCTTCGAGGAGCGCGGCCATGTTGCTCCCCGTCCCGGAGATGAGGACGACTACTCGCGCCGACAGTGTGGTTCCTCCTCAGGGGATCGCGGGTCCGCCCCTGCCCGGGGTCGCGTTGGGAACGCGCAGCATCCGGGCACTGGTGGGAAGAGGGCGGAACGGACGGGAGGGCACCGCGCTCCCGCTCGCGGCCCAACCCTATCCTCCCAGCCCGGACGCGGAGGGACCGGGGCCGTGAGCGCGCCGGTCCTCCGGTAGCGTCTGTACCGGCGCCTCCCCCGAGCCGCCCGACCGAGGAAAGGACCCGCGTTGACCGAGCAGTCCCCGCAGCCGCACGCCGACGGGCAGCCGCCCACCGTGGAGAAGGGCGGCCTGTGGGGGGTCTTCCTGTCCGCCGCGGGGCTGATGCTGCCCCCGTTCGGCGTGCTCCTGTCGCTGCTCGGCATCCACCAGGGGCGCAAGGCCCGCCGGGCGGCCCGCGCGAACAGCGGCCACGCCCCGGGCGCGGTGCTGAGCATGGTGCTGGGCTGGATCGGCGTGGTGTTCTCGGTGGCGGCCATCGCCGGGTACATCGTCTTCTGGGACGAGTACACCGCCTACCAGGAGTGCTCGGCCCGGGCGCTGACCGTCAGCACGCAGGAGCAGTGCGACGACGCCTGGAAGGCGGCGGTGTCCGAGCGCGCGGGCATCCCCAAGGAGGACGTGCCCTCCCTCGGCGGCTCCGCCTAGGGACCGCTAGCGGCTGGACTCCTCGACCGGGGCCTCGTCCGGTCCGGCCTCGTAGGTGATGCCGAACAGCTCGCCGGGGTCGTCCTCGTCGGGCTCGGGCGCGCCGCGCCTCTTGCGGAGCCGCGGCAGCCGGGGCATCCGGAACCGTCGGCGCCCGGCCTTCCCGCCGTCCCCGTCCGGCTCCTCGGCCTGCGCGGGCTCGGCCTGCGCGGGCTCGGGCTCCGCGGGCACGGCCTGTGCGGGCACGGCCTCCACCGGCTCGGCCTCTTCGGGCCCGTCCTCCTCGGGTGCGGCCTCCTGCGCCCGCTCGGCGGCGCGCCTGCGGAAGTGCCGCCAGTTGGCCAGCCAGGCCGCGATCGCCGCCGCCAGGCCCACCTCCAAAGCGGTGATCAGCCCGACCTGCCACGCCGACGGCCCCACGTCGGCCAGTCGCTCGGCCCCGATCGGCCCGCCGGCCATCAGCGACAGCGCGGTGAACACCAGGCCGGTCGCGACCCCGCAGACGAACCCCCACAGCGGAGCCGCCTCCCCCACCACGGTGGGGGCGCTGCGCTGGGTGAGCACCCCGCCCAGCGCACCGGCGGCGAACGGGGCGGCCAATGCCGCCAGGGACGCCACCGGGGCCGCGCCGTTGTCCGGCAGCGCCGCCAGCATCGGGAACGCCGGGAGCGGCCCGACCGCCACCCCGGTGGGGGCGACCATGGTGCCGGTCCCCACCGCGAAGCCCGGCCCCACCGCGTAGGCGGTGCCGAACACCACCGCGTTGGGCAGGTAGGCGAGCTGGGCCAGGAAGAGCAGGGTGCCGCCGACCGCGCCCGGCGCCAGCTCGCGGGTGATGCCCGCGGCGTCGCCGAACCCGAACGCCAGCCCGCAGGCGAACAGCACCGTCCCGGCGGCCAGCAGCACCGCGGTGGCGCCGGATGTCCCGGCCAGCAGCGAGCGCGGGCGGTCGGGCATCAGCTCCAGCATCCGGCGCAGCGGGATGCCCTTGTCGTGGAGCTGCTGGCGGAGCACGCCCAGCCCCCCGGCGACGAACGCCAGCGAGAACCCGGCCACCAGCGCCTGCAGCACGCTGGGGCGGATCGCCTCGGTCTGGGCCACCAGCGCGAGCGTGCCCGACACGGCCGCGTACGGCCCGGCCAGGGCCACGGCGGCGCGGAACATGTGGCGCAGCCGGGGCAGCTCGCTGCTGCGCGCCAGCCAGCGCCCGGCCCGGTACAGCAGCGCGCCGGGGAGCACCACCAGGCCCAGCGGCAGCATCATCACCTCGCCGCCGGGGATGCCGAAGCCGACCAGGTGGGCCACCAGCCACGCTTGCACGGCGGTGCGCACGACGTCGGCGATCTCCTCGCCGAAGGCGTCGTGCGGGGCGGCCACCCAGCCGGCGAGGGTGAGGGTCAGCAGGACGGCCAGGCCGACGCCGGCCGCCCAGGCGGCGGCCAGCCCGCCCGCGGTGTACAGCGGGCGGTGGTCGGTCCCGCGTCGGTCGGAGGGTTCCTTGGGCGCGCTCACCCCGCCATGCTGCCAGCAGAAGGCGCCCGGAACGAGCGCGCCCCGCCCCGGGGTCCCGGGGCGGGGCGGCGCATGCGCACGAAGGCGCGGCGGATGCTAGAAGAGGTCGCGCGCGAGCTTGGCCGTCTCGCTGGGGGTCTTGCCGACCTTCACGCCGGCCGCCTCCAGAGCCTCCTTCTTGG